>JAGCYU010000019.1 GCA_017960645.1 Alphaproteobacteria bacterium | reverse complement strand
GGACCCAAATGTAATTTTACCATCAGGTAAGTAGATGTAATGACCTCTATTATTATCCATAGGCATGCTTGTTGTGACTTTGATGGCACTGGAGCTAAGTCCTTTCATGTTGGCACAGATCTGTTTGTCCACGAAGGGTGTTCCCGGACATACATGATTAAAATCTGCTAAGGTGCGCCCGATAGATTTACACCAAATCAATGCACTAAACCAATTCATCGGATTAGGACTACGACAAAAATTTCTACCATTACAATGGGCGGCATCACAGCCGGAGTCACTGGCATTGTGGGCTGTGATCCAGGTTCCGCCGACTGATTGACAGCCGGCTTCAGTCCATTCAATTGTGGTTTCTGCATGCGCCACAGTTGCCAAAGTAAAACTTAAAGCCAATACAAATATATTTTTCTTCATCTTTCCCCCGTTGTTGTTGAAGTTTTTGCTATTCATATCTCCATTAAATCGAAAACGATCGTTTTGTGTCACTCAAAATCGGGGTGTTTGAGATGTGAATGAGAATCCGGCTAAAAGCCTTATGGAACGGGTATTTCAGCCTGTTTTTAAAAATTTTGAAAAAAGGCTCAAAAAGGGCTTGACAAAAACGATCGTTTTTGGCCAGCGTGCAAGCTTTGATTTACAAGGGGATTAGTAATATTTATTAAAAAAATACCCCCGAAGAATCGGGGGGGTAGGAACATTTTAGTTTAGAAGTGATATTGCACACCAAATCCTAAACTGTTAATTTGAGTTCTATATGTCCCGCGAATTGTTGTTGTCCCTGTTGTATTGGCACGGCTATTTACACGTGCTTTGCTCCAGAACATATGGAAATAGTTCACGTCAAACTGCCAATTGCCTTTCATATAGCTGGCACCAACACTAGCAATCCAACGGTTACTATCCGGTACACGAGCTGTTCTGTGTTCAGGATTTTTTACAGCGCCTTGGTCGTAAGCCAACCCAGTGCGGAATGTTAAATTTTTGCAATAGTGGTAATCTACACCTGCGGACAATGTCCATGTATTGCGCCAATTTTCATCGACTTGTGATGGAGATAAAGCAGCAGGTAAGGCAGTAGATTTGATAGACAATAAATTAAACCGGCTCCAACGTGTCCAACGTGCCATCGCGGACAATCCAAACTTGCCAACTTCTTGATAAGCAGTCAATTGGATATGTTCCGGATCGACTAATTTTGTGCTACTATACCCTTCGCGAACACCCAGTTGCGGATGTTGTAAATGGTGTTTGCCTTTGATATTTTGTACAACAGGGGAGCGATAAGCCAAACCAAAACGAGTTGTTTTAGTCGGAGAAATCATGATGCCGGCATTCCATCCGTGTCCCCAACCGTCAGCATTCATGTCGGACATCCTGCCATCATTTACAACAGGATTTGTGCTGTTTGTTAATCTGGCTTCCATACGTTCAAAGATAACACCACCACCAACACTTAACCAACTCAATGGTTTCCAAGCCAATGTCGGATTAATATCAATTGTCGTAATTTCACTAGTTAAGGAATGGGTTCTTCCAAACCAAGATTTATTGTAGTAGGTTCCCAAACCAAAAGGAACATACACACCCAACCCTATACGCCAATTTTCAGACAGTTTATATTGTCCAAAAAAATGAGGAATAACTTTTGGGTTACGTAATTTTGCCTTATCTCCCGCAGTGATTTCAGTTCCATTGGCATTATACAATTTCCCATTTTCTAAATTGGAATGAATGTCAATCAGCATACCACCTGCTTGAACCCCGGATCCTTTTAATGTCATACCTGCGGGGTTAAAGGCGATGGCAGAATAATCGTCGCCAACGATACCTGCGCCAGCAAAAGCACGTCCTGCGGCAACGGAAGAATACTCTTGTAATTGATAGCCACCAGCCAACGCACTTGTAGTTAAACTAACACCACACATTAATGCAGCAACTGAAAAATATTTAATAAATTTTTGCATATATTTTACTCCTTAAAAGTTATAGCAAGGTGCATTTATACCATATTTTCATATGGGATGCAAGTTTTGCCAAAAGCATTTTTATAACTGTTTGTTTTTAAATATTTTATTGTAATTTTTTATTCAGCAACTCATTGGCCATCGCTGGATTAACTTTGCCTTGGCTGGCTTTCATAATCTGACCAACAAACCAACCTTTTAGCTTGTCTTTGCCAGCTTTAACTTCAGCCACTTTGTCTGGATTATCAGCTAAAACTTTATCAATAATGGCTTCAATGGCCCCAGTGTCTGTTGTTTGTTTTAAGCCTTGTTCTTCCACAATTGTAGCAGGTGCTTTCCCCGTTTCAATCATGATTTGGAACACGTCTTTTGCAATTTTACCCGAGATAGTATTATCTGCAATCAAACCAACCAATGCGCCTAAGTTCACAGCAGTCACAGGGCTTTTGGAAATAGACAGGCATTCTTTGTTCAAATAGGCAAATAAATCACCCATGACCCAGTTGGCAACTTTCTTTGCATCTTGGCCTTGGCATGCTGTTTCAAAGTAATGAGCTGTTTCGTTGTCAGCCGTTAAAATGCTGGCATCATATTCGGTTAAGCCCAATTGTTCAACATAGCGTTTTTTCTTAGCTTCAGGTAGCTCAGGTAAGTTTTTGCGAATATTTTCAATATACTCATCCGTTAACACAACAGGCAATAAATCGGGATCAGGGAAATACCGATAATCGTTTGCATTTTCCTTGTTCCGCATAGGGCGCGTTTCCCCATTTTCAGAATCATACAAACGGGTTTCTTGTTTAATTGTTCCACCATTTTCATAGACTTCAATTTGACGGTTTGCTTCTACTTCAATCGCATGCATAACAAAACGCACAGAGTTCACGTTTTTAACTTCGGCACGGGCACGCAAAGTTGTTTCACCCACGGGTCGCACAGAAATGTTCACATCGCAACGCATAGAACCTTCGTCCATATTACCATCGCACGTTCCCAAAGCACGAACGATAGCGCGCAAATGTCTTAGATATTCGCCTGCTTCTTCTGGGGAATGCATATCTGGTTTGGATACAATTTCCATTAAGCCAACGCCGGAACGATTCAAGTCAATGAAAGTTTTTGTCGGGCTCATATCATGGATGGATTTTCCCGCATCTTGTTCAAGGTGCAATCGTTCTACACCGATTTTACGTGTACCATCAGCGGTTGTGACTTCAATAAATCCTTCGCCAACAATCGGATGATACAGCTGGGAAATTTGATATCCTTGAGGTAAATCAGCATAAAAATAATTTTTGCGGTCAAAGCGGGAATATTTATTGATTTTAGCATTTAATCCCATGCCGGTTTTAACACATTGTTCAATACAATATTTGTTCACAACAGGCAACATTCCTGGAAAGCCTGCATCAATAAATGAGACATGTGTGTTTTGTTCGGCACCAAAAGCGGCACTAGCTCCAGAAAATACTTTTGCATTAGATAAAATCTGACAGTGGACTTCTAATCCAATGACCAATTCCCAATCGGTTGTTTTTCCTTTAATCGTGTACATGGCTTATCCTTTCACCCGTTTTGGTGTTTGATCAAAGTTGGCTTGAGCTTCCAAGACCTCAGCTACTTGGAAAACTGTATTTTCATCAAAATGTTTTCCAATGATTTGTAGGCCTATTGGTAACCCGTTTTGTGATAATCCCACTGGCAATGAAATAGCAGGAACGCCAGCCAAAGAAGCAGGTGTTGTAAAGACGTCACCCAAATAAACATCCACAGGCCGCATTTCCTTTAAAGCTTTTTCTGTTAAAGCTGGTGTTGGTGCGGCTGGAACCAAAATAGCATCCACATTTTTAAATGCCTCAATAAAGTCATTATAAATTAAACGACGAACACGTTGTGCGCGTGTGTAATATGCATCGTAAAATCCTGCAGACAATACAAATGTTCCCAACAATATGCGGCGGACAACTTCATCACCAAAGCCATCTGTACGTGTATTTTCATACAGCTCATCCAAAGAATTTCCTTCAACTCGTGTGGTGTAGCGAACGCCATCATAACGTGACAAGTTGGAACTTGCTTCAGCACATGCGACAATATAATAAACAGGAAGGGCATATTTTGTGTGAGGTAAAGAAATATCCACAATCTCTGCGCCCGCATCTTTTAAGTATTGAATACCTTTATCCCAGATGGCAGCAACATCTGCATTTAATCCATCTGGCCTGTATTCTTTTGGAATACCAATTTTTTTGCCGCGAATATCCCCAGTTAATGCGGCAGTAAAATCCGGCACAGGAACATTGGCAACGGTTGAATCCTTCGCATCGTATCCTGCCATAGCATTCAGCATTAAAGCACAATCTTTCACAGAACGTGTCATAGGGCCCGCTTGATCCAAAGAGCTTGCAAAAGCAATAATGCCGTAACGAGAACAACGCCCATAGGTTGGTTTAATTCCAGTTACACCACAAAAGCTGGCAGGTTGACGAATCGAACCGCCCGTGTCTGATCCAGTTGCGCCCATGCATAATCCGGCGGCCACAGCAGCAGCCGAACCACCCGAAGAGCCCCCCGGAACTAAATCTAAATTCCATGGATTTTTTGTGGCACCAAAATAACTGGTAATGGTTGAACCACCCATAGCGAATTGGTCGGTGTTTAGTTTTCCCAACATTACTGTGCCTGCATCTTTTAATTTTTGAGAAACAGTAGATTCGTATGGCGGAACAAAATTAGACAAGATTTTGCTGGCAGCAGTTGTGCGAATACCTTTTGTACAATATAAATCTTTGTTAGCAATAGGGATGCCTTCCAACAAACCGATTTTTCCGGACTTACGACGTTCATCGGATTCTTTTGCTTGCGCCAGAGCCAGCTCAGGTGTTTCAGTAATAAAAGCGTTTAAAACACGGCCTTTGGCCATTTCTTCAATGTGGGCACGTGTTAAATCCTCGGATGAAATTTCGCCTTTGTTTAATAAATCCAAAGCTTCAGTAATTTTTAAATTCACTAAATCAGTCATTATTCCACCACCTTTGGTACGACATAAAAACCTTGTACCTGTTCTGGCGCATTAGCCATTAATTCTGTTTGCAAACCACCATCTGTGACAACGTCTTCACGCATGGGGGCCGTTCCTTCTGTGACAGACACTAATGGTTCAACGCCATCAATATTTACTTCCTTTAATTGTTCAACCCAATCTAAAATGCTTTGTAAATCCCCCAAGATTTTTGCTTCTCTTTCTGCGGGGAGGCGCAGACGTGAGAGTGAGGATAAATTTTTAATTGTTTCCTGATTTAAAGCCATAAGCGCTCCTTGATTGTCAAAATAATGTCTAAAAAGTACTCTTTTTTATAAAAAAAGTCAAGGAAAAAGCATTTTTTTCTTTTCATTTAAAATGTTTTGGGTTATGCTTAAAAAGAGCAAGGGAGATTTTATTCGTGAGAGAACCAATTTTAAAAGCTGTTGCCATGCCGCCGCGTCTGTTTTGGGCGCCGATGTATGTTGCTGTTATTAATATAACAGTTCATTTATCGCTTATTTTGATTATGATCGGGGTTATGGACTTGAATCCTTTGTGGTTTGGTGCAAGCTTGGTTGGAATACATGCTTTTTTGGTTTCTTATGGTGCAAAAGAGCCGCATCTAAGCCGTATGTTGTTAGCATGGGGACAATCCGGACCTGCTAAAACACATTCAATTTATGAAACCCGAGGCAATAAACTTGCACCATAAATTTTAAGGAAAAAAGATGAATACATTAGACGCAAATACTTTTTCTTTTATTCTGCAAAGCGCTGGGACCACATCAACGTTATTGGCAGTTATTGGCGGATTAGGTATGATTTTGTTGGCGTTTGCGTTGGTGTCAAAAATTGGAGAATGGATCTTACCTAAACCAACTGAGACTAAATTATCTGATTTTTTGCCTTTCGAAAGTTTAGATGCAGATGGCGCAACCATCCACTTGCGGAATGGGGCGTTGGCTCGTGTGTTTGAAGTTAAAGGTTTGGATGTGACTTTATTATTACCAGAAGACCGGGAAGCATTAACAGATGCACGTAAGCGGTGGATTGATTCAATGGCTGAATTGGAAATTGTATGTCGTGTTATAACAACGCGGGATAGGATTCATTTGTCGGCTAAAGAAGCTTTTAATGATAACAAAATGTTGAAAGAAGTTGAAGACCTGTGGATGAAAAATATGCAACGGGTTTATAAAAATAAACACTACATTGTATTAACCGTTAACGACCGACACGAAGCCATGCGCGATTTAGATCAAGCCAGTAATGCTTTGACGTCTATTTTAGATATGTATGAGCCTGTTTTGTTGTCGGAGCATGCCTCAATTCACCAAGACGATCAAAGCCCTATGTGGTTGTTTGCCAGGTTGGCCAGCCCTTTGACACGGCCAAAGCCAATGGTTCACGGGGATCAAGGCGATTATTTGAATACATTATTGACGGCAGATTATGTTCATTTTTCCAAGGATGAAGGGATTGTTCGATTCTTTTCAGGGGATCGTGAAAAATTGGCTATTATGATGGGTATTCGTAAGCCTGGTGATTTTATGGATGAGCAAATGATTGCAGATTTGTTGAGTATAGATATGGAACTAACTTTTTTGCATAACATAAAAGCGGTTTCAATGACAAAAGGAATGGCTTTATTGGAGCAACAACGGCGCATGGCTTATATGACCAGCTTTTCTCAAAGTGTTCAAGAACAATATCGCGCTGCTCAAGAAATGCTAGATGCAAATGATGCAGATTCTCAAACGCTGAATGAGTATGCACTATCTATTATTTTGTACGGAGACTCAAAGGAAGAATTAAAGTTTGGGCAAGAAGAAGTGGAGCGCATTTGCCGTGTTCATAATGTGACTCCTATTCGTGAGGGATGGTCGGCTCAAGCCGTGTTCTTTAATCAATTTCCTACTTATGATGTTTATCCAAGAACGTATTTGTATCTATCGCGAGTCGTTGCTTGTGCATTGATGATTGATCAACCCACCGAAGGACGGCAAAAATCCGACTGGGGTCCAGTTCCTTTGGCGTATTTCAGAACAATTACGGGAACGCCCTATGCTTTCCAATTCCATGTTACAGAGGAAGCTTACGCTGTGGCGCATACCGCTTTGATTGGTCCTACTGGTCAAGGTAAAACGACATTCTTCAGCTTTATTGCAGGACAAGCCATGCGTATTCCAGATTTGCGTACATACTTCTTTGATCGCAATAATGGTGCTAAAGTTTTTGCTCTGATGAATGGTTCGCCTTATATTAAGTTTGATGGAGAAGAAGGTTCGGTTTCATTAAATCCTTTTATGATCAATAATACAGCAGCCAATAGGACTTTTTTACGTGGCTGGTTAAAAGATATTACGGGGTGTGCAGATGCCATTTCGGAAGCAGAAATTGCTCGCGCAGTCACGACAGCTTTTGACTATTTGCCTAAAGAAGATCGTATTCTTAGAAATCTATATAAAGCTTGTTTTGCCCCAAATAGTAATATGAGAAGAGAGTTGAATCGATGGATTGATCCGGAGCAATATGGACGTATTTTTAACTCGCCTGAGGATACTTTGGATTTAAGTCATCGTTATGTGGCTTTTGATTTTACAAGTATTTTTAATGATTCTAATAAAAGTTTGGCGCCAGCTATTATTAGTTATATTATGCAACGTATTGAGGAGTTGGCTACCAGTTTGGGTGCGCCATCCATGATTATGATTGACGAAACAGCGCCTATGTTGGAACATCCTATGTTCCGCGACACCTTTATAAGAGGGTTGCAAGAAGGACGTAAAAAACGTCAAGCTTATTTGTGTGCATTCCAGCAACCAAAATTATTGGAAGAAATTGGTCTGGGTGGTGTTGTACGTGGTCAATGTCAGACCCAAATTTTCTTTAGAAATAGCGGAGCGACCCCATCAGATTATGATTCTTGGGAGTTAACACCTCGCGAACTGAATTTTATTTTGGGTAAAGAATGGGATGATCGAAAGTATGCTATTTTGGTAAAACGTTCACAGGTTAAAGAATCTGTTATTTTAGATGTTGATTTATCTGGATTAGGTCCATATTTGAAAGTGTATTCATCAGGTAGTAAAAATGTGTTGCTGGCTGAAAAATTAACAAAGCAAATAGCAGATACGGACGAGCTGGTTCAAGCGTATTTGAAAAGAGCTTAACATTTTTACAAAAAAGTACTTGACATTTTCTTTTGTTTTGGGTAAAATTAAGCCCTGTTTTAACAATCAGTTTTAAGGATTTAGAATGGCAAATTTACGTTCATCCAAGACTCGTGTGGGTCATAATAAGAAAAGAGAAGTCATCAATAAAACGCGTTTGACGGCTGTTCGTACTGCAATTAAAAAAGCACGTATGGCTATCGAAAGCGGAGATAAAGAAGCTGCAATGAAAGCATTCCAAGCTGCAGAAAGCGCTTTGGCTCGTGCTGCAGGAAAAGGAACAATCAAGGCAGGAACGGCATCTCGTAAAACTTCTCGTTTGGCTCAAGCTGTCAAAAAGATGTAAGCAAGAGATAAAATAAACAACCACCCAGCTTTGGGTGGTTTTTTTGTCAATTTGCCGAATAATATTTTTATTATGATGTAATGATTTTTAGAATATTTTTATGATATTCATCCAATTCTAATGTGTTCACAAAATTATCTGTTAACAACGTTCCATCTTTTAAGTAAAAATTACCTTCTTTGTCCATGTGCCCTTGTGTTAATGTTCGTAGAATTTTATCCTCTGGGGACTGAGGAGTATTTTCTTTCCATTTTTTTTCAATGGCATAGTAGCAATGTTGTTGTGTCGGAGTAGAGGCCTCGCATCCCCCTAAGCAAGTCAACCCAAATAAACAATTTTCACACACGCCTGTTAAGTTTTTAAATTTTTTTAAACGGTGGTTCCAAGAACAAAAACAACTGTTTTTTCGAATCTCAGAGATGGATTTTTCTTTTACATTTCCCTCTACATATTTATCATCATACAAAGATAGACACCCTAATATGCTGCCGTCTGAACGAATGCCCAAATTTTTTCGGCCAGCCATACAACCTGTCCAATATCTGTTAGGGACATGATTTGGAATGGTTTTAGAGTAATATCCAAAATCATGCATACAAAACAGGTGCAATTTTTCTTTTGTATATTTGCGCATGGTTTGAGCTGCAAAAATGCCTGTACAATAATACCCAAAGTCATCTATTGCTAATTCTTTTTGCATACGCCCAAATAAATTAGCATGTTGCAATTGCCAAGCCTGACAATTATTTTGTATCATCAATTCTCTAAACTCCTTTAATTCCACAATATTTAGTTTATTGATAGTGGTAATAATGGTAACGGGCATTTTTTTCGTTTTTGCTAGCCGTATTACTTTCCATGCATTTTCATAGCACCCAGGGACGCCTCTGATATGATCATGTGTAGCAGCCGTTGCTCCATCAATACTGATGCCAACGACACGTACATTCATTTGCTTTAAAAAATCTAATTTTTCCTCATTTAAAGCTAGTGCATTGGTCACAATCCCAACTTGAATTTTTGTTTTAGTTAATTCTGTCAACAACTCTTTCCACTGTGGATACAAAAAATATTCGCCACCGATGAGGGTTAAAATGCCACAACCTAACTCATCCAGCTGTTTTACAACAGATTTTGCTTGTTCAAAAGTCAAGTTGTTATTTCTGTCGCATCCGGCGGAAGATCCGCAGTGAATGCATTTAGCATTACACCTTAATGTCAGTTCCCATACAGCCGTTGCTATTTTCTTATCACAAAACGTCATTGAATATCCTTAGTTAACCCCATAGAATGTCTGTGCAGCTATTGAAGGCGAATAACTTGAAAGGCTATTATTTTGTTAAAAATTATTACTAACACCAACAAGTAAGATACGATAATAAACAAAAGCAGATGTTTGCTACGCTTTTGAATCTTTTTAATGTCAGCCGGCTTACATTCATATAGATAACTCTTATTTTGAAAGGAAATTTCCTTATCATTTATTGAGATGATTCGACAACGTTTTGTAATAGTTTTTCCATTTTCATCTGTGAAAGTAATTTTGACTTTCGTTTTTGGCTTAAATTTTTTATATTCCGATTTATAATCAAATTCATTTTTCTCGCAACAGATTTTAATCCAGAACTTTATTATTCCATAAACAGCTAATGGTATCCAAATCAGAAGCAATATAAGTGTTGAAGCAGTTAATGCGAGGCGTATTGTCATGGCAGCCGGTTGTACCCCATATTTTGCCGTGGCAGTAGTAAAAAAATCCTGTGCACAAACAGTTTTGTTATATAAATAAAATAGAAAATTGAGGCAGCTAAAAACGACAAAATAAAGTAATTTTTTCATTGTTTTCTCCTATCTGACTTGCATAGTATCATAATACAGAAAACATTGCAACAATTTTTGTCCAAGTTCCCTTTCAAAAATCTCTGAACGAATCTTTTCTAAGCTTTATTTTGAATAAACTTGTACATTTTTACGCTTTTTTAGGGATAATCCTTGACAACTTGACGAAAATCTGTAATATTCAACAGGACAGGAGAAAGGGTTGAAAATGCACTCAAATTTATGTTTACGAATTATGTCTTCAATTGTTTTTGTACCAATTGTTTTGTTAATTGTATGGTTTGGAAAGGCTGTGTACGAAGATTATTCTATTCCATTATTCCAATTGTCTTTGGCTTTTTTAGGCGCAGGCTTGTCTTGGGAATGGGATACGATGTTTCATCACAAAATTACCATTTCTGGGATTTTCTTGACGATGTTAAGTTCCATGGTCGTTTTTTTAACGCCGGACAATCCCGTATTTGCTTTATGGATGGTTTTGGCCGGAGTGACTTTAATTTTGTGGAAGTCTAAAGGTCAGTTCGCCTTTGCAGCTGGAGCAGCATATATTTGTTTACCTTTGATTGCGTTGTGCTTTTTGTATGATACGAACGGTCATATCAGCCGTGAATTGATTTTGTGGCTTATTTTTGTTGTTTGGGCAACGGATGTTGGCGGTTACGTTGTTGGTATGACGCTTAAAGGGCCAAAATTGGCACCCAAAATCAGTCCTAAAAAAACATGGTCAGGCTTTATTGGTGCTGTTTTATTTGCTATGGGGGTCGCCTATGTTTTCGCTTTGTATTTAAAGGCTTATGGTTATGTTGAATCTATTGCTTTAAACAATTTAACGCGCGGATTGGTTTTGGCTTCTGGGTTCTTGGCAATTGTTTCTCAAATTGGGGATTTGTTTGAATCTATGATTAAGCGGCGTTTGAATTTAAAGGATTCCAGCAATATCATTCCGGGGCAAGGCGGGTTATTTGATCGTGTAGATGGCTTGATTTTTGCCAGTATTGCTGTGGCTTTGGTCGTGCATATTGTCGGTGAGGGATGGTTTTTAAGATGATATCATTGGTTTATATAGCCGCCTTTGTTTTGGTTTTGTCTATTGTGGTTATTATCCATGAAGGTGGGCATTTTATCGTCGCGCGTTTGTGTGGTGTTCAGGCCACACATTTTTCCCTTGGTTTTGGTAAGGTTTTGTGGTCAAGGGTAGATAAATACGGAACAAAGTGGCAAGTTTGTGCTATTCCTTTGGGGGGCTATGTGCGTATGCTGGGGGATGAAGATGCCGCTGGTGCAAAAAGCTCATCCGAGTCGATTCCAGAATCTGAAAGACACAAGACATTTATGGCTAAAAAACTATGGCAACGTGCGGCTATTGTTTTCGCAGGTCCAGCTATGAATTATTTGTTTGCTTTTGTTGCCTTGGTTGGGATGTTGTATTTTTTGGGAGAAATCATTGTTAAGCCGATTGTTAGTGAAGTGATGCCAGATTCTGCCGCCGCTGAAGCCGGATTGCAAGTAAATGATGAAATTGTTGCTATTAACAATCATACTATGCAAGATTTTTCCGATATTCAACGTGTTGTTCGTTTGACGGATTATGGGAAACCGTTACAGGTTGAAATTATGCGGGATCAACAAAAACTTGTTATTTCTTTGTTGCCCAAAATGGATGAACAAATAGGGATGCCTGTGATTGGTATCCGTTCTTCCCATGAGACAGTTGTGATGCATCAAGATTTATCTTTTGGACAGGCTGTGTTAAAATCGGCGGAGATGTTGTACACCACAACACGGGATACATTGATTTATTTGGGGCAGGTTATATCTGCACGACGTGCGCCAAAGGATATGCGAGGACCGTTGGGTATTGCTGAAGCTTCCGGAGATGCTTTAATGGGCGGATGGTTGTCATTATTAAGCTTTTTAGTTCAAATTTCCATCGCTGTCGGTTTTATGAACTTGTTGCCTATTCCTATGTTAGATGGCGGACATTTATGTTTGTACGCTATTGAGGCTGTTCGTCGCAAGCCTTTAACAGAAAAAACACAAGCGGCTATTATGTGGACGGGCTTTAGTGTTTTGATGTTGATTTTTGCTTATACAATGATTTTAGATGTTCCACGAATTATACAAAGGATTACAGGATGAAAAATTGTTTTAAATACGCTTTGATGGTTGCTGTTGCAGGAAGTGCTTTATGTGCACATGCTGAGGTTTTAAATCAGGTCAAAATTCAAGGTACGCGCCGTATTGAAAATGCAACTGTTGCAAATTACCTTGGCGTTAAAGTTGGGGATAATATCAACAGCACTGATTTAGATCGTGCAACGAAAACCTTGTTTTCTACCGGATTGTTTTCTGATGTGGATATCCAAATGAAAAACGGGATTGCAACGGTAAAGGTTGTTGAGAATCCAATTGTTTATGAGGTATTTTTTGAAGGCAATAAGGCCTTGGAAGATGATGTTTTAAAAACGGAAATTATGCTCAAGCCTCGGACGGTCTATACAAAAGCTAAACTTCAAAAGGATGCAAGTCGCTTGGTGAATGTTTATAAGCGAAATGGGCGTTTTGCGGCGACGGTAGAACCTAAAATTATTCAAAAAGATCAAAATCGCGTAGATGTTGTTTTTGAAATTAACGAAGGGGATAAAGCATACGTCAAAGAAATAAATATTATCGGCAATGATAATTTTTCCTCGGAAATCATTAAAGATAAAATGATGACACAAGAAAAAGCATGGTATCGTTTCTTGTCCAATACAGATACATTTGATGCAGATCGTTTTAAATATGATCAAGAGTTAATTCGTCGGTTTTATCTAGAAAAAGGATATTTAGATTTCAAAATTGAAGATGCATATGCCGAATTAACGCCGGATAAAACGGGTTTTGTTTTAACTGTCAAGTTAAATGAGGGGAGCCCTTATACTGTAACTGAACAAGATATTCAAGTTTCATTGGCAGATTACAAAGATACCAAAGATCTGAAAAAATATTTAGAGCAAGAGGATGAGAAAGTCATTAACATTGTTAAGGTCGAGCAAGGTGTAGATGAATTAACCGAAACATTAATCAATGATGGGTATGCCTTTGTGAATGTGGAACCGGATATTATTCCAAATGCCAAAGACCATACGGCAAAAATTGTGTATCGCGTCACAGAAGGAAGTAAAGTTTTTGTACGCCGTATCAATATTAAAGGAAATTCCAGAACAAAAGATACTGTTGTGCGCCGTGAATTTAGGATTAAAGAAGGTGATGCTTATAATGCCGCTCAACTGCGTCGGTCTAAGCAAAATATATCTGATTTAGATTACTTTAGTCAGGTAGAAATGAACACATCTGCTGTGCCAACGAATCCGTCTTTGGTAGATGTCAATTTGGATTTGGCTGAAAAATCAACTGGTGCATTTAATATTGGTGTCGGTTGGTCCAGCTATGATGGGATGATGTTTGAAACAGGTATTCAAGAACGTAATATTTTGGGAACAGGGCGAATCGCCAGCTTGAATATGATGTTAAGCCAAAAAGAAACGCAATACAATATCGGTTTAACGGATCCGTATTTCTTGGGTTATAATTTATCTGCAGGCATCAACTTGTTCCACACAACCAGAGATAATAGTGATTCCAGCTCGTATAGTTATAAGACCACAGGTGGTACAATCAGCTTCGGTTGGCGTTACACGGATGCTTTGCGTCAAAAAGTCAGATACACCTTAAAACAGGATGATATTTATGATGTTGACAGTGATGCCGCTTTATCCATTAAAGAACAAAAAGGAAAAACGGTTGTATCAATGATTGGTCAAGATTTAATCTATGATAAACGTGACAGTCGTTTGGATCCGACAGATGGGTATTATTTATCCTTTGGAACGGATTTAGCAGGACTGGGTGGCGATACAAAATTTATCCGGATTGATGGAACGGCTGTAAGATATTTTCCTGTGTCCGAAAATGTTGTTTTCTCACTCAGATCCGATGCTGGGTATATTTGGGGTATCGGGGGTAAAGAATTGCGCATTAACGATCGTTACTTCTTGGGTGATAGTTCTTTGCGAGGCTTTGAATATGGTGGCGTTGGTGCACGTGATAAGGCTTCAGGCGACGCTTTGGGTGGCGATTGGTATGTTACAGGTAGTGCAGAGTTGACATTCCCGATCGGATTGCCAAAAGAGTTGGGTATTAAAGGAAAATTGTTCACGGATGCAGGTGTTTTGGGCAAGCCGGATAAGTATGATGCTCAAACGATGGAATATTCTAGTGATATTCGTGCTGCCGTTGGTACGGGGTTGTCTTGGGCTTCTCCAATGGGTGTTATTAACATTGACTTTTCTTATGCATTTGCTAAAGAAGATTATGATAAAACCAGAGTCTTTAGGTTGAATTTTGGTAAGGGCTTTTAATTATAACTGAAAGGAAAAACATGAAAAAAATAAGTGCTAATTTAGGTGCAATTGCATTGGCAGTTTCTGCCGTTGCATTGATTGGAAGTGCAGTATCATTTTGTGGTTTGGGTTGCCGCAAACAAGCTTTAGAAGTCGGAACAATTAATTTTGCAGTTGTTCGCGAAAAAGCAAAAGTGTTTCAACAGATTTTAGCTGAACAACAAAAATATGATTTGGCTGTAAAAGAAAAAATGGATAAAGAGTTGGCGCCGTTACAAACTCAAGCAGAAAAGTTAGAAGCTGATAAAGCAAAGTTAACTGGTGCAGAAATCAGTAAGCAAATGAATGCATTGGAAAAGAAAGCTTTAACAATTCAATTAAAATATCGTCCAAGGTTTGAACGCAATGCTTTGGCTTCTCAATTGGCTTTAAAAGGAATTGAAGCACGTATTAAAGAGGCTGCCGATGCAACACGTCAAAAAACGGGGATGTCTTTGTTGTTAAATGCTCAAGGCATTTTATCTGCGGATGAAGCAAAGGTCGATATGACAAATGTTTTTGTGCAAGAGTTGGATAAATTAGTTGATTCTGTTATATATCCAGATCCTGCAAAATTATCTATGGGAGGACAGCAGTAATGGCTGACAATCGTTTCTTTCAGAAAGTTCAAGGGGGATTAAGCTTAGCTAAAATAGCTGAAGTTGGTGAAGTTGTTTTACCAGAGGGAGTTGATGCCAATAAAATTTTTGAAGATGTGGCAGATTTAGAAAATGCTACAGAAAAAGATATATCTTGGGCGTTTATTCCTTCTGTGCGTGAACAGCTTAAAAATACCAAAGCCGGTGCCGTAATCGTTCCCGAGAAATTTAAGGATTTAGTCCCTGAAGGAACGATTGCTTTGATTTCTAAAGATGCTCATCGCTCATATGGATTGGTGGCATCTGCTTTTTATCCCAGCACAGTAGAGGCATATATTTCTCCAGCTGCCCACATTGATCCTTCCGCCCAATTGGGGGAAGGGTGCCGTGTAGAAGCTGGTGCCTTTATTGGTAAGAATGTTAAGTTGGGTCCTGGGTGTGACATTCGCCCAAACGCGGTGATTGAAGAAGGTGTTGAAATGGGGGCGTTGTGCATTGTGGGTGCTAATGCCACAGTATCACATTGTATTGCCGGTAATAAAGTTTATGTTTATCCTGGAGCACAAGTCGGGCAGGACGGTTTTGGGTTCGCAATGAGTCCAGAAAAGGGACCTCAAAAATGTCCGCAACTGGGGCGTGTCATTATCGGGGATGATGTGGAAATCGGATCTTGTACGACTGTAGATCGCGGTGCCATGGGGGATACTGTGATTGGGTCTGGAACACGGATTGATAACCTGTGTCAAATTGCACACAATGTCAAGTTGGGACGTTGTTGTGTGATCGTTGCTCAAAACGGTATTGCTGGTAGCTGTGAATTCGGTGATTTTGTTGTTTCCGGTGGTCAGGTTGGTTATGCAGGGCATTTAAAGATCGGTTCCGGGGCTCAAATTGCAGCACAATCAGGTGTGATTGGTAATGTAGAGCCAATGAAAAAGATGATGGGTTCGCCAGCACAGGAAGGGCATGAATTCATGCGGCAAATTGTATCTTTGCGCAGTTTGGCGAATAAAAAAACAGAAAAAGTAAAATCTGGATTCAAAGTTTGGTTGTTTGAAAAATTCCATAAGAAAGGCTAAGTTATGACTAAAATTCATCCATCAAGTATCGTTGATCCCAAAGCAGAGCTGGCTAAGGATGTAGAAGTGGGGCCATTTTGTACGATTGGACCAAAAGTCCAGATTGGTCCCGGAACACGGTTGATTTCTCACAATGTTATTGATGGTGATACGCAAATTGGATCGGGAAATGTACTGTATCCTTTTGCAAGCTTGGGACTTCCTTGTCAACATAAACGCAATAAATCAGACGATACGAAGTTAGTCGTTGGGGATGATAATATCTTTCGTGAACATTTTACCGCGCATACAGGGTCTGATGTCGATAATAAAATTACAAAAATTGGTTCTCGCAACTGGTTTTTGGTTGGGTCGCATGTGGCTCATGATTGTATTGTAGGTAATGATATTGTGATGAGTAATAATGCTGGGTTGGCAGGGCATGTGATTGTGCAGGATAAAGCAATTATTGGCGCAATGTCTGGCGTTTTACAATTTACGCATATCGGTGAGGGAGCTATGATTGGTGGCATGGTCGGGGTCGCACGGGATGTGATTCCTTTTGGTATTGTCATGCATAATTCATTAAACGGATTAAATCTTGTCGGCTTGCAACGCGCAGGGACAGATAAGGCGTTGATTACAGAATTGCAAGCAGCTTATAAAACTTTGTTTATGGATCAAAAGGGGTTATTTTCAGAAAGGTTAGCAGCAATTGCAACAACTTATTCTGAAAATCTGCTGGTTCAAAAGA
This sequence comes from Alphaproteobacteria bacterium, assembly GCA_017960645.1. GTDB lineage: Bacteria > Pseudomonadota > Alphaproteobacteria > CAAHEQ01 > UBA3637 > UBA3637. The sequence goes on along the minus strand of JAGCYU010000019.1, from coordinate 18,511 downwards.
TAGTCGCCTTTTGCCAAGAACCTTCCAAAAACGGTATTTTACGACCTGAAAGGAACGCATGAAAAAATTAGGCATTATTGCAGGAAATGGGGCTTTACCACTTTGTTTGATTAGTGCATGTGAACAATCCAAACGGCCCTATTTTGTCATTGCCTTAAAAGGAGCGATGGAGCCGAATGCCTTGCGAAAAGATCAGCCGCATGCTTGGGTGCGTTTGGGCGCTGTGGGTAAGGCTTTACGTCTTTTAAAAAAGAATGAAGTTGAAGAAGTCGTTATGATAGGTGGGGTGAAACGCCCTTCCTTTGTTGGCCTTTTCCCAGATTGGCGTGGCATCAAAATGTTATGTAAAGTTGGACGAAAAGCGCTTGGGGATGACGCCTTGTTAAAAGTTTTAATTGCCGAAATTGAATCCGAAGGTATGACAGTCAATGGTATAGATAAAATATTGCCGCATTTATTAATTAAAAAGGGGGTTTATAGTCGCATTTTGCCAACGTCTCAGGATATGACCGATATCAAACGTGGTGTACAGGTCGCCAAAAAACTGGGGGAAGTAGATGTTGGGCAAGCTGTTGTAGTTCAACAAGGGCTTGTGTTAGCTGTTGAAGGGATTGAAGGAACGGATGCTTTAATTGTGCGTTCTAAAGCCTTGAAACGCAAAGGTGGTAGAGGCGTTTTAGTCAAAACTGTGAAGCCGCAACAAGATCGACGTGCTGATTTACCTACAATTGGCCCAAATACAGTGCAATTAGCATATGAAAGCGGATTGGCAGGAATTGCTGTGGGTGCTGATGGCGTCTTATTTAGTCAAGCAGAACAGGCTGTACGCTTAGCTAATCAATTAGGTCTTTTTATTATTGGAGTAGATGTTAAATGAAGGTGAAAGTCTATTTAATTGCAGGAGAACCTTCGGGCGACTTATTGGCCTCTCGGGTGATGCGTGCATTAAAAAGACAAAATAAAAACATTTGCTTTTACGGGCTTGGCGGGGAAACCATGCAAGCAGAAGGCTTAAAATCATTGTTTAATATTCAAGAACTAACAGTTATGGGCTTGTTTGAAGTATTGCCTAAATTGCCAAAAATTTTAAAGCGTTTTAAACAGATTATTCAGGATATTGAAAAAGTAAAACCAGATATCATTATGACGGTGGATAGTTATTCTTTTTCTGCTCGTTTGCATAAGTTACTGACAAAACGGCATTGTCAAATTCCTCATGTTCATTTGGTGGCACCACAGGTATGGGCGTGGAAAAAAGGTCGTGCTAAAACCATTCATAAATTTATTGACCATTTGTTTTGTTTGTTGCCAACAGAAGAAAAATATTTTAAGCCCTATGGCATGTCCACGACTTTCGTTGGGCATCCTGTGATAGAGGGAGGCGCAGATAAAGGAAGCGCAGAACGTTTTTTTAAAAATTATCACTTAAGCAAAAAGAAAGAAATTATTTGTATGTTGCCGGGTAGTCGTCATAATGAAATAGCCTATTTATTGCCTTGTTTTAAAGAGGTGGCAGAGCAATTGTATGCAGAAAATTCCAATCGGATTTTTGTTATTCCAACGGTTGATACTGTTAAAGAAAAATTGGCAAAACAGCTGGCTGGTTGGTCTGTGCCTCATCTTTTAATTACAGGTGAAAAAAATCGTTATGATGCTTTTGCGGCTGCGCGCGTAGCCTTTGCAGCTAGTGGTACAGTCAGTTTAGAATTGGCTATGGCAGGTGTGCCACATTTGATTACTTATAGAATGAATCCGTTGACGGCGGCTTTGGCACGGCGAGTATTAAAAATTAAGTATGTTAATTTATTAAACTTATTGGTTGATAAGCCAATTATCCCGGAATTGTTACAGGAAAATTGTACAGTGGAAAAATTGGTTGAAACTGTACACTCGTTACTATCTAATAAAAGGCAGAATGTAGCACCGGCTTTAAAAAAATTAGGCTTGGATGCCAAGCATAAAACAACCCCGGCAGAACGTGTAGCATCTGTACTGATTAAAATGGCGAGGCCAAAATGACAGAGCGTGTGATTTTATATCATTATCCATTATGTCCATTGTGTCGTTTGGTGCGCTTGGCGTTGTATGAAAAGGGAGTGCCGCATGCTTTGATATTAGAAATTCCTTGGGACAGACGGCCTGCTTTTTTGGAAAAAAATCCGTTGGGTGATGTGCCTGTGATGGTTGAGCCAGACGGTCAGATTTTAACCAATGCGGTTGCTATTTGTGAGTATTTGAATGAAATCAATCCTGCGCCGGATTTGATTGGTCAAACACCCCGTGGTCGTGCCGAAGTACGTCGGTTAATTGGTTGGATAAATGACGTCTTTTATCATGATGTGGTGAAACCTATTTTGACTGAACGTGTGATTAAGGCTGTTCAAAAAAAAGGCGTGCCTAATTCTGCTGTTTTATATGCCGCCAGAGAAAATTATAAAATTTTAATGCCATATATTGATTGGTTGGCATCACGTCGTTCCTATTTGGGTGGACGACATTTATCTTATGCAGATTTGGCGGTGGCAGCGCAGCTTTCGGTATTGGATTATTTGGGCGAGGTAAGTTGGGATAATTTAAATGATGCTAAAGTGTGGTATGCTAAAATAAAATCCCGTCAATCATTTAAATCTTTACTTCAAGATAAAATTGGTGCTATAATGCCTGCAGAGGGATACGAAAATTTAGATTTTTAAAGGATATTTATGAAAAAGGGGATAATGTTCTTTGGAATGTTGATGTTGCTGAGCGGATGCCAGTGGATGATTGGCGGTTCGGGACAGAAAGTCTTTTATTGGGAACGTCCTAATACGGGTATTACTTGGTTTGCAAAAGATCATCGGGAGTGCTTGTTGGAAGCAGATATATTCCCATTTGAATGGCCAGATTTTTGGGGAGAAAATAAATATCGTCCTTTAAATTTGCGTTTTGATAATAATTCTCCATCAGGAGTGTGGGCTCAGTTTGTGCCATATCCTGGGGCACGGCCCGTTTATGTCAATTCTGCTCAAGATGATTGGGCGGTATCCTATGATGATTATGAAGAATGTATGAAAGCAAGGCATTATTCCGAACGTCGTCCTGCTACACAAAGTACTCAAGTTTTCCAACAATAGATTTTTCAAGGAGATTTTTATGAAAAAGGAAAAAGAGGAAGTTGTTGCACCTAAGAAAAAAGAGCGTGTAAAAGTAACCAAAGAAAAGATTAGTCAATTGGAAAAATTGGCAGATCGGTTGGAGCGTATGCGCGTTGGAGATTATGTCAATAATATGAATCGAACAGGCCGCGTGATTTGGCTGGGCTTTGTGGGTGGTGTTGCCCGAGGTTTTGGTTTAACGGTTGGAGCTACGTTGGTGATTGCTATCGTCTTTAAAATTATCAGTATGTTGATCAGTTGGAATGTTCCATATTTGAGCGATATGATGCAAGAGGCTAAACAAATGCTGGAAGCGCGTTATGAAAACGCCCATCTTGTGCAAAAAGAAAAATAGCCGGTTTGCTTTTAAAGCTTATTCAATCGTGTTAATCCCTAAATAATGGCAGACCTCTGTCCATCTTGGTATGTTGTTGTTCCATATAGGTGGCCAAGTTAATATTGCCATCCCGAATCGTCATACGCATTTGGTCTGCTGAGTTTGGATTTGGATTTGCAAAGGCATATTGATAAACCAATTTCAGTTGAGTTGTGCCTTCTAATCTTTGGTGAACAACACCCAAAATACCACGGGCTAATAAGTCTGAGACTAAGCTGTTATCCAAACCGGTAGAGGCCGCATATTTAATCATAGAATTTAATGCATCTTCAACACCGCTTGCGTGAATTGTGGATAAAACCAAGTGGCCTGAGGTCGCCGCAACCAAGCATTGGCTGGCTGTTTCAGGTGTACGAATTTCTCCGACCAAGATATAACGTGGTTTAGAACGTAAAGCAGACCGTAATCCGGCACCCCATTGATCATTTTCAACAGGCGTTTGCTTACATAAACCCAATCCGCCGTTTTCAGCGCGGTATAATCCTCGTAAAGGCATTTCGGGAGGATCTTCAATCGTATATAAAAAACCACCGTCTGTATTTAAATAGCGTTTCATTAAGGCTGATACAGTGGTTGTTTTACCTTGACCCGTAGGACCAGCAAACAACAACAAACCAGCGGCACGGCTTAGGCTTGTTAAATGTTTTACAACAGCAGGAGCAAAACCTAGGCTTTCAATCTCAGGACATTCTGTTGGCATTTTACGACAGTTGTATTGAATACCATCTGAAGTTTTGACCCGTTCTACACGATAGGTATCGCCACCGAATTGAACGGCGTAGCTGGAAATACCTTGGAAAGATTGTTCCAAAACGCGTTTAAAATCTTCTAAATCACCCGTTTCAATAGGACGCAAGGCAAAAGAAGTTGTTACATCTCTGACATAGGCAATATTTTCAGGTGTGTACCAAATATCCGCAAAATCTGTAGTGTGTAAAGTTGCTCCTTTGATGGGTGCGAGAGTTGGCCCTGTTTGTACAGTCGCTGTTCCGATAGGCGCGGCTGTTGGCGCTTGCGGTTGTTGTACAGGGGCTTGTTGTGTCATTGGATTTTGTGCCGCAGAAGTGACCACAGGTTGTTGCATTGGCTGTACAGGGGCTTGTGGCGAAGGTGGTGCACTTGCCGTACTTGCGGCCATGTTGGAAGCTGGTTGCTGTGGTGCTACATTTGATGTGTTTATTTCAACCGAAGTGGTTGCAGGTTGCGGCGCCATGTGAACTGGCGTTGCCTGGCCCATAGTAGAATTCGCTGCCATTCGAGCCTCGGGTGACATAGGTGGTTTTGCATGATTCATGGCTTCAACCATTTCCGGCGATAGTTGAGGGCTTGTATCCAAAGCAGGGGCTGGTTCCGGTTGTGCCGTTGGTGGAACAATTCCTGCCGGAACAGGAGGTAAATCTCCATCTGGCGTATGAATAGGTTCAGGCTTTACAGGTTGAGTTTGTGCCCCAGGCGGATTTGCATCGGGTAAAACTGTACGTTGTGGCCTTGGCATTGGTGCCGGTTGTGGTTTTGTTCCTTCAAGTTTTGCGAGTAATTTATCAAACATGGTAATCCCCTTTCGTTTGGTTTCACTTTAACTTGCTTTTTTATTTTTTTCAAGAAGTTTTTGCAACCCAAAAAGAAAAATAATAATTGACGACATGAGTAATTAGTTATATACTGCTGCCTATGGAAGAAAGCTTAGAAAAAATAGTAGAGAAAAATTTAAAATTGACGGGGGCTAAAAAAGATAAATTTGTACGCGAAGCGCGGGCCTTAAGAAAAAACTTGCTTTTACGTCAAAAACAAAAGGGTAACAAAAAATGTTTGAATTCCAAATAAAGGGTGGCGTCTGTTTGCAAGGATCCGTAGATATAAAGGGCGCTAAAAATGCTGTTTTGCCATTGATGATTTGTACATTGTTAACTTCCGAGCCAATTACATTGCATAATGTCACAATGTTGTCGGATGTTCATGTTTTGACCGAAGTATTGCGCCATTTGGGAACGGTCATCAATTTTGATGGCGATACAATGACTTTGGAGACAAAAGAGATTGTGAGCACAGAGGCTCCTTATGAATTATTATCCAAAATGCGGGCGGCTTTTTGGGTGCTGGGACCGTTATTGGCTAGAGAACATAAGGCGCGTGTGTCGTTGCCGGGTGGATGCACTTTGGGGCGTAAATTGGATATTTACTTTGATTCATTGCAAGCAATGGGCGCAAAAATTGATATAGAACATGGGTATGTGGTTGCTTCTGGCCAGTTACATGGGACAGAATTATTTCCTCATCGTATTACAGTCGGTGGCACTATGACCATGTTGATGGCGGCGGTGTTGACTCCTGGTGTGACGGTTATTCATAATGCGGCTATGGAACCGGAGGTATCTGATGTTGTGGATTTGCTGACGGATATGGGGGCTAAAATTGAGGGGAAAGGAACACATACCTTGCGTATTGAAGGTGTTGAAGTTTTGCATGGAGCAGAACACACCCCGATTCCAGACAGGATTGAAACAGGGACCTTGATTTGTGGGACAGCTATGACGCATGGGACCGTGATGTTAAATGGTGCTCGTTTGGATTTAATGGAACAGTTTGCCCATATTTTAAAACAAAATGATGTGATCCTGGAACAGCGCACAGATGGTGTTTTTGTAGATGCAAAAAATGCACACTTGCGAGGGAGAGATATTACAATGTCGGAGTATCCTGCTGTTGCCACAGATGACCAGCCTTGTTTAGTTGCTATGTCTTGTGTTGCGAAAGGAGATTGTGTTATAACAGATACAGTTTATGATAATCGTTTTATGCATGTGCCAGAATTGATACGTATGGGGGCTCAGATTGATACGGTCAACAGCCATTCGGTTCATATTCATGGGGTTGATAAATTATCTGGTGCAATTGTTACAGCTTCAGATTTACGTGGCGGTGCTGCTTTGGTTTTAGCAGGATTAGTTGCCGAAGGGGAAACTTGCGTCCAACGTGTTTATCACATAGATCGCGGATATTATCAATTAGAAGAAAAATTATCTGCATTGGGTGTACAAATTCAACGTGTGTGGAAGGATTACCCCTAAGTAGTTGACTTTTTAAGCAAAATAGACTATAATTTTGGGGCTTTAAGTGAGGCAGAAAATGGATATAAAAACGGCACGACGGAATATAAGAATTTTTTTGGCTGGCTTGTGTTTGACGGGAGCAGTTCCGACGGCACGCGCTGCAACAACATCCACGGGTTCAGGAACTAATATTACTGCAAGTGTTTCTAGCACATATGCTCAAAAAAAACAAACATTGATAAGATTGTATAAACCTTTCTTGGCAGAATTTGAAGGAACAAGATACAATCTGTATGATGATAAAGGAAATCCTGCTATTGGTTATGGATATAACTTTGATACCAACCAAAGTGGCTCATATACATTTTTAGAAATTACTCCCGCTGTGGCTGGTGGTGAAATCAGCTTAAACAAGAAAGATATGGATTTCTTCGCATCAGGGCTATCATTGGAGACTTTACGAAAAAAATATCCACGCTATAAATTTGCTACGGTAACAAAAACAGCAAAAGATTTAAAAAAACTTGCCAAGCCTAAGGGAAATGCGAAAACATTCAAAGGATCTATTTATGTTATGCCAAAAACAACAGTAAATCAATTGAATGATATTGCTTTAAATCGGTATATTGATAAAACGGCAAATATAGTAGGTCCGTATACTTTTTATAAAGAATGGCCTATTGGTTGGGAAATGGCCAGTACAGATATGTGCTATGTTGATGGAAATATAGAGGGAACACGATTTTTACAAGACTTAAGAAATGGCAATATAGATGCTGCTTGTGCAGAAGCATGGACTAGTGCGGCAGAACGAAATGAGCCTGACAGCCCTTTCCACTACAAACAGCATAAGCGCCGCATGGAATCGCGTGGATATATGTTAAGAGAAATAAATATAGCCTCTATTGCGGAGGCGTCTGAAAGCTTAAGGCAATACATAAAACTGTTACCGGGAGAGGCTGGATTGTATCACGCTATGGGACATCATTTAAATTATGTCGCTAAATCAAATATGGCTCAACAAGAAAGAGAAAAAAATGCAACTACAACTACAACACAAAATAGTTCTGACGGGCGTTAAGCCAACAGGGACCTTACATATTGGAAATTATTATGGCGCAATTAAGCCAGCCATTGATTTAGGGCATGCCGTATTGGCGCAAGGTGGGCAACACGTTATGTTTATTGCCGATTATCACGCGGTTAATTATTTGAAAGATCCTGTACAAATGCAGGAATGTTCTGAACGAATTGCCTGTGCTTATTTGGCGTGTGGTGTAGATCCGTCCAAAACAATTTTTTATCGTCAATCGGATGTCCCAGAGGTTTTTGAAATGACAACCTTGTTGACGAATTTTACGCCGAAGGGCTTTATGAACAAAGCGCATGCGTACAAGGCTGCTGTGGATAAAAATCTGGCAAAAGGGGAACCTCAAGATGCTGGGATTAACATGGGGCTTTACAATTACCCGATTTTAATGGCTGCCGATATTTTAACTTATGGTTCGGATTATGTGCCGGTTGGCAAAGATCAAGTGCAGCATGTTGAGATTACAGCAGATATTGCCGGGGCTGTTAATGCCTGTTATGGTCAACAGATTTTAAAAATTCCGCAAGCCATTACGTCGGATGATACGGCGATTATTCCTGGAACAGATGGTCGCAAGATGAGTAAAAGTTATGGCAATGTGATTCCTTTGATTGCTTCTGCCGAGGAAATTCGTAAAGCTGTGATGGGTATCAAAACAGATTGCCAAGATATTAACGCACAAAAAAATCCGGATGAAATTTTATTGTACCAAATTGCACGAGGTGTTTGTCCCGAAGCAGTTGTGATGGAAATAAAGGAAGGTTTGACGCAAGGGGGAATGGGATACGGAACCATCAAAAAAATGATGGCCGAATCTATTGTCAAAGAGTTGGCTCCTATCTATGATGCCTATCAAGGATACAAAGCCAATTACAGCAAGGTAGAGGAAATGTTGCAAGAAGGAGCTAAACGTGCGCGAGCGCTGGCTCGTCCCGTGTTGGATTCCTTTAAAGCAATCGTTTTAAACAAGTCAATGAAAGGAAAATAAAATGAAAAAGATGTCCTTGTTAGTATTTGCTTCTTGTGCTTTATTAACTGCTTGTGCAGAACATGATAAATGCTATGAAGAAGCCCAATATACGCGTACAGAAAAAGTAGAGGTGTCAGAGTGTGGTTGTCAAAAAATAGCCCCTTGCGGGTGCCAACAAAAACCTGCTTGTGGATGCCAAAAGAAAGCATCTTGCGGATGTGGTACAACAGCTCCTGTAGTTCAACAAGTTGTGCCAACAATGCAACCTAAAACAGTTGTCGTTGTCGTTCCAACGGTTAAACAACGTCCTGTCTTGGCTCCAGAAGTTGTTTATCCAGAGCCTCGTTCATGTGGATGTAAACGTTAATCAGCGCTTAGACAAATAATCCCACCCCCGATAATTGCATATACAAAGTTGTAGATTTTTATCGGGGATATTTTTTTATGTTGACAAAGTATCATATTATGGCATAAAATATGAATGGATGGGCAAAGATGTCTGTCCAAAGTGCCTGAATAAGGTGCGGATGAGCCTTAACAAGCTCATAATATCACGGGGTAGTTTGAACACCCTACCCGAAATGGTGTGTTTCCTTTTGACAAGTAAATACCCATTTCAAACATCTCCTGTGACCAATGGTCGGGGAGCTTATGGCGTATGTTCAGGGGTTGTGCCCCTTCGGGGGTATGATCTCAAAGGCCATAGGGGTCATTATCGTGATATTTTGATTTGTTAACTCTCCGACCACCTGAATTTTTCAGGTGGTTTAAATTTTTTAACAAAGGAGAAAAATATGAAGAAATTATTTGCAATAATTAGCGCAACAATGTTGTTGACCGCTTGTACAACAACTGCACCATTTCAACCGGCAACAGGATTGTTTTATTCAAATACAAAGGCCCCACTTCAAATAGATTACAATAATACGGATATTGGAACTCGTGTTGGTAAGTCTTCTTCTAAAAGTATTTTAGGCTTATTTGCATTCGGGGATGCAAGTGTCCAAGCTGCTGCACGGGAAGGCAAAATTCGTACTGTTAAACATGCTGATTATGAATTTATGAGCGTTTTGCTTGGATTATTTACTGAAACGACAGTGTATGTGTATGGAGATTAGGCGCCAATGAAGAAAGTATTCGCAATATTATTTGTGATGCTACTCTTGCAGGGGTGTGTGTCACCACCACGTGCACCATTTGTCCCATCTACTGGAGCAATTTATACGAACATTAAAGCGCCGTTAAAAATCAATTATGATAAAACGAAGTATTCTGATTTAAGCGGTCAAGCTTCAACTGTTCATATAGCACTATATTATTTTAGTTTTGCATTTGGTGACGCCTCTTTAAAACAAGCATTAAAAGATGGTTTGTTAGAAAAGGCAGATTATGTGGACTATGAATGGACTTCTGTGCTTGGGATGTTTGGACGATTGACAGTTCGGGCATATGGGCAAAACTAGTTATTTTATAATCCCACCCCCGATGACAAAATCTCCGTCATATAAAACAGCGGATTGTCCGGGGGTGATGGATGGTTGTGGGTCGTTAAAAGTAATTAAATAGTCCGCCCCTTGTTGTGCAACATGAGCTTTGACCAATTGTCCCGCAGATCTGTATTTAACCAAACAATCAAATTCTTTTTTATTTGTCATTAAAATTCCGGGAACAACATTTGTCATACGGCAAGATGTCGCAAATGTTTCGTTTTTAGGACCCACGATAACACGATTATGTTTCACGTCCAAAGCAATCACAAATAACGGTTCCGGATAGGCAATGCCTAAACCTTTTCTTTGCCCGATGGTGTAATTCCAAAAGCCTTGATGATAGCCTAAAACTTTACCAGAAGCTAAAACAATTTCACCACGCTTGGGCTGTGTTTGTAATAAGTCCGTGTAATCACCCGCATAAAAATCTTGACTGTCCGCTTTGTCGGCTTGGATAAGCCCTCTATTGCGAGCCATCGCGCGTACTTCTTCTTTAGTATATTCTCCGAGTGGAAAAAGAGTTTGTGATAATTGGTCTTGACTTAAGCGATATAAAAAATAGCTTTGATCTTTTTTTAAATCTTTACCACGGGTTAAAACAGCCCCATTATCTGTGTGTGTTATGCGTGCGTAGTGGCCTGTCGCAAAGGCATCAAAATCACACATTGTTTTTGCCTTTTCCAGCATCAAGCCAAACTTCATACCGGAATTGCACATCACACAAGGGTTTGGTGTTTGACCAGCCAAATAAGTTTCTTTAAAATATTTTAAAACAGTTTTTTTATATTCTTCAGATAGGTCTAAAATAAAATGAGGAATACCTTGTTTTTCACACCAAGTATGAATTTCGGCTAAATCCTCTTTTTCCTTTGGACCGTAACAAGCATCGTTGGCCAGTTTTAAGTTGGGGATTTCATCATTATATAATGCCATAGAAATCCCAAGGACATCATGTCCTTGTTCCTTTAACAATAACGCGGTTAAGGTAGAATCAACTCCGCCAGATAAACCAACAGCAACTTTCATTTATGCCCCTAAATAGTAAATATAAATGGCATAAATCACTAAGAATAATGCCCCCGTCGCTTTAGAAAGTTTATGGCGCGTATAGGCAAAAAATAATAGTAATAATGTAACTGCCGTCATCCATAAAACATCTGGTCGCAAACTGGATTGTACATGAATGGGTTTAAATAAGGCCAAAAAGCCTAAAATAAACAGAGCGTTGTAGATGTTAGAGCCAACTATGTTACCAAAGGCTATGTCTGATTGCTTTTTAACACTAGCCACAACAGACGTTGCCAATTCGGGTAAGCTGGTCCCAATGGCAATAAGTGTTAACCCAATTATTTCGGTAGAAATGCCTGCGTGTTGTGCCAATAAAACAGCATTATCAACTAAAATATTTGCCCCAAAACAAGTTAAACCAATTCCTAAAGCAAGATTAACAAAATCAACCCAAGCCATTTTTTTGCGCTCACGGCGACGTGGATGGGCAGGTTCTTGTAATTGTTCGGATTGAACATGTTTCTTGTCCGTTTGATAGGCATAATATACGTAATACGCTAAACACAAACACATGATTAATCCAACCCAAAAATTGATTCGTCCAAAAAAGACGGCACAAAGCAAGACGAAGGTTGCCAATAGTAAAAATTTTCCATCCCGGCGCAAAGAAAGTTTAGATATTTTGATTGTACGGATACATGCAGCGGCCCCCAACACTAACAAAATATTAGCAATGTTGGATCCGATTACGTTTCCCACAGCTAAATCTGGGACAGATTGATTTAAAGCAAATAAACTGGCAATCAATTCTGGTACAGAGGTGCCAAAACCTACAATCGTTAAACCAATTAACAGCGGGGACAGCTTCAAACGTCTTGCCAATGCAACAGCCCCATTCACAAGTAAATTACCTCCGCCAATTAACAAGACAAAACCTAAAATAAATAATAACGGACGAAAAATCCAAAAATACTCCACCATTTTTAACTCCTGCAGTATCAAACAACGCATGAATTATACCCGAATTATGCAAAATACGCAAGTATTTTCTGAACAGAAATATGACAGTCCTGTGACAAATTTGCGATAGAAATGTGACATTTTAACTGCAGTTTGTCTTTTTTAAGGCTTTTATATGTTAAACAAGTTATGCTGAATTCGACATCAAAAGTTAGGAGTTATTTATGAAAAAACAAAATTTATCAATATTAGTTATTGCGCTGGTTGCAAGTCAAGCTCATGCTGCAGGTTATCAATTACAGGAATATTCTGTTAATACTATGGGTAGAGCCTTTTCTGGGGCAGGTGTTGTTGGGGATGATTATTCTGCCATTGCATACAATCCTGCGGGAATGAACTTCGTTCAAAAAAATGGTGTACAAGCAGGCGCTGTTGCTATTAACTTGCATGCTCGTTTACGTGGTGAATCCACAGATGCGGCCGGTGTATCAAGTTCTGATCGAACGAGTACAAATATTTTCCGAATTGTGCCTAACTTTTTTGGACAATATAATCTGAATGATAAAGCGTCATTGGGTTTAGGTTTATATGTTCCATATGGATTAAGTGCTGACTATAAAAATAATTGGTATGGAACTGCGCACGGTCAATATTCAGGAATCACAGTCGTTAATTTAACACCTGCTTTATCCTATAAATTAACAGATCAATTGACGTTAGGTGCTGGTTTAAATATTCAATATACTCAAGCACACTTAACTGGTGGTTTGCCGGTGCAAGGAACATCAAATATGCGCGCTGATGATAGTGGTTTAGGATATATCGTTGGTGTGACCTATAAGCCAATCGCAAATATACGTTTAGGTGCATCCTATCGTAGTGCTGTGACGCATAAATTAAAAGGAAATAATAAAGTTGATGGATCAATCTTGTCTTATCTGCCTGATGGCAAATATGATGTGTTTGCAAAAATTACAACGCCAGAAACAGTCACATTGTCGGCGGCATACGATGTGAATAAAAAATGGACATTATCCGGTACGGCACGTTGGACGCGTTGGGATCGTTTTAAATATTTAAATATTATTCAGGATGGTTTTGGTGCTACACCTGTCAGTTCTACTTATGAAAACTGGAAAAACACATGGTTTTATTCATTGGGGGCAGATTATAAATATTGCGATAATTTAACGTTCCGTTTTGGAGCAGGATTGGATAATACACCTATTAAATCTCCCAAATACAGAACAGCGCGTGTTCCAGATGAGCGCAGAATCCTAACTTCATTGGGTGCAAGCTACCATAAAAATAATTGGCAACTTGATGTTGGTTATACACATATTTTTATTCGTAAAGCACGTGCACAAGGTATGTCGATACAACAACCAGGAAGTCCCGCAAAATTTGATTCGACTTATCATTTAAGCTCGGATATTGTAGGCCTGCAATACCAATATAATTTTTAACAGATGGAGCGTAAATTGGAGATAATCATATTTTTCTAAATTTATGCTTGCATTTTAAAAAAAATTAAGTTATAACGAAAAATGTCTTTCAACATAAGGAGAACTAAAAATGACGAAAAAAAGAAATTTTAAAATTGCTGCAAAGAAAACATCTGCGTCTGCGGATGAACGTCCTGTAGAAGCTTGTGCATGCAAAAAGGGGACTTGCTCTTGCGGATGTGGATGCTCAGCAAAATCTGTTGTATTGGCCGGGACGGCTTTGGCAGTTGTTTTGTCAATTGTAGCAAGTGTGAAATCTTGCTGTTTGGATAGTCGTATTTCTAAATGGGTAGAAGAAAATCCTGATCAAATAATGCAAGCAATTTCACCTGAAGCGCGTTTATCAAAGCAAATTGCAGCTGATGCTGCAAACTATTCTTTAGGGAACCCAGATGGTAAGTTTGTTATCATTGAATTTTTTGATTACAACTGTGGTTGGTGCCAAAGAACAAATGCTGGCTTACAAGAAGCATTGGCAAAACCAGAAGCGAAGAATATTCGTTGGATTCCAATTGATACACCAATTTTTGGTGCTTCAAGTGAAATGATTGCTCGTTATGTTTTGGCTGCTGGCAAGCAGGGTAAATATCAACAAATGCACGATGCTGTTGCTACGGGTAATCCAAAGTTAGCAGAAGCTCGGACAAAAGCAGCTAAACTTCATGAAGAACTTTTAACCAAAAATAAATTGGATAAGAAATCAGAAGATCGTGCTGTTCAATCCAAGGTTCGTGAATACTATGAACAAGCTTCCAGAGAGACATATGGTGTGGCTTTGGCAGAAATTGCAAAGGGCTTAGGTTTGAATGTTGATCAATTAAAACAAGATGCTCAAAGTGATGCAATTTCTAGAAAATTAGCAGCCAATCAAGCTTTAGCTTCTGAATTGGGGGTGCATGGCGTTCCTATGTTGATTGTAAATGGCAAAAAACATGAAGGCGCCTTGTTGGGTGATGAATTGGCAAAAGCTGTTGCTGCTTCTGCACAATAATAGATCATCCCGAATATTTTACAGAGAGCATTTGCTAGTGCTCTCTGTTTTTTTATGCTTGCTTTTTATCTTTGAAATTTGTATAAAGAACAGTATGAAATACAAACAATTTTTTTTGATTTTTTTGTGCTTTTTTTTGACAGCTTGTAATGTTGTACGGGTGAGCAAGGGAGATACATTATACAGTATATCCAGGCGGAAAAACGTGTCTGTCCGTGCCTTGATTGAACGAAATCATTTAACGGCACCGTATACTTTAAAAATAGGACAACGTTTAATTATTCCTCGTACAGAATATTATCGTGTTCATAAAGGGGATACCCTGTACAGCATTGCTAAACGATATAATATGACAGTCAGTTCATTGGCGCGTTTAAATAAAATATCTGCTCCCTATACTTTATCAGTGGGACAAAGATTGCAAGTATCGGATTGGGGCAATACAACAACATCAAAAACTCAAAAAACAGCAACTAAAAAATCAACAATTCAAAAAAATGAAAAAGAACCGAATGTAACGCCTAAAAAAATCACAGTACCAAAAAGTGCGCAGAGCAAGCGCTTTGATAGACCATCCAATGGTAAAATTGTGGCAACATTTGGCACTAAAAATGGTATTCATAACGATGGTATCAATTTTGCCGGTAAATTGGGGGATCCAATTAAAGCAGCAGATGCTGGGCAAGTTGTATATGCAGGAAATGAATTGAAAGGCTATGGTAATTTAATCTTAATCAAACATAATGGCGGATGGATTACAGCTTATGCACATAATAATGCTATATGGGTCAAAAAAGGAGCGACTGTAGTGCGGGGGCAAAAAATTGCCACAATGGGAAAAACAGGATCTGTTAAAACACCGCAGTTACATTTTGAGGTGCGTTATAAAACAAAAGTCGTTGATCCAATGGCCTATTTAAAATAAAATTGGACATCCGGATAAATTTGTGCTACATGTTGTCATGTGTAGCAAAGGGGTTAAAGATGAAGAAGTTTTTATTGTATGCCACATGTTGTTCAATGCTGTTATGGAATGTTTCTGCACAGGCTGGATTATTGGATGCAAAGTTAAGTTTGCAATATCAACAGTATCCAGCGGCTTTAGCTGAGTTTAATGTCTTGGCTGAGCAGGGCAGTCCTGCCGCGCTTTATTATCTGGGGTATATGCACCAAGGTGGCTTGGGTGTGCCAGTTAATCTTGCAACTGCTTATAATTATTATAAACGGGCAGACGAAGCGTTTTATTTGCCGGCTGCGGCTCCCCTAGGCGCAATGTTGCTGAAAGGAGGTGCGGGTGTTCCGACTTCTTATTCTAGTGCCATTCATCTATTAAAAAAAGCCGCTTTATCGGGCAGTGCTTCGGCCGCTTATGAATTAGGTATGATTCATTTGAATGGTCTGGGAAAAGGCACCGCACATGCTGTTCCTGAAAATTTTAACCATGCATTTGGATACTTTTTGTTGGGTGCATTGCGGGGTGATAGACGAGCTCAGCAACAACTCAGTAAGATGTATTTAGTTGGTCGAGGGGTGCCCCAAGATTATCAAAAATCATTGGCGTGGTTGACACGTGCAGCGAACCAAGGGTATCCTAAAGCGCAATTAGAATTAGCCACTTTGCTTGAAAGTGATCCACGGTTAAAAAATCCGAGTTTAGCTTATGCATGGTATGCATTATTAGCCGCGTATGGAGAACAAGAATTGGGCGTCATGGCTGCAACAAAACGGGATGCTTTGGCAAAAAATTTATCTGCACAGGAAATTGCACAGCGCCAAAAAGAAGTGCAACAATGGCGGCGGAAATTACCTGAAGAAACGGTGCCAGAAGCAGAACGTGCGGCCGACCAGTTGCCTATCATTCAAGGTTTTAATGACCCAAATACGTTACAACAAATTATATCTACAGAAGGCATTTTACCGATGGATGGCAAACAGTTTGGCGTGACTCAAGAGATGTTGGATACCAGCCAAGCGACTCAAGATTTTACCCAAGTTGAAATGAATATAGAAAAGTCTATGAAACGTGGTTTGATTCGTGCTGGTGCTTATTATGCAGATATTTTGCGTCGGTATTTCCATAATGATATTGGAGCATTTAAGTGGTATCAAAAATCTGCAGAAGCTGGGGATGCTTATGCGCAATATCAATTGGCAAAAGCTTATTGTGAAGGCCGAGGCGTTGAACCGGATGCTTCGGAATGTTATGCATGGTTGTTGACAGTTCAAAATGCTCAAAATCCAACGTTAAATGCTCTGGTTCAACAGGCTTTGGCAGCAGTGAACAGCAATGCAACACCGCTGGAGCTGGAACGAGGGCGTGAAAAAATGAATGGACGAATTCATAAAGAGGCCGAGGAAAAAAAGAGTTCAGGAATTTTGGATTTTTTATAAAGACTAAAAAGAGGGGATAATTTTCCCCTCCTTTTTTATTTAAGTTTTTTTGATTACCAGTTGCGTGCAACTAGTTCAAAGTAAGCTTGTGGATGTGCACAGGCCGGACATTCCAACGGGGCGCTTGTTCCTTTATGAATGTAGCCACAATTGCGACAGCGCCATTCTGTTTCACTGATTCGTTCAAAAACTTCGCCTTTTGCTAAATTTTCAGCTAATTTTTGGTAGCGTTCTTCGTGAAATTTTTCGGCTACACAAACGGCACGCCAAACGGATGCAATTTCTGGAAAACCTTCACGTTCGGCTGTTTCTGCCATGGAAGGATACATTTCATCCCATTCATGATGTTCACCTTTGGCGGCGGCGGCTAAATTTTCTGCGGTTGAGCCAATAACGCCGGCAGGAAAGGCCCCTTCAATAACTAAATCGCCCCCTTCTAAAAATTTAAAAAAGCGTTTTGCATGTTCTTTTTCTTGATTGGCAGTTTCTTCAAAAATGGCTGCAATTTGTTCATAGCCTTCTTTTTTTGCTTTGCTGGCAAAATAGGTATAGCGATTGCGCGCTTGAGATTCACCTGCAAAAGACAAAAGTAAATTTTTTTCTGTTTGAGTTCCTTTTAATGATGACATAGTTTTCTCCTTAGGTTAGGTTACACCTTTTAAAATATAGCGAGAATATTCCAAAATGTAAAGAGGAAACTCAAATGCTTTTATTTTATTCTGTGCACAAGGCGAAATTTTGAGACGTCCTTGATTCCGTTACCATAAGGGTGCCACTATATCCTAATACATACTGTTTTTCACCACTAGGCGTGGTGAACCATCGGTTATTATCAAGACCTTTACCGTTTAAATTAGCACAGGTATTACCAGCAGACACACCATTTGGGCGGTTTTTTTGTTTGCTGTGAGAATTATTTACATAAAGCATAATTGATATCTGTTTTTTGATGATCAACCATTCTTGATCCACTGTATCCAATAGCGTACATTTTGTTTCCGGAAGGCGTAGCCGTGAATTGATATTAGGAACTTTATCTTTTAAATTTGCACATGTATTTCCGGAGGCCAAACCATTGGGACAAGCCGTTTCCAGATCGGTTAATTCTCTTCCAATAGAGTGGCACCAGATAAGAGCGCTAAACCAGTTCATCTTGACATTGCTTCTGCAAAAGTTTTTCCCGTTGCAGTGAGCAGCATCACAACCTGAATCAGTAGAGGAATGGGCCGTGATCCAGGTACCTTGGACGGATTCACAACCTTCTTTCGTCCATGGGATTGTGGTTTCTGCATGTGCAGCAGTTGCAAATGTCAAACTTAAAGCCAATAAAATTATATTTTTCTTCATCTTTCCCCCGTTGTTGTTGAAGTTTTTGCCATTCCTCCCCCTATTAAATCAAAGACGATCGTATTTAATTTGTGGAAAGTGGGGGATTTTCGGGGTAACGGGAAAATTGCGTGAAGTCCTTATTCTATGGGGATTCCAGCCCATTTTTAAAAATTTGTAAAAAAGCAAAATTTTATCT
>JAGCYU010000018.1 GCA_017960645.1 Alphaproteobacteria bacterium | reverse complement strand
CCAAAAAAATGTTCAACATCAACAAGGTGTATGCTGGTCAGAGAAACCATAGGAAATTCCGGCCACACATGGTGGTTCGATGATCAGCCTGTTGACTCGGATACATGTAAGGCGTATCAAGCAAGCAGTAGCGCTTTGGGAAGTGATACTTTGCCTTCCGGAGCTTCTCGTAAGGACCAGTTGACCGCTTTGTGTGGCCCTTTGAACAAAATCACAAAACCTTGTGAATGCTACGACGGTTCCTGCGAAGCCTCCTGCCTCCCTAAAAATGGTATGTGTAGCTATGATTTAACACAATCACCTACACGTTTAGAAGCAGATTGTCATTACAAATTCAGAAATCAAGTCGAAGCGTTAGCCGCTGATTGTCATTATCAGATTACAGACTCTGTTGTGTCTGGTAATGTACACTCTATTTCACTTAACAAAGTGACTGGCTGTAAAGGAGATAAATATTGTTATCTATACTATAGCAAATCGGATTGTTCCAGTACAGCTGGCGCAAGTATCGGGTCAACCAAAACAGATGATATATACGGTGTATGTATCAATAAAGATCAAGTAAATACCCAATGTTCTATCAATATTGTAACTCCGCCCAGTTTAAGAAAAATTCAAGGCTGTACCGGGGATCAATATTGCTATTTGTATTATGCTCAAGAAACTTGTTCCAGTGCAGCTGCTGCGGGAATTGGAGCGTCACAAGAGGATGACATATATGGCGTATGTATCAATAAGGACCAAGTGAACACTCAATGTTCAATTAAAGGTGGTGAAATGACGCTGAGTAAAAACTTGGGTTGTCCAATTGGAAAATATTGTTATTTGAATTGGCAATCACAGAGTTGCTCTGATACGGCTGGCGCCAGTTATTTGGGAACCTTCTGGGGATCCTGTATTCCTAATTCAACGAACTCATACTCTTGTCCGTTCACAGCAGCAAATTAGAGCTCAGACCGAAGTTAATAAATTAAATCACGCAATCGCCGGATGAAACAGGTGGTGCGTGATTTTTATATCCTATTTCTATTTTTTTGCAAGCTTGTATTTTAGAACATTTATAAAAAATATAAATTTTAACATTTTTTAGTTGACTTTATAATTTTATCATATATACTTTTGGGTGTAAAAAGGAGATTAAAAAAAATGTCAAAAGATTTCCAGGTACGTCCTGCAGATATTGCTGCATATATTGTATTTCAATTTAAATCGTTGGAGGATACTTTAAATACTTATCATTTGCCCCAATTTACCGAGCATGTTAAGGTTTTAAAATGTGCTTTTATCGCACATGCTTTGGAATCTGAAGCCAAAAATCAAGCTGTATCAAAAAAATAAAAATCGCCCAAAGAAAACCTTGGGCGACCTTTGTACAATGATAACCTTTATCGATTTAGCCGTTACAATTACCTTGTTTTGCCAATCGTGCTTGACGGTCTTCTTTTAGCGCTGTCTTGAAAGCATATCCTGCCGAAATTGCGGCCAAAGAAAGAGCTGTTAAACCACAAATTGTAGTCATAGTTGGACTATGTAAATCAAAGTTTGATTCTGCAGTACCAATAAAGGCGAGAGTTGCCAGAGAAGGTGCAGTTGTTTTTGCAAAACGGGCAAAAGCACCATCATTTTGAGCTGGCTTTTGATACAAGGCCATATTTGCTACAGCACCTATAATAGAATACAACCCCAAAAAGAATGCGGGTGCAGTCACAGCATCGCCTAGATTAAACTTATGTGCCAAGTATGCTGTGGCGAATGAACCTCCGGCTATACCCCACCAACATTTTTCTGGGGTTCCAGTTACTGGTTTATTACCTTGTTCGTTTTTTATTTCATTTGACATAATTGCCTCCTTTTATTTGCAAGGTCATATTATACACCATAAACAAATATTTGTCAAGTTTTTTAATTTTTTTATCCTTTACAATCGGCAAAGTTCAATATAAACTGGTGTGCAATACAAGGAAAATAGCATGAAATGGAATGAACTATCGGGTAAAACTATCGGTATTTGGGGAATGGGGCGTGAAGGCTTGGCGGCCAAAGCGGCGTTGTTAAACCATGTGCCAGATGCAAAAATAATAGAGGTAAGCGAAGATAACTTGTCTGATTTATTTAACTGTCAAGTTGTTATTAAATCCCCTGGCGTTTCTTTGTATCGTCCAGAAATCCAACAATTGCATGACAAAGGAATTGCTATCACCTCAAACACAAACCTGTATTTTGCAAACAAAGCAGACAAAACAAAAGTGGGTTGTATCACGGGGACAAAAGGGAAAAGTACCACTTCTGCCCTATTGGCGCATACGATTCAAGCTTTGGGAAAATCGTGTTGCTTGGGTGGAAATATCGGCAAGCCTTTGTTAAACTTTGTGGATGAAGCGCCAGACTATATGGTTGCAGAAACATCCAGCTATCAATGTGCAGATTTAAATGCTTCACCTGATTTAGGTATATTGGTGGCTATGTATTCGGCTCATTTAACGTGGCATGGATCATTGGAACAATATCGTGCTGATAAGATGAATATGATCAAACGCGCCAAAAAATCTATTGATATTTTGTCTTTGGATGTGCATGCAAAAGATGGTTATTTTTATGAGGACAATCAACGCCTTTTCGGGATTGATGCGTTGCCTTTGTATGGGGCTCATAATTTACAAAATGCGTGTGTTGTGCTGCAAGCCATAAAAGAGCTTGGGTTGAATCCTGCCAAATGTGAACAAGCCTTCCGGACTTTTAAACCTTTGCCTCATCGGCTGCAAAAAGTGGCAGAAAAAGAGGGGGTTTTGTATATCAATGATAGTATCGCGACTTTGCCAGAGCCGGTGATTGCCGCAATGGATACTTTTGCGGGCCGCCCCATTACGTTAATTGTTGGGGGTTGGGATGCAGGTTATGATTACAAGGCCTTAAATCAAGAAATTCAAAAACGTGGTGTTTTGGCATTGGCTTTACCCGATACAGGATCCCAGATTACAACCCCTTTTCATGTTGCCAATATGGCTGAGGCCGTTCATTTAGCACGCGAAAAAACGCCTGTAGGGGGTGTCATACTGATGTCCCCAGGAGCGCCAAGCTATAATCAGTACAAAAATTTTGAAGAGCGCGGACTGGATTTTATCAATCTTGTGAATGCGCTGTAATATTAGCGCCCAGCATTTCCTCTAGCAGGATCTTTTCCTCCATTATTTTGGGTCAATACTTGATATGTGGTATACATTCCAGTATAAGGAACCTCCACCCATTTCCCATTATGATGAACAGCAAAGCCTACATCATACATATTTTTTAAAGGTGAAATTTGAACGCGGTTATTTAAAAAAGAAGCAATCAAATATGTATTTTTTGGATAAATAGTCATAAAATCAAATAGGGAATTTTCATTGGACTTTAAAAAAGTGGGCGTTCCCAATCTTAACAAAGCAACAGAGCATCTTTCTGTTCCATGTTTGGTCGTCATTTTTACTTTAATTGTAGGTAAAGCCAAAACATCCACTACATTAAGACGGTTTTTTGCAGTTTTTTTTCGTTTTAAACGCATTTTAACAGTGGGACTTGTTAATGCATCTATGCGTTCATAATCTTTTGCCAACAAAGAAGCAATGCGTTTATTTTGAATGGCCATGCTTAATAAGTGCAATGGATATTGTCCCCGAATATTAGGCACGTCTACATCTATTTTTACGGGGCTATCATCACATACTAACGCATTGAGCCGTTTTCTAATCAAGAGTAAGTTTTTCATATGTTGCGGTTCTTTGCAGCCATCTGCCATTGCTTTTGCTATAGCTTGAGCACTAGAAATCATCAATTTTATCAACAACGTTGCTATTGTTTCGCCATTTCTGGGAGAACAGGTATTAACCGCTTGCCATAATTTTTTCTTAGAAATCACCCCGTTCTCGGCACATTCCCCCAATAATTGCCTGATTTCCATGGACATCTCAAAAGTGTTTAACCTGATCGAATCTAAAGGCAATTTTGGGACAATAGCATCCGCCATAGTTGAAGAGTTTAATAAATCTGGATTTTGTTTTAAAAAAGATACGGCCTGAGCCTTAGCTCCAAATGCTAAAGCCACTATAAATTCTTTTGCCATTACTTCTGATCGAGCTGTTATCATGTATTCCCTCTTTCTTTTAAGAATAGTTTATTATACCATATTTTTACAAGATTTGCAAAATTTACTTAATTCAGCAAGCAATGGGGGACACAAACAATCCCCCTTGCCATAGTAGGTTATTATTTTACATTATCTCCTCTTCTTTAACATGAAACGCCCACTTGCGTCTTTTAAGTCTTCTGTATCTACGTGCACGAGGTGGTCTGGGTTCATGCTGTTTGACCAAATTGAATTTTTGCATAATACGACGCAACATCGTTCGGGATATTCCCAGTTCCAGCGCCATTTGTGCTTGAGTTACACCTTCGCTTTGCCATTGTTTGATTTTTGCAACATTGGTCATCAAGCGAAAGTACTTACTTTTTTCACTTAAAGGGCGCCCCAGCCGAATTCCTCGCGCTTTGATATTATCCAGAGATGCTTTTGTTCGTTGGGAAATTAAATTTCTTTCAATTTCGGCAGCTAATCCAAACGCAAAAGCTAATACTTTGGATTGAATATCATTTCCCAAACGATAATTTTCTTTGATTGTCCATACTTGACATTCTCGTGCCAAACATAAACTTAAGATATTCATCACATCCAAAAGGGATCGACCTAATCTGGATATTTCGCAAGCGATTAAAATATCACCGTGTCTTAATCGGCTCAAAAGCTTTTTTAAAGCGCGTTTCCTAAGCGGTTGGCTGCTGGAAATCGTCTCTTGTACCCAGCTGTTAATAACCATGTCATTTGCCTCTGCAAACTTCAAAATTTCATGTTGTTGATGCTCAACAGTTTGTTTGTCGGTTGAGCAACGACAATATCCGTAAATCATGTTTTTTCCTTTCGTTATAAGTTGATTTTACAGTTTGTAAAAGTCCCAAAAATTACTTGACTTTTACAGGAAAATTTTATAACATACACGGGTATGATAAACATCTTGATTGCGACACATAACGCACATAAATTAAAAGAATTTCAACTGCTTTTGGAACCTTTGGGTTATCGTGTCATTGGGGCAGATGATGTTGTTTTGCCAGATACGGAAGAAACTGGCACTACTTTTCAAGAAAACAGTGCGTTAAAGGCTATGGCCGCCGCTGAATTTACCAATATGATGGCTATAGCGGATGATTCTGGTTTATGTGTTCACGCTTTAAATAATGAACCCGGTATTTATTCAGCACGGTATGCTGCCGCAAATGGAGGATATCCCGCTGTGTTTGATGTTTTATTGGGACGTTTAACAAATGATTTGTCGGCGCATTTCCATTGTTGCTTATGTTTGGCAAAACCCAATGAAGCACCTTTATTTTTTGAAGGGGATGTCTATGGACAATTAACACCTCATGTTGAAACAACTTGCAGCTCTTTTGGCTTTGATCCCATCTTTCGGCCGGCTGGGTATGAACATACTTTTGGTGGATTGCCTAAAGAAATTAAAAATACTATTTCGCACCGAGCTAAAGCACTGGCAAAACTAGTTGAGTATTTAAAAAAGCAACTATAATTCTATTATTTTTCTTCACAAAGAGCCTTTTTTCCCACAGCACGCTCTTGATTTGTGAGGAACTATAAAAAATCCCCGACTTGAATCGGGGACTTTCATTCATTGAATTTTACTCTTTTACATCAGCAGCAACTTGCATTTTCACAATAATATCTGGATTCACAGGTGGTTCCCCGCGTTTAATCATATCCACATATTCCATACCTTCAACCACTTTGCCCCACACGGTGTAATTTCCATCCAAGAAATTTGCATCTTTGAAACAAATAAAGAATTGGCTATCGGCACTATCTGGATCACTAGCTCTGGCCATAGAAACAGCACCACGGCTATGTGGAGTATCATTAAATTCAGCCTTTAATTTTTGACCAGATCCACCCATACCTGTGCCAGTAGGATCTCCAGTTTGAGCCATAAATCCATCAATCACACGGTGGAATTTAATTCCATTATAAAAACCTTTGCGTGTTAATTCTTTAATGCGTTTAACATGATTTGGAGCCACATCCGGCAACATTTCAATGACAACACGACCATAGTCTAAATCCAAATATAAAGTATTTTCCTTCGTTGTATCAACCATTTTATCTCCTTTCGTTACATTGACGTTTGTTGGCTGTTTATCGACGTTTGTTGGCTGTTTTAAGATACATGCAGTCACAGTAATTACTAAAACAAATAAAAGTATCACTAGTTTTTTCATTTTCAACTCCTCTTTTAAAACTTTTTCACTATACACACAATTTTGGTAAAAGGCAAGACTAGATTGCCTTATTTTCCCTTGTGCTTACAGTGTTCACAGGTACATTTGATATGCTCGGCCTTGCATCGTTCATGTTCGGCATGTTGACAAGTCTCACAATGTTTGTGATGGCGTAAAATCTTGGACTTTAGCCACTTGCGCGACCGTTTAAACAACAATAGCGGGCACAGCAAAATCGCAACAGAAGCACAAAACGGACACGGACACATGGGGCACCTACTCTTTCACTTCTGTGTTTTCCATTGCAGCAGGTTTGTCAGTATCCACGGGATTATCCAAAGCATCATCAGCCAAAACTTCGGCATTTGGTTCTTCTTCATCCCCCATGTCATCAACACAAGTAGCAGATACAACCTTTTCATCTTTACCTAAGCGGAATACAATCACGCCCATAGTAGAACGACCAGCAATCCGAATATCATCTACACGCGTACGAATGATCTGTCCGCCATCCGTCACCAACATCAAATGTTGTCCAGACTTCACAGGCATAGAGGCAACCACATCTGCTGCCCGTTTGCCTTCATCTGTTTTAATGTTCGTCACACCTTGTGTTCCACGGGAAGTAATACGGTATTCATAGGCACTAGTACGCTTTCCATAACCGGCAGAAGTCAATGTCAAAATGAATTCTTCTTCTGTGGCCATCTTGTCAATTTCTTCCGGTGCCAATACTGTATTTGTGGTGCTTTCAATTTCCGGAGCATCACCTTCCTCAGATAAACCGGCAGCCCGACGACGAGCAACAGCTTCTTTCAAATATGCATCACGTTTGTCAATATCAGCTTTAACGTGCTCTAATACAGACATAGACATCACAGCATCACCTTTAGCCAATTTCATACCGCGTACACCAGTTGAAGCACGGGATTCAAACACACGCACATCACTGACCGGGAAGCGGACACACTTGCCGTTTTTGGCAGACAACAAAATATCTTGATTATCTGTACAAATAGCAACGCCAATCAAAGTATCGCCTTCATCCAGCTTCATGGCAATCTTACCATTTTGATTCACGCGCCAGAAATCGGATAAGCGGTTACGACGCACGCCACCGCTGGCCGTTGCAAACATCACGGTTAAGTTTTGGCACTCTTCTTCTGTTTCCGGCAACGTTAAAATTGTTGAAATTGTTTCTCCTTGTTGCAAAGGCAAAATGTTAATCAAAGCCTTACCTAAACTTTGTGGAGATCCTTCTGGCAAACGATAAGTCTTTAATTTATACACAATCCCGCGTGTTGAAAAGAACAACAACGGACTATGTGTGCAAGCAACAAACAAATTCGTAACCGTATCCTCTTCACGAGTGGACATACCGGCACGCCCCTTACCACCGCGGTGTTGGGCACGATAAGTATTCAGCGCCACACGTTTGATATAGCCTGTATTCGTGGTTGTCACGACCATTTGTTCACGCGGAATTAAATCTTCCATATCTTGTTCAAACTCGGCATCTTCAATCGTGGTTCGGCGTTCTTCTGGGAATTGAGCTTTAACTTTTTCCAACTCTTCACGAATGATGGCCAAAATTTTGTCACGATTGGATAAAATTTCCAAGAATCCTTTAATTAAAGCAGCCAATTCGCCAACTTCTTCATGGATTTTATCACGTTCCAAACCTGTCAAACGACTGAGCTTCAATTCCAAAATAGCTTTTGCTTGTGCTTCGGACATCATGTACACACCGTTTTCAACTTTGCGATCAGGCTCGTCAATCAATTGAATTAACGCTTCTACATCTTTGGCTGTCCAACGTTCACCCATCAAACGTTCTTTGGCGACAGATGGATCTGGTGCTGTTTTAATCATCTCAACCACTTTATCCAAATTAGCCACGGCCAAAGCCAAACCGACTAAAACATGCGCTCTATCGCGAGCTTTGTTTAATTCAAAAGCTGTCCGACGCCGCACAACTTCTTCACGGAAATCCAAGAACGCATCAATAATTTGTTTTAAGTTCATCAACTCTGGTCTGCCGTTGTTCAAAGCCAACATATTCATACCAAAGTTTGTTTGTAAAGGTGTATATTTGTACAGTTGATTCAACACGACATCTGGGAAAGCGTCTTTTTTCAATTCAATAACAACACGCACCCCCTGACGATCCGATTCATCACGCAAATCTGAAATGCCCTCAATCACTTTATCTTTAACTAATTGAGCAATTTTCATAATCATTTCAGCTTTATTAACCTGATAAGGAATTTCTGTCACGATAATGGCAGTTTTATCTTTTTTAATTTCTTCAATGGAACAACGACCACGCATCACTACAGAACCACGTCCTGTTAAATAAGCAGAACGAGACCCGCCACGACCCAAAATAATACCACCTGTCGGGAAATCTGGGGCTGGCACATAATCAATCAATTCTTCGACCGTAATTTGCGGATTATCAATAGTTGCAATACAAGCGGATAAAACTTCACCCATATTATGAGGAGGCATATTTGTTGCCATACCAACAGCGATACCACCGGAACCATTGACCAATATGTTGGGGAAGCGTGCAGGCAATACAGCTGGCTCTTGGCATGTTTCATCATAGTTGGGCATAAAGTCAACTGTATCTTTATCAATATCTTCCAACAACAAATGAGCAGACTGCGCTAAACGTGCCTCTGTATAACGCATAGCCGCGGCCTTATCACCGTCCATAGAACCAAAGTTACCTTGAGGACTAATCAACGGAACACGCATAGAAAAGTCTTGCGCCATACGCACCATTGCTTCGTAAATAGAGCTGTCGCCATGGGGGTGATATTTACCCATAACATCACCGACAATACGCGCGGATTTACGGAAAGGTTTATTGTAATCATAGCCATTCTCATACATACTGAACAAAATACGACGATGCACAGGCTTTAAGCCATCACGTACATCTGGCAAAGCGCGCGCAACAATAACACTCATTGCATAATCAAGGTATGATTTACGCATTTCCTCTTCAATGGCCGTTGGCATAATATCATTCACAACAACACCACTCGCCACCGCAGTTTCATTCATGATTTCATCAGTCATATTCTACTCACTTTCAGTTATAAATCCGTATGGAAAAATCCTAGCATTTTTTTACACAAAAAGTCAAGAAAAAAAGTAATTTTTTTGCCTATTTTTTTTGTTTTTTTAAGCATCAAAAATACCGTATAAAAAATACAGCATTATCAATATATTAAAGAAATTTTTAACGCTCGTTTAAGCAAGGAATTTTACACGTGCAACAATTCCCCTGCCACAGCACGTGCGTGGTCCGTGATATTTTCCCCGGAAAGCAAGCGGGCAATTTCCTCTAAACGAGCCGTCTTATCCAACTTTTGAACAGTTGTGACGGTTTGTTGCTCTTCATCTTGCTTGCTGACCCGATAATGCGCGCTTCCCCAGCCGGCAACCTGCGGCGAATGCGTAATAACCAACGTTTGTGTTTCTTTACCAAGGCGAGACAACCTTTCGCCCACGGCATTAGCTGTAGCCCCAGAAATCCCCGTATCAATTTCATCAAAAATAAGCGTCTTACCGAAATCCGTATTCAAATTCACCTTTAACGCCAACATAAACCGTGCCAATTCACCACCCGA
The DNA here is from genome assembly GCA_017960645.1 of Alphaproteobacteria bacterium. Classification (GTDB taxonomy): domain Bacteria; phylum Pseudomonadota; class Alphaproteobacteria; order CAAHEQ01; family UBA3637; genus UBA3637. Next base: position 13,570 of record JAGCYU010000018.1, on the reverse strand, counting down.
GGCACATTTGTGAATCGGCATCAATTCAGATCCTTTGTTCGTCGCAACACGAAAGACGACTTGATTTAATCCTTGAGCTGTTGCTTCCTCTGTTGGCAAATCTGTGACTGTTGCTTCAAACAGAGCCTTTTCCAGCTTTAGTTGCGGCAACTCCGCCATCACTGCTTCTGTCAATTCCAAAGCTGCTTTATGACGCTTGGCCGACAAATCTTCTGCCACTTTCATATAGGCCAAACGCGCTTGCTCTTGCTCTTTTTTCAACGCAACCAACATATCCGAACCATTTTGAACAGTGTTCAGCTGATCCTTTAGTTTTTCCATTAAAAAGGGCAATTCATCAATTTCAACATGATGTTTGCGCGCCATATCCCTTAAAGCAAACAATCGATCATCAATTAAAGGTAATTCGGACGTATCTCCTAAATCAGCCAATTGATGCTCTAAATCAAAACTTAAATCACTTAAAATTTCTTCTGCCCCGGCCAAGCTTTTCAATTTTTCATCCAATGTCCCTTGAGTTAATTCATTGGCATGCATCAATTGTGAGGAGGTCTTGGACAAAAGCCGTAAAACACCTTGTTCTTCATTGTTTAACAACTCTGTGGCATTTTTGACATTATCTATAATTCGTTCAGCATTCATTAGGACTGTTCGGCGTTCCACCAAAGATTTTTCTTCATTTTCTTGAGGCTTTAAGGACTCCAATTCATTTAAGCTGGTTTGCAAAAAATCCTGTTCAGCCAGCTGGGCATTCAGCTCTTGTTCAAAGGCGATTGTTTTATGCTTTGCCTGTTGCCAAACATCCCACGCTTTTTTGACTTGTTCCTCCACCGATTGCAAACGTCCATACGTATCCAAAGTTGTTAAATGTGTTGCAGGATTTAACAAACTGTGCGTCGCAAACTGGCCATGAATTTCAACCAACATTTCCCCAACAGCTTTTAATAAGGAAAGGCCCACCGGTTGATCGCAAATATAGGCTTTACTTTTACCATCACTGGTTAAAACACGACGCAAAATCAATTCACCATCGGCATCTAAATCCTGCTCTTGCAATAATGCTAAAACCGGATGATTTTTAGGCAAAGAAAAAGCGGCACTGACCGTTGCCTTATCCATGCCTTTTTGCACAAAGCGCGCTTCACTTCTGGCCCCCAAAGCAAAAGATAGCGCATCCAATAAAATAGATTTCCCGGCGCCTGTTTCCCCCGTAAAAACGCTTAAATCATCATCAAAGGATAAATCTAATTTGTCAATCAAAATAAAATGTTGAATAGCCAGATGATTCAGCATAACTTAATCTTTCACTAGGCGCAAAGCCTTTTGACTCCATTCAGAATTTTCATATTTTCGCGCCAAAGTATTTGCTATTTTTTCTGCTTGTTCATTCATCCCCAACGCTTTATAACAAGCCGTTAAACGATAATAGGCCTCTGGCATCTGATTAGAATCCGGATAATTTTTCAGCACCTGTTGAAAACGGTTCATAGCGGCTGTAAAATCCGCTCTTTTTTGATAATACCGCCCTATTTCCATTTCTTTACCAGCCAGATGATTTTGAATAGAAACTAATTTAGCCTCTGCATCATTCCGATAAATAGAGGCAGGATAGCGCGCAATCAATTCATGGAAAGATTGTTCTGCATTGGCTGTCATTTCCTGTTCCCGTGTTACATCAGACATTTGCTCAAAATAGCACAATCCTTTTAAATACAAAGCATAGGGCGTATTTTTATTTCCCGGATGCAACTGGATAAAACGATCCAAAGTCAATAACGCATCTGGATACTTATTTTGTTTATATTGAGCATAGGCCATCATAATCTGAGCACGTTCAGCCCACTCGGAATAAGGAAAATTTTGCTCCACTGCGTCAAATGCTTCAATTGCAACATCAAAATCCTTTTCTTGAAAAGCATGATAGCCCTTTAAATATTGTGCTTCCGGCGTCATCTCTATCTCTGCACTTTCTTTTGCAGAAGCACATGCAACCAACATGCCTGCCATCAATACGACCAATAAACGCTTCATTTTGATTCCTTTTGTTATGGAATAATCCTAGAGTAAAATTTGTCAAATGTCAAGCTAAAAAGCTTTCATGCCATAAGGGCAAAGGAAAAACCACCGATTAAGTGGCGGCTGTTAAAAATGGTGTGAGTACGCAAATAAGAGATAGGGAAAAGATAATATTTTTTATCTTACTTCTCCAAATATGCATGCTGAACTAAATCCTGTATATTGTTTTGTTTTAGGATCTAATGCCAAGGCCCATTTACAACAAGCACTCACGGAACCAAAACGATCGGGACGCGATTTGGCCACACCTCCATCTGGACAGCCACAGCATGTTGGACACCAATCCGAATATGCCTGATCTGCACTTGACCAACGATACAAATGGTCTGGGGTGCAACATATATCTGACTCACCTTCTCCCTTAATAACAGGAGTGCCATTTTTAGGACAACCACATAATTCCGGCCATATTCCATTATAACTATGGCGTTGAGCCTGACCATCTTTACAACAGTATAAATCTCCGCCCCATGTGCGTTGGGCTGGTGTGCTTCCTTTTGGACAACCACAATGCCCATTGATTAAATCGTATTTTTTTGTTTCTTCATTATACTCATAATTGTCTTTGCAACATTCACCTGTTGATGCTCGTTCACCACCAAACGGACAACACAACGCTGGTTGATATTTGTCGTATTTCATTGAATCATATGGATCAAATGCATAACCATCCTCGCTGCAACAACCAAATCCATCGTTTGTCGGTTTACCACCTTTGGGGCAACCACACCCCTTGGGACTAACATCTACATACTGATAATCAGAACCATAAATATACAAGCGATCTTTTGTGCAACATCCCGCCCCCATTCTGCCGGAAGAACGATAAGTTCCGTCTGGGCACGCCCTATTTGTTGGTTCTCTGTCGCTTGCGAAAGTGGAACAAGACCATACAACCATAATCAAAAACAAAAAAACGTTTTTCATAAAACCTCCTACGGGTGTGTTTTCATTATACGAAAATACAATAAAAATGCAATAAATAATTTGGCGAGTTTGAAATGGCTTAAAGTTTTTTTTAAAAGGAGCATTAAACTCATACAACGCTTTATTAAAAACAGCCACCGATTAAAAGGTGACTGTTAAAAATGGTGGGCGACAGACTTTGTTTTCCTTTTATTTTAGGCCAAATTATTTTTTGTTTTCAACTAGTAATTATCGTCTTGTATTCGTCTATTTTCATTTGCAGGAGTTCATTTCTTTGCGGAAATGATTTGATTGGTGTTGCAATCGCTAATTTTTTTGTGGCAAAGGTTCCTCTTTTTAGTTTGCCAAAATCCTCAGCTATTCGCCGTGGTATGGGTCTATCATAATTTCCACCAACAATATAGGGCTTCATTTCTTCGGAATTGCAAATTTCTACTAAATTACTGTGCTTGACAGAAGCAATTGCAGCCAAAGGCAAATAGCAAAAACCTCTTTTAAGACGATATTCAGCCATTGAGGAGCCTAGGTAATCCGATCTTTTAAAGTTATCACATATTTCATTTTTATAGCTCCAAATAGTATCACCATGCCCCCCAAACAAAACAATGCTCTTGTTATAGTCGACATCATCACAATAAAGAGACTCATCATGCGGATAAACCCAAAAAGTTGAAAAATCTGAGATTCTTAAATTATCCTTTTCTGTCAAGTAAACAGCCTTATATTTTTGTTGACTGGTAGGTGTATCTGGAATCAGTTCAAAATCACGTTCTATATCCGGCAAAAATACTAATTCTAAATTTAATGTTTTTGCAATTTCCTCTCCGCTATCATCCAGCCCATGTTTGTCGAGAGGTTTAGACAAGGCAATTTTTCTTGCAATCCCCTGTATTTCAGAAACAAGAGTGGCACAACACACAGAATCATATCCTTTTGAAAGATAGACGATAGCTTTATCAGCATTAAAATTATCATAACATTGCTTAACAACTTTTTTTAGATAAGAATGATAATCTTCAAAATTCTTGAAATGATTTTGATAGATCATATCTGCAAAATTAATTTGAAAATTTTTAATATATACTTGACAGATTGAACATCCATAAATTTCATATTCGCCTATTTTACTTAAAAGTCTATCAAAATTTCCAATTCCTTTGAATAAATCTGTAAAATGTGAGGACCAGAGTAATTGATTAACACTTAAATTTGTCTTGGCAGCACAAAAGAAAATGGAATTCGATACATAAATTTCATTTTGAGCAGTATTTTTAATAATCCATACATAATCAAAAACATGAGAAGGTGTAAATACAGTGATCGTTTTATCTTCGTGTTCCAAAACACCAGAGCCAAAATATAGATTAGAAAGACTCAAATAATTTTTTTCTTTATTAGAAAAACAAACTGAACCTTCAAAAATCATGTTATCCTTTGTCTCTACTGAAGAACCACATAACAAAGTATTTTCATCTTTTTTTATTGTTAACAACCATGATAGCTTAGGGAGATTTTCATTAACGATTATTTTCATTGTTTTTCATTCCTTTATTATTGTTATTATCAAAATGATTTGTAATACTTAGCTTTATTCAGCAAACTCTTTATGCTTTTGCCATTTAGCAACAATATCGTATATTTCCCCGGCCTTAGCATGAAGGATATATTTAAACGGTTTGTTATACCAAACACTTATTGTTTGCGGTAATATTTCCACTCCATTCACTGTGATAGAAGTAAAGTCAACCCATCTTTCTACCATATTTTTATCAACATCCTGTTCCCATTTACCACGTAACACTAAGTCAATATTTACATCGTTATTTGGTTTAATGATAAACATATTATCATTTCCATCTTTTTGTATAGTGTAACCTCTAAAGTTATACTTGGTCATCCATGATGCTTCTTCTAATGGTTTTGTATCATTTGCATAAACTACAAATTGTTGCTCTGTTGAATAAGGACTCGCCATTACATCAATACGAGCTGTAGCAGGTTCTGCAATTGCTTTCTCGGAATCAGAATTGGGAATAATTTCAAGGGGTATAAGTTGTTGAACCATACTTGGATTCAAAATTATCCAGCCCCCCATTGTTAATACGGTTAAAACAATTACTATGGTTAATAAATAGATTTTTTTCATTTTTTCTTCCTTTCTAATATTTATTGAATAAAAATCATAATTTTTTGTTAGTATATCTTAGATTTAAAAAGATGGTGTCCTCGTCAATATTTTCCTCCTTTCTTTATTTTTTTTAATAAAAGATGCAAAAATTGATCATCTAAAATTATATTATTCTGATATAATTTTAGGAGAATATCCTTCAGTTCATCATTACTATATTGGTGATATTGCTGTTCAAATTCTATAGATATTTCTTGTCCATTTTTAATGTTCATTTCATATTTAAAGGGCTGATTATGCCAAGTTGCAACTGGGTGGAATAAAATTTCTTTTCCATCAATTTTTATAGATTTATAATCAATCCAGACCGGGATATGTTGTCCTTTATAAGTTCTATATTGTCCCATAAAATACAATTGCAATACGCCATCATTAACTGCTTTTACCTTTATAGTATTCGTCATCTGATTGCCCTGAACTATTTTCCCTTTCCCATTCTCGCTAGAAAACCATTGCGGTTCTTCAATTTTGGCATCAGATACGAAAATTTCAACAGAATTGCTTTTTATTCCAACGTTTTTGATATTCAGACGATACGAGGTAAGATCAGAAGAAATTGCAGTAATTTTTTCTTCTAGTTCTTTCTGTCCTATTGTCGTATGATCTACTTCAGAGACTTGCTTGTTCAACCAATTATAGTGATTGATGTTATCTAGATCTTTATTTTCCAAAGTATTGAGAGTAATGGCCGTGCTGATAAGTGGATATACTTCTCGCAGTGGAATGTAATCTTGTGTAACAGCGTTTTTTAGTGCAAATTTGATAACATCTTTATTGAGTTGTTTGCAGATTATATTTTGTAAATTGATTGATTCTAAAGCATTTTTTAAGAAATCAAAAATATCCTTTGCTGTCAAACGGATGTTACTGACTAATTGCTTTGATATGTCTTTATCTTCTACAATCACATTAAAATCCTTACTAGATTTTAATTTTGTGGACTTATATGGATAAAGTTTATTGATTTTTCTAGCATAATCTATTGTGGATTGGGTAATAGATCTATTCCCTTCAAATTTGAAATCTAATAATTTAGGACAATATCTGATGAATACCATCGTGAAGAGTAAATTATCATCAGAACATTCTTCCGTTCTTAATTTGATTTGCAGTAACAAAGGATCTAAGAGTGGTGACAACATATAGTTATTTGCGAAATAATCATCCACGGATTCTCTACCAAAGTGATGACCACATCTTGTCTCTAAATATAAGAATCTTAAGATATCTTTTGAATCATCATTTACCACATGATATTTTGATTTGATGTATTCATAATTTTCATTTGCAATCTTGCGTATTGATTCTGATAGCATCTTAATCGTCTCACTATCACGATATCTTTGAACCCTTGAAATATATTTGGCCGTTCGTTCTTGAGGGGTATAATCCCAGTGGGATCTGATATTTTCACCCCCAGCTCCTGAAAAATTATAACGTTTGTATTTAAGCTTATCGTACTTACACTTTAGTTCTTTATGAAAAGGAAGTTTATTATACGTATATATATTGATTATATCTTCTAAAGTGAAATTTATTGAATCATTTTGTAAATGCCCTTCATTGAGGTTAAAATGAAAATATTTAGCCATTTCAGAAGCAATTTCATAATCTTCTATATGTGTATATAAAGTATCTTTTATGGAATGAATTCTAATCTGGTTTAAATCGATTCCAGATTGAAGTGCCAAGCATAATATTAATCGAGAATCCATTCCACCCGACAAGGAAATCTTAATATTATGAGTTTTTTCTGTTAAGTTTTTAAAAAGTTGCATCCATTTTTCAAACCATTGATCTAAAATTTTTATTCCTGCTTTAGAGTCAAGAGAGTATTGATTTACCTTATAGTCAATATTTTCAATCGTAATTTTGGGTTCTGCAATACCAATTCTAACAACTGCATCCTTGTCCAGCAATTTTATATTTTTAATAGGCGTATCAGTATATGATTCACTACACACATCCTGAATTAACATATAATTTATGTAATCTTTATTTAGTTCTAAATTTAGTTCTAAGGCAGATTGATTTTTAAGATAGTTCAACAAATAAAAAAATGAATTACTTAATGCAAAATAGTTACCCTTTCGAAATAAAAACAAACCATAACTTCCGTTAAAATCTTGATGTATCGTAACCGAATCTTTTCCCCGATTAATATATATGTATGCACCACATCCAGAAATATCTTTATTATCTAAGTGTTCTATGTTTCCTTCTTCAATAATACCATTATTTTGGATAATATAACCATATAGTTTTGTTTGAACAGAATCTAAATTATTTGTATCTATAACAAAAAATTCTTTATGGGGAACAAATAAATTTGAAGATTTTGAGATATCTTTTGCACCTGCTATAGGTTTTATTTCTTTTGATAATTTCCAGTTACCAATGATCTTAGCCCACAATTTCGTATTCCCCATCCAAGTTTTATCTGTGTCAGGAGAATTATCAGCATATATATTATATAATTTGATTTTGTCGTCTATTGTCGCACAATAAAGGGTCCTATTATCATTTGTGGTATTATGCAAATTTATCATAGTTATACTTAAATTCGGAAACATCGCAGATATTTCTTGTAAGAAATACATCAAAGAAGATACATTATCTTGCCGTTGCGACACAAAACAAACATGAGCACTTTGCCTTAAGATTTTGATAAATCTGTTATTTCTTTCAGAAAATTTTTCTTTAAATATTGGTAAATATTCTTCTACAGACTTATCTTTAGGAAAAAAATGTGGACATTTTACTTGTGTATTTAAATCAACAACCTCTCTATAGGAATTGGATGATTTATTTTCTTTGTAATTAATGAACCAATCTTGGAGTCCATTTTTTATTGTTTTAATCACAAGATGTAAACTATAATTGGTTAGCCAATCAAATGGTAAACTAGCATAACGTAAATTAAATGATTTTAAATGTTGAGCAATCTGGCAATTATATCCAACAGAAATGAAGGCATCTGAAGTTACTTGTGGCAGCGCTTGTACTACATTTTTTTGAATTGCAATATACTTTCGCTCTGCAATGTTTAAGATATTCTCTATGTTATCATTAAGATATCCTTTATATTGAACTATTTTCTGCAAAGTTGTCTTTAACTCTTCTCTGTCATAGTTATGATCACAGAAAACAACCTTAATTTTAATTTTTTGCCCATTTTTTACGGGAGTCTCGTATGTATATGGTTCATCGTGCCATGTGGCGACAGGATAAGCCAAGAGTTCTTTTCCGTTTATTTTTATTGATTTATAGTCTGTCCAGACAGGAAATCTTTTACCATTATATTGTTTGGCTATTCCTCTAAATCGAATAACTAATTTTCCATTATTTTTAATTTTTATTTTAATTGTTTCTTTATCGGCTTTGCAATTAACTTCTTGTCCAATTCCTTGATCACTTGTCAAGTATTTTGGGGTGGAAATGATTCCATTATCTGCTGTAACTTCAACAGCATTGTTTGATTGACCAAAGTTCTTAATATCAATTCTTGAAGTATGTAGCATATCTGTAATATTAGACAATATTATCTCATTTTTCTTTTGTTTAAAAAGGATATTGCTAATCAAATAGTAAGGAAATAAAAGATAAGCTTTTATTGGGAAAGATTCTTTTTTATATTCTGTTTCTATTGCATTACGCATATGTTCCAAAGAATTTCGATAAATTTTTTCCACAACTACAGCTAGATTATCTTGTAGCTGTTGATATTCATCATTTTTCATTTTAACTGCTTTAATTAATGCTTCAGCAAATTCCCCTTTATTATAAGATATACTGTTTTTATCAGTCAAATTGTATATTTTTGCAAAATTAGCATCTATAATGCAAGGAATATTAAAACCATAAATGAGTTGAAAAGATCCACTTGTTCCCGTTGTACAATATCTGAGATGATCTGGATTTTCATAATCTAACAGTGGCAAAAAGAAATCAGCTTTCTTCATAACCTCATACATTTTTGGAAAAGATAATCTACCGGTTAATGTGAGATGCTCTTTAATGCTTGTTGGTAAATTGTTTATTGAACCTTTCCCAACAATAGTAATATGAAAATTATTTTCCCCTTTGTTTATCATTTCATTTACGGCTGATATCAAAAGGCTATGATTTTTTCGTTTTTCATCTATGCCCCCGACAACAACAAACTCAGATAATTGGTTTTTTTTATGTTTTCTATGGTTACCAAAATAATGAGGATTAACTTCAAAAATATTTTTATTTTCACCAAATTGTTTCAATACAATACTATTGCTCCTAGATTGAACCCGTCCATCTATTAATTCTTGTCTATGATCCACAGTTAATATTTTGACTTGGTACTGTTCTGGAGATAATAAATAAACTGCTTGTTTTTCAAATTTATATATGAAACTACTATTAAACAGGCAAACACTATATTGATTCATTTGGTGTGTGTCTTGTATAAATTTAACAATAGTGGACTGAGGCATATAACTGACCTCAACTTTTTTATTGGAAAAAATATCTGCCAAGGGGTCATCCACCTCTATTGCACTATTCATTATAATACGTAAATCGTACCCTAAATCCAAAAAATATTTTACATATCCGGGGATACATTCTCCATGACATGGATTTAATTCTATTATAAGGGCCTTTCGTTGAGTAGAATTAAATTCGCTTAGAACAAATTTGCTTCTTATCAAAAAAGAATCCTTATGTGGAGATTTGATGAAATAATCATACCATTCTTTAGAATATGGACCATCATAAAATTTCCAAGGCTTATCCTTTGAGGAGAAGTGTAAAACACAAGTTTGTTTTTCTATATCACTCAAGCTATTGTAGTTTGCATTAAACAACTTATTAAGTTCCTTGAATTCAAACTTTGCACTTGCTCTGGTTAAATTTAGGATTAAAAAATTATATTTTATATCAATGATTTTTATATGATCTTTAAAGACAATATTTAAGATATTTTGATCCATAAGAGAATTATCGGTACTTCTCTTTTTTTCTTCAATTAATTTTTCCGTCACATTATCTTTACGGCATTTTTCTAAATTAAGTAACATAACTCCGGAATTAAAATATAACGGAATCTTTTTGTATACTTCCTTATCATGATATAGTTTTCCTGTATCATGGACAGCGGCCACATAGTAATTAGACACATCTTCTGAATACAAGTCACTCAAATCGTTTCGAACTAATATATCTCCATCTAAGTATATAATCTTTTTATAGCTGTTAAAAATCTCAGGAAGTTTGAACTTTAATAAAGCTGCAGGAGTCGCTTGACAAATAGTGCCTACTTCATATTTATGCAACCCCTCCAATTCAGCTATAGAAACAGTAATTATTTCTAATTTAATATCTTTTGAATTAAACAACTTAAAACGCTTTTTATTTTCTTCAGTTAATTCATTGGTTAGTATAAAGACTGAATACTTTGTAGTTGGTTTCTTATTACATATTAAAGATGTTATAGCGACAGATGTAGGAACTACATAGCCATTGTCAGTGATAAAGACAATGGGAATTGAATCAAAATCGGACTCTTCTTCTGCATTTTTTAAAGTATTTTCTTTTTTAGCCATTGTGTTAACCTTCTATTTCAAATTCTCTAAAGCCTTAATTTCTGCGACCAAACGGTCATATTCTTCTTTAACTCGGATTGGATATTCCAATGCGTACCTAATTTTTGCTCCTAATTTTCTGGGTGTCTTTTGAGGAAACAGAGGCTCTTCAATAGGATGCTCGGTAGATTTATTTCCAACTGCAACATAGTAACGGCCCTCATATTGTCCAGACAAAAGGTAATGTTCCAAGGGGTTCTTCCCCATATTTTTCACATCGGTGTGTTCGTCTAAATAGGCATTGCCATCAAATTTCTCACTGGGATTAAATCCTTTCTTCCAGCCGATTTTGTAATAATGTAATTCTGGTGCAAACTCTGAATTTCTGGCCTCTGGATAGTGCAGCAAATACCATTGTTGGTCGAATAAGCTGGAGGCTTTAAACACCATCACAGCTCGTCTTTCTTTATAGGTTTTGGTACTGATAAGGTGTAAAACCTTTTGTAATCTTAGGCAGAATAGCTCTGTTTTACTTGGCTTTTCCTCTTTTTCTCCCAGCATACAGGAAAGTTTCTTTTGGAAATTCTTACCATAGGGGCTTGCTTTAAAGCATCTTTTGATAAAAGCATTCAAGGCTTCTTTATCTTTTGGGCTAAACTCATGACTTTCTGCAAATTCCTGCATTTTTCCAATAATGACAAAAATATCATCTTTACGTTTAGAGCTGTAGCTTTTTGCGGCCCCGATACTGTCTTTTTTTAGGGTGTACTCATACTTTGTTTGAGTACTTGTATAGACGTTTTTAGCGTAATATATGGCTTGCAAAGTAAACAGAGTATCAGCTGTAAATAAGCCTTCTTCAAACTTTAAATTATGCCCAATAATCAGGTTTCTAGCATAAATCTTGTCCCAAATGCTTCCTTGACGCAACAGTTCAATTTTATCTCTCAGGTCATTTGGGCTTCTGCCAGCTCGTGCTATGCAAAGGTCCACCCCGTGGTCAACGGCATTTTTGTACAGAATCTCATAATAATCTGCCGGAATATGGTCATCAATGTCAAAAAATCCTATAAATTCACCTTGAACATGCTCTAAAGCTTGATTTCTGGCATGTGAAGGCCCCTTGTTCTCTTTATAGCTAATGACTTGAAAACGTTTATCTTTTCCAATTTCTTTTTTTAATACATCGCTTGTATTATCCTGAGACCCATCATCCACAATGATAAACTCTATATCCTTTAAAGTCTGGGCCTTCAAATCCTTTAATGCTTGGACCAGGTATTTTTCTCGGTTATATGTAGGAACTATGACGCTTACTTTTACCATATCATATAACCTTTCTCTAAGTTCCTATTCCTGATAGTCCTATTTGTAGTTCTAGATTTCATAATAATTATAAGATTGACCTTTAATACATGCTAAATACTTGTAAAAACATACCTCAATTAGCCTGAAATTCCTATTAAAACAATGTTTGACTTGGCAAGAATTGTATCAAAACCTTGACTGAAAGTCAACCAATTTTTTATTTTAGGGAAAAAATCATGAAATTTAGCCAGACCATTAGGGAAAAGATAATATTTTTTATCTTACTTCTCCAAATATGCATGCTGAACTAAATCCTGTATATTGTTTTGTTTTACTTTGTTATAAAAAGAAAGCAAATAGTTCGAATAAACTTGACATTGAGCACAATTCATGGTATCATTAAGCTGTTTTAGTTAGATGCCAATAGGAGAATAAATGATTTATATAGTTAGGCATGGTCAAACAGATTGGAATCTTGTTCCAAGAATACAAGGGCAGCTGGATATTCCTTTAAATGAACAAGGAAGACGTGAGGCTGTCATATCTGCAAAACAAATTGCTTCACTCAAAATAGATCAAATTATTTCTTCTGATTTATCACGAGCAAAAGAAACGGCCACTATTATCAATGACTTTATATCTGCCCCAATCCATTATGATCCTAGATTAAGAGAGGCTGTTTTTGGGGATTTACAAGGCATTTTAGTAAAAGATATATCCGAAGAAGCTTGGCGTGCACGTAAATATGAGCCACACAAAATCCATGCAGAGTCATATGCCGAGCTTTATGAAAGAGTAAAGTCTTTTTTTAGTGAGATAGATGAAACAAAAAACACACTAATTGTTACACATGCGGGTGTTGTTAAAATAATAAAATATCTGTCGCAACATCCCAACTCGTTTGATTTAAAAGAGTTTGAAGAAACAGCCATGCAATTTAAAATAAAAAATACGGCTGTTTTTACATGGGATAAATCTGAAAAATTTCAATCTCTTGTAAACGAGCAGTGGGAAAAATCGAATTGTTTAGAATTTTAATTTTCTCTCCATTTACCAAATTTAGCATATATTTAGCTAGGGAGTTTGCAAGACCTGAACTCGGATAAGTGATTGTTTTATAAGGGGATGTATTTAAAAGTTCGATAAGTTACGGATTTTGGCCGTTTTTGAAGGGCAAAACATCAAACTCGCAGTAGTGCTTATGAAACATGAAAAAAGCCACCGCTTTCGCGATGACTTCTTTACTTGGTGGGCGACTACGGATTCGAAGCAATTTTCAAAATAAGTATCTGAAAAATAAGAACGTATTTTTTCAATTTTGGCTTTCATTTTTCTTCCTCTGTCACCTTCCATTGGACAACCAAGTATACTATTTTTACAGCCTTTGTCAACAGGTTAAATCGTTCCTCTGGAAAAAAGTTGCCGTCCTAAATATCCATTTGTCTTGAACAAGCAGATGGGGACGAGAGTTCAGTGGATTGCTGTCCCTCCCGTCCAAAAGGATTGTCTGTCT
>JAGCYU010000004.1 GCA_017960645.1 Alphaproteobacteria bacterium | reverse complement strand
CTCAGAAAATTGTCCAGCGAAGGACAAGTTCCTGGTATGAAGAAATCCAGCTGGTAAGGAGAAGAAAAGATGTCTATGACAGATCCTTTGGGCGATATGCTGACTCGTTTACGTAACGGGGGCATGGCCAAAAAAGAAACAGTGAATGTGCCTGCATCTGCTTTGCGTGCCAATGTTTTGGAAGTTTTGAAGCGTGAAGGTTATATTCGTGGCTTTGAAAAAGTGAATGTTCGCAAGGGCATTGATGAATTTAAAGTTGAATTAAAGTATCATGAAGGTGCTCCTGTGATTAAACGCATTGAGCGCGTTTCCACTCCAGGCCGTCGTGTATATTCAAAAGTAAAAGATTTACCAAAATTCTATAATGGTTTGGGAATCTATGTGTTATCAACTCCGTCAGGTGTTATGTCTGACCACGAAGCTCGTCAAGCTAATTTAGGTGGCGAAGTTTTGTGCAAGGTATTCTAAGGAGAGTGCGTTATGTCAAGAGTTGGAAAACATCCTGTAAAATTAGTTGATGGCGTTAGCGCAACTGTTACAGATAACGAGATTACCATTAAAGGAAAATTGGGCGAATTGAAAACCCATATTCCTGCGGGGGTCTCTGTAAAAATGGAAAATGGAGAAATCATTGTAAAACCTTTACATGAATCAAAAGAAGCTCGCGCTTTATGGGGCACTGTTCGTATGAATATTGCCAATTTAATTAAGGGCGTTTCTGAAGGTTTCAAAAAGGACTTGGAATTGATTGGTGTTGGTTATCGTGCTCAAGTCAGTGGTCAAACTTTAAAGTTGACTTTAGGCTATAGTCATGATATAGATTACAAATTGCCGGCCGGAATTACGGCTGTGGTAACTGATCAGACAAAATTGACACTGTCCGGTGCCGATAAGCAAGTCTTAGGTCAGGTTGCTGCGGAAATTCGTTCTTATCGTGCTCCAGAACCTTATAAAGGAAAAGGTGTGAAGTATGCCACAGAAACGATTTTACGTAAAGATGGTAAGAAGAAATAGGGGAAACTAAAAATGAAAAAACAAACTACATTTGAAAGAAGAAAAGCGCGTGTGCGTTATAGTTTGAAGAAGAAAGCAGAAGGTCGTTTACGTTTGTCAGTGTACCGTTCCGAGAAAAATGTATATGCCCAAATTATTGATGATAATGCAGGCAAAACATTGGTTAGTGCTTCCTCTAAAGAAAAAGGTTTCAAAGAAAAAGGAACAACAATTGCTGGAGCCGCTGCTGTCGGAAAAGCAATTGCAGAAAAAGCCTTAAAGGCAAAAATTAAGGAAGTTGCCTTTGATCGTGGTGGTTATCTTTTCCATGGCCGAGTCAAGGCTTTGGCAGATGCCGCTCGTGAAGCCGGTTTAAAATTTTAAGGAGTAAGAGAAATGACAGAAGAAGTTATTGAAAAACAAGAAAAAAACGAAAAAAAACGTGCTCCTAAAAAAGAACGTGTTGCTCGTATGGACAATAAGACATTAGATGATATTGTTGAACGTGTTGTTCATATCAATCGTGTGTCCAAAACCGTTAAGGGTGGTCGTAATATGTCTTTTGCCGCTTTAGTAGTGGTTGGCGATCAAAAGGGACGGATTGGCGTGGCTCATGCTAAGGCAAAAGAAGTTCCTGATGCTATTAAAAAGGCAAGTGAGTTGGCTCGTCGCCGTTTGGTACGTGTACCTTTGCGTGAAGGCCGTACTTTACATCACGATGTTATTGGGCGTTTTGGGGCAGGTCAAGTAACATTACGTACAGCTCCTGCCGGTACCGGAATCATTGCTGGTGGCCCAATGCGTGCTATTTTTGAAGTGCTGGGCGTACAGGACGTTGTTGCAAAATGTACAGGCTCTAACAACCCTCATAACATGGTGCGTGCTACAATGAAGGCTTTGTTGGAAGAACACTCTCCACGTGCTGTTGCCGCTCGCCGGGGCAAAAAAGTAAGTGAAATTGTCAGTGCTCGCGAAGGTAAAACAGCCGACGAAGCTGTAGCTGAATAAGGAGAAAAACATGAAATTAAATGAAATTAGAGACAACAAGGGCGCTCGTAAATCTTTGATGCGTGTTGCTCGTGGGGTTGGTTCTGGAAAGGGTCGTACTGCAGGTCGTGGTATTAAAGGACAAAAATCCAGAACAGGGGTATCCATTAATGCTTTTGAAGGTGGACAAATGCCTGTCTACCGTCGCTTACCAAAGCGTGGATTTAAAAATATCTTTCGCAAAAATTACGCTGTTATCAATGTGGGAGATTTACAAAGGCCATTGACGCTAAGGTGTTGTCAGCTACAAAAGAAATTAATGCTGTTGCGTTAATGGAAGCTGGCATTATGAAAAAAATAAATGACGGTGTGCGTTTGTTGGGAAATGGCGAGTTGACCTCAAAAATCACAATTCGCGTTGTTGGTGCAACAGAGACAGCAAGAGCTGCTGTTGAAAAAGCAGGCGGCGAAGTGATTGTTGAACCAATTAAAAAGACCGTCTTGGAAAAGGGCAAAAAAACTTCTAAAAAGGAAGTTAAAAAGCCTGCAAAAAAAGTAAAAGCAAAGTAATAAGGGAGGTAAACTAAAATGTCTTTATCTGATAAAATGGCTGCGAATATGGATTTTTCCGCTTTTTCTAAGGCCAAGGATTTACACAAAAGACTTTGGTTTACCTTAATTGCTTTGATTGTGTTCAGGTTTGGGACTTATGTTCCCTTTCCTGGCATCAATCCAAACGTCTTGAATGAATTTTTTTCATCGCATCAAGGCGGTTTGATTGGTATGTTTAATGCCTTTACGGGAGGCGCTTTATCCCGTATGTCTATTTTTGCTTTGAATATTATGCCATATATTTCGGCGTCCATTATTGTGCAATTGGGTGCTTCTGTTTTACCATTTTTAATGGCTTTAAGAAAAGAGGGTGAAGCGGGCTTCCGTAAAATACATCAATATACACGGATGTTGACTATTTTAATTACTGTGGTCCAAGCATATTTTATGGCTTTAGCGTTGGAAAGAGGAGGGGCTGTTATTATGTCGTCTCCTCATTTGTTCGAATTGTCAACGATTGTTTCCTTGTTGGGTGGAACCATGTTTGTCGTATGGCTAGGGGAACAAATTACAGCCAGAGGTGTTGGCAACGGAACTTCTTTAATCATCATGGTTGGCATTGTGGCCAACATTCCATCGGCTTTTGTTCGTGTTTTAGAGGATGGGCGGGCAGGTGCTTTGTCAACGTTTGTCGTCTTGGGCGTGATGGCATTAGTGATTGCTGTTGTTGCAATTGTTGTTTGTGTTGAACGTGCTCAACGTCGCATCATTATTCAATATCCCAAGCGTCAAATGGGAGGTCGTTTGATGCAAGGGGTGAGTTCTCATTTACCTTTAAAAATCAATCCAACTGGCGTTATGCCTCCTATCTTTGCCAGTGCACTTTTGGCTTTACCTGTTGGAATTGCGCAATATTTTGCACAAAACAGTACTTCTGATTTTTGGTCCAAAACGGCTTTGTTATTGACGCCTGGACAATGGGTTTATACCCTTACTTTTGGTGTTTTGATTATCTTTTTTACCTTCTTTTATACAGGAATTCAACAAAATCCTAAAGAAACAGCTGAAAACTTAAAACAGCAAGGTGGTTTCGTGGCCGGTATTCGTCCTGGTGAAAATACAGCGCGTTATTTAGATTACGTCATGACACGTTTGACGGTTTTAGGGGCGATTTATCTGGCTACCTTATGTATTTTGCCTGAATTTATCATTGCGGCATTAAATGTTCCTTTCTTTTTAGGTGGTACCACGGTTTTGATTGTTGTGTCTGTTATTTTGGAAACATTCAGTCAGATTCAGTCGCATTTAATCGCTTATCAATACGAAGGACTGATTAAAAAGGCAAAATTAAGGGGGAAATTATAATTTATGGCAAGGCATAATCGTATTGTGTTATTAGGCCCTCCTGGTTCCGGAAAAGGAACACAAGGGGCAATCTTGGCTCAAAATATGGGAGTTCATGAAATTTCTGCAGGTGATTTGTTACGTACAGAGGTCAAGACGGGATCGAATTTAGGAAAAGAAATTGCTGAATGCATTAATGCAGGACATTTGGTTTCAACTGATTTAATTGTTCGTTTGATGACTCAAGCATTTTTAGCCCCTGAAAATGAGAATGGATTTATTTCTGATGGTTTTCCTCGTTCTATTGAACAAGCTGAAATTTTTGAAAAAGTACAACAACAAACTGAATTCACTGGAAAAAAAGTAGATTTAGTTTTGTTAATTGATGTTCCAGACAGTTATATTTTGGAACGTATATTAGGAAGATTCCAATGCCCAAGTTGCGGGACTTTCTATCATGATAAGTTTAAGCCTACAAAGGTTGCAGGTGTTTGTGACATTTGTGGGGGTAAAGAATTTGCCAAACGGGCGGATGACACTGAAGAAACAGTGGTATCTAGACTCCGCGTATACCGTGAGGCAACGGCTCCACTAATACCTTACTACGAAAAGCAGGGGCTATTGGTTCGTGTTGATGGAACGGGATCCATTGATGCGGTAAGTGAAAAAATAAAAGAGATAGTAGGATACTAATTTAGGCTTGACAATTTATGAGAAATAGTATATAATTCCCACTCGTAGATTTAAGCCAAACCCTTTGGGGAAAAATTGGTTTTTGCTGTTTGAAAAATTAAAAATGGAG
Source organism: Alphaproteobacteria bacterium (assembly GCA_017960645.1). Taxonomy (GTDB): domain Bacteria; phylum Pseudomonadota; class Alphaproteobacteria; order CAAHEQ01; family UBA3637; genus UBA3637. Next base: position 87,914 of record JAGCYU010000004.1, on the reverse strand, counting down.
AAATAACCTTGGCACGTATTGCTGGTGTAAATATTCCGACAGATAAATTGGCCGTCATTGGATTGACGTACATTTATGGTATTGGTCGGAAAAAAGCTCAAGAAATAATTGAAAAGGCAGGAATTCCTGCAAATCGTCGTGTAAATGAGCTGACAGACGACGAAACTTTGAAAATTCGTGAGATTATTGATAAAGATTATCAGGTGGAAGGAGACTTACGCCGTGAAGTTTCTATGAATATCAAACGGTTAATGGATTTAGGCTGCTATCGTGGCTTACGTCATCGTAAAGGATTGCCTGTACGCGGACAACGGACTCATACAAATGCCCGTACTCGTAAAGGTAAGGCGATTGCAATTGCTGGTAAAAAGAAAGTGACGAAGTAAGGTAGGTCAAAATGGCACAAGAAAAGAAAGTCGTAAAAACAAAAAAACGTGATAGAAAAAATGTGGCAGCAGGAGTTGCTCATATTAATTCTACATTTAATAATACAGTAGTAACGATTACAGATCCGCAAGGAAATACTATTGCATGGTCATCTTGCGGTGTCAAGGGATTTAAAGGATCGCGTAAATCTACCCCATATGCAGCACAAGTTGCTGCAGATGATGCTGCTCGGAAAGCTATGGAACATGGTATGAAAAGCGTTGACATCATTGTAATGGGGCCGGGTTCTGGTCGTGAATCAGCCTTGCGTGCATTCAATGTGGCTGGATTGGTTGTCACATCTATCAAAGATGTCACTCCGTTGCCTCATAATGGATGCCGTGCTCGTAAACGTCGTCGTGTTTAATTTTTAACAAAGGAATATTCCTATGATGATTCAAAAGAATTGGCAAGAATTGATTAAACCGGATAAAGATAAACAAGTTATTGAACAGATTGTTCCTGGATTTAAAGCAACAATGACTGTTGAACCGTTGGAAAGAGGATTTGGCTTTACACTGGGTAATGCTTTACGCCGAGTTTTGTTGTCCTCTTTGCAGGGCGGGGCGGTTACTGCAGTTAAAATTGCAGGCGTTCAACATGAATTTTCTTCAATTCCTGGCGTACGTGAGGACGTGACGGAAATCGTATTGAATATTAAGTCGTTGGCCTTACGTGTAGATGCTGAAGGTCCACAACATATTTATTTGAATGCAATGGGACCTGGTGTTATTACGGCAGGACAAATTGTTACAAACCATAACATTGAAGTTTTGAACCCAGATTTAGTGATTTGTACATTGGAAGAGGGTGCTTCCATTGACATAGATATGATTGTTGGAACGGGGAAGGGGTATGTGACCGCTGCTCAAAATCGTCCGGAAGATTGCCCAATTGGTTTATTACCAATTGATTCAATTTATTCACCAGTTAAATCTGTTGTTTACAAAGTTGAAAATGCTCGAGTTGGTCAACAAACTGACTATGATAAATTGATTTTAACAGTTGAAACCAATGGTGTGATGCCCCCTGAAGATGCTGTAGCTTTGGCCGCACGTATTTTACAAGATCAATTACGTGTGTTCATCAACTTTGAAGAACCAGCAGAGGCTACATTAGAAGAAAAGATTGCAGAATTGCCATTTAACAAGAACTTGCTCAGAAAAGTGGATGATATGGAATTGTCTGTACGTTCTGCAAACTGCTTGAAAAATGACAATATTACATTCTTGGGAGATTTGGTCCAAAAAACAGAGTCTGAAATGCTCAGAACTCCAAACTTTGGTCGTAAATCTTTGAATGAAATCAAAGAATTGTTGGCTACCTATGATTTACACTTGGGAATGCAGGTGGAATCTTGGCCTCCAGAGAATTTGGAGGAATTGGTTGCTTCAGTTACTTTGGATGACTAATTAAAAGCGCCCGAAGTGGTTTCGGGCGTCTGGTCCTTCACACGCTGACGTAAGGGTGGTAGGATTAGCGATAACAATCAGCTTTGCGCGTCAAGGCTTGTAACGAAAGGAAGATAAAATGCGTCACGGATTTAAAAAAAGAACTTTAAATAAAAAAATTGCTCATCGTCGGGCTATGTTTGCAAACTTATGCTTGGCTTTGATTAAACATGAACAAATCAAGACTACTTTACCAAAAGCAAAGGAATTAAGTCCTATTTTTGAGAAATTAGTCACAAAAGCCGAAGATGGAACTTTGCACGCTCGTCGTCAAATTTTATCTTTCTTGCGTGATACAGCTATGACAGAAAAGTTGATGACAACTTTGGTAAAACGTTATGAAAAACGCAACGGTGGTTATGTGCGCGTATTAAAAGCGGGATTCCGTTTTGGCGATTGTGCGCCTATGGCCATTGTTGAGTTGGTTGATCGTGATGTGACTGCTAAGGGGCAAGATTCTGGTAAAATCGTTGAGGTTGAAGCTGAGCCAGAAACACCTGCAGAAGATAAAAAGACAACTGCACCGAAGGCCGAAAAAGTAACCAAGGTTCATAAAGAAAAGGCTGCCAAAGTAAATACAAAAGCTGCCGGTAAGACTCAGGTTGTTCGTCGCGCCAATATGGGTGGCGGTTCGTAAGAGCTTTTTATAACAATACATTTTTATTTTGTAAATAGGAGAAAAAAATGGATATTTTAAATGCACATGAGTATGCGCATATTCGGGAATATTTGAATCAATTAGAACAATTTATTGCAGCTGGAAAGCATGCTAAAAACGGTAAGTTTTACGATCAAAATAGCAATGCTATCACTGGATTGACTGTGAATTCTGAAGGTGCTGTTGAAGAAGTTATGATACAGGCAATGGATCAAGAATGCTCTATATCAGCCTATACATTACCTGGCGGACATCCAATGAGACCGGATTCTCAAGAAAAAGTACATTTTGTAAATAGAACCACAAATCGGAAAGAAGAGAGAGTATTTACAGATGGTATTGAAACAGAATTTGATTTTAAAACCAAAAATTATGAACACCATCTTGAGCGTGATGTTAGAGGTGTCATGAAGGACGATTATTCCTATAAATATGATGATCAGGAAAAAAGACAAACTGAAATACATGCAACTCGTGCAAGTGGATTGGATAGAAGATTAGAACGTTCTGTTCAATATGATGACAAAGGGGTTGTCTCAATTGAAGAAGTGTATGGTTTGGCTCAAAATAGCCGGATGAGTTTGTTCCTTGGCAAAAATGGAAAATGTTTACTTATGGAAGAAAGACGTATTCGTGGAGGCAGCTCTACAATAGAAATTAGGGAAGTGGATGTTGATATAAATGCATATGCTCAGGTTAATATCCGAGACTTGAAAGGTTTTTATTACAGCGGTAAAACATTGTTAGATTTGATGACTGGAGAAAATAAAGGAAGAGTTTTGTTTTCTATAGCAACTGGCAGGTCTCCAAGCCCAGTTCAGATGCAAAATATAGCAATGGGTATGGCAAAACAACAGGATAGAGATTAAATCTTAATTTCAAAGATTTTATTTCAAAGCCTCAGATTTTAATCTGGGGCTTTTTTGTAACAAGAATGGATAAAAACACTCCTAAAAACCCGCTTTTTTATAAATTTACCCCACAAAAAAGGGAGCAAAATGACCGATTTTTGGGCCAAAAATGAAAATTTTATTTTTCAATAAATACAACGGGTTAAGCTCCAAAAAGGAGTCGCAAAAAAAGGTACCTTTAATTGCAAGCGTTTTTTTCACTTTTTTCATATTTTTGAGGTTTTCTAAATTTCCTATATTTTTCAATTATTTCAATATGTTCGTCAAGTTTTTCCATTTTTCCCATTTTCTTGTCCAAAAGCGTTACAAAAAGGTACCTTTATGTAACATAGGGTTTAGGAACATACGGAACTGGTAAAACTAACACTCGCTTCAGCTCGTGAAGTTTTGCCTCGTTCCGGGGCTCGGAGACCTCGTTCCTGGGTTCGGAGAAAATTTTAAAGAAAGGGGAAAGAAAATGAAAAAGTTAAGTTTAATCGCATTGATTTTAATGACTGGCGTTGCTCAAGCCGATTTTTGGTCGAACTGTACGACCTATGGTGGAACAATCATCACAGCAAACAAATACGGAGCTGACCAAGGCGGCCTGTGCAACGATCCAAATGACACAAACCTAACCAACAACTGTAACGGCCAGAAGTTTTGTCTAAGCGGTAACATAATGAATTGGTGGAGTGCTTTTACTTGGTGTGAAGCGATTGGCGGAAAATTAGCTAGTTTAACAGATCTTTGTCCTGGAGCACAAAGGGTGGCTAGTGGTACATGTGCAAACTTAAAAGCTCTTGTCAATCAACAAGTCTTTTTAAAAGTTATACACAAAGTTATCCACAAAAATTATAACATATTGATTTTAATAGGGAATTTATAAAAATTTACTAATAAAATTGTCGCATAATTTATATTATGTATAGTAATGAGTGCAAAATGAAAAAAAGGATATTAAGGCGTTTCAAGGTTTAGAAGCCGTTTTAGAAGCCGTTTTGGATAGAAATTATAAAATGTTATGCGACAGATGTAAGAAGTTGGAATTGTGGCATAAACGTTTGACTGATCATTTGAAGGCTTGTTATCAGATGATTTCTTTGTTAAATTCCAAGGAGGAATCTGCAACAAAAGACAACGCGGATCTAAAAGGTGTGATTGAAAGAAAGGCGTTAAAAAAAATTAACTCAAGAAGTGTCAACCTTTTGAACATTTGGTGCCCAGGAAGGGACTCGAACCCCCACTCCTTTGACAGAACCAGCACCTGAAGCTGGCGCGTCTACCAATTTCGCCACCTGGGCATCAAAACACCTTTCAGTTTATGCTACCTCCCCCAAAAAGTCAAGTAAAATTTGATTATTTACTGAATTTTGGGGGATTTTTTGCACTTTTAAAACGCCTGAATCTACTGTAAAATCAGGCGTTTCAGCTGGTAAAAAACGATTTTTTTTCTTACAATCCTTTGTCTATTGTTTTTTCTATTGCAATTAAAAATTATTTCAACTATAATACCCTTTAGTACAGGCGATTCCTGTACTGAGGACTAGAAAACCTCATGCTTAGCGTCATAAGACGTAAAAAATTCCAACCGCCATGGTTGGAAGGTTGCAGAATAAGGGGAAACCCGAATATGCAGCGCTATTCTAAGCAATAGTTTTTCTAGCTTCCAACCGCCTCTCATCAAGGCGTATTTTTTTTACAAAAGGAAGCATTATGAAAAAAACTTTATTAATTTCGTTTTTATTTTTAAGTGCCTGCACGCATTTAAGTGGTATAGAAGAGGATAGAATCCGTCAACTAGAGGCGCAAGGGATTACGATAGATCATCCAACCGGACACTATTCAAAACCTGCCTCTGTAGGAGGTGCTGCGGCCTTAAATTTACTACCTGGAATAGGTAATTTTTATTTGGGTACAGGAAATGGTGGTCAATCTGTGCACTGGTTGTATGGTTTTGTCAATTTGCTGTTGTGGCCAATTTCCATTTTATGGTCAGTTCCAGAAGCCGCCATTGATGCAAACACTATCAACAAAAAAGAAATGATATATTACTATATTTATGATAAACAAGGTCAAAAAGATTTAAAAACAGCTCATGTGGTCTTAGATTAAGGAAAAGCCCAGGAATTACCCTGGGCTTTTTTTGTTTAGATACTGATTATTTATTTTCCTCAGCCAACTTAGTGTAATAAGCCCACCGTTCATCCACTTGAGCTTGAGCCATTTTAACCAGCTCTTCATAATGCTCAGGATTTTGCTGTTTCACGAACTTAAAGCGTGTTTCGGTCGCCATAAATTCGGCCACAGGTTTAGACGGTTTGCTGTCCAGCTGGAATGGATTTTTACCTTCAGCCTTGCGGCGGGGATCAAAGCGATACAATGGCCACAAACCTGTTTCCACAGCCAATTGTTGATGGGCTAAGCCCTGCGAGCCAATATCATAGCCATGGGCAATACAATGGCTGTATGCGATGATTAAAGATGGTCCGTTAAAGGATTCGGCTTCATTCATAGCCTGTAAGGCTTGAGCATCCTTAGCACCCAAAGAAATACTGGCCACATATACGCCACCAGATGACATGGCAATAGAGCCTAAGTCCTTACGTGGTAAAGCGTTACCGGAAATGGCAAACTTTGCACTGGCACCAATTGGTGTAGCTTTAGAACGCTGACCACCCGTATTAGAATATACATTTGTATCCAATACCATGATGTTGACATTTTTGCCCGAATATAGGACGTGATCCAAACCACCATAACCAATATCATAGGCCCAACCGTCACCGCCCAAAATCCATACGGATTTTTTAACCAGGTAATCGGCATGATCTGAGAGCAGTTTTGCTTTTGCACCAGCAACAGACTTTAATTTTTCCTTCAAAACAGCCACACGGGTGCGTTGTTCAGAAATACCAGCCTCTGTGGATTGGTCAGCCTCTAAAATAGCCTCAGCCAATTCTGCACCGACTTCTGCTTTCAATTCATTTAATAATTGAATAGCAAACAGAGCCTTGGAATCAACGGAAGTCCGCATACCTAAACCAAACTCAGCATTGTCTTCAAACAAGCTGTTGGCCCAAGCTGGCCCCCTTCCCTCTGCATTCTTAGCATATGGGGTTGTTGGCAAGTTACCACCATAGATAGATGAACATCCTGTTGCATTAGCAACCATCAAACGATCCCCAAATAATTGGGTCATCATTTTGACATAAGGTGTTTCACCACATCCGGCGCAAGCGCCCGAGAATTCAAACAAAGGCCGCATCAAAGACACACCTTTAATTTGTTTTGGATTTAACTTACTGCGATCCACATCTGGTAATTTCATAAAGAAATCATAGTTTTTGATTTCTGTATCTAAGTGTTTTTCAATGGGTTCCATTGTCAAAGTATTTTTTGCCTTCATTGGACAAACTTGAGAACACAAACTGCATCCTGTGCAATCTTCTGGCGCCACTTGGATAATGAACTTATCCCCTTTGAAATCTGGGGCTTTGTAATCAGCGGACTTAAAGCCTTCCGGTGCATCAGCCAAACTTGCAGGCGTTGCTACCTTGGCACGAATAGCAGCATGTGGACACACAGACACACACTTGCCGCATTGGATACATGTTTCAGGATCCCAGCAAGGTAATTGCGTTGCCACACGGCGTTTTTCGTATTTGGCTGTATCGCTTGGCCATGTACCATCAACAGTCCATTCAAAGGCAGATACAGGCAATTCTTCTCCCCTACCCTCGATAATGGCCCCTGTCACTTTTTGCAATAATTCCGGCGCATAGTTTGGAATGCCCGGTTGACGGTGGATTTTGGAATTAGCTTGACCTATCTTCACCTCGTACAAATGTTCCAAACTGGCATCCACAGCCTTGATGTTTGCATCCACAATTTCTTGACCTTTTTTCATATAAGTCTTTGTAATTGCAGCTTTAATTTTCTCAATAGCCTCTTCTTTTGGCAAAACGCCTGAAATAGCGAAGAAACAAGCCTGCATAATCGTATTGATACGACGTCCCATACCTGTTTTGCCTGCGACGTCTACGGCATCAATTGCATACATTTTAATGTTTTTAGCAATAATCTCTTGTTGGACTTCCTGTGGCAAGCTATCCCATACCTGATCGGCAGGTGTTTGCGTATTTAACAAAAACACAGAATTTGGTGCTGCCAAAGCCAATAAATCAATCTTGTGCAAAAATGGTTCATGATGGCATGCTACAAAGTTTGCAGAAGTAATCAAATATGGTGCTTTAATTGGATTTTTTCCAAAGCGCAAGTGTGAAGTTGTCATAGCCCCTGATTTTTTGGAATCATATACAAAATAGGCTTGACCATACGTCCCATCATTATCCGCAATAATCTTAATTGAGTTTTTGTTGGCTCCAACAGTACCATCCGAACCCAAACCAAAGAAAATACAACGGCTGACGTCATCCCCTTCTATATTAAAGGATGGGTCATAAGCCAAAGACGTATTTGTCACATCATCATTGATGCCGACTGTGAAGTGGTTTTTATCCGTATTTTCAAGCACAGCTTTGATCATAGCAGGAGTAAATTCTTTTGAAGAAATACCATAACGGCCACCTAAAATTTTTGGCATAGCACGTCCGTTAACAGCGGCCTCGGCAAAAGCAGACACAACATCCAAATATAATGGTTCCCCGATGGAGCCGGCTTCTTTGGTTCTATCCAAAACAGTTACATATTTTGCCGTAGCAGGAATCGCATCCACAAAGGCTTTTGATGGGAACGGGCGGTATAAATGCACAGCCACCACGCCATATTTTTCCCCTTGAGCATTCAAGGACTTGACTGTTTCTTGAGCTGTTTCAACCCCAGACCCCATGGCAACAACCACGTGTTCAGCATCCTCTGCTCCATAATAATCTACGATATGATAGGCACGCCCTGTGACTTGTTCAAACTTGCGCATGCACTTTTCCACAATTTCTGGACAAGCCGCATAGTATTTATTTGCCGCTTCTTTAATTTGAAAGAACACGTCCGGATTTTGAGCTGTTCCACGTACCACAGGCGCATCCGGTGTCAAAGCATGCTTACCAACAAAATCTGTTGGAATATCAGCCATTAAAGCCTTTAATTCATCATCACTTAATAAGGTAATTTTGTTAATTTCATGGGATGTTCTAAATCCATCAAAGAAATGCAAAAATGATACGCGGGACAAATATGTGGACATTTGTGCAATAGCCGCCATATCATGCGCTTCTTGGACTGAATTAGACGCCAACATAGCAAAACCTGTTTGACGACAAGCCATCACATCTGAATGGTCGCCAAAAATAGACAGAGCATGTCCAGCCACTGTACGGGCGGCTACATGCATGACAAACGGGGTTAATTCGCCAGCAATTTTGTACATATTAGGAATCATTAACAATAAACCTTGGCTGGCTGTATAAGTTGTTGTCATAGAACCAGCTTGTAAAGCACCGTGTACAGCCCCAATAGCACCTGCTTCAGACTGCATTTCCAAAACCTCTGGGACTTTGCCCCAAATGTTTGTTTGTCCGGCAGCAGCCCAAGTATCGGCCCATTCACCCATAGGGCTTGAGGGAGTAATAGGATAAATAATTGATAATTCATTTAATTTATAAGCAACCATTGCGGCGGCTTCGTTTGCATCTAGCATTTTTGTTTTTGGCATATTTTCTCCTTTTTTTACGAATAGCGTTTTTATACACCAAAACCTAAAAAAACGCAAGTGGATTTATCGAAAAAAAAGATAAAAAAACACTCCTTAGGAAAATCCCAAGGAGTGTTTATCAATTATACCTAAAATCTTAGGCTTTTTTAGCTTTAACAGCGGCTTGAGCTGCAGCCAAACGTGCTAATGGAACACGATATGGTGAGCAAGACACTCCGTTCAAGTATTCGCTTAAGAAAATGATGGAATCTGGATCACCACCATGTTCACCACAAATACTTAAATAAATATTCGGATTTGTCTTTTTACCATCTGCACATGCCATAGCAATCAACTTGCCAACACCATGTCCATCCAAAGATTGGAACGGATCACGTTCGTAGATACCCTTGCTGACATATTGAGGCAAGAATGAACCAGCATCATCACGGCTCATACCCAAAGTGGTTTGAGTCAAGTCATTTGTACCGAATTCAAAGAAATCAGCCAATTCAGCAATTTCCCCCGCCAACAATGCAGCACGTGGCAATTCAATCATTGTGCCGACTGTGTATTCAATACGAGTGCCTTTTTCAGCAAATACTTTTTCAGCTGTAGTATCAATAGTTTTTTTGCAAATTTCCAGCTCTTTTCTGGAAGAAATTAAAGGAACTTCAATTTCTGGCAATACCTTGATGCCTTTTGAGGCAACTTCAATAGCTGCTTCAATGATAGCACGTGTTTGCATTTCACAGATTTCTGGGAATACAACAGCCAAACGGCAACCGCGCAACCCCAACATTGGGTTGGCTTCGTGCAATTGAGCCGTACGAGCAACAATTTCTTCAACTGTTACACCCATTTGTGAGGCCAATGCTTCTTGTTCACTACGCTTATTTGGCAAGAATTCATGCAATGGTGGATCCAATAAACGCACTGTCACTGGTAAACCATTCATAATTGTGAATAAATCAACAAAGTCTTGGCGTTGGAAAGGCAATAACTTATCCAAAGCTTTCCGACGATCTGCTTCCGTGTTGGATAAAATCATTTCGCGCATGAAATTGATGCGGTTTGGATCAAAGAACATGTGTTCTGTACGGCAAAGTCCAATACCTTCCGCTCCAAAATCTTTAGCTGTTTGAGCATCCGTTGGTGTTTCAGCGTTTGCACGAACTTTCAAAGTACGGATTTCATCAACCCATCCCATGAATTCACCAAAGTCACCAGCCATTTCTGGTTTAACCAATGGTAAAGCACCAGCCATCACTTGACCAGTTGTTCCGTCCAAGGAAATCATATCCCCTGCCCGTAACACAACTTCACCAACTTTTAAGAATTGACCAGCATAATCAATACGTAAATCAGCTACACCGGATACACACGGAATACCCATACCACGAGCCACTACGGCGGCGTGAGATGTCATACCACCACGAGCTGTTAAAACGCCCTGTGACACATGCATACCAGCGATATCTTCCGGAGATGTCTCAACACGTACCAATACGACTTTTTTGCCTTCACCAGCTGCCTTTTCTGCATCTGCAGCACTGAACACGATTTGACCAACAGCAGCACCTGGAGAAGCAGGTAAACCATTGGCAATCACTTCACGTTTAGCGGATTTGTCAAACATTGGGTGCAATAATTGATCTAAATGTCCTGGTTCAACACGCATAACGGCTTCTTCCTTGGTAATTAAGCCTTCATGTACCATATCCACAGCTACTTTCAAAGCGGCTGTACCAGTACGTTTGCCATTACGAGTTTGTAACATAAACAATTTACCATCTTGAACAGTAAATTCCATATCTTGCATGTCTTTATAGTGTTGTTCCAATTTGGTGCGAATATCGCACAGTTGTTTGTACACATCTGGGAATTCTTCTTCCATACAAGGTAAATCCAAATGCCGGCGTTCATTACCAATTTTGGAAATTTGTTGAGGGGTACGGATACCAGCCACAACGTCTTCACCTTGAGCATTTTTCAAATACTCACCATAGAAATAATTTTCACCAGTAGCGGCGTCACGAGAGAAGCACACACCAGTTGCCGAATTATCACCAGAGTTACCAAACACCATACATTGAACGTTGACAGCAGTACCCCAATCAGCAGGGATATTGTTAAGCTTGCGATAGAAAATAGCACGTTCACTCATCCAAGAACCAAACACGGCACCAATTGCACCCCACAATTGTTCATTCACGTCTTGTGGAACTGGTTTGCCTTCTGCAACACCAATCTTTTTGTATTCGGCAATAACCTCTTTCAATTGATCAACTGTCATTTCATTATCATGTTTGTAGCCATTGGCTTCACGTACTTTATCCAAAACAGCTTCAAACTTGTGAATATCCACACCCATAGCCGTATCTGAATACATTTGAATGAAACGACGATAGCTATCATAGGCAAACTTTGGATTGCCAGACATACGAGCTAAACCTTCCACAGTTTCATCATTTAGACCTAAGTTCAAGATTGTATCCATCATTCCAGGCATTGAAACGCGAGCACCAGAACGAACAGAGAACAACAACGGATTGTTTGGATCACCAAACTTACGTCCCATTAAAGCTTCTACGCCAGCCAAACCGGCTTTAACCTGTTCCTTTAACTCATCTGAATAGGACTTGCCATTTTCATAATAATATGTACAGGCTTCCGTTGTAATAGTAAATCCGGGAGGAACTGGACAACCAATGCTGGACATTTCAGCCAAGTTTGCACCTTTACCGCCCAATAAATTGCGCATGCTGGCATTGCCTTCTGCTTTGCCATCTCCAAAAGTGTAGACGAATTTTGTCATTTTTTATTTTTCCTTTTTTTATAAACAAAAAACCACGAACAGGAAAATTACAACCTATCCGAGGAAAATCCTCTTTTTTTGATGCGCTAGTTCTAGCACTTTTTTGATAAAAATGCAAGTGATTTTTAGAAAATTGGAAAAAATAATGCCATGTTAGATACTAAAAGATTAAAAAATTGTATAAAAACATAAAAAAGTGTTGATTTTTGTTTTTTCTGTTTTATACTGGAAGTAGTTTGTTTTAATTTTTAGGGAGTTGTTATGCCTGCACCGCTTATAGAACAAGAGAAAAACTTTAACATTTTACAGAATGAATCTGGAGCTTTGATGATTTTGATCCGAGCGCGGTTAGATGATGCTGAGCATCCTAGGTTGGTTTATAGCGGTGGTGAACATGCCCTATTATACAGAAATGAGCATCAAACAATCGTTTTGGACTATATTCACCCTGCTGTCCGCAAAAGCTTACGCAAACAAAAACGTGTTTTGATTGTAGAGACAAATGCAGGTGCTGTTGTTCGTGAGTATGTATGTGATGTTACTTGTTTGAAAAACACCCCAGTTCCAAAAAATCTGATTACAATATAGAGGCAACCCTTTCGGTTGTTTTTTTATACACTGGCCAGAACACGGAATTGTCCTTGGACAACTGGTTGTGTTGCATAATCTGAGCGGATTACAGGTTTTATTTGAGATACAGACCCAAATAAAGGTCCCTTTTTACACCAATCTATAAAAGATTCTAAATCTTCTGGGGATCCGTCTGCCATTATCTCAACACTGCCATCGGAACAGTTCCTCACCCAGCCACTGATATTCAATTGTAATGCGTGTTTTTCAACAAAATAGCGATAGCCTACACCTTGAACACGACCATAGACTTTAATATGCACCCTGTGTCCCCGTCTGTAAGGCTTTGGATAAAGAGTCTAACAATTGTTGTTTAAATTCCTTTTTGACTTCTTTCTGTTGAGTTGTGACAGGCGCAACTTTTGGTTTTTGAGCTGGCTTTGAAGCATTATTAGTCTTGGACAGCTTATATCCTTTTAACGCACTGTCACACAAAGATTTTTCTGAAGTTTGTATTTTGGTTTTTGTTCCCATTACTGCCTGTACTCCTGCTTGTAATAAATTTCCTACAGCTTTCACAGGATTCACTGACGGAGTTAAGTTGTTGAACGGACCAGAAATTTGAACAACTTGAGTTGCCATCAAGGCTGTATTTACTTTATCATTTGTTTGATTCACGGATGGTATCATAGATACAGATAGATTTTGTTTATTTAAATCAGCAGTACCATCTATCATAAAGTTCACAATATCTGTTTCCATAGCCAATTGCTTATTACTTTGGATAATACCTCCTTTGACGTCTAAATTGGCAGCGCCACATATCAAAGGAACTTTAGCATCTGGTTTTGAATATGTGACCCCTGTTTTTTGTTTTTGTGCCAAACTAAGTGCTTGAGGAAGCTTGACAAACCAATCATTGATAATGTAACCATTATTTAATTCGGCAACAATTTGTCCGTTTGTTTGAGCTAATAATTCTTGATATGTCCTACCATTGGACTTCAAAGACACATCTATAGCTAAACGCACATCCTGAATATCTTTGGATAAGGCACGAATATCATCCAATTTTAAAGAACGTCCTTGCAATTGCATGTTAACGCTTTGCTTTGTAGCATCCAATTCAAAGACGCCTTTTACTGTTCCATCTAATACATTTATTTCAAACGGCCATTTTGCCCGGCCTTTTTCTAAGGTCGTTACACTATGTAGACTGACATAGCCTTTGATATCTTCTGGGACAACAAGATTTTTAATATTTACTTGAACTGAAGCATCTATTTTATTTAAAGCCTCCCAAGGAATATTAAAATTCATTTGTTTTTGTGTTGTTCCAGACTTTTGCGCACTTGTTCTAGGGTCTGAATTAAACCTTATAAAATCGGCTATATTCAAATAATTAGATGAAAAAATAAAATCCAATTTAGGTGGTGTTTGCTGCATTAATAAAGACGTGTTAATCATTACATCCGACCTATTTGAATCAATTTGCAAACGCGTAATATCAATACGTTGTGTTGATGCATTAATTTTGAAAGTAGAATTGAAATTTTGGGTTTGCCATAAAGCTGCCAATTCTTCATCATTTAATGTCATCTGACAATTTAATGAAGCTGCTGGAACAGATAAGAAATCATTAACTTTCCCCTTGGCTGTTAAGGTGAAACTGTCACGAGAAGCTAAAGTCAATTCCAATTGTTTAATTGTTAAAGAGTTCATATTGCCTTCCAAAACGCTATTTAAAGCTAATGGCTTAGCAGGAGCATAGGTAGAATCTAACCCTAAGTCTTTCACAAACTTGGCAACATCTGGTATATTGACCATAAAAGTCATTTTCATTCGACTGAAATCTTTTAATTCCCCAATTTTTCCATTCAAATGAGCGGTCGCACGATTGATACGTACTTTCATATCTACAGGAAAATTATTCTTTTGTTCTAAAAAGTCCTCTAATCTGCCAACGTTGATGTCAAAATTTATTGGAATATTCTTATAATTTACGCTGCCTGATAGCACATGTAAATCCCTTAAAACTAAGCTATCTAGCTCTGTTTTATAGTTTTCTTTAGTATCTTTATAGGTTATCAATAACTTTGTCAAATTAATTGTATCTAGATGTATTTCTGGCAATTTAGAGTTCTTTTGTTTTTTTGCAGAATTGGCAGTTTTGTCTTGTTCCTGATTCTCCTCTTTTTTTGTAAAAGTCCAATTACTTTGCTTATCATCTTTTATTAAATGCAATTCTGCAGATTGAATTGATATTTGATGAATATTAACAGTGTATGAAAATAGCGGTAACAGCTCCAAAACAGCATCCATTTGGTTTATTTTAAAGAATGGTTGCTCCGAGGACATGCCTTCGGGATTCCCTATAACTAAATCCTGAATATGAACGGTTGGAATAAATGCTAACTTCATTTCCATGGACTGTACGGTTACCGGTCTATTTAAAAGAGCAGATAATTTTTCTTCAATTAACCTTCTATAATTGTTTAAATCAAAGGTCATTAAAAAAATAGTAACTCCGGCAACAATCAAAATAATTAATAAAAACAAACCAAAAAAGATTTTTCTAATCATACCTTATCTCCTTATCAAAAAATTAAATGGACATGTATTTTCTTTTTCATTAAAGCCTAAAAAATCAAATGTTTCTCGCATATGTGCTGGTAATGGGGCAACAGCGGTTACTTTTTTGTGCGTATCAGGGCTTATGATTTCAATAGCTCGTGCATGCAGTTGTAATCCCTGCCCTGACCCATCTAAAGTTGCCTTGCCATATTTATCATCACCTAAAATAGGTGTGTGTAAGACATCACTTAAATGCACGCGCAGTTGATGAGTCCGCCCCGTCAAAGGACTTAATTCTAACCACGCAGCAGTTTTGCCCAAGGCATCTACTGTATTATATACTGAAATGGCACGATCCCCACCGTCCATATCCACGACAACTCTATCGTTTTTTTTTGTTAGCGAGGCATCAATTTTGCCGCGGGCCATTTTAGGAACGCCTTTTACAACGGCCCAATAAACTTTATGCACATCACGCCCCTTGAAAGCAGCTGTTAATTTGCTTGCTGCAACGGTAGTACGTGCCACAACCAATACCCCAGAAGTTTCTTTATCTAATCTATGAACTAAATGAGGTTTTTCATCTTTGCCAAAACGCAAGGCATCCAACATCCCGTCAATATGATGCACTGTTTTGCTTCCCCCTTGGACAGCCAATCCAGCAGGTTTATTCAAAATAATCATAGCGTTATCTTTATACAGAACCATATTTTGCATCAATTCAATATCTGACTTTTTTAAACTCACTGGCACATCCTTTTTAGGGGCAATATCTAAAGGTGGAATACGGATTTCATCCCCTGTCACAACATGTTGATTAGCTGTGGCGCGAACTTTATTTACGCGAATATTTTTGTTTTTGAGCAATCGCTCCAGCATGCCATGTTTTAGATCAGGATAATGCCTGGAAAACCAACGATCCAAGCGAATATCATTGTCTTTTTCTTGTACGACGGCTATTTCAACTTGCCCCATAAATAACTCCCTCTCAGTTGCATTGTAACCAAAGATAAAATAAAATGCAACAAAAAAGGCCTATTTTTTAATTTTTTTTCGTAAATTGTTCCAATAATCCAGTCGTTTTTGAATTTCGCGTTCAAAACCACGTTCTGCAGGTGTATAAAAAGTATGATGACCAATTTCACCTGGAAAATATTCTTGACCAGAAAAACCATCTTTAGTTTCTGGATCATACTGATAGCCTTTGCTATACCCAATCTCTGACATCAATTTCGTTGGGGCATTTAAAATGTGTTTAGGTGGCATCACTGCATCTGTTTCACGCGCTAATTTTTCAGCCATAGACCAGGCACGATACACCCCTATTGATTTTGGTGCAGTTGCTAAATACACAACCAATCCTGCCACAGCCAAATCCCCCTCTGGCGACCCTAAACGTTCATAACTGTGCCATGCATTGATTGCTTGGACAAGTGCTTGAGGATCTGCCAGACCTACATCCTCGCTGGCAAAACGTGTTAAGCGACGCAAAATATATTTCATGTCTTCACCTGCGACAACCATTCTGGCCAACCAATACAACCCTGCATCTGGATCACTCCCACGCAAAGATTTGTGTAAGGCAGAAATCAGGTTATAGTGCCCTTCTCTGTCTTTATCATAGCTGGGCATACGTTTTTGCAACAACTGTTCTAATTCAGATTTATCCAAAATTTCATCTGGACGAGCATATTGATAGACGGATTCCAGTAAATTGATAAAATATCGGCCATCACCGTCTGCCAAAGTCATTAAATATTCTAATCCGACATCATCAATAGGCAAAGGCTTTTCCATAATTTTTTCAGCACGTTTTGCCAAAATAGATAGAGCTTCATGTGTCAAGCGATTCAGCACAAATACTTTACAACGAGAGAGCAAGGCGCTGTTAAGCTCAAAACTGGGATTTTCAGTTGTAGCCCCCACCAAAATAATTGTTCCATCTTCAACATAAGGCAAAAAACTGTCTTGTTGGGCGCGATTAAAACGATGAATTTCATCTACAAATAATAAAGTCCCTTGCCCTGCCATACGAGCGCGTTTTGCTTCATCGAATACTTTACGTAAATCGGATACGCCAGAAAACACAGCAGATAATTGCACAAACTGTAACTTTGTTTTTTCTGCCAAAATGCGCGCTATGGTCGTTTTGCCACAACCAGGCGGCCCCCACAAGATGAAAGACGATAAGGTATCATTTTCAATCATCCGTGCTAACGGTCCATTTTGTCCCAATAAAACATCTTGCCCAACGACTTCAGCCAATGAGGCTGGTCGCATTCTATCCGCCAACGGCTTATGAGCCAAAGTTTCAAATAAACCTGTCATAACCTAAACATACCCGATTTTTTGTAAAAAATCAAGTTATGACTTAATAACTTTAGACTAATAAATGACAGCCAGAATATGTTTATTCATGCTCATGGTCTGTATTGCTCATGCAGGCATTATCATCACGTACATCAATCCCAAATATCTTTTCAAAACGTCTTAAATGTGGTGATTTTTTTGTAGGATTGTTGGTAGCAACGGAAATTTCCTTAAAAACGTTGATACTATCCTGTATAGTACAATGTCCAATTCCGCCATGATGATTCTCTTCTTTTTTTGCTCTGTCTAATGCAAGTTCTGCTTCACGAAAAGCACGAGCAAACTCAATCTTGCTAGCTGTATGGTAACTAGATACCCCTGCACTTAACGTAGTAACAGGTGATGCAGGATCCTTGTGTAATAACTCTGATAAATAATCTTGCACTCGCTTAACAACGTTCTTTGCATCTGATTGAGAACAATCTACTAAAAACACAAGGAATTCATCTCCACGATAACGACATTTAAGATCTGTATCGCGAGTCCTTTCGTTAATAGCTTCTCCAATATGCCCTAATAAGACGTCTACTCCCGCATATCCAATAGATTTATCATCGTTCAGCTTAGCCATGTGATCCACATCCAGCAAAACCAAAACTCCTTCTTGTGCAGAACATAATTCATAAAATTCTTGCATTAATTCAACATGACGCTCAGGCTTGGGCAGACCAGTTATAGAATCTGCGATTGCTAAACGTGTATACTTAACAGCCCCCGGATACTTTGAACTGGGCGCATCCGAAGGCAAAAACGGCGGAACCAAACCAACACTCCCTTGGCGTCTATCAAATTGCTTCGTTGCCTTCGCTGGAACCAAAGGAACAAGAGTTAATTGAGACTTTTTTCCTTTATTATCCAAACAATATAATTCACAAAAAGTCGGCTTTTTTGTTGGTATTTGTCCAGGATCTATCCCTAGCTGTGCCTGATAATAAGTAAAATTAGCTTCATCTAAAATATATAGAGCGTCTTTAGATAAAGAAAAAGAAGAAGATTTTAAAGGAGCCTTTAATTCGGCATCTGTATCTCCTAATAATTTATGCAGTGCATATCTGGATCCATCCAAAGACTTTAAATCTTGGCCTTTCACTCCCAATAAATCATAGGAATACTTTTCAAGTGCCTGCTTAAGTTTATCCGGAAAAACGCCCTGATAAAAAATCTCGCTAGGAATCAATTTTTTTTCTTTTAGTGTAAGCAAAAGTCTGAGTACATGCGTCCAATATGTTTCATGCCATGTTCTTTCTTCACACTCTAAATCAATTTTTGCCAATAAAACCATAAACACACCCCAAATATAAATAGTTCTCAAGTGCAACCTAGCACATTGAGCAATTGGTGTCAAGAAAAAAGGAATAAAAAATCACCTTGAAATGGCTCAAAGTGACTTTTTAATTAATTTTATACAGGATTATCCACGCCCTTGGCATTTGCGTTTTTTCCTTAAAATATCAGCCCTATCTGCACTAAAAGCACAAGCTGTACCAACAACTGAACAACCAACCGCACCTAAAAGAGCTAGTTTTGCAGATTTTTCATGTCCTTTAGTAAAACCAACAGCAGCGCCGACCCAGGCTAATAAAGCCATAGCTACACATATTTTATTGGCAAGATATAAATTCTTAACCAATCGATTATTTGCATTTTTTTTCGACATATCAATCCCTTACAATTTTTTTACAGAAAGAATTCTTTTAAATATTTTGGCAAATCAGCCACAGCTACACGTTCCTGTGCCATCGTGTCACGGTTACGCAAAGTAACTGTTGCAGGGCTTTGCTCAATAGATTCAAAATCCACAGTAATGCAAATTGGGGTACCAATTTCATCATGACGACGATAGGCCTTGCCGATATTGCCAGAATCTTCCAACATAACTCGCCCGATACCTGTTTTTAATAAATCCTCTTTGATCTGGTGCGCCAAAGTAACAATCTGTTCATTATTGCGCTTCAAAGGAATTACAGCCACTTTAACAGGTGACAAATGTTTTTTCAACTTTAACACCAAACGCGTTTCACCATTTGGCATCAGTATATGCCTTTATCATGCCCTCTTATTTTAGCGGCAATACAGAACCTGGCATCAAGACAAGTCTCAGCAAGAGCGGTAGCAATAAAAGTCCCTAACAAATATCCCACTACCTCTTTACCTGATTTACCATGAATCGCGGCGCTAATAACAGCAAGCGATCCTAACAAAGACAATCCCATAGATGCATAGCTTCCAAAACGGAACAATTGTGCATACATTAATAATTTTTTTCTTTCTTTAGCTCTGTTTTCTTCGTTTGTCATGATAATCTCCTTTCCCTTACAGGTTCAACATTATACCACAAAAGTTAAAATTTGTCAAGATTTTTGTCTTAAAGACAAAGCAGGTACAAAAACACCGCACAAAAACCTTGTGCGGTGTTTGTCAAGAAAACTTAATTTTATAAGAAGAATTCTTTCAAATACTTCGGCAAATCGGCCACAGCTACGCGCTCTTGTGCCATAGTGTCCCGGTTACGCAAAGTAACTGTTGCAGGGCTTTGCTCAATAGATTCAAAATCCACAGTAATGCAAATTGGTGTCCCGATTTCATCATGACGGCGATAGGCCTTACCGATATTGCCGGAATCTTCCAACATAACTCGCCCGATACCTGTTTTTAATAAATCCTCTTTAATCTGGTGCGCCAAAGTAACAATCTGTTCATTATTGCGCTTCAAAGGAATCACAGCTACCTTGACAGGCGCCAAGTGTTTTTTTAATTTTAACACCAACCTTGTTTCACCATTAGGCAAAGTTTCCTCGGTATAGGCTTGCATCATTAAAGCAATAAAGGCACGATCCAGTCCCATAGCGGTTTCAACCACAAACGGAATGAATTTTTTATTGCCATCCATCACATCTGTATAGGACATTTCAACGGTGGAATCTGTATTTTTAAGCACTTTAGCTTGAATAGGATATTTGTCTTGGTTTTTGGTATGGGAACCCAAATCAAAGTCTTGGCGATCATGAATACCCTCTACCTCATCAAAACCCCAAGGAAATTCATATTCAATATCCCCAGCCATTTTGGCATAGTGAGCTAGCTTGTCATGCGGATGAAAACGCAACTTTTCGGCTGGAATTCCTTGCTCTACCCACCAGGCAGTCCGAATTTCACGCCATTTCTTCCACCAATCTTCATCTGTTCCTGGTTGAACAAAATATTGCATCTCAGCCTGTTCAAACTCACGTTGACGGAACAAAAAGTTACGCGGGGTAATTTCATTCCGGAAAGATTTACCATGTTGACAAATACCAAAAGGTAACTTACGAGCGGTAGCATCCACAACATTCTTAAAGTTGAGGTATGTCCCTTGAGCCGTTTCCGGACGCAAATATGCAAAGCTGGACCCATCATCCACAGGCCCGATATTGGTTTTCATCATTAACATGAACGGACGTGGCTCAGTTAAATCCGTGGAACCACAGTTTGGGCATTTTCCATCCACTAAATGGTCCGAACGCAAACGCGCTTTGCACTTTTTACAGTCTTGTAATAAATCAAAAAAGCCAGCTTCATGACCCGAATATTTCCATACCAATGGATGAGAAATATGGGCGCATTCCAACCCCTCTATGTCATCACGTTCATAAACCATCGCACGCCACCAAGCTTGACGAATATTCTTTTTTAATTCAACGCCTAAAGGTCCAAAGTCATAGGTCCCTTTTAATCCACCATAGACTTCACTTCCTTGAAAAACAAAACCACGACGTTTACATAAAGAAACAATTTCATCCATACTTTTTGCTGGCATTTTTCACTCCTTATAAAAAATTATGGGGAGATTATAACCAATCTCCCCACAAAAGTCAACAGATGATTTTATTACCATCTTCCATGGCGTACCGCTTGCCAACCCTCATCAGCCAAACAAGCCCCATTTTTAGCTGCTCTAGTCCACTGGTCTGCTGCATAACCTAGATTTTGACCCGCGCTACCTGCTTCTTGGCACACGTTACCAAATCCACGTATGCTTCCACAAAGTGCATCAAACCATCCTTCATTAACTTCTTGCACATAAGCTCTATTACATTGAATGCGTCCTACATCCCGATAGGTATAGTTTAAATTAGCCGGATTAACACAACCAGCACCGCTAGCCATGGTTAAAGCTACAAAACCTGCTAATACTGGATTTTTCCAAAGTTTATTCATATACTCCTCCTATAACAGTATCTAGTTCCCTTGGCTCAAGGTTCCCCTTGCACTATTATAGTATAGCACAAAACAATTTTTTGTCAACTATTTTTTGTTTTGGTTGTCAAATGCTGCACTCTTCTTGCGCAATTCTTCGGCTAAAGCCTTTACATTTCCGCCATTTTGTTGCAAAACAGCGCTGTATTCGTTGCGGTAGCTCATGGCCATACTGACTCCTTCTACGATAATATCTATAATCTTATAGGAGTCTCCTTTTTGACGTAAGCGCCAAATAACCTCAACGGGTTCTTTATCTTGAATCTGGCTATCCACATAGTACTGGTTACGTTCGGCATTTCTAACGCCGGTGAATAAAATGTCTTGCCCATGATACATATCAAACCGGTCTGCCCATGTTTTGGTTGTAAATTCCGTAAAGGCATCCAAAAACTCTTGTTTATCCGCATCATTTGCCTTGCGCCAATAAACGCCCAGCACAAACTGTCCGACAGATTTCAAATCCACCGCCTTTGTAAAAGCGGCTCTGAATGTTTCAAGCTTTTGCTCAGGAGTGACCTCTGCGGTCAAAACATTTGAGATGATATCATCCGCCAAATCATCCACAAAGCTAATTGCTGGATTTTGCGCAGCCATTACAGACACAGATAACATCATGGCACATATTAAAGCTGTTAATTTTTTCATTATTCATCCTCCCAATCTATATCCGAAAAGTCTGCTTCATAAGCAGGTGCTTTTTCTTCGGTTGTTTCAGTACTATCAATGACAGAATTGATCTTTTTAGCCCGATTTTGGCGATACATCGTTCTGAGCGCTGCATAATAGTCAGCAGACGATTTTTCCAAATTTTCCAATAAATCTATATTGTTAGCATACGCATTGATATTATTCACCGCCCAACCGGTGTACCAAACTTCTGGTTCCACCAACCATGTAGCAGGTTCTGCCAAAGCATCAACGCCACGACCTATGCCATCCCGCACATCAGATGGTCCCAATATCGGCAACATCAAATAAGGGCCACCATCTCCTCTCCAGCCCCACTTGGCTAAAGTCTGCCCAAAATCATTCTCAGGATTAGGAATATTGGCCTCGGTTGCAATGTCAAACAAACCGCCTACACCCCAAATTGTATTCAACGTAAAGCGTCCTAAAATAGCCCCTGCACTTTTAAACTCACCTTGTAACAAGGCATTAGCAAAATAAACAGGCTGTTTTAAGTTATCAAAAAAATTGGCAATTGAATTGCGCACAAGCTCAGGCATAATGAAACGATACCCTTTGGCAATTGGACGTAAAATGGCGCCTTCTGCCATTTGGTTAAAAGCAAAAATACCACGGTTCATAGGTTCTAAAGGGTCATTTGTTTGATGATATAGTTCTGCCTCGGCAGGATCTGTTGGACAGGTAGCACATCCTGTCATAACTAAAGGCAAAAAGCCAAAAACAAATATATATTTAAATTTTCCCATTTTTCCCTTGATTTTTCCAAATATTTTAGCTACAACTAATAACAAGTTAGGGTTATTTGACCTGAATTTACATCAAAAGTCAAGTAAAAAATTGGGGGCGTATGCGAGTATGAGGTTCAATGGAATACTTTTTTTAAGCTTGTTAATCTCATCTATAGCACAAGCTCAGAATGTTAATATTTCTTTGTTTGATGATGAACAACCTCTATTAGGCTCTGGGGCAAAACCTTTAGAACAATTGCATTTGACCCCGCCACCTTTACCAGATGTTACGATTGATTTAACGCAACCCGAACCTGTTGTTCCATCTGAGCCAGAGCAACTGGCACAAGAAACAACACCTTCTTCTGTGATAAATTTGCCAGATCAAACAACCCATGTTGTTAACGGAGCATCTGCTAATCCATCAAACATTCCACTTCATAATGTGCATGGTTTTGACGTACATGGCTTTTATTTGGGCATGTCTGTAGAAGAAACATTAGAGCAAGCGGAACAAGCCGGATATACGTTAAAACTCAAACAAGAAGATGTTCCCAGGTTTTATGCTTCTGATTACGCCAATCGTTGTCAAAAGCAAGGCGTTTATGTTCCACAAGATTTACGTTCTTGCATCAGAAATTTTGCCCGAGCTGAGCGTCAATCCTACATATCTCAAATTGATATGACGCGAGGCAAAAACGAAGCTATTTCCCTTTTCTTTACCAGTCATAATACGTCCAATGAATTGTATAAAATTATCTATTACAACTATGGGGATAGCTCACTCAACTTTACGACCATCAACACGCAAAAAAAATTACAACGTCAAAGGGAGTTTTGGGCCGCTATCTATAATACTTATGGGCATCCTGATGATGCTCAAAATATGATTTGGGGGGATCCGCAAAAGGCATTTATGAAAGTTCAAATGTTTGGAACTGCCTATAATGCCATGATTGCTCTTGTAGATATCAGAGCATATGCTTATGACTATTTTGCTGCAGAGGATATTGAAAAGGAACGTCCCCCAAAAAATGAGTTTGCTTTTTCATATTAAGAGGATGCGAATATGGCAATTGATTCAAACAAATATTTAATCAACTACACACAAATGGCAAAGGATGGAGAGATACTGTCCCTAATTGGACGTGAAAAAGAACTGGAACGTATGATTCATATTCTATTACGTGACAATAAAAACAATCCTATTGTTGTTGGGCCAAGTGGCATTGGAAAAACTGCTTTAATTGAAGGTCTTATTAGCTTTATGGCATCTGAAAATGCCCCCGAATATATGCAAACACGTGAAGTTGTGGGATTGAACATTTCACAATTGATGCTGGATTCTTCTTCCGACGCAGAATATGCCGAACTGACCAAACAAGTTTTACAAACTATCATAGCCAGTGATGGACAACGCGTACTATATATTAAAGATATCAGCTTGCTAGTCCATATCCCTTCTGTGCCAGAAAATAAAGAACCTGCTAAATTTTTAAAACTTTCTCTATTGGCGGGACGGGTCAATTGTTTGATTGAAGCAGATACGCAAAGCTATGTAACTGAGTTTGAAAAGGATTTAGCTGTCATGGGCTGTGTACAACCTATCATGTTGGCAGAGCCGACGTTAGAAGAAAGTATTGATATTGTTATGGCTCGTAAAGGACGCTATGAGGAACACTATGATATAGTTATTCCTCCAGAGACTGTCAAAGTTGCTTGCCAGCTGACAGGGCGATATATTAAACAGCGCTATTTTCCGGAAAAAGCTTTGGATTTATTGGATGATTCGGCCAGTTTATTGATGATGGATATTGCCCGGGGAGAAGTAGCTCAAGAAGCAAATACACTGACACAAGAGTTTTGCTATCGCACAATTTCGGATTGGACGGGCATACCTGTGGAAAAAGTTGATGCTGAAGATAAAGCGCGTATGGCACGTGCAGAAGAAATTTTACGCCAACGAGTTGTGGGGCAAGACAATGCTGTTAAGGTCGTTGCAGATGCAATCCGCCGTGCACGTTCTGGTATGCAAGACCCTAACCGGCCTTTAGGATCTTTCTTATTTATCGGAACAACTGGTGTGGGAAAAACAGAATTGGCAAAATCTTTGGCCGAATTCATGTTTAATGATGAAACGGCTTTGATGAGGTTGGATATGTCCGAATATATGGAAAGGTCGTCTGTCGCGCGGTTGATTGGCCCTCCTCCGGGCTCTCCAGGTTTTGAAGCTGGCGGCTTGTTAACAGAATCTATTCGCTTAAAACCATTCCAAGTTGTTTTATTTGATGAAATTGAAAAGGCACATTTGGACATTTTGAACTTAATGTTGCAATTATTAGATGAAGGACGTTTAACGGACAGTAAAGGCGTTACGGTGGATTTCAGGAACACAATACTTATTTTAACATCCAACGTTGGGGCAAACTTACCCAGCTATCAACGTGTTGAAAGGTTAACAGATTACTTCCGCCCCGAATTTTTAAACCGTTTGGACGATATTGTATCGTTCCACCAATTGACAGAAGATGATTTATTGAAAATTGTGGATATTCATTTGAATAAGCTGTTAAAGCGTGCAGAGGCAGTCGGTTACAAAGTGACAGTCCACGACAGCGCCAAACAATGGTTTGTGGATGAAGTCTTTACATCCAAGTTTGGTGTTCGTGCTTTAAAGCGCTTAATTCAAGAGCAAGTGGAAACACCGTTAGCTCTTTTGATTATGCAAGAGCGTATTCACCCGGGTCAAGAGGTGTTTTTGAATGTGGATAGTTCTGGACGTAAGTTACGTGTATATGCCAAAACGACAAACAATCGCATAGTTGAACCGGAGCAAACCGAAAATCCAGAAAAAGAAATGCTGGATAAAGCTGTGGCGGAAAAGGCGGCTTTGGATGAGGAAGACCCCGTGCCGGACATTAAAACACCACAAGAATTAGAGCAAGAGGAAACGTCCGAGCCAGAAACAGAATCAGAGCAAACGGCGGAACCAGAAGCTGAAGAAACTGAAGAATTGCCACAAGAAATGCCCGCTGAAGCTGAGCCTACTTTGGAAGAGCAAATCTTTAACGAACAACCGCAGGAATCGGAACCGGATAATCCGGATGAACCGGATTTAAACAAGCTGCCGCCAGAATCTGATGACAAAAATTAACCCGACACAGGCTTTATTAAAATGGTATTATAAAAATGGGCGCAGGTTACCATGGCGTACCATCGGCAGTGCCCATAAAAGCCCTTATGAAGTGTGGATCAGCGAGATTATGTTGCAACAAACAACCGTTGCTACTGTTTTAAATTACTTTCAAAAGTGGATGGAGCGTTTTCCAACGGTTCAAGCTTTGGCCACGGCTGATATTCAAGACGTTTTATTGACTTGGCAAGGCATGGGTTATTATACACGAGCACGCAAAATTCATGAATGTGCCAAAGTGTTAATGGATCAGTATCAAGGCCAAATACCGACCACGCGCGATGAATTATTAAAATTGCCCGGTATTGGCCCCTACTCTGCCTCCAGCATTTGCTGTTTTGCTTTTAACCGGCCGGAAACAGTAGTTGATGGCAACGTTATTCGTGTGATAGCCCGGTTTTATGGGATAATACAAGAAGTAAATGCCTCCACAATCTATCCGCTGGCTCAAAAGCTGACCTCTTTAAAACATGGGGCGGATTATGCAAGCGCTATCATGGATTTAGGTGCCATGCTTTGTACACCAACGAATCCAAAGTGCAACGAATGTCCATGGCATGGGCTTTGCATTGCCGCTCAAAAAAAAATACAAAATCAAATACCCAAGATCAAAAAGTTGGAAAAAAAGGAAAAGGCGGGATTAGTTTATATTATTCGGGATAGCCAAGGGCGATATTTGATTCGCAAACGCACAGAAAAGGGATTGTTACACGGATTGTGGGAATTTCCATGGCAAGAGGTTACAACTGCCCCGATTGATGCGTCCAAAGTTGTTCATGTGTTTACGCATTTTAAATTGACACTTTATTTAACCTCAGGGAAAACCAATATTTGCCCCGATGGAATATGGGTTGATAAAAAAGACTTTAAAAACTATCCATTTTCCAAGCTGATGCAAAAAGTGGTCGCAAAACTGTAATTCACGACCACCTTTTTATTGGGGACTTAGTCACCCTGTTGCTGGCTTGGCTTTGCAGTTTTACATTTATTACTACCGGTTTCTTTGTCATCCCAAAAGTACCCTGCACTCCGGCAAAGTTTTTCTTTTTGTTCGGCATCCGCCACAGCATTGATGTGGTTCAAAGTCCATACAACACACTTCCCTGAACTGAAATCAAATCCCATAGTGGCACAATCCGTTGCAGTTAAAGATGTGGATGCAGTACCCACTTTGGTTGTGCTGTTCAAATTCTGAACGTCATTTCCGCTGGCTGCACCAATTGTCCCATCTTTCACACAAAACGTTTGATAGGCAATGTAACGTAGATAAGTAGTAGACGAACCGCTAATAGTCCATTCCGATACAGCCGCACTCTCTTTTGGAGTAGGCTCTTGTGCGAATATTGGAGTATAAGCGGGGTCAGTACCAAGATTAACAATCTCTTGATCCTCCGAATCTTTTATTTTTAACTGTGGCGGCCGTAAATATCCGATCACAGGACTGTTAGGATCGCTAGAGTTAGGTAGCAATATCTGAGGTGCAGCACTTCCTTCCGCTACTCGCGGAGTTTGATGACCTGGGATCACTAAAATGGCGGGAACATATCCCTTTGGACAAGAAGGCTTAGTCACCCTTCCTCCTGAACTAATGCGTCCCACATCTTTCAAAATCACGTCTGGCAAAAGTTCACTCAGTTTCATGCCACCCATAGCACCCAAACGAATATCATACACAACGGATGTATTAGCAGGATCCAGTTGGTATTGATATTGCTCTTGGCTTCCTGTTGCCCCTACATTTCCCGTGGTCTTATTTGTTAAAATCTTACCATCCTTAAAGGTTAAAGTATTGGCGGCGGTGCTTGTACTTGCATCTGTTTTGCCCTCTAAGATAATATTGGCACGACCTTGATCATCATACACGATAACTTTTCCCGCTTTATCACTTTCGCCTTTAATACTGACGGATGAAGCCCCAGTCACGGGATCATAGCCAACCTCAATATCTTTACTGGTATAAACTTTAGAATCTGCGCCATCCACCCACAACACAGCCTGACAAGACCCATCATTTTTTGGTATTTTAACAGTATCAGGGTTAATGGTGCCATCTCCTAATGCTGTATGATGCTGAATACGACTATCATAACAATTTGCATCACCCATTCCCACGGCAAATGCTCCATAGGATCCAAGATCCCTGACCACCATTCCAAAGTCTTTTGGAATATTCACTTTAACATCTTCAACTTCTACTTCGGGTTGATACACATCAAACCCCGTCACCGCACCATAGATAGGCAATTGGGCTTGATCAGATGTCATAAAAAGTAAAGTGCTACCAGTTTTTGTGTCTAACTGCCAGCTGCCGGCACTTCCAGATAAAGAGTCCCCCGTAATATCAGGGCCATACACACCCCCATCGCCACCGATTAACATGGCAACACGTGCTGCGCGCTTAAAGTTCCATGTCGTTGTTTCCCCCCCGCCATCTGGCAAAATATTCGGGTTTGGAATGACAACACCATAATATGCTGGGGCACCGCTTGTGGCGTTTCCGCGCCAGTAAGAAAACAAACTGAGATTATAGTCATAAGCTATGCTATCTGCATAGACTCCACTTCCATCATAACCATCCGGTAAAAAACCATCATTAACAATTGCTTGTCCGATTGCAGTAGACCCATATTGAGCAGAATAATTTATGGAACACGGTATAACATCGATTGTAGATTCAGCTCTGCAATCTCTACGTAAAGTGGCCAAGTTGGCTTGAATCCATGCAGAAAAAGCTTCCTTCATAATACGAGCTTCAGATGCCATTTGAATATTGTGCAATTCTTGGTTACGGTGATTGATCTGGCGGAACAACATTGCCCCCATAACACCCATTAAAGCCAAAACGGCAATAATTTCCAACATAATTGCGCCGGATTCATCTTTGCGTTCTGTTTTTAAATCGTATTTCATCCTCTTTCTCCTTTGTATTTATTCATCCTTTATTTTGCATTCGCCACTTTTGCAACTTTGATATGTATTCAAACAATCCGAATCTACCTCGCATTTGTTGGTACAGCTCCCCGTCCAACTGCCGACGCCATATCGTTCCCCATCTGCACGGAAGTTACGGTTGATTTCCCGCCTTGTCAAGGGGCGATTGTAATACCGTATGGCATAAATTCTGACAGTATCATCTGCACTACCGCCAGATCCCCCCCCTAAAGTCATATTGTTTCGCGTTCCCCCTCCATCTATATAGGGGTGTTTTACTACTTCACTACCACTATCACACACCGGCTCTGCTCCGTTATACCAATAAAGCGTTGAAATTCCATCAAGATCAGGACGCTTGACAATTGTCCACGATATTATTCCATTATTATTATTATCATAGCTAATGATGTTTCCATCAATTGTATCCGCATGGCTGGCATCTTTTCTGGTCAAGAGCAAAAAACAATCCCCAGTAACCGCGCCTTCACTTGCTATTGAACAATCATTCATATAATACATCCCAATATTTGCTTTTTTCTTATTACCAGCGCCATCATCAACGGTTAAATCAGGAATATTTAGTCCTGATGGGGTAACAGGACCTATGATTGTCTGGGCAGTTTTATTTGGAACCTTTGCTACTATAGTCAAAGTAAATGTAGAATCATTATTTCCCAATTGAAAATTAAAGGCATGTCCGTTGTTATGTGGAATCATAGGGGAACTTTTTGAGCTATCTTCCCATGTTGGAGAGCCGGATGCATTCCAATTGACAGGGGTTCCCACTTCCGAATTCGCCCAAGTAAAGGGAGAGGAATGCGTCGTAAGATTAGTCCCATTTGCGGCAGGCGCTCCATTTCCCGCACTATCGATGGAATCATATTGGAACATTAATCCTTCTGTAACATAGGGATTTTTTACCGTGCTGATACACACCAGTCTATCACTTAAATCATTATTTATTTCATTTTCCAAGAATACTTGAATTCCAGAGGGCAGCAAAGTCTGACATCCTTCGCCATTGTCAATGCAATATTTCCCCTCACGTTCGCCCGTGGCACATGAACTCTCTTTGGGTTTGATTGTGTTCTTCTTACCGGTTTTATAACACCAATTTTTGCTTCCTGTCCCGTCGGCCATAGTTAATACACCGCACCCATACGATCCATGAGTTCGTTGAGCAATGGCACGCCGCCACCGTTGACCTTTTGTGGCCTTTTTTTCCTGCTCTTTTGGATCTGTCCACCAATCCGGTTTATCTTTTGCATACGTCACAACATAACGATTTCGGCAATTTGTTTCAGCAACCAGGTTTTCTAAATGCTCATCCAAACACACATAAGCAGATTTAAAGGTCCCGTTATCTGAACCAGTTGCAAATCCACTCCCATTATAAGTGTGTATATTTGAGGTTAATCCCTTGAGCATAAAACTTTCCATACGCCCTTGTTCTGTTCCAGGATCTGTATCCCCAGATAATATAACGCCTTTCCCGCCAACAACACCATGTGCGCCGTCATTAGCCTTACTATGCCCTAACCAATGCTTCATAAAGTCGCGGGCGGCTTGGTGTTGGTTGATAAATCCTAAAACATACGCTTCAGCGCCGGTTATATCGTGTTCAGACCTGTTTGGAGCCGGATCAAACGTGTAAATCAAAATACTTATTAAAATTGTTAATAAAATTGTTAAATAAACCATAAAAACTCCCTTATGCTACATTGTAAGCACAATTTTATCGCTTGTGCAAGCTTTTTTTAAAGGATTTTATTATTTTATGTAAGAAATGACACTATAAAGGGTTTTTATCTCTGAGCTTGTCAGATCAGAACGGGTAAAAATGTTCCTTAAATTGCGCTTCATTCGGTCAGTTTTTTCCGGAAAATGGAAATAACCTGCCCTTTCCAGTTTGTGTTCCAAGCTATCTAAAAACAAGTCCAGTTCATGTTTGTTGGCAACTTTAGAATTGCCTGTCATCAATATTTCTGTTGGCTTCTTGTGCCGAATCCACCATGTATAGCCCATAATCAATACAGCTTGCGATAAATTCAATGAACTGTGCGCTGGATTTAACGGTATTTGTACCAATGCGTCTGCCATAATTAAATCATCGTTTTCCAACCCGGTTCTTTCAGGCCCAAACAACCAAGCCACCTTTTGTCCTTTTGTAAGACGCTTGGCTGTTAGTGCATGGGCTTTTTCCGGCACATAAACACGCTTAGCCATGTCACGAACGCGCGCAGTTGTTGCTTGCACATATTGAATATCCTGCAAGGCTGATTGCAAGGAATCAAAAACCCTTGCTTGTTCCAAAATAACTGCTGCACCCGAAGAACCCGAAATGGCCTCTGGTGATAAGTGATTTTCTTTAGGCTGAACCAACCGTAATTCGCTTAAACCACAATTCATCATAGCACGCGCCACCATGCCTATATTTACGGCTAACTGCGGCCGAACCAAGATGACAATCGGGGAAAGACCAGACGATGAAGCTAAAGGAACCTTTTTCATAGTGCCTGTTGAATTGGAGCCATGCGTACTTTTTTCTTCAAATCAATTTTTTTAATTTCTTCCAACCCTTTTTGTTGCTGGTCACGAAATTCACCCTGCAACGTACGCAAATCATTATAGTCACCCATAAAATCTGGGAACCGAACATCTGCCAAAGAATCAACCCAATTCATATCTTTAATACTTTTATCACCCATTGTCACGCCAATAGGCTCTCTGTTTGTTCCTAAAGCCTTCTTCCCGTCATAGGCGCTGATATCTACAGCACTGGCATCTATATTATAAACGCTTTTCATTAAAGCTGCAGGGTTATCACGCAGCATTTTTGCTACGTTACGTACATATTTTGCATCTTCCATTCCTTGAAATTGCCGCAAATTATTAAATCTTGGATTTTTTAATTCTTCTGCATAATTCAGCTGTTCCGGCACATCTACAATAATTTCCTTACGACTGGTGTCCACTACTTGAACTGGCGTTTTAGGCATAGAAGCCGTTGGAACAACAGCCGCTGTGGCCATCATAGATGTTCCTAATAATAAAGCAAAAAGACTAATGTATTTCATACGCTTTCCCCCTCTTATAAGGTCATTCAACCACAATTTTTTTTAAAATGCAAGAAATAAAATATGCCGATTGGGATGGATATTAAATACCCGACTCCGACGACACTCAGCGTTTGCCATGGCAATGTTGCAAAGCCACAGATTAAAGCTAACATTACAAACATTAAAATAGAACGCATGGATCGATTAGGATGTAAATGTTTTAAGCATAAGGTCGGTATACGACTGGCCATCATTACCCCCGCAAAAATAACGAAACAACTAACAAACCAAGGCGCTCTAAATAAAGCTACTTGCCCACCTGTAGCCATCCACATAATAAGCGGTAACATAGCCAAACCACCACCGGCAGGCGCTGGAACACCCATAAAAAAATGAGTCCAATATTTTGGTTGACGTTCATTTAACATTGTATTAAAGCGTGCCAAACGTGTGGCACAACATACAGCAAAAAACAAAACGACCCCCCAATATAGGCCCACAGCATCAGTGCGATAGGTAATATCTTTTAATGCTTCCGCTCGCATCGTTGTGTCCATTGTCCAATTGTACATTAAAAATCCAGGAGCAACACCAAAGCTGACAAAATCACTTAAGGAATCCAGTTCTGCTCCAAAATGGGATGATACATCCAAAGCACGTGCTACACGCCCATCCATAAAATCAAAGAATCCTGCCAAAACGATAAACAGGACAGCCAATTCCCATCTGCCCCATAAAGCCATATTGATAGAAGAGACCCCAAAAGCTAAAGCCATCATCGTGACTGCATTTGGAAAAATTGGTTTAATTGCGTCTGTCATGACTTACCCCTTTTTGCCTATTTGAGCTAAAATTGTTTCCCCGGCAACAGCAACTTGCCCCAATAAAACCTGTGGTTCAACTCCCTTTGGTAAAAAGACATCCAAACGGGAACCAAACCGAATCATACCAAATACCTCTCCTGCCTTGAGTCTTTGTCCGACAACTAAAGGACAATAGATGCGACGGGCAATCAGTCCAGCAATTTGAATAAACCCAATTTTATGTCCAGACTGTGTTTCCATTCCAATCAATTGCCGTTCGTTATCTTCACTGTCTTTGTCTGCCACAGATAAAAACTTCCCCGGAACATATTCTAAATGCGTTACCTTTCCTGTCACAGGAGTCCGATTGACATGAACAGAAAAAACACTCATAAAAATACTGATTCGAATTAATTTTTCAGCCCCTAGCCCTAATCCTTTAGGAGGCACCATTTCTTTAATATTGCTAACAATACCATCAGCTGGGGATATGATCAACCCCTCACCTTTTGGAGTCACACGTTCAGGATTACGGAAAAAGTAATACGTGAAGACCAACATAGGCAACCCAATCACCCATACACCTTTCCATAATAGTCCTAAAAATAAAAAGATACCAAACATCCACCCTAAGATAACAGCTCCCTCTGGATGAATAGCCGGCAACAAATAACGTTTCCAGGACAAATCCACCTTTTTGACCTCTTCTGTACTAGGCAATTTATACGTCATTTAAACTCCTTTATCAATAATAAAACCGATTTTCACGTTAACACCTTTTTTTGATAAAAGCAATAGTTTTTTTCATGATAGCAAAATTTCTTAAGAAAAATTTGATAATTACTTGTTTTTTTCAAAAATATTCTGTATGCTCAAAAAAAAATAATGATATGCACAAGGATGTTATATGCCTAAAATATCTGTTTTAATTCCCGTTTATAATGTTCAGAACTATCTGGCAGAATGCTTAGACAGCGTACTTGCACAAGATTTTCAAGATTGGGAAGCTATTTGCGTTAATGATGGCTCTACGGATAATTGTGCGACTATTTTGTCAGACTATGCCAATAAGGACGCTAGATTTAAAGTCATTTCTCAATTCAACCAAGGATTGTCTGCCGCACGCAATGCAGCCTTAGATATTGCCATTGGAGACTGGGTTATCTTTTTAGATAGCGATGATATGTTGGCACCAAATGCCTTAAGCCGGCTGTATCATGTTGCCCAAGAGTCTAATCAACCTGTCATAGTATCTACGTCTTTTGGAATAATTGGGCAAAACAACTTAACGAGAAACACCAGCTATCAAGTTTGTCAACCGGCATTAGAATTGCTTCTTAAAAACCCAAAAGGTTATTCGTCGGCCTGTGGAAAATTATATCGTTCAGATATTTTAAAAGAGCATCGTTTTATCCCCGGGATTTATTTTGAAGATTGGCCTTTTATTGTCACATTATTTGCAAATATTTCTGGATTTGCCAATATTGATGATAAATTGTATTTATACAGACAAACAAATGGTTCTATTGTTAGAAGCGCCTTCTCTATACATAAAATAGACAGTTACATCAAAGGCATGGAATTCGTCAACGAACAATTGGCAAACACTCCGTTACTGGCTTTGGCACAAAAACGTTGCTCAATTGCCATGCGTATGTGCATTAACAAAACATGGCGCGACAAGGAACATCGTAAAAGCTTGGCACCCTATCTGGTAACACAAGTCAAAATGGCACATGAAAAGGGGTATTTTTCGTGGAAATATATTTCACTCAAGACAATTATACGATATCTGATTATGAAGTATTTTTAGGAAAATCTTGCTTTTTATACATTGATATAGAATGCCAAAATTAACAAAGGGAGTTATTATGAAACAAAAAATAGGAAAAATTAAGCGTTTTTTAACAGTATTTATTCAATTAGGAATTTGGGTTATTGTTGCCCTAACCTTTTACTATGCATGGAAAAAACCAGAATTCATTCAAAAAATCTTTCCGGGATTAGAACTACCGACAATTGATCTAAGTAATGTCATCAAAGCATTGATTTTTGTTTCTTTGACTTTATACATTTTTGGCTTTTTAAAGAAATTACTGATCCGTTGGGTACAAAACCATCCTCAAAACAATGATGATATTTTTTATTCTATGGCAAAACTCGTCACCTATACAGGTTGGATTATTGCGGCATGGGGAACTTTGTCATTTTTAGGGTTAGATATGCAAAATCTTGCCATCGTTTTCGGGGCCTTATCTGTTGGTATTGGCTTCGGATTACAAACTATCATCAACAACTTTGTATCTGGTATTTTGATTTTATTTGAACGTCCTATTTCAGTGGGCGATTGGATTCAGGTAAGCGGTCAGGAAGGCATTGTGAAAAATATTCGTATTCGTGCGACAGAATTGGAAAGCTTTGACAAGGCCAGCGTGCTTATCCCTAATTCCTCTATTTTATCCGGGGATTTAGTCAACTTAACACGCAGGCGCAAAGGGGGACGAATTATTATTCCAATCGGGGTATCATACAATTCAAATATGAAAAAAGTACATGATATTTTGTTGGATTGTGCTCAAAAGACAGAAGGTGTTTC
Source organism: Alphaproteobacteria bacterium (assembly GCA_017960645.1). Classification (GTDB taxonomy): domain Bacteria; phylum Pseudomonadota; class Alphaproteobacteria; order CAAHEQ01; family UBA3637; genus UBA3637. The sequence goes on along the minus strand of JAGCYU010000004.1, from coordinate 52,265 downwards.
GACAAAAAATCCGCCATTTGTCTGGTTAACAGACTTTGCAGATAGCAGCGTGAATTTTGAATTGCGTGCTTATGTAGATGATGTCACAAAAAAAGGATCTGTTCGCAGTGCATTGATGTTTGCCATTTGGGATGCATTTGAAAAAAACAAGATTGAAATCCCTTTCCCACAACGCGTGGTACATTTGGATAAGTAAGACGTTATTTATATAATTTGCGCTCGTGTTTAATCGTGGTAGTCTCTCCATGCCCGGGATAAACAATAATATCATCTTGCAGGGTTTTAAACAGCAGTTGCAGGCTTTGTTGCATATCATGTTCATTACTATCGGGTAAATCGGTACGACCATAACTACCCTTGAACAACGTATCACCCGAAAACAGCATGTTATCTATCAAGTAACACACACCACCCCGTGTATGACCAGGGGTTGGAATAACCTGGATAGGATAACGCCCAATATTTAGTGCTTGATGTTCTATATATTCATCTATTTTAGGTTCTACGACTATAGGCAGCTTCATTAACTGCATATAACTGTTGATTTGTTTTAATAAAGCCTCATCTTTTTCAGAACAATAAGCAGGCACATGATATTTTTTTTGAAAATAGTCCACCCCTAACACGTGATCAAAATGAGCATGGGTCAATAAAATATATTTTAAAGTGGCACCTTGTTCTTGAATATATGCCATTATTTTGTCATCAGAGGCAGAACAATCAATCAATACAGCCTCATGCGACTTTGAGTCAATAAGAACATAGTTATTATTGCTTATTGGCGGTTCTACAAAAGTTTTTACGTTAAGAGTCATTTATTTTCCTTTTTTGTATCTAATATATTCATTTTTTTAAATCAATCAAGAAAATAGTGTCTTGACTTCAATATTTTTGTCCCCATATCAATGTCATGATTGTCAACGATAAAATGCAAAAATGCTATAGTTATGAATATGTTGCACCGATGGGAGCAGATTTTGCCCCCGACTTTCAACCACAATTAACGCCAAAACAAATGCTGCAATTAGGGGTGTTTGAAGGTCACTACATGACCGATTGCCAGAATGAATTTCCAAAAGATTGGTTTGCAGGAGCCAAACTATCCTTAAAGAAACCCAATATAAAACTGAATTATTTTCGTGTAAAATCACGCATGTCTTTGCAAGAATGGCGCAATCGAGGTTGGATTATCGGCCCAGACCCACGCGGATGGTTTCAATGGTATTGCCGTTACTATATGGGGCGCAGGATACCAGATATCGATGCTATCCAAATTCGGCGTTGGAAAAGCTTTAAACGACACGTCATCCAAATCCATAAAAACTGTCTGCCCTTTGACATCACATGTCGTCCAAAGCAACGGCAAGCCCTCTTACAATGGGCATACACCCCGTTTTTTTAATTAATTATGGATGCAATAATCTTTGCTGTTGATATTGATAGGCAACCGCACGAAGCACTTGGATAAAATGGGGATCTGTTAAGTACGTTCCATCGTCTGGCGGATAAATGGCAGGCACTTGTTCCAAAGCTTTAGCCTGCTCTGCTGCTGGCAGCTTGGCCACTTTCTGTCTTGCTTGAAAAATCATATCTCCGCGCTTTTGAATATCGCCATCATAGGGAACGACTTCGGGCATAAAATGCTCTCTGAAAGCCCAAGCCGATGCAGTCAGTTGTCGCCCTTTGACGGGATAACCAACCATCGCTAACAATTCTGCCACAGTTAAATCTGGGGGTAATTTATCAGCATCATCTATATTATACCACAGACCGATACCCTGCTCTGCCAATTGTTGCCAAGAGAAAGCCCGCCCAGGATCCATTTTCCCATCAGGGGCAATATCGCTGTGAGCAACAATATTTTCTGGTAAAATACGATGGCGCTGAATAATGTCTTTCATTAAATGAATTAAAGAATCAATCTGTGCTTTTGGAAAATCCGTTTGCCCAAAATCAGCATGTTCCAGTTCAATGCCTATAGAGGATCGATTAAGCCCTTGAGTCCCTGCCCAAAAACTGGGGCCTGCATGCCATGCTACACGATTTTCTGGAACCAACTGTTGGATATTTCCTTTTGCATCAATTAAGTAGTGCACAGACAGCCCATATTTTTGTAAATTATCCACCATTTTTTCGGGTGTTTCATTAAATGAATGAACTACAAGATATTTAATAGGGACAGAACGCACTTCCGATTCCAACACAAGGATTTTTTGTGTACGAGACGATAACTGTAAATAAGCCCATATACAACATACAATCAATAACAAAAGTAACAAGATTTTTTTTGTCATATCGTCTTTTCATCATTTGGCATATTATCAACATGACCTTGTGGTACTGTAAAAGCTTCTGAAACAGCATTTTCCTCTAAACGCCGGTATAAATCCAAGGTATTGGCACACATTTTTTGCACGGAAAAATTATCTATGACTGACTGACGCGCTTGCTTTTCAATTTTATTCAGCTCTTCCGATGGCATGTCTAGAACTTTATCCAAAGTTGCGGCCAATGCCGTGGCATCACCTACTGGCACCAAAAAACCTGTCTGACCATCTTGGATAGTCTCACACGCACCACCATGAGCCGTCGCCACAACAATTCGCTCCATGGCTTGAGCTTCCGCAATTGTCCGACCAAAAGCCTCGGGTTCAATGGACGCGTTCACGACAACTGCACTTAGCCGATACAATGCTGGCATATCGCGGCAAGCCTCCACAAACACAACTTTGGGTTTACCATATAAAGCCTGAGCTTGTTTTTCCAAGGCTTGATGGTATTCGGTGCGTCCTTGATCCGAGCCAACGAACAAACAAACAAAATTTTTATGTTGCATTTTACTGCAAGCTTCCAATAAAACCGACTGCCCCTTCCAAGATGTTAAACGGCCGACCAAAGTAATCACCGGCAAGTTTTCAGGTATATTCCATTGTTCACGCAAATAAGTGACTTTTTCTTCCGATACCTTGGCTGGATCAAAATGAATAACATCTGCCCCACGATGAATCACTGTAATTTTATCCGGATTCATCCCATACGTATCTATAATGTGCTGTTTCACGTGTCTGGATACGGCAATCACATGTTCACCAGACAACATCACGCGATTGTATGGCTTTTTAAACCACGCAGGTTCGGTTTTATACACCCCATGAAAGCTGGCAATATAGGGAATTCCTGTGCGACGGCAAGCCAACTTGACAGACCAAGCGGGAGCTCTGGATCGCACATGGATCAAAGTAGCCTCTTTTTCTTGAAAAATTTTTGCCAAAAGTTTTGCATTGGCTATGATTTTAAACGGATTTTTGGTATTCACAGGCAAAGTTATATGCTCAACGCCTAAACCTTCCAGCTCATGCACCATGCGTCCTCCGGCCGAAATAACCAGATTTTTAATCCCTGCCTGTTGTAAAGCCCGTGCAATTTCAATTGTACCACGCTCAACACCCCCTTGTTGTAAGGCAGGCAAAACTTGAATAATACATGTCATATAAAACTCCTATTGTTGCGATAGAATAGTTATAAGCAATTTTACTCTAGCTGTCAACTAAAACATAAATGCTAGAAAAATGCCAGGATATTTTTTTATAAATCCACATTTTCCCCAAAAAAAGGTAACAAAATGACCGATTTTTGGGCCAAAAATGAAAAATTTATTTTTCAATGAATACAACGGGTTAAGTGCCAAAATCGAGTAGCAAAAAAAGGTACCTTTAATTGCAAGCGTTTTTTTCACATTTTTTGCACTTTTTTCATATTTTTGATGTTTTCTAAATTTCCTATATTTTTCAATTATTTCAATATGTTCGTCAAGTTTTTCTATTTTCCCCATTTTTTTGTCCAAAAGCGTTACAAAAAGGTACCTTTATGTAACATAGGTTTGAGGGACAGCCGGAACCGGTAAAACTAATGCTCGGGGAACCTCGCAAAGTTTTGCTGCGTTTTGGAGAAAAAAAATGACAAGTATTTTTACAAGAAACGAAAGGGGAAAAAGAAAATGAAAAAGCATGTAATATTATTAACTCTTGTTTTAATGGCGGGAGTGGCTCAAGCAGATTTTTGGTCCAACTGCACCACCTATGGCGGCACAATTATCACAGCCAATAAATATGGCACCGATGCCAACGGCAACAACTTGGATAAAGGTGGTCTGTGCAATGACCCTAACGACCCAAACCTGACCAACAATTGTAATGGCAAGAAGTTTTGTGTGGGTGAAAACAAAATGAATTGGTGGTCTGCCTTTACTTGGTGTGATGCTATCGGGGGAAAGTTGGCTAGTTTTGATTCTACCTGCCCTAATACACAGACGCTTGAAGGAGTCGCTTGCCCTAATATGAAAAATACATTAGGTCAAAAAAGAGGTTGGACGAATTTAGCGGCATCACAGGAGAAAAATTTTGCAGTACAAGACTCTGTATTTATCCCAAAGCGAAATAGTACAACCCTCTATTATGCGCTGTGTGAAGAAAAATAATCCATTTTTACTTTCCAATACAAAAGTCACGGAAGATGACGTCTAAAAGCTCATCCACTTCAATACGGCCGGTGATGCGACCCAAAGCACGGGTGGCCATGCGTAAATCTTCGGTTTTCAGCTCCAAAGCCCCTGCTTTCATGGCTGATTGAAGCGAGGCCACGCACTCGTTCAACGCGACGCGATACCGTTCTCGCGTAATCACGGCGCCATTGGAGGCAAAATCATGCAAAATCTGTTTAATTTCATCCCATAGGGCGGTCACCCCTGCCCCTGTTTTAGCAGAAATATAATGCCCCTGTTGTGTCTTTTTACGTTTAACTAAATCTTTTTTATTCCAAATAGTTATAACGCGCTTTTCAAGTAATACTTTAGGTAGCTTTTGAACTTTTGGTAAAGTTGCATCCTGGACAAATAAGATTAAATCCGCCTGCTCAGCTTTTTTAACGGCACGCCGAATTCCTTCAGCTTCAATTTGCTCAGCACTTTCACGCAATCCAGCCGTATCTGCCAAAATCACAGGAAAACCATCCACATCCAAATGCGCTTCCACAATATCACGCGTTGTTCCCGCAATTTGGGACACAATAGCAACTTCTTTATGCGTCAAAGCATTAATCAAGCTGGACTTTCCAACATTCGGAGCCCCCAAAATAGCAATCTGAAACCCTTCCCGCAGGCGTTCCCCTCGCCGCTCATCATTCAAATGAGCCTGGATTTGATCAATCAAAGCTTGAATATCCGAGTTGATTTCTTGCTCTTTTTCATGTGGAATATCTTCCTCGGGGAAATCAATAAATGCCTCTGCATAGGCCAAATGATGCACTAACTTCTCACGCCAAGATTCGTATAGCTTGGATAAATTGCCATCCATTTGGGCAAAAGCTTGACGACGTTGTTGTTCTGTCTCTGCATGGATTAAATCCAATAGTCCTTCTGCCTCTGTTAAATCCATTTTTCCGTTAATAACCGCACGCCGTGAAAATTCGCCACGTTCAGCTGGGCGACAGTGTTTGAATGAGCTTAAAGCATTACAAACAGCTTGCACAACCCCTCTGCCCCCATGAACCTGTAGCTCAAGGATATCCTCACCGGTAAAACTATGTGGCGTATGAAAATAAAGGACTAACGCCTTATCCAAAATCGTCCCATCCAAGGAAAGAGTGGCATAATAGGCACGATTGGGCTCTGGCTTTTTGATTGTTGTTAATTTTTTTAAGATAGTTAGACATTCCGCACCGGAAATACGAATAACAGCAACGCCTGCAACACCTAAACCACTGGCTAAAGCATAAATCGTGTCATTTTGATCGTACATTACAGCCCCTCAATAACCTTATACACTTCGCCGCGTAAATCGGCAATACCCAAGCCATTTTCGCTGCTGGTACTTAAAATCTCTGGATAGCAGGCGACATGCGTTTTGGCAACTGCCATCGTATTTTCATATATTTTTTGCAGCTCGGAATCTTTAATTTTATCTGTTTTAGTCAAGATAAGTTGATAGCTAACTGCAGCTGAATCCAACATTTTCATGATGTTTTCATCGACTTGCTTAATCCCATGACGCGCATCTATCAACAAAAAAACACGCCGTAATTGTTGCCGTCCCCGCAAATAATCATGAATCAAACGAGTCCAAGTTTCTACTGTTTTTTTAGGGGCTGCCGCATAGCCGTACCCTGGCAAATCCACCAAATAAAACCGCGTACCGATTTTGAAAAAGTTTAATTCTTGAGTTCGACCTGGCGTGTTACTGGCTCTGGCGATTTGTGATCCGACAAGTGCATTGATTAAGCTTGATTTTCCAACATTAGAACGCCCTGCAAAGGCTATTTCCGGCAACCTGTCTAAAGGTAAATCTTCAACTTTTCTGACACCATAGGCAAAGGTTGCTGGGGAACTAAACAGTTGCTTACCTTTTTCTTGAAAAGCCATACCCTACCCCATTTTTTTATTAATATAGCGTTGTTGAAAAATAGAAAGGATATTGCTCCATGTCCAATACAAAACTAAACCAGAGGCAAAATTCCCCATCATAAAGGTGAAAATAACGGGCATCCACTTAAACATACCCATTTGTGCCTTATCCGCACCGGCAGGTGCTGGTTGCATTTTTTGTTGAATGTACATCGTAATACCCATAATAACTGGCAAAATACCGATATTAAAGACACTTGGGACTGGCCATGGAATCAATCCACACAAAGTCAAAACAGAACTGGAATCCGGCATTGATAAATCCTTAAGCCACCCAAAAAACGGCGCACCCCGCATCTGTAATGAAACAGACAGGACTTTATACAAAGCGTAAAAGGGAATGACTTGGATGAACATAGGCAAACATCCCCCCGCAGGATTCACATGCTCACGCGAATACAATGCCAAAACTTCTTTTTGCAAACGGGGTCTATCATCTTTATAGCGTTCCTGTAGCTCTTGGATTTTAGGCTGAATCTTTTTCATTTTCGCCATAGAAATATATGATTTTGTGACAATGGGCAATAAAGCTATGCGCAAAAGCGTTGCAAAAATCAAAATAGCCACACCCATATTGCCGACTAATGCATATAACCACTGCAAGAAATATAAAAATGGCTTGGTTAAGAAATAAAACCACCCGAAATCAATCGTCAAGTCAAACTTGGGAATATTTAAGTCTTTTTCATATTGATTAATTAAATTTAAATCCTTAGCACCTGCAAAAAACCTAACAGTTTTTGTGATAGTTTTGGCACTTGGAATATTTTGTAAGGACAATTTAAACGTACTTTGATACCAATCATCCGATAAAAAATCTTCCAACGTTACATTTTCACTTTGTTCCGGGATAAAAATGGTTTGCCAATATTTTTGCGTAATTCCAAACCAACCACCAGTTGTTTCATAAGCAACCTTTTTGCTATCAACCGAGCTGTAAGAATTTTCCTCTAATTTATTATTAATCAACGCCACAAACCCCGTATGGACGGAAGAACGTTCCAATAACGAAGGATCTTTTTTAATCCGAATAGTGCCTTCCAAATATGCAGACATATTTTGTGCACTTTTATTGTTAACAGAATCTTGAATGGTAAACATATAATGGTCATCCAGGCTGATCTGACGCACAATCTTAACGACCCCATTTTCCCATGCCAATGTGACAGGAGTTTGTGGAGTTAATTTATCCCCGCTAACAACACGCCACCCTGTATTTAAATTTACATTTTCATTATTCAATTTCCACTTTAAGTATGCAAAATAATTATTTGATAATAAAGTAACATCCGGGCTATCTTGAGCTGTTGTTTCTTTATATTTTTCTAAATTTAGTTCATTAAAAATTGTACCATTGGCCAGCAATGATCCGATAACATCATTATTTTGAAGAGGAAGCTGAGCCCCATCAAGTTGAATATCTGCAACAAAAGCGGACGCCATGACAGCGGCTGCGTTGGCATCATCTGGCATAACATTTTCTAAAGCTGCTGAAGTTGTTACATTTTCCAAACTATTGTCTAAGGAATTATCCTGTTTAGGCGCAAATAGCTGAAAACTTAACAAGACTGCAATAATCAACACAAAGGCTAACATCATTTGTTTTTCTTCAGCTTTTATTTGTTTTGGTGTTTGCTTCATTTTTTTCCTTTCAAACTAAAAACCGTCGGGACGGGGTCATATCCACCTTTGGCCCATGGATGACACCTGCACAAGCGCCAGGTGGTTAGTATAGCGCCTTTTACATAACCATGCAAGCAAAAAGCTTCTTTGGCATATTCTGAGCAAGTTGGTTGAAAACGACAACAATTGCCTACAAGGGAAGATAACGTCAACTGATATCCTCTTATCAACAGCTTTGCAACATTAAATTTCATGAGTATCCTCGCGATGCAAATGCGCTAAAATATAATCAAAATCACGTGCCAATTCTTGATAAGATCTCTCAAGAGCCTCTTTGCGTGCAATTAATACAAAATCATTGGATGGATAATCTTGTATAACAGAAGGATGGTGCCGTACAATTTCCCTTAACGTTCTGCGCAAATAATTACGTTTTGTCGCTAATTTAGAGATTTTTTTTGATACGGTAAATCCAAAGCGCGTGACATTCAATGTGTTGGGACGCATTTGCAATACAAAAGTGCGAGAAAAAGCCTTAAAAGGGGCATCCCGCATCTCTACAAAATCAAAATGTCGCTTCAAACTTTTTAAAGGCATTTTCTTCACCTTGATTACAAAAAGCACCTTAACATAAAATCAAGGTGCTTCAATCCCTACGCAAGCAACCGAATTAGGCGCTCAAAACTTTACGTCCTTTGGCGCGACGAGCCTTTATAACTCTCTGACCACCCTTTGTTTCCATGCGTGCACGGAAACCATGACGACGTGTGCGAACTAATTTACTAGGCTGATATGTGCGTTTTCCAATCATCTTTCTCTCCTTAACATAAACAGAATGCTAGGATTATAACAAATTATTCTGGCCTTGTCAATCCTTTTTTATGATATTTTTCAAATTGGCAAACGGTTTATTTTCTTCATCAGAAAATTCAATATAATCTCCTTTGACCCCTTGTTTTTTAGGAAATGGATTCATTAACAACCCCACCTGCTCAGTCAAAATATTCATAAAATCTAAACAGCCTCTATCTAAAGTCTCTACAGCCTCCTTCATCTCGATTTCTTTTCCCGACACAGGCACATTTTCGGAAAACAACGCTTCAAAATCAGTATCCAAATGCTCATTGCATATATTTAAAGTCACAACACATTGACGCTTTAAATCTGCAAGCAAATGCCCTGACACTCTTATTAAGTCATCTTGGAAATCAACCTGTACAACAGCATGTAACTGAACAACCTTAGGAATATCCAAACGTTGGGCGACAATCGTGCATTCCTCAGCTGTTGCTTCAAACTCACCTTGCCACCCATCTGGACCAATTGCTCCAATCATTAAAGTTTTTTTTATGCCGGATGTGTTTTTTTTCATTGACGAAGCCCTTCCTTTTCTATATGATATAGATATTATAACCAGAAGGAGCAAAATGGTCAAGAAACTTATTATTTGTTTATGCCTGTTAATGATATCAGCATGCGGATTGGAAAATTTTCAAAACAGCGATCTGCCGGATACGCGGCGTTTGGATGCTATTCGTGTGGGGGACACCAAAGAAAAAGTCTTGCGTGTGTTGGGGACACCTAATTATCAATCTGATCCCAAGGAAGGCATTGGAGATGTGATTTTTTACGCTCAAGCCAAAAAATCCAGCCGCATTTTCTTTGATCCAGAGGTAACAGAACGTGTCATTCACGTATATACATTTGATACGAAAGGTGTATTGACAGACAAAAAACTATTGACCTTGGCTGATGGGAATAAGGTAACCTATGATACCGATATTACCAAAGTTGGGGGTAAAGAGCTGTCTGTCTTAGAGCAATTGGCGGAAAATTTTGGACGCTATAACGCAGGCGGTCAAGATAGCACTGTGAGGCATTAATGAGTGATTTATTCGAGGCAACAGAACAAAAAACAAGCTATTCAGCCAAAGACATTGAAGTTTTGGAAGGATTAGAGCCTGTCCGAAAACGCCCTGGTATGTATATCGGTGGTATAGATGAACATGCCTATCATCACTTGGTGGCCGAAATTATTGACAATGCCATGGATGAAGCTGTTGCCGGTTATGCTACAAATATTGAAGTATCTTTGGATAAAGATAACTATGTTACGGTTAAGGACAATGGGCGCGGCATTCCTGTAGATCCTCATCCAAAGTTTCCAGGTAAATCTGCCTTAGAAGTAATTACAACAACGTTGCACTCTGGTGGTAAGTTTGGCGGTGGGGCATATGCAGTATCTGGCGGATTGCATGGTGTCGGTTTATCAGCAGTAAACGCTCTATCCAGCCATATGATTATAGAGGTTGCAAAAGATAAGAAGTTATACCGCCAAGAATATCACCAAGGAAAACCAACAGGTCCTGTAGAATGTTTAGGGGCTGTTTCTAATCGTCGTGGGACAAGTGTGCGCTTTTTACCAGATACAGCCATTTTTGGTGAATCCATTCATTTTAAACCTGCCACCCTATTTCGGATGGCGCGCCAAAAAGCCTTTTTGTTCCACGGCGTTGAGGTCAGATGGAACTGTGCTCCAGAATTATTACAAGGGGATGAAAAAACACCATCAGAACAGGTCTTAAAATTTCCAAATGGCATAGCCGATTATTTAGATTATTTAACGAAAGATCGTTCTACTGTTACCCCAAAACCATTTACAGGTCGTGTGGAATTTCCAGACAATCAAGGCGCGGTTGAATGGGCAATTTGTTGGCCAAATGATTTTGGGGATGCTTTTGAATATTCATATTGTAATACTGTTGTAACACCTTTAGGGGGTACGCATACCACGGGTATGAAAACATGCCTTACCAAGGGGTTGAAAGCTTTTGCTGATATGATTGGGAACAAACGAGCCAGCGATATTACCTCAGACGATATTTTAAACACGGCAGGGGTTATGTTGTCTGTTTTCATTCGTGATCCTCAATTTCAAGGTCAAACCAAAGAAAGGCTTGTGACAACATCGGCAACCAAACTGGTTGAAAATGCGATGAAAGATCCTTTGGACCATTGGTTGAGTCATGATACCAAGGCTGCATCTGCTTTGCTGGATTGGATTGTGGAACGTTCGGAAGAGCGTCGCCGCCACAAAAAAGCATTGGAAACACAACGTGCCAGTGCCACAAAAAAATTACGTTTACCGGGGAAATTGGCGGATTGTTCCCACAAAAATGTGGAGGGAACAGAGTTGTTTTTGGTGGAAGGAGATTCTGCTGGTGGTTCTGCCAAACAAGCTCGTGATCGTATGCGTCAAGCTATTTTACCTTTGCGAGGAAAGATTTTGAATGTTATTTCTGCCAGTCAAGATAAAATTTTAGCTAATGAAGAAATCAAAGACATGACTGAAGCTTTGGGTTGTGGCAGACGCGATAAATACAACGAAGAAGCTTTGCGTTATGAAAAAGTCATTGTGATGACAGATGCCGACGTGGATGGCGCCCATATTGCCAGCCTGTTGATGAGCTTTTTCTACCAAGAAATGCCCAAACTCATTGAAAATGGGCACTTGTTCTTGGCCTTGCCCCCACTCTATCGCTTAACATATGATAATAAATCTATATATGCTCAAGATGATGCAGAAAAAGATAAACTATTGGCAACCACTTTTAAGGGGAAAAACGTTGAAGTATCCCGTTTTAAAGGTTTAGGAGAAATGCCACCAAGTCAGCTAAAAGAAACGACCATGGATCCTAATAAGCGTACACTACTCAAGGTTTTGATTCCTTCGAAAACTTCATCTGACGAAGAAGAACAGGAAGAGTCCGCTTATACAGCAGATATTGTATCCAGATTAATGGGAAATAAACCAGAATATCGTTTCCAATTTATTCAAGAACATGCCAAATTTGTTGAAAATTTAGATATTTAAAAAGAAATTGAAAGGAGGACAGTCCTATGGAACTAAAAAAAATGAATACTTCTTGTCCAAGCAATTGTCCTTTTTTAGCCAACAGGTTGTTTTTGCCGGAAAGTTTGCCTTTCTTTTGTGAAAAATTTGAGGTTTATTTAGGCGTAGATGGAGCAAACAAAGTACAGCGTTGTTCGGCTTGTTTAGGAGTTGCACAAAATGTTATTCAAACTGGCTTATCCTTACTGGATGCTCAGCTGGTTCCTCGTACAACAATTTCTCAACTTAAAAAAGCTTTTTTGGATATGCCGCCTGCCCAACAAAAGAACTTTGTAGCTATATTATCTCAAAGTGGCATACAATTAAAGCCTAATCCCTATGAAAAGGTAACTGCATTTTGGCTGATGCGTCAAGCACAGCATGCGTGGGCACTCTATAAAAAACGGGAGGAAAGTCCAGAAGTACAAGATTTTATAAAACTGTTAGACGTCATTGGCGGGGACAGCCCATTAGACGGGATGACCAAAACATTACTCAGCAATATTTTCCAAGTTCTGGATGGTTCAGAACAAGCCATGTTGATTGCGGTATTGGAAAACCCAATGAACATGAAAGCTTTTTTAAAGCAATTGGACAAAACACCTCATGATCAAGACTTATTGAAAAATTTTCGTGCAACCCTATATGAATATCATCAAAATTTATCGAATCAAATTGGATTGTATTTGGCTATGCAACAACAATCCAATCAAATACAACAACATGGGAGAGTAGTTGCCAATCAACAAAACAAAATGAGGCATATCCTGCAAAAAATGACTCAGGTCCGAGCCAATAAAAGCAGAAGTTAAAAATTGTTATTTACAGCTTATTAAACGTTAAACGGTAAATGGCGAATTATTTTATCACAAACTTCCTCTACAGATAAATTTGTGGTATCTATCACCAAGTCAAACTGATTCAGATTTGTAATGTCTAAGTTATAATTTTGCATAAAACGCGCAAGTTCTAAAGCACGCCTCTGAGCACAAGCCTCTTTGGCTTGTTTAATGGTTCTATATTTTGCCTCACCTTTGCGCTTCATGTCATGAAAGATACGCTCGGCCGCTATTTGTGGATCAACTAATAAACATACTTTAAAAGAATTTGGTAAAAAATAAAAAGCTAATCTGGAATCTATAACACAAGGGCAATCGCCCCATGGAGGATTTTTAAAAACAGCATCAATTTTAGCATCAACAGAAATATCAGATAAAGAAAGCCTGTTCAATTCACCTGTTGTTATCCCCATTTCAGTCGCAATCTTACGTTGCGCCATTCCTGTTGAATAATACTTCCAACCCAACTTATCTGCTAACAATCGCGATACGCTTGATTTTCCGCTGCCCAAATCACCACTAATACTAACAACCCGCTTATGTATTCTGCGCATTTTCACCCTATTTTAAAATAGAAATGAACTAATCCTCAAAATCATAAAGGGTATCAAAACGTGCAGCGTATAAAACGTCTTTTACTTTTCCTTTAGCCCCTTTAATGGACAAGGAAACATCTTTCGCAGATGCTTCATCATGTGCAATAACCAACATGCCTAAAGCAGCAGAATCCAAGAAATCACACTCAGAAAAATCAAAGATCATTTTTTTCTCATAAGCCGTCTTAATCATTGATACAATTTCAAAAAAAGTATCATGATCACGAAATGTAAAAGAACCCGTAATTTGAACAACTGTTCCATTCTGTATTTTTAATGTTTTATAGTTCATTGAAAAATCTCCTTTACCTTTTCATCTTGAACTATTTTTTCCTCATCGTCAAGCACTTTTTTCACTTTTTTTGCAAAAAATAAAATAATTGGGATGACGACCAGCCTTAATTCCCTTTTGCTCATACCGAGTTGGTACCCAATCTTTAGGCGCCACATGCTGATCTTTATTTACTTGATGAAACTTATCAAAAATCTGCGTTTGTTCTTTAACCCAATCGGCATACCCTGTAAGATCAGTAGCAACAATTAATTCTCCATCATCTGATAATAATCTGTACAGTTCAGGCAAGTTAGTCATATTGATAAATCTGCGTTCTGCATGACGCGCTTTAGGCCATGGATCTGGATATAGCACAAAAATCCGTTTAAACGATTTATCAGGAAACGATGGAAATAACAACCGAATATCATCCGGCCAAATCCGTACGTTATCCGTCCTGTTTTCTTCTAATCCCAATTCAGCACGAGGATAACGATGAGAACCATTTAAATGCGCCAAGAGCGAAGCTACGCCATTGATAAAGGGCTCCGCACCTAAAATACCCACGTGGGGATTTTTTAAAGCCAACTCAGCTAAATGCTCACCTCCACCGAAACCAATTTCCAACCATACTTGATTAACAGGCACCCCAAAAGCTTTAGGCAGAACTGAAGCCTTTTCTTTAGTCATCAGAACTTGGGGCAATAAATTATCCAACAACTTTTGCCTGGACGGCGTTAAACCTTTGCCTTTGCGGCGTCCAAAAAAACGAATGGAAGGAACAACCATTATTTCTTTTTCCTTTGCAGTGTGGAAGATACTTTCCAAATATCTTGCGCATATTCTTTTACAGTTCTATCAATTGAGAATATCCCAGATCTGGCAATATTAAGCAAAGATTTTCGTGCCCAAGCTTTCCTGTTCAAGAAATCATGCCCGATTTTTTCTTGAATATGAGCGTATGAATCAAAATCCGCCAACAACATATAATAATCATTAAACATAATGTTATCAAAAATTGGCTTAAATAAATCTATTGATTCATTACGTGTCCAAGTGCCATTTGTTAAACTATCCATAATACGCTTTATTCTGGAGTCTTTATTATAATAATCCCATGGTTGATGCGAATTGTGTAAATGCTTTTCCGCTACATCTTCAGCCGTTAAGCCAAACAAATAGAAATTTTCGGCACCTACTGCATCTAAAATCTCTACATTAGCACCATCTAAGGTACCAACAGTTAAAGCTCCATTCATCGTTAATTTCATATTGCCTGTTCCGGAAGCTTCATAACCAGCTGTTGAAATTTGTTCACTTAAATCCGCAGCAGGCATAATCAATTCTGCCAAGCTAACTTTATAATCCGGAATATAAACGACCTTAATTTGGTCCTTCACTCGCTCATCATTATTGATCACTTTTGCCATATTGTTAATCAGTTTAATAATCAACTTGGCAAACTGATACCCTGGTGCAGCTTTCCCAGAAAAAATATAAACTTTTGAACATGGTAAAGTCACCCCATCTTCAATAATTTGGAAATATTGATGCATAATGTGTAATACATTCAATAACTGCCTTTTATACTCATGGATACGTTTAACTTGACAATCAAACAAGGCATTAGGATCCAAAACAATCCCTAATGTTTTTTGCACAAACTCTGCTAAACGGAATTTATTTTTTAATTGAATGTCATTCAAACGAGCTAATAACTTTTTATCATCAACAAAGGCCTCTAATTTTTTTAAATGTTCCAGATTCGTCTTCCATGTATCGCCAATATACTCAGTGATACAAGATGTTAAATCAGGGTCAGCCAACATGATCCAACGTCTGGGGGTAACACCATTCGTTTTATTATTAAACTTTTCCGGCCACATAGCATAAAAATCAGGCATTAGCTGTTTTTTCAATAGTTCTGTATGAATAGCCGCAACCCCATTCACAGAAAATGAACCTACCACAGCCAAATTCGCCATGCGGACCTGCTTAACCTCACCCTCTTCTATCAAAGACATACGCGCCAACTTACCCACATCTCCGGGATAACGATGCCGCACCTGAGCCATTAACCAATCGTTCAATTCATAAATCAATAACAGATGCCGTGGCAAATAAGTTTCCAACAAATGAACAGGCCATTTTTCCAAAGCTTCTGGCAACAAAGTGTGGTTTGTATAAGCCATACATCCCCGAGTAATATTAAATGCTTGTTCCCATTCAAGTTGATACACATCTATCAATAAACGCATCATTTCAATAATAGCTAAAGTAGGATGGGTATCATTCAACTGTAACACAACCTTATTTGGCAATTCAGTCAGCGGCAAACCTTCCTCTGAAAAACGTCGCAAAATATCGTTCAAAACACAAGATACAAAAAAATACTGTTGAATCAAACGCAAAGCCTTGCCCTGTTCAATATTATCGGATGGATATAACACCTTAGAAATAGTTTCAATCCTAATATTTTCCTCTACCGCTGCGATATAACCGCCCTTATTAAATAAATCTAAATCCAATGTATTAGCAGACTTAGCAGAAAACAAGCGCAAATAATTAACTGTATCCCCTTTATATCCTACAATAGGCATATCATAAGGAACACCTACTATTTGAGAAGTATCTACCCATCTGGGCATTCGCATACCATTTTTTTCTTCATAGACAACTTTTCCCTTAATAGGAACCAAACAGGCTCTGTCGGCACGTTCAATCTGCCAAGGCGAACTTGTTTCCAGCCAGGAATCCGCACGCTCTTGTTGCCAACCATCCACAAAATATTGCTTAAATAACCCAAACTGATAATTGATACCATAACCATAACCAGGCAACCCCAAGGTAGCCATAGAATCCAAAATGCATGCAGCTAAACGCCCTAGTCCGCCATTTCCTAAAGCGGGGTCACACTCTTCTTCCAACACACTCCTGATTGGAATGGGATTATCCAAATGAATATCCTTTAAAAGGTCCATGATTTGGAAGTTAATCAAATTATTAGAAAGTAATCGTCCAGGCAAATATTCCAATGACAAATAATAAACACGTTTATCAGCATATTTTTTGTGCCGGGCTGCCGTACGGAACATTTGGTCAATACATAAATCTCGCACAGACATGGCCAATGCTTGGAACAAATGACTTTTATGTGCTTCACACACCTGTTTAGACAAAGAATACTTGACATGCCACTCAATCAAGCGTTGCAAATCAGCCGCTGTAATTACAGTCTTATCACCGCTTTGTTTTTTTGTCATTCCCCCTCCACGCAACCATATCAAGGTTATACAACTTTTTCATAAAATGCAAGCAGAAAATATAATTTTTTAAATTATTGCAAACGCTGAGCATTCATGAATTTTCTATAAGCCGCTACATTTTGTTCATGCTCAGCATAAGTTTTCGCAAAAATGTGCCCTCCTTTGCCATCTGCAACAAAGTATAAATCTTGACTGCTATCTGGATTTAAGACAGCTTGCAATGCTGTTTTCCCCGGATTACAAATAGGTTTATCCGGCAACCCTGCAATAACATAGGTATTACTTGGATGCTGAACTCTTAAATCAGAATAAGTCAATTTACGTTTAAGCTCTCCACGCTCTTGCGTAACCGCAAAAATCACAGTCGGATCAGATTGCAACTTCATTTTCTTTGCGAGCCGATTATGAAAGACAGCCGCTATATGAGATCTTTCTGAATCCTTGGCTGTTTCTTTTTCAACAATAGAGGCCATAACCACTGCTTCTTCAGGTGTTTTAAAGGACAGAGTTTTGCTTTTTGTAGCCCACAATTCATCCAACGTCCGTTTCATGCTATTTTGCATATATATCAACAAATCTTGTTTAGAATCTCCATAAGAATACCAATACGTATCTGGCATTAAAGTACCATTTGGAGGAATTTTTTCTATTTCCCCCATTAAGCCATACATACCATCCATTAACTCTACAATTTGAATAGATGTCAACCCCTCGGGAACAACAAACTTTCGAATATATGTTTTGCCGCTGGTCAAAATATTCATCACGGTTTTAGAACTGGAACGTTTTGGGATAGAATATTCTCCCGCCTTAATATTCATTGTATTACCACTGGCTCGAACACCAATTTCAAAGACGGCAGGTGAATTGATAATACCTTCTCTATATAATTGCTTTGCAATTTTGCGCACAGAACGCCCTGCTTCGATCAAAATTGTTTTTTCGCTTTCAAGCGGCCCCTCTGCAACAAACTGACTATAGGTGGATAAAACACTACCCCCCATAATGCCCACAACGATAAAAATAATCAAAAAATAAAATACAACCGTATGGCGCATAAATACTACACCTTTTTAAAGATTAAACAGGCGTTAGTCCCACCGAAACCAAAAGAATTAGATAAAACTATATTCAGTTGCTTTTCTTGAGCTTGGTTTGGTACCAAATTAAAGCCTTGTGTTTCTTCTTCTGGATTCGCCAAATTAATAGTAGGAGGCATAACATTATGTATCAAAGATAGGACACTATACACGGCCTCAACAGAACCTGCAGCCCCTAGCATATGACCAGTCATTGATTTTGTTGAAGACATCGCGGGTCCATCCACACCAAAAACTTCTTTAACAGCGCAAAATTCAACCATATCTCCTGCCGGGGTAGAAGTACCATGTGCATTGATATAATCAATATGAGCAGGCTGTAAATTAGCTTGATTTAACGCCATTTGCATCGCTCGAATAGCGCCTGTTCCCCCAGGGGCTGTAATATGATAAGCATCTGCAGACAAGCCATATCCTATAATTTCAGCATAAATTTTTGCCCCTCTGGCTTTTGCTGATTCATATTCTTCTAGTACCAAAGCACCGGCGCCTTCTGCCATGACAAAACCGTCACGTTTCTTATCCCATGGACGAGACGCCTGTTGCGGAGTGTCCTCTCTTTTAGATAATGCTCGCATTTGTGCAAAACCTGCAATTCCTAAAGGATTTAAGGGAGCTTCTGTACTTCCTGCCAACATACGGTCTGCATAACCTGCTTGAATATACTGATAAGCTTCTCCTATAGAATGTGTCCCGGTAGCACATGCTGTAGAAACTGCCAAATTTGGACCTTCCAATCCATATTTAATTGATAAAAAACCAGCTGTCTGATTGATAATAATAGACGGCATAAAAAAAGGAGAAATGCGATTGGCCCCTTGATCCAGATAAATTTTTACACCATCAAAAAATCTGTTTAATCCCCCTTGGCCGCTGCCAAATACAACCCCAAACTTTTCTTTATTTTCAACGGGACTATTTAGGAAACCAGCATCTTGCATAGCATCCATAGCCGCCGCAACTCCGTACAAAGTTGCAGCATCATGATGGCGTTGCTCTTTGACGGACAGAACAGAATTGACATCCAACTGACCAGAATTTTCTCCACGGGGAATATGCCCTGCAATTTTAACTGCTAAAGGGTAGCCATCTGCTTCTGGGAAAAACACAACACCAGATTTTCCTGTCTTTAAAGCATTCCAGTTTGTCTCTAACCCTCGACCTAGTGGAGAAACAACACCCATCCCTGTAATTACCACTCGTCTCATAAAATCCCCTTTATAAAGAAAAGATGTTTCAATCACTTAAGCTGAAGCGACCGAAACATCCCTTTAAAAAAATAACAACAAAACAAATTAAGCTTGTTGTTTTTCAATAAAGTCAATAGCATCTTTGACTGTACGAATTTTTTCGGCAGCATCATCAGGAATAGAACAACCAAATTCCTCTTCAAATGCCATCACCAATTCTACTGTATCCAGACTGTCCGCCCCCAAATCGTCAATGAAACTGGCACCGTCTTGCACTTTAGAAGCTTCGATGCCCAAGTGATCCACAACAATTTTTTTTACACGTTCAGCAATAGTTTCAGTCATTTTCTTTCCTTTTGTTAAATTAATCTTTATCCTTTCGGACGAAAACGTTATGACATTAGCATAAAAAAATCTTTCTTGCAAGTTTTTTTTATAACATTAACATTCCACCATTAATATTTACTGTTTGGCCTGTAATATATGCAGCCTCTTCACTGGCCAAAAATGCGACTAAATTCGCTATATCCTGAGGTTCACCCATACGTTTTGCAGGAATACGATCCATCATAGCTTTTTTAACATCTTCTGGCAAATTAGCTGTCATAGGTGTTGCAATAAAACCAGGGGCAATACAGTTCACGGTAATATTGCGACCGGCTAATTCCGCCGCCATAGATTTACTCATAGCAATTAAACCAGCCTTACTGGCAGCATAGTTTGCCTGCCCTGCATTACCAATCACACCAACAATAGAGGCCATAGAAATAATCCGTCCCCAACGATTTTTCATCATTGATGGAATCACAGAACGCGCCAATTTAAAACCTGCTGTCAAATTGATACGTAATACATCATCCCATTGTTCATCACTCATACGCATAGATAATGTATCCTTTGTAATACCTGCATTATTAACTAATATATCAATATGTCCTAAGTCTTTTTCAGCCATTGAAACCAAATTAGCTATACTTTGTCCATCCGATAAATTAGCTGCATAAATAAACACGCGATCTTTTAATTCAGAAGCGAATTTATTCAAGGTGTCCAGATTCATATCTGTTAAAGCAAGGGTTGTCCCTTGAGCATGTAAAGTTTTGGCAATAGCACGCCCTATGCCACCAGTTGCCCCCGTAATTAAAGCCGTTTTTCCTGTTAAATCCAACATATTTTCTCCTTTTTTAGTTAGTACAAAAACCGTCACTTCCACAAGTGCTTTCAGCATCTAAACATAAACTACTATCTGGAACACAAATACCATCAACAACTGTCCAACATTCTCCTAAGCCGCAGGGCTGATCTTCGCTAGCATTATCAGCCACTTGATAACATTTAGGATATAAAGCCCCAGCAAGTTGATGACAAACTTGTCCTGAACTGCATTTTGTGTCATCCAAAACACATAAACGATTCGTTGTATCGCATTTCAAACAAGCATTTGCATCCCCTACGCGTTGCAAGCAATCACTTGTTGAAGAGCATGTACTTAAAATATCTGAACTATCTCTATCCGCTTTTTTGGAACGATGAAAGAAAAAAGTCATATTAACATTACCACTTTGAGGACAAAGTGATTCTGATAACTCATTTGTCTGATAATTAGAACTGTTGAGACTAAGGCCTGCCACAGGCAAAAACCCACTTTGAGTATTGCCAATTTTCCTAAGAATATGTTGACAAACACCATCTGAAACGCCTGTCACAGAAACAACGATATATTCACGGTTAGAAGAATGCTGTCTCACAGTAATATTATAACCATGAGGTGTTATATTAGATACAGGACGGGAATCAAACTGATAACGTCGATTGTTAAAACGTTCCAAACTGGTCACCGCCCGTTGCTGAACTTCTTCATAAGTATTTTGAGCAATAGTCTCATCCATACCATATCTATAAAAACGAATGCCACCTATTGTCAACAATCCCATGAGACATAAAATACCTATTAACTCAACCATAGATCTGCCAGATTCATTTTTATTTTCCATAGTCTCCTCCAAACTCAAAGACTCTTTTGCTGTCTTTAATTGGCCACAAGCTGCCATGATATCTTCCCCACGGGTTCTGCGAATCGGCGCAGCAAACCATTTAGACTCTAAAAATTTTGCAAACTTTGCGATAGTTGCTGGGCTTGACGGTTCAAATGGGCAATTTTTCCATGGATGAAAAGGTATCAAATTGAATTTAACTTCCAATTCCTGTACTAGTTTTGTCAATTCTTCCGCACATTGAATAGAATCATTCACACCTTTTAACATCACATATTCCATTGTAATAAACGAGCGACGTTCACATTTTGCTTGATATTCTTTGCATGCTTTTATCAACTTTTCCAACGGGAAAGCTTTATTGATGGGCATAATTTGATTACGTATCTGATTATTAGGAGCATGCAAACTAATTGCCAATTTAACCCCTAAATCGGCCAATTCTGGTATTTTATTAGCCAGCCCGCATGTAGATACTGTAATCTTACGCTTTGAGATAGCCATACCATCCCCATCGTTTAAAATCAACAAAGCCTTTTTCAAATTATCAAAGTTAGCCAATGGTTCGCCCATACCCATAAAGACAACATTGGATAGCATACGATTTTCATCTGTTTTTGTTGGCCATTCCCCATAGGCATCTCGTGCGGCCATCACCTGTCCAACAATTTCAGCGACGGTCAAATTTCTGAGCATTTTTTGTGTTCCTGTATGACAAAACTTGCATCCTTGAGCACAGCCAACCTGGGTTGATATACAAACAGCGCCCCTATCATCTTCCGGAATATAAACACACTCCACGCGCGCCCCATCCAAAAACTCCATCAACCACTTGCGCGTTCCGTCTTTGGATTTTTGTTCTGCTATTATTTTTGGATGTGAAACCGTATATTTTTCTTTTAAAAGAGAGCGAAACTCTTTTGACAAACTGGACATTTTATCAAAATCGGTCTCTCCTTTATTATACATCCATTGCCATAATTGTTTTGCGCGAAAAGGCTTTTCTCCGATACTCTCCAGTTCGGTCTTTAATTCATTTAAATCCAAACCAATTAATTCTTTTTTCATTCGCGGCCGCATGCTTTATTAATTGCTTGATAAGCCTTACCAAAGCCTTTAAGAGAAAATGTATCAGTTGTTGCTGTTCCCCGAGCAGAAGTTCCTTTTAAAACAGCCCGAGTTCCCTTTTTCATATTGGCAACCAATTTAGCATCTGTTGCATCATCCTTTGCCCAAGCTGTGTCATTAAAAACGGCCAATGTGATAGGTTTATTATTATCAATAGTTAAATAAGGCTTACTGCCTTTCCTATAAGTATAACCCGCATTAATACTCACAACATCAAAAGATTGCTCTGTTGGACGGTGCGCTACAATTAAAAACACATCATCTCGGCGATTATACTTTCCTTGAGATTTTATCGGTTCAGTAGCCATGTAACACACTTGCCCCGCTTCATCTTTGTATAAAAAAGCGGACCAATCATCAAAAACGCCCAACACTTCAACATCTGCATTAGATGCCGCGAAAGCCTTAAGAGCGCACAAACACGAAACAAATAGGATTAAAATTTTTTTCATTTGTCCTCCTTTTGGATTATCGTACCGTAATCAAATTAAAAAGGCAAGTTTTTTTTAATTTTTGCTTGCTTTTTCATTTTTTTTGCATACAATAGGCCTTATGAATACAGACGAACAACCATCTAAAATTCAAGAAGCAAAACTGGCGGATGCATTGTCCGAACGGTATTTGGCGTATGCTTTATCCACTATCGTTGCCCGTTCTTTACCAGATGTGCGCGATGGGTTAAAACCTGTGCACAGGCGTTTGCTTTGGGCAATGCGTCAATTAAAATTAGCGCCAGATAAAGGCTTCAAAAAATGTGCGCGTGTTGTAGGGGATGTTATTGGTAAATATCACCCACATGGGGATAGCTCTGTTTATGATGCCATGGTACGTTTAGCCCAGGATTTTGCCGTGCGTTATCCATTAGTTGACGGACAAGGAAACTTTGGCAATATTGATGGTGATGGAGCGGCAGCTATGCGTTATACAGAAGCACGCCTAACCCCTGTGGCTTTAGCCTTAATGGAAGGTTTAGACGATAATGCTGTTGATTTTGAACCGACTTATGATGGTGAAGATGACGAACCTGTTGTTATGCCTGCTGCCTTCCCCAATCTATTAGCTAATGGATCCAGTGGTATCGCAGTTGGTATGGCTACAAACATTCCCCCGCATAACGTTGGAGAAGTATGTGATGCGACCCTTTACCTTTTGAAACATCCAGATGCAACTACAAATAAATTAGTTGATTTTATTCAAGGACCTGATTTTCCAACCGGCGGGTTATTGATTGAAAACAAAGAAACTATCGCTAAAGTCTATACCGAAGGCCGTGGGGCGTTACGTATTCGGGCAAAATGGGAACGTGAAGACCTGGGACATGGTCAATACCAAATCATTATCACCGAAATTCCTTATGGTGTAGTTAAAGCTGAACTCATTATGCATATTGCAAAGCTCCTATCGGAAAAGAAATTGCCTTTATTGGCAGATATTCGTGATGAATCCAGCGATAAAGTACGAATTATATTGGAACCAAAGTCCAGAATTGTCATCCCAGAACAGTTGATGGAACACTTGTTCAAAAATACAAATTTACAGGTAAACTTCAACCTGAATATGAATGTGTTGGATGCCGACCATACGCCACGAGTTATGAGTTTGGCAGAAGTATTACAAGCTTATTTAAAACACCGTGAAGAAGTCTTGATTCGTCGCAATCGTTTCCGATTGGATAAAATTGCTCATCGGATGGAATTGCTGCAGGGCTTTTTGATAACATATTTAAATCTTGACCGCATTATTGAAATCATCCGTAACGAAGATGATCCAAAACCGATATTGATGAGCGAATTTACTTTATCCGATGTTCAAGCTGAAGCAATCTTAAACATGAAATTACGTTCTTTGCGTCGCTTGGAAGAACAACAATTACGAACAGAGTTTGAAGATTTAGCCTTGGAGAAGGCTGGCATTGAAACATTGCTAACGGACGAACTAGTACGCAAAAATCGTTTAGCCGAAGAAATTATGCAAATCAAAAAAGATTTCGGTCAAAAAACTGCTTTAGGACGCCGCCGCACAGAAGTTGCCGGAACTGTTGAAACGGTTGAAATGTCCATTGAAACATTGATTGAAAAAGAACCCATTACAGTTGTTTTATCCAAGCAAGGTTGGATTCGTGCTTTAAAAGGAAATGCAGAAACAGTGGATATTAAGTTTAAAGAAGGCGACTCTATGGCCTTTATGCTTAAGACCTATACGACAGAATATGTGATGTTGTTTGCAACAAATGGCCGTTTTTATTCAATCCTGGGGAATAATATCACTGGCGGTCGTGGATTTGGAGAACCTATACGTTTAAGTATTGATCTGCCTGAAAACGCAGAAATTGTTGAAATGTTTGTTTTCCAACCAGACAAAAAATGGTTGGTTGCAAGTCGCTCTGGTAAAGGATTTATCGTAGATTCTAATAACATTATTGCTCAAACACGTGCGGGCAAAATTGTTTTGAATCTGGCAGATGGAGATAGTGCTTATTTGTGCAGACCTGCCGAAGGCGATTCCGTTGCTATCATTGGAAACAACCGTAAATTATTGGTATTTAAAGCAAACGAAATTCCAAGTATGGGACGAGGTTCAGGCGTTATTTTACAACGCTATGCGGGAGGGAAATTATCCGATGCACGCTTCTTTAATTGGGCGGAAGGACTGCCCTATCCATCCGGCAATGGCATTCATATTGAACCTGACATGAGCATGTGGCTTGGCAAACGGGCAGGTGTAGGTCGCACCCCACCCGTTGGGTTCCCAAGGAACAATAAATTCAAATAAAATTCTTGTTATTGCATTACTTTAATATCATCAAATAATTTATTGATAAAATTATTTTTTCTTTAAATATCCTATAACCGCCGTCACAGAAGCAGGCGTAATTCCAACCATACGATTCATGGCACCAATTGTGGCTGGACGTGTACGTTCCAAACGCTCCACAATTTCATTGGATAACCCACCCACTTTCCTGTAATTAAAATTATCTGGGATTTTTAAGGCTTCTTCCTTTTTAAAATTAGCAATATCTTGCGCCTGACGCATTAAATAACCATGATATTTACCCTCTATTTCCAACTGTTCAGCCAATTCTGGATCAATTTCCTTTAGCTCTGGGAAAATACGACATACCACTGACCAATCTACATTTGCATAGGAAAGCAAATCCAACGGCGTTCTTTTGCGACCATCTACATTGACTTGCACCCCTATCTTTTTTAATTCTTTTGGGGTTTTAGAAAGCGATAAGATGTGTGTTCTTGCCTTATCTAAGGCCTTTTTCTTGCTCTGAAAAGTCTGGGCCCGTTCCTTACCAACACAACCAATATCTATCCCTCGTTGAGTTAATCTTAAATCTGCGTTATCGGCTCGGATAGTTAAGCGATACTCGGCACGCGAAGTAAATAATCGATAAGGTTCATCCACCCCCAATGTTGTAATATCATCAATCATCACGCCTAAGTAACTATCAGATCTGTCCATAACAAAAATATCATCGCGCCCCGACGCCTTTAAAGCGGCATTAACTCCAGCCAAAAGCCCTTGACCGGCCGCTTCTTCATAACCTGTGGTGCCATTGATTTGTCCTGCTAAAAATAAGCAAGGAACTTTTTTGCTTTCTAAGGTTAATTTCAACTCCCTAGGATCAGCATAATCATATTCAATTGCATAAGCATAACGCAAAATCCGCACATTTTCTAATCCTGGAATAGAATGAATAAATGCTTCTTGCACATCTTTAGGCACACTGGTAGATATGCCATTTGGATAAATACTATTTCCATCCCGTGTTTCTGGCTCTAAAAATATGTGGTGGCTATCCCGTCCTTTAAAACGGACCAGTTTAGTTTCTATGCTCGGACAATAACGTGGCCCAACAGATTGAATTTGTCCATCAAACAAAGGGGCTCTGTCTAAATTATCTAAGATAATCTTATGCGTGATTGGTGTTGTATGCGTAATCCAACACGGAACTTGATCTGGGTGAAAATCTTTTGTCATAAAAGAAAAAGGCTTAGGCGGATTATCTCCATCTTGTCGTTCACATTTTGACCAATCAATTGTATTTTTATCCAAACGAGCAGGCGTTCCTGTTTTTAATCTTCCCAAGGTTAATCCTAACCTTTTTAATGCAGGCGTTATCCCATAACAAGCAGGCTCACCAAACCGTCCGCCTTTTGTTTGTTCCTTGCCAACATGCATTACCCCATTTAAGAAAGTGCCCGTTGTTAAAACAACACATTTTGCATAAATTGTTTTGCCATTTGCGAAAACACCTGTGACAACACCATCCTTGTCTAATAAATCCTCTACAGAAGCTTCCAACAGCTCCAAATTCGGATAATTTTGAAGTTCTTTTTGCATTTCTTGCATATAAAGAGTTTTGTCTGCTTGAGCCCTCGGGCCTTGAACAGCAGGACCTTTACTTGCATTTAGCATACGATATTGCAAGCCAGCCCGATCAATAACACGCCCCATGACACCGTCCAAAGCATCTATTTCTCGCACAAGAGTTCCCTTCCCCAATCCCCCAATGGCAGGATTACAAGACATATCTCCAATAGTTTTAATATGGTGTGTAATCAACAAAGTCTTAGCACCAATACGAGCGGCTGCTGCACAGGCTTCACACCCGGCATGGCCACCACCTACTACTATAACATCGTATTTTTTGGATTCATTCATAGGATTATGATTATAACACTTTTTATTAAAAAAATCAAGGAACTATCAAAATATCCTTTGACAATCAAAATAAATACATTTATACTGGTCTTTACTGAGTAGGTAGGAGCGTTTTATGGCTGTAAAAAAATCTATATTGCAATGCATAAAATTGTGTATAATGCATCATCGCATTGACAAACTGAACCAACAGTTAGATAGCTTATTATGTCAAGCCTGCTTGAACCAATTCAATCCCCAAGCTTTAAACATACATATACAGTCTTTGATAGATAAAGGGGCCGACGTTAATTTGCAAGGCAATTGGTTAGATAAAAAAAATACCCTTTTACTATTTGCAATTTCTACTCACAATCAAGGATTATGCCAATATCTGTTGAACAAAAAAGCAGATGTCAATTGTTCTAATGCTAATGGCATCACTCCATTGTTGCTGGCCATATCCAAATATGACACACTCATCCCAAAATTACTTAAGTGTGGTGCCAAAATTGATACCTGCGATAAACAAGGCATTACCCCTTTAATGCGTGCGGCAAAATACGGCAAACACAGGTTAGTTTCGTACTTGCTATCTAAAGGAGCAAAAATTTCACTGACAGATAAACACAGACAATCCGTTTTATTTTATACTGGTAGCAACGCTCAGATAACAAAAACACTTTTGGAAAAAGGGGCAAACCCTGCACAAGAATCTTTATCGGGCAAAAATCCTCTTTTCTTAGCACAAGACGTTCAAGTTGTCGAAATGTTGTTAGAATATGGGGCGGATGTTAATAAACAAGATCTGGAAAAAAGAACGCCACTAATGACGATGGCTAATAATCCGAAACTGGCCAAGGTCCTTTTGAAGTATGGAGCAGATCCAAAAATGCGTGATTCTGTACAGGATACTGCGTTGCATTTTGCCCAAAATCCTCAATCTATTCAACTATTGCTTCAGGCCGGTGCGGATATTGATGCGCAAGGTTATGGGCAAGAAACACCTTTGCTGCGATTGGCAAAAAATCCATATGTTACGCTTAAAACAATTCAAACACTATTACGCTATCATCCACTTCCATTACAACCTATTTCCGACAAAGGTTTTGGAAAATCTAACACAAAAGATACAGCACTTTCTACAGATACATTGAGTATTTGGTCTTATATTAGGGATCCAAAGATAAAAAAGGTGCTTTTAAACTATCAGGAAAAATATGGGAAAAAGAAAAAACATACAAACAAACGTTTAACGTCTTACCGCACAAGATTGTATTTTAAAACGATATAAGGAAAGAATATGACAGAAAACAATGAAAAACAAGCGAATAAATCTACACAAGAAGCTCGCCCTAATATTCAGCTGGACCAATATACAAAAGAACTACACAAAATTATGGCAAAATCAGATAAGTCAGCAGATGATGTTCAACAAATGAAATATTTGATTGAGCATAAAGGAGCAAAGTTAAATGGAATAGGAGAGGATGGACAAACCCTTTTAGAAAAAGCTGTTCGTCAAAGCTCAGTGGAGTTGTTTCAATTTTTTCGAGATCATGGGGCAAATGTTAACCAGGTTAATGGTAAGTTGGAAACTCCCTTGCATATTTCAACACGTTTGAAAAACAAGTCCATGCAAGAAGAAGTATTAAGATCCAATCCGGATGTGAATGCTCAAGATGCTGATGGCAAAACTTCTTTATTAATTGCGGTACAACAAAATGATACCGATGGAATAACAACCTTGCTTGCTCATAATGCGGACCCTAATAAATCAGCTAAAGGCGGAGAGGTCCCTATAACAGAGGTGGCAGATCCTGAAATTGCTATAAAACTAGTACAAAATGGGGCAAAAGTTAATGTCGTTACAAAACAAGGGGAAGATGCTATAACAAATGCAGAGACAAAAGGCGACAAGTTATTAGAAATTGTACTAGATGCTCAATTAAAAGAAGGACAACATATTGCCGCCCCAAACGTAGACGTGGAACATAAAAAAGAAACACAAATAAAACAGGCTCAAATTGTTGAACAAGCCAATGGACCTGTGGATAATCAGTTAAAATCCAAGGCGCAACAAACAGATCATTCCTCTAATCTGGATACAAAAAGAATGGAAGAAGAGGCCTTAGCTGCAGAATATAATGTCACTCTGCCTCAGGAACCGATTGAAAGAAAACTATGTTTGGCAGATTTACAAAAAAAGCAG
Organism: Alphaproteobacteria bacterium; assembly: GCA_017960645.1. Taxonomy (GTDB): domain Bacteria; phylum Pseudomonadota; class Alphaproteobacteria; order CAAHEQ01; family UBA3637; genus UBA3637. The sequence goes on along the minus strand of JAGCYU010000004.1, from coordinate 23,038 downwards.
GATGCAGAAGAATATTTTCTGATGATGGTGTATAATATCCGAGAACTACCGAAGGATCCTCAAAAGAGAAGAGAAGTAAAAGCGCAACTACGGGAAAAATATGCTAATGAAAATCCAAAGCAAAAACTGTTTACCCCAACAAGATCAGTGCAAAACTCTCAAAAAGAGAATGCTACACAAAAACCCTCCCTATCTCAAGCTGTAAAACTTGCACAAGAATCTACAAGGGGCACATAAAGAGGTTAATTAGCCTATAGTTTTTGAATAATCCAATTTTCTAACTCGGCCTTGGTACAAGCACCATGATGTTCAGTTATGTTTTGTCCATTTTTAAATAAAATCATCGTTGGAATAGATTGAATACCATACTTTTCAGGTGTTTCCGGCGCATCATCCACATCCATTTTAACAATTTTAACTTTATCTTTCATGCTTTCGGATAATTCATCTGCAATGGGTAACATTTGACGACACGGGCCGCACCAAGTTGCAAAAAAATCCACCAAAACAGGCTTATCTGACTTCAATACCTCTTGTTCAAAATTCATATCATTAACTTGTTCCATGTTTTTCCTTTCATTTTTTTTGTAATATAAAATTTCCTTTTAAAAATTTCAAGTTTTTTTCTTAAAGTGTAATTCTTCCAAAGGCCATCTGGGACGTGCCTTAAAATCTAAATTATCAACTAATCCTTGTTGAAAACGCTCCAACCCAGCCCAAGCAATCATCACCCCGTTATCTGTACAATGTTTCATGGGAGGCGCCGAAAAACACATATGATGCTTAATTGCTAATTGTTCCAACATAGCTCGCACAGATTGGTTGGCAGCAACACCTCCACCCACAACCAAATCTTTTGCTTTTGGAAAATCTGAATGAAATGTTTTAATGGCATGTTCCACTCTATCTTTCATTTGTACTAAAACTGCGGATTGGAAACTGGCACACATATCATTTTTTTGCGTATCACTTAAAGTTCCTAAACGTTCAATTTGAACTCTGACTGCTGTTTTTAAACCGGAAAACGAAAAATCACAACCAGCTCTTCCCTTCATAGGCACGGGCAACTTAAAAGCTTTAGGATTTCCCAAAGCAGCCCTCTTTTCCAAATTGGGGCCTCCAGGATAACCTATATCTAACATCTTAGCCACTTTATCAAATGCTTCTCCTGCAGAATCATCAATTGTAGCACCTAATTTTTTATATTGCCCAACACCCATCACTTCCAACAATTGACAATGTCCACCCGAGGTTAACAAAAGCAAATACGGGAACTGAATTGGACTTGTTAACCGTGCAACCAGCGCATGACCTTCCAAGTGATTCACTGCGATAAATGGAAGATTATGGGCAAAAGCTAAAGTTTTAGCGGTCATAACGCCCACTAACACACCTCCAATGAGTCCCGGACCGGCAGCAACCGCAACAGCGGATAAATCTGAAAAAGAGACTCCTGCTTGTTCCATACATTTTTTAATTAAGACGTCACACTTTTCCAAATGGGCACGTGCTGCAATTTCCGGAACAACACCACCAAAACGTCGATGTTCATCATACTGTGACCAAACCACAGAAGCCAGGATTTCTTTTTTATCATTCACAATAGCACAAGCTGTTTCATCACAACTTGATTCTATTCCTAAAATTATTTTGTTTTTTTTAGGCATAAGTTCATAGCTCCTTTATCGTTTGTCCATTCATTCGTACGTATATATTGGCGAAACTTAGGTGTATCCAACCATCCTTCAAACTCTGACCGAATAGCGCCTTGCCCCAAGCGGCCTTTTCCTGTGATTATTTGAATATTCTTCGTCCCTAATCTGGCATGTTTTTGAATAAAATCTTGGGTCGCAACATATGCCTCTTGAATTGTTTTATGATGTAAATCCAATACATTTGACAGAGAAACGGCATTTTTCCGGCGCACACGCAATTTATCAGGCAACTCACGTTGTTGATGCGTTTTTTTTATTGGATTAAAATGAGCCTTTATTTTATCCCACATAGATAAATCCGTGACCGGTTGCATTTTTACCTCGGCAACAACAAATAATAACGTCCTGCTTGATTCATATGCCCAGCCGAAACAAAAGCATTATCTCCGTATCCCCAAAAGAAATCAGCACGAATGCCACCCTTAATAGCCGCACCAGTGTCTTGAGCAACCATCAATTGCTTTAAAGGCCAACCATCCGGTGTTGTGGTTTCCAACCACATTGGGGTATGCATTGGGATATAATCTTTATCCACAGCCAAAGAACGTTCCGGCGTCAAAGCAACACCGGCAGAACCAATTGGCGTCTCGCCCTTCACTTCTTTAAAAAAGATAAACCGATCGTTTTTCATCATTAATTCATGTGCTTTTTCTGGATTAGCCAAGCTCCAAGCCCTGATATCCGGCATAGAACGTGCACTTTCTTGGGCAATCCCCATACTGAGCATCAAAGCACCTAACCCCGTAAATTTCCGCCCATTACTTCCAGCAAAGCCCAAATGAATCACTTCACCCTCAGGCGTCACTAAACGCCCAGAACCTTGTACATGCATGATAAAAAGATCAATTTCATTATCGGCCCACGCAATGATAGGGGCATCCAAAGATTTTCTGAAAATCGCACTACGTGTTGGATAGGACTTGCCTTGCACATATCCTTCTGGCGCCCCATAAATAGGCAATTGAGTAGAACTGCGCTGTACACGAGAACCTGTCAATTCAGCTTCATAATAACCTGTAATCTTCCCTGTTGTTTGACCATAAGATTTTACCTGATACGGCTCAAGTGTTTTTTCAATATGAGCACGCAAGGCTGTTTCGGTTGAAATGCCCGCCAATCCCTGACAAAAACGTTCAAACATTTGAACAGGTTTTTGACAACTTTTCCTCAGGGCTGGCAATGCCTCTAATAAATTATCTTCTTTCCACCCCTTTAAATCATCCCACGAAACGGCACTTAATTTAAAGGCTCTTCCTTGAGAAAATTGATGTCCAGTAGAACACCCAACCATTAAGCAAAGTATCATGATTAAAAATTTACGCAAACTGTCCCTCCCCTGCTTTAACAGCACATAAAACCCAATTGTTATTGGCTTGTTTTTCAAACGTCCAATTTTCTTTGACGGTTGCAACATACATAGGATCTCCCTCAATGATCTGTTGCTTATCATCTTTCAATAAATTGATCTGCTCTGTTGTGAACTCAACGCTAATTGTTGTATCAGTTTTACAAGTTACATGAGCGTCTAAAAAGCTGATAAGCGTATATTCCATATGCTGATTATTGGCTTCCCGCTTTGCAATAGCTTCTTGAAAGATTTGAAACACTTTAGGCGTAATTTCATTTTTAATTTCTTTCAAATGCCCAGCGGCAAACGCTTGGCTGATACGACTAAACGCCATTTTTGCAAAAATAGAAAAATCTTGTTCTACCAAAGAGGACAACATTTGAACAGAGTTGGGAACATCCTTCAGCTGCAACTCTACCAATCGCCCATTAACCGTTGATAACATACGCATATGTCCAGAAGAACGTGCCGTTTTACGAATAGCATGGCCTATTTTATAAATCAAATATAAGATAACAATTCCTAAAATTATGTTCTCGTAAGTCATTTTTACCTTTACTTTTTTGTTTTTTGTAGCTACAATACACTTACTTAGTAAAGCAAACTTTTAATTTTTTTTCAAGAGGATTTTTAAAATGACAGAAAATAATACACAACCCCAAGTTTCTATGCAAATAAATTCACAATATATCAAGGACTTATCCTTTGAAGCGCCCAATATGCCTTTGACTTTAACAGACATGCAACAAATGCCTGATATCAAAATTGACATAGATTTACGAGCAAATAAAACCCAAACAGACAAAAACTATACTGTTGACTTAACAATCCGTATTAAAGGTGCAAATAAAACAGATCAAAAAACACTTTTCCTGTGCGAATTAACATATGGGGCCGCTGTGACCTTAGATGCACCGCAAGAATTAATAGAAACATTACTGTTAGTGGAAGTTCCACGTTTATTGTTCCCATATGCCCGCGCAATTGTTGGTAATACAATGCGAGAGGCAGGATTCCCGTCTTTACAAATTAACCCCATTGATTTCATGGGACTTTATCTTGCTAAGAAAAATGAAAAATCTGCCGCAGTGGAAGGAAATAAAACATGACATACGCTTTTTTGATTGGACTTGTCCTAGGTGGCGGTTATATATGGTATAATGGGCTTCATACATCTCAGCCTTGGCCAGATATTGCGATCATCTTTGCTGTCTCTACGCTAGCCACAGTAGTTGCTTATTTTGCCCTTAAATTTTTAATGGGAATATCCTCTTTTGTCTTTAAAATATTAGTTATCGCAGGCATTTTATTTGCCTGTTATTATGGTGGGAAAAAAGCAATTGTTTTGGTTCATAAAGAGGATGCAGCGCAACAAACGTCATTTATCAAACAATAGCTTATAATGGGGGTATAAGTGGATTTTGTTATTCCGACTGAAGATGATATGATGACAATAGCTCAAAAGTTAGCGCCCCTATTTCAACAGGGGGATATTGTTGCTCTTTATGGAACATTGGGGGTTGGAAAAACAACCTTTGTTCGTGCTCTGGTCCATACTTTATTAGGGAAAAAAGTCGAAGTTCCAAGTCCAACATTTACACTCCTCCAAACCTATGATACCCCTGCCTACCCCTTGTATCATTTTGATTTTTATAGATTAAAATCTCCGGAAGAGGCGTATGAAATTGGGATTGAAGATGCTTTTGGTTCTGGACTATCATTGATTGAATGGCCTGATAAACTGGGATCCATTTTACCAAAAAAACATATTTCTATAACTATTGAAATTACACCTCAAGGACGCTTAATGCATGTGGAAGGTTTAAAGTAATATAATGAGTACGTTATGATTTTTAAAACAACCTTTAGTGATAATTTAGCAGAATCTTTAACCAAGCGATTGTTAAAGGAATATCAAGCAGATCCTTTTGGCTTGGCAAAAGTACAAGTTGTGGTTCCCACAAAACGGGCTGCAAAAATCATAAAAGAAAGTTTTATGCCCCAAAAACATGATGAAGCTTTATTATTACCTCAGCTCATTCCCTTATACGAACTGGAAGCTTTAAATCCGGAAATTCCTCCGGCGATAGATTCTATGGAGCGCATTTTATTACTGGCCAAGCTATGCCAAGCGAAACCCAATATTTTGACGTTTGATAAAGCTGTACAATTAGCCGAAAGTTTAACAGAGTTATTGGACTTATCTTATCAATTTGATTTACAACTTGCAGAATTAGAAAAATTAGTTCCTATTGAACGTTTTGCGGCCCATTGGCAAGAAACAATTCAGTTTTTGAATATTATCAACTTACATTGGCCAAAAATTTTAGCCGAAAGGAATCAAATAGACCCTGCGGACCGCAAGGTTCGTTTAATTCGTGCCTTTACAAAGCGCCTGTCCGACATACAATCCCCTGTTGTCTTAGCTGGCCTTGACGGGGCATTTCCAGCTTTACAAGAGCTTTTAATAACTGCGAGCCAAGATAAAAAAAATTGGATTATTTTAGATGGACTCGTTCAAGAAAACGCTCCTTTATCTTTGGGACAATCCGTACGAACACTATGCGAAAAATTGAAAGTACCAAATCCTGTTTTATTAAATGACTATCAAACAAAACAAGAAACAATAGCCGTTCAAGCTTTAGCACACGTTACTTGGCAACCAAACATTTTTAAGTCAGACGCTTTGGAACACGTGCATTTAATTGTTGCAGACACCGCTCAAAATGAAGCTTTGACCATTGCATTATTATTACGCCAAGTATTGGAAACGCCAAATAAAACAGCAGCTTTGGTCACAACAGACAGAAATTTATCCAGACAAGTGATATCCCAAATGCAACGTTGGAATATTTTATTGGATGATTCAGCGGGAACCCCTTTGGTACATACTTCCGTTGGTATTTTTTTACAATTATTAACGGATTTTGCCCTGCATCCCGATGGCCCTCATGCTGTGGCATTACTTTATTCGCCGCTTGCTGCAGATGGTCAAAACCCAACCATTTTTAGACAAAAAGTCAAACAAGCAGAATATGAAGCTCGAAAAAAGAAAAGCAAGTGGAGCTTTGACCTAAAAACAGATTTGACTCCATTTTTATCTTTGTTTGAAAACAATACTCTTGTCCCATTCAAAACCTTTTTAACAGAACATTTAAAAGCCGCAGAAAGCTTAGCAACCAGTCATGATCGAAGCGGAAAAGAACGTTTATGGGGAACAGATATTGGTCAAACAGCCCTTGATTTATTCACGGAATTGTCAACTTATGCAGAAATAATCGGCGAAATTGAACCCACCACTTACCCTCAATTACTTAATACATTTATGCAACAAACAAATGTTCGACCAAAATACGGGATGACACAAAGATTGGACATATTGGGCCCTATTGAGGCCAGATTATACCACCCGGATGTATGTATTATAGGCGGTTTAAATGAAGGCACCTTTCCTCCAATACCTGAGGCAGGACCATGGCTGAATTGCAGCATGAGAAAACAATTGGGCATCCCCCTGCCGGAACAAAAAATAGATGAATTAGCGCTGGACTTTTTACATTGTCTATGTGCTTCAGAAGTATATTTAACACGCGCTCAAAAAGTAAATGGCACCCCCTCTATTCCATCTCGATTTATAGAAAGATTAAAAGCTGTAGCCGAAATTAACAATATCCCGTTTGTGGAACATCAAGCTCATTTGGCAACATTGGTTAACATGCCATCTCAATTTAAGACCATAGAACGTCCTGCTCCAACACCGCCTTTGGAGGTTCGTCCCCAAGGTTTATCCGTCACCCGCATTGAATTATGGCGTCGAAATCCCTATGCCATATATGCAAGGTATATTTTAAAGCTTATTCCCTTAACCCCATTGGAACATTCTGTTAAAGCTGCCGTTTTTGGCTCTTTGGTACATAAAATTTTAGAACTTTTTTTCAAAAATCACCCCAAAAGCACCAATATTCAAGACTTGTTACTCATAGGGAAACAACAATTTGCCGAAGCTGATTTATTAGAAGGCGATAAGGTTTTCCTGTGGCCAAAATTTGAAAAAATGGCCAACTTCATCATTCAAACACAACAAAAAATTGTTCCTTTGATTGATAAAGTCTTATCCGAAATCAATTCAGAAATTCAACTCACCGTCGATGACAAGCTATTTACCTTATCTGGCACAGCCGATTGTATCCAGCTGTACAAAGACGGTTCAACTGGCATTATTGATTTTAAAACCCAATCTGCCATGCCAAGTGTTAAAGAAGTCATGGCCGGTTATGCCCCTCAATTACCTTTGGAAGCATTGTTGGCACAACAAGATGCCTTTAAAACAGGCCCACATCCTATATCCGACCTTGCCTATTGGGCGCTGAGCGGAAAAGAGGATGGCGGCAAAGTTGTCTCAATTCAAAAAACAACAGATCAATTGAAAAAGATTATTGAAGAAGCTAGAATCGGACTTATTGAACTCATCCATACTTTTAACAATTCTCAAACATCCTATGAGGTATGTCCTATTCCTTCCCAAGCACCAGAATACGATGATTATGAACATTTAGCCCGTTCCCAAGAATGGAACACCAATTTTCAGGAGGAAGCATGATTGTCAATTTAGAACAAAATCAAGCCAGCAATCCTTTTGATTCTGTTTGGGTTTCTGCTTCTGCTGGAACTGGAAAAACCAAGGTTTTAATTGATCGCGTCTTGCGATTGCTTTTACAATATGGCAATCCAGATAAAATATTATGCATTACTTTTACAAAAGCGGCTGCTGCTGAAATGAGTAATCGATTAACGGACAAGCTCAAAACTTGGGCAATTATGGATGAAGCAACCCTTTCCAAAGATTTACAGGAATTAACACAGGAAACACCTGATTCAGACCAAATCACTCGAGCAAAATCTTTATTCAGCCAGATTTTACAAATTCCCGGCGGGATGAAAATTATGACCATACACAGTTTTTGCCAATCATTACTAAAGCAATTCCCGTTGGAAGCAGACGTTCCACCTCATTTTAAAATTTTAGATGATTTAAAAACAAACGAAATATTAACGGATATATTAAATAAAACCTTAGCTGATAAAAGTTTAGTATCGGAAGTTCAATTATTATCCGACTACGTTTCTATGACAAATTTAATTCCTTTGTTCAAAAACTTATTATCTGAACGTTCCCGCCTCAGCCAATTATTATCCAAATATCCAGGCAGTATTGAAAGTGTGATTTTTGCTATCAAACAATATTTGCATATTGAACAATGGCAAACGAAAGATGAAATTATCCAAACTTGTTGTCAACATGAAGAATGGAATGAATATTGTAAAACCTATTTAAATAAAGATGGAAGTGTTCCTGCAAGAACAAAACATCCAGAACTTGCAGAATCTGCCTATATAACATACGAAAACGTGAAAAAATGGGAGCTTGTACAATTAACTCGTGCATTTTTAAGGATTGCCTATCGTGTTTTGGAACAATATGACATATACAAGCAACATCAAGCTTTTTTAGATTATAATGACTTGATTGATAAGACAAAAAAACTATTAACACGTTCAGATATGGCCGCATGGGTGCTATTTAAACTAGATGGTGGATTAAATCATATTTTAGTTGACGAAGCACAAGATACCAGTCCCGATCAATGGGCCATTATCCGAATGTTGGCAGAAGAGTTCTTCTCTGGTGAAGGCAAATCCGAAGTGTTACGCACATTATTTGTTGTCGGCGATAAAAAACAATCCATCTATAGCTTTCAAGGTGCAGATCCTTTTGAGTTTGAAAGAATGAAAAAGCATTTTGCAGAAAGAATTGTTCAATCTCAAAACACCTTTATGGACATACCATTGAATTATTCTTTCCGATCAACAGAACCTGTTTTAAGACTTGTTAATACGGTTTTGCAATCTCAAAATGCCAAAGATGGCGTGTTATTTAATCAAGAACAGGCTGTCCATCTGGTTAACCGCGTTCAAGATGGTGGATTGGTCGAAATCTGGCCACTGGAAGAACCAAAAGCACAAGACACCCTCCCCCCTTGGAAACCGCCTGTTGAGCGTGTAGAAAATGCTTCTGCCATGCAACGACTAATTGATAAAATTGCGGATAAAATTGCCAGTATGATTGGGCACGACACCTTGGAATCCCAGGGACGTCCCATTCAAGCGGGTGATATTTTAATTTTGCTACAAAAACGCCAACCAATGATGATTCCCTTCGTCAAAGCCTTACAAAAACGCCATATTCCTGTGGCCGGCGTGGATCGTATGAATCTTACAGATTACATTGCTGTTCAAGATTTAATGGCACTTACAGAATTTGTTTTACAACCAAATAATGATTTGAATTTAGCCTGTGTATTAAAAAGTCCGCTGATTGGATTCACAGAAGATCAAGTATATCAAGCCTGTATCAATCGTCCATCTTCTGTATGGCAACAGGTACAAACTCTTTTCCCTGAACCAGCCAATACTTTAAAGCGAATCATGAACTTGGCAGATACGGTACCCCCATTTGAATTTTACTCAACGGTTCTAGGGGCTTTTCACGGACGAAAAAATTTCATCGCTCGTTTGGGCTTAGAAGTCAATGAAGCATTAGATGAATTTTTAAATTTAGCCCTTAAATTTGAAGAAACAGAGGCCCCTTCTTTATATGGCTTTTTAAATTGGTTATACAACCAAGAAATAGAAATTAAACGTGATTTAGAGGAAAACACCACAAATGCTGTACGTATTATGACTGTGCATGGAAGTAAAGGATTGCAAGGAAATATCGTCTTTTTACCAGATACACGCGGTGTGGAAAGTAAATCGTCACACGGGGGAAACATTATATGGACAGAAAATGGATTGCCTGTGTTAGTCCCTAGTACTTCAATGCACGTTACGGAAACACAAAATTTAAATCAAAAACAGCAAGAGTTATTAGCCCAAGAAAAAAGACGGTTATTATATGTGGCCTTAACTCGTGCTTCAGACAGATTATATATTGCTGGCTATAATCCACGAAAACCAGCTATGCAAAATAACTGGTATGATTTAATTGTCCAAGCCCTAGGAGTCACAGGTAGAACCAAAGAACCTATTTTAAGGTGGGCATCACAACAAAGTAAAGATCCCAAAAGAAAAGTGCAAAAACAAAAAATATTTGATTTTGATGAACTACCAGATTGGGTCAATAAGCCAGCTTCTCCAGAACATACTGTCCCTACACCAATATCTCCAAGCAAACTTGCAACAGAAGATATAGATGACATGAATGCATCGCCTATGGATACCGACAGATTGTTAGCATTAAAGCGCGGAACATTTATTCACCAATTATTACAGCTACTTCCTACCATTCCTCCACAAAAATGGTCAGAAATTTTGCAACTTATGACGCCACCAGATATAGAACTTCCCTCAAATCTGTTGGATATTTTTCACAATCCGCAATTCCAAGAATTATTTGGACCTGATTCATTGGCAGAGGTTCCCGTCATTGGTAAATGGAACAACATGCCCATTTCTGGACAAATTGACCGCCTGATTATAAAAGAAAGGGAAGTTTTAATTATTGATTTTAAAACAAACAGATACGTCCCTTCAGAAATACCCGCAGCCTATAAAATGCAATTGAATGCGTATAAAGGCTTGCTAAAACAAATTTTTCCTGATAAGATGGTCAAGAGTTACTTACTATGGATTCAAACAATGCAAATGGAGGAAATTATATGAAAAAAATGCTGATTGCGCTGGTGTTTTTATTAACAGGTTGTGTTGTAAAACCAAATCCGGAAGGTTTTGAGGAACGCCAAATACAAAACGAGCATTTTTCATTAGCTGTTTGGGTAAAGGACACCATTCAACCTGATCAACCTTTTCGTTTATATATAGAAGGTGATGGAAATCCCAACCCGCGTTATCAAGTGGCCAAATATTTTGCTTCAATAGACGACACACCTAATGTCATATATGCCTCCAGACCATGTCAATGGAGCGAAGACAGAATTTGTACTTCAAAACCAAATATTTACGCCAAAGACAGATTTGATTCTGACATCATGCAAGAAATGCAAGAATTAACAGAATATTTGATACGCAAATACCGTGCCCCATCTATTGAACTGATTGGTTATGATGGTGGAGCAGTTGTTGCTTTGGAATTGGCCTCAAAGCTACCTGTATCTCGTGTTATTACCATTGCAGGGATTACCGACACGCGCGCTTATGCCAATTATAATGACATTTTGATTCCTTTCAATGCAACCAATCCTGCTGATAATTTAGCAACGCTCTCTACTATTCCACAAATACATTATGTTGGATCCGATGATAAAATAACGCCAAGACGATTGGTGGAACGTTTTGTATCAAAAATGCACAATCCTAAATCTGCTGTCGTTAAAGTTGTGCCGGATGTTGGGCATACAGATTGGGAGGGGATTCGTCTGGACTACTAATGATATATCTGATTTCTCTATTCATTTTTGTATTAGATTTTATATCCAAGTGGATAGCAACTACATATTTGGTTGCTCATGAACCTATAAAGGTTTTGCCTATTTTTAATTTTTACTTAACTTATAATTCCGGAGTCAGCTTTTCTATGCTCACAGCCCATTCTGAATTAGGTATTATGCTATTGATTGGATTGGCTCTTGCTATTTGCTTAGGCATCATTTATATGATACGTCAAGAAAGAGACCATTTGGTACGAATAGCTCTGGCCATGATATTAGGTGGTGCATTGGGAAATGTTTTTGATCGACTGCGTTATGGTGCAGTCATTGATTTTTTGGATTTTTATTGGCAAAAATATCATTTTCCGGCTTTCAATATAGCAGATAGTGCCATTTGTATAGGAGCAGGATTAATTCTATTACAAATTCTAAGGAGAAAAAAATGAAAATATTATTATGTTTATTTTTATTAGCATGTACTGCAGCTTGCAGCCCTAAAAAACCTCCGTTGGATGATACACAAATTGTTAACGGACAATCTATTATCATTCCACCAGAATTCAATAAGATTCCTCAAGGAGAAACAAAATGAATATAATTCCTGAGTTACAACAAAAAGCAAAAAAAATAAAAGGTTTTAATTTACGTCAAGCTTTTGACAAAGATCCCAAACGCTTTGATAAATTTCATATTTCCTTTAATGATTTTTTATTGGATTATTCAAAGAATTTGATTGATCAAGAAACAATGGACCTTTTGTTCCAATGGGCCAAAGAATCTGGACTTGACAAAGCCATCCAAGCTATGTTCAATGGTGAAAAAATCAATACAACGGAAAATCGAGCTGTTTTGCATACAGCTTTGCGCAACCGATCAAATGAGCCTATTTTTGTTGATGAACGAAACATCATGCCAGATGTTCATCAAGTTCTGGAAAAAATGCATATTTTTTCTGATGCAGTACGCAGTGGAACTTGGTCGGGAGCTACAGGAAAGAAGATTAAGGATGTAGTCAACATCGGGATTGGAGGATCAGATTTAGGTCCAAGTATGGCCTCAGATGCCTTGGCATTCTACCATACAAAAGACATCAACTTTCATTTTGTCAGCAATGTTGATGGAACAGATATTTCAGAAACTTTGCATGTATGCGAACCAGAAAACACTTTATTTATTGTATCCAGTAAAACCTTTACAACTCAAGAAACCATGACAAATGCCAATACGGCTCGTGATTGGTTAGTCAAAGCCCTTGGAGATCACGCTGTTGCCAAACATTTTGTTGCCGTCTCTACCAACACAGAAGCAGTGAAGCAATTTGGTATCAATCCGGATAATATGTTTGTTTTTTGGAACTGGGTCGGTGGACGCTATTCGATGTGGTCTGCCATTGGCCTCAGTTTAATGATTGGCATTGGATATGATAACTTTATCCAAATGCTGGAAGGCGCCTATGAAATGGATATGCACTTTAAAAGCACTCCTTTTGAACAAAATTTACCTGTTGTTTTGGGGGTATTAGGAGCGTGGTATGTAAATTATTTAGGCGCAGAAAGTTATGCGGTATTGCCTTATGATCAATATTTACACCGCCTGCCAGCCTATTTACAACAACTGGATATGGAATCCAATGGCAAAGGTGTTGATAAGAATGGTCAGCCTGTTTCTTACCCAACTGGTCCTATTTTGTTTGGAGAACCAGGAACAAATGGGCAACATTCGTTTTATCAGCTGATTCACCAAGGCACACACTTGATTCCTGTGGACTTTATTGCCCCTATTCACTCTTTAAATGAAACAGGAGCTCACCATGATATCTTATTATCTAATGTTGTGGCACAAGCGGAAGCTTTAATGCAGGGAAAAACACCTGAAGAATTGCGCGAAGAAGGCGTGGATGAAGACTTAATCCCATATAAGACATTTACGGGAAATCGGCCAAGCAATGTCTTATTGATTAACAAAATTACGCCCAAGACCTTTGGGGCATTGATTGCTATGTACGAGCATAAAGTTTTTGTCCAAGGAGTGCTATGGAATATCAATTCTTTTGATCAATTCGGCGTTGAACTGGGAAAACAGTTGGCTAAAAAAGTTTTACCAGAATTACAAAATAAAAATCAACAACTTAACCATGATAGTTCAACCAATGCTTTAATAGCAAAAATCCGCCAAGAAAGGGCTTAATATATCATGACAATTCGTGTACTACCACCTAATCTAATCAATCAAATTGCAGCTGGTGAAGTTGTAGAACGTCCTGCCTCTGCAATTAAAGAATTGGTGGAAAATGCCATTGATGCAGGTGCCGATAAAATTGATGTTACCATTGATAAGGGGGGAAAATCATATTTTGCTGTAACAGATAATGGATATGGCATGACACGCGACGAATTAGAACTAGCTATTCAGCGCCATGCAACCAGCAAACTCCCTTCGGATGACCTGTTGGATATCAATTTTGTAGGCTTCCGTGGCGAAGCTTTACCTTCTATTGCATCTGTCGCCAAGATGAAGTTAATTTCACGTAAAGCAGATATGGATTCTGGTTGGCAATTACTTGTAGAAGGAGGCAAAGCACAATCGCCAACGCCTGTTCCTTGCAAAATTGGAACAACGATTGAGGTACGTGACTTATTTTATGCAACCCCTGCTCGGTTAAAATTTTTAAAATCCGAACAAAGTGAACAAAGTGCTATTCGTGAGGTTTTAGATAGATTAGCGATGAGCCATCCAGAAATTACCTTTACGCTAAACAATGAAAATCGCAAGTTAGCTTTTTATCCAGCAACGAACAATTTATTTGATCGTGTAGCAATGGTGATTGGACATGAATTTAAGGACAATGCTTTGTCCGTTCAAACACAGTATGAAGACTTGGAACTATCTGGTTTTATAGGCCTTCCAACCTATACACGTCCCACAAGTACAGAACAATATCTTTTTGTCAACGGCCGATCCGTCAAGGATAAAATCTTATTAGGTGCAATTCGAGGAGCTTATCAAGGCTTAATGGGGCATGGCAGCGACGGCCATCCCGTGTTGGCATTATTCTTATCTGTTCCAAAACATAGTGTTGATGTGAATGTATCGCCTGCTAAAACAGAAGTCCGCTTTGCAGACAGCGCACGTATTCGTGGTATGTTGGTAGCCAGCTTGCGCAACACCCTTGCCGAACATGGCAATAAAACAGCAACAACCTTAAATATTGGCGCTTTAGACACTACACCCCAATTACAGAAAGCTCCTTATCGCCCAACGACAACAAGCAAAAATCCATCTTATTACTCAGCCCCTGTGCAACACACTCTACAAATGAATGATTCATATCAAGTCAAGGCTTATGAGAATACGAAAATAGCCCCAGCAATTAAGGAAACGCCTGTTTCTGATGACTTTCCTCCTCTAGGTTTTGCTAAAGCACAAATACACAAAACGTATATCGTATCTCAAACCCAAGATGGTATTGTGATTGTTGATCAACATGCCGCTCATGAACGTTTGACCTATGAAAAAATGATGGCACAAATAGGAGAGCATCCGCAAACTCAGCTGTTACTCATGCCAGAAATTGTTGATCTGAAACTAGAAGAAGTGGCTCTACTCAATACGCGAGCCCAAGAATTAAAAGATATGGGATGGGTTTTAGATGCATTTGGCACAGACAGTATTGCTGTTCGTGAAATCCCCGCACTACTAGATAAAACAGATATCAAAAAAACAATTCAAGACTTAGTAGATACTTTAAAAACTTTTGACGATACCATTCTATTAAAAGACAAAATGAAAGACATTTGTGCACGCATTGCCTGTCATGGCTCGGTACGTGCTGGCCGAGTATTGTCTATTGATGAAATGAATGCCCTGCTCCGACAAATGGAAGCCTGCGGGACCTCAGGTCAATGTATCCATGGCCGCCCAACCTATATTGAATTACAACTCAAAGATATTGAAAAGCTATTTAACAGATAAAAATCCCCCTAATAAAGGGGGATAAATGTTACCATTTTTAGCTTAAATGTGCTAACACATCGCGCATTTTTTCCACAGATTTTGCCGCTTCCTCCATAGAAAGACGTTTGGCGGATACAATTTTCTCTGGCGCTTTTGCAATGAAAGCTTGATTCTCCAATTGTATTTTTGTCCTTTCAACAAAAGCAGATTGATTTTCAATTTCTTTAATCAAACGCGCTTTCTCTGCTTCCACATCAATCACTCCCAGCAACGGAATCTGCAAAGTCATTCCATCAAAAACCTCTGAAATCACCCCTGTTATAGGTTCATTCGCAAACTCAAAACTTTCCACACGCGCCAGTGTTTGAATTAAAACGGCTTGATTTTGAATTTGATCTTGTTGATCAGCTGTTGCACCCTTAATTTTCAAAGAAATTTTTGTTGCCGCTGGAATATTTACTTCTGCACGAACAGAACGCACTGCCCCGATCAAATCAAACAACCAATCAATTTGTTTAGCAGCGGTTTCATCCTTATAAGCCTTCAACTCTGGCCAAGTTGTTTCCATAATCATCTGTGAACGCGTTTCTGTTTCTGTCCATAAAGTTTCTGCCAAAAATGGCATAAATGGTTGAATTACTTGTAATAAAGAGTCCCGCACCAAAGCAACTGTAGCCCGTGTCTCGGCTTGATCCTCTGGGTTACTACCATAGAAAATTGGTTTAATAGCTTCCAAATAGCGATCACAGAATGTCCCCCAAATAAAGTGGTATAAAGTCCCAGTGGCATCGTTAAAAGAATAAGTCTCTATAGCAGCACCGATTTTTTCAACGGCCTCTGCTAAACGTGTTACAATCCATTTGTTCAATGTCAATCTGATAGTCCCGGGATTAAAAGAAGGGTCCAAGTGACAATTATTCATTTCACAGAACTTCACTGCATTCCATATTTTTGTGATGAAATTACGCGCATTTTCAATAGTTGTATCACCTACCAACACATCACGCCCATGGCCAGCTTGCGCTAACAAAGCATACCGAACAGCATCAGTCCCATATTTATCACACATTTGCAAAGGATCTATCCCATTGCCTTTTGATTTTGACATCTTTTGGCCATGTTCATCGCGGACTAATCCATGGATAAATATATCTTTAAATGGCACTTGCTTCATGACATACATAGACATCATCAGCATACGAGCCACCCAGAACGGAATAATATCAAAACCAGTTACCAAGACTGATGTTGGATAATATTTTTTGAGTTCTGGCGTTTCATCGGGCCACCCTAAAGTTGAAAAAGCCCATAAACCAGATGAAAACCAAGTATCAAGTACATCTGGATCTTGAGTTAACTCAACAGGATGACCAAAATATTTTTCAGCTGCGCGCAAAGCCTCTTTTTCCGTTATTTCACAGAACTGTGTACCATCTGGTGCATACCACACCGGAATCCGATGCCCCCACCACAATTGACGAGAAATGCACCATGGCTGCATGTGACGCATCCATTCAAAATACCCATTTTCCCAGTTTTTAGGAACAAATCTAGACTCTCCGTTTTCAATAACTTCAATGGCCGTTGCAGCCAATTTAGGTGTATCTACGAACCATTGATCTGTCAACCACGGCTCAATAATCACATCAGAACGATCTCCGTGAGGAATAGTCATAGGATTATCCTCTTCATGATCATATAAACCCAATGCCTTAATATCTTCTAATACTAGTGGACGAGCTTCTAATGGTTCCATTCCCCGATATTTTTCGGGAACATTTTCATTGAGCTTAGAAAATCTATCTAAAATATTAACCATAGGTAAATTATGACGCTTACCGACTTCAAAGTCGTTAAAATCGTGAGCCGGTGTAATTTTTACTGCACCAGTCCCTTTGGTTGGATCTGCATGTTCATCTGCCACAACAGGAATAGGCTTGTTAATAATAGGAATCAACACATTTTTGCCTATCAAATGCTTATAGCGTTCATCGTCTGCACTCACTGCCACAGCTGTATCCCCAAACAGAGTTTCAGGACGCGTTGTACCAATCATGATAGTTTCAGATGGATCTTTTTCAACTTGGTATTTGAAATACCACATTTTTCCAACAGTTTCTTTTTGTACGACCTCTAAATCCGAGATAGCCGTTTGTAATTTAGAATCCCAATTCACCAAACGCTTATCTTTGTAAATCAACCCATCCTTGTACATTTGAACAAAAATTTGGCGTACAGCACGGGACAATCCATCATCCATTGTAAAACGGGTTCTATCCCAATCAGCAGAACATCCCAAACGATGTAATTGATTCAAAATTTGGCCGCCGTATTCTTGTTTCCATTCCCAAACTTTTTCAACAAACTTCTCGCGCCCTAAATCATGACGAGAAATTCCCTGTTTCCCCAACATACGTTCTACCACCATTTGCGTTGCAATTCCCGCATGATCCATACCTGGTTGCCATAAAACATCAAATCCTTTCATTCTTTTATAACGTGCCAAAACATCCTGGATTGAATTATTCAAAGCATGACCAATATGTAAATTTCCTGTAACATTAGGAGGGGGAATAACAATGCAAAAGCCGGGCTTATCCGATTCTGGATGACAGGCAAATAATTTTTTGTCTTCCCATTTTTTTGAAATAGCAGCTTCAACGGCTTGAGGATTAAAAGATTTATCTAACATATTATTCCTTTCTGTACACAAAACAAGATGGCATATATTATGCATCAAAATCGCCATAAAGTCAATATCTCAAGGTAAAAAAAACAACCCCTTGGTCTAAACACTCAAACCAAGGGGTCTTTTGCAAAAAACGAGAATAAAAAAAAGGGGGAGGAATCTCGTTTTTCACGCAGATGTCTGTTGATATAGGGAGACTAAATGACACAAACATCTGGTCCTGCCTTACACAGGATGAGCTTATTTTAATACATTATTTACTTTTTGTCAACACTTTTTTAATAAAAAAATACCTAAAAAATATAAAACATAAAAAAATCTTATAAAAACAATGCGTTATTATTTTTTGTAACTTATTAATATAAACCTTATTTACGATCTGGGAAATGGATTTTTAAAAACTTTTTAACCGTTGGTAAAATATTTTTGGTTATAATAGCAACTCCTTGAGCCGACGGATGTACTAAATCAGATAAAAAATAAGCATAATCTTTATGTTTTCCATTATCATTCCATAACCCATTCATAAAGAAAGGATAAAGCATCAAATCATTTTTCTGAGCCAAAAATTGATACATATTCTTGAAAGACTTCCTATAAGACAGATCCATTAAAACAGGAGCCTCCATTCCCACCAACAACACAGGAATTTCTTTTTCTTTAAATGCATCAATAATTTTTTGTAAATTTTTCTGTGTAGCTGTAACACTTACACCATGCAAAATATCGTTAATACCCAATTCCAACAAAACAGCATCTGGTTCCATATCTAATGCAGCGGTTACTTTAGCCACACCACCCTCAGATGTCTCTCCGCTTTTGCTGTAATCTAGAACACGGACATTCTCCCCCTCTGATTGAAGGGATTTTTCCAACTGAGTATAAAAAGAATCATCTTGAGGTAATTGATACCCTGCGCTCAAACTATCTCCATAAACCATCAATTTCAATGGAGCCGCATAAACGGAAGCTGCAAAAAGCAATGAACTCAAAATAAATATCCCTTTTTTAATCATCTATTCAGCCTGAGGTTGCTGGCCTTTGACATAATCATCAAAGCGTTTTGGTGCATCCCCTCCCCAACCTAATATAAAACCATTGGGCATACAAATCAACGGTGTTCCAAGATGATCTAAAGGAATACCAAAACGGTTTGCACATGCAATAATCATCTCCCGATTAATCTGACTTTCCAAAATATCCAAAATTTCAATCTGAAAATCCGGATGATTTTGCTTAATATAGTTCACAGCCATAGAACAATAAGGGCAACCTTTTTTCGTAAACAAATATACCTTGTCCATACTTAACTCTACCGTTGCACTTTTGGTTTCAACAGGCACCTCGGTTTTATTTATAACCGCATAGAAAGTAGCACAAGCGGCTATAAAGGCAGCTAAAACTATCAATAATCTTTTCATATATCTCTCCTATTCAATACAACAATCAACCGCTTTACGCACAATAGATTTTAAACGCCCAAACATCGTATTAGATGCAGGGACCTCTGGCTTCTGCTCAACCTCTGTAGTTTTCACTTTCAAAGATGCCACCTCTTTTTTAATATCTTCTAAATTATCTGGCTTCCATGAAATATCCTTGGCATCCACTAGATTCATATTTAACCCCCAAAACAAACAGTATAAATCATATGCAGATGTAAATAACTCATAGGCTTCTTTATCATGCCCCATAGATTGTTGTTTTGTACCAACCTCCATCAAACGCATAGCTGTTGCCAACAAATGCTTGGAGATACACCAGACTTCCCCTTCATAGCTGGGAATAATTTTTTGCATAAGATTTTTGCGCAATTCACGCACATCCTTAACCATATCGTAAAAAGAAGTTTTACCAGTTTTTGCACCAGAAAAAATCAAATGTTCCTCAATAGAAATCAAATTCATAATGGCAATGGTTAAATCCTGATCCGAAGACAAATCTTTTGGATTTTTCTTTTTTGTAGCATCAACGCGTTCCACAAATTCTTTTACACTTTCAGCCTTGGTCATCTTGTAACTCCTTTTGTTGCTAAGACAACTCTACTTGATTTCAAAAAAATATGCAAGCACTATTTTAATATTTTCCTTCAAAGGCATCCAAATAAATCTGTTTAATATCTTTCATCAAAGGATAGACAGGATTAGCCCCTGTACATTGATCATCAAAGGCTAACCGTGTCAGGGCGTTTAAATTTTTCTTAAAAGTCTTTTCATCAACACCCCATGCACGAATAGAATCAGGAATACCTATTGCTTTCTTCAACTTTGCCACTTCTTTGATTAACAATTCCACGCGCTCATCTTCTGTTGACTTTTTATTGCCCAAGTACAACACATGTGCAATCTGAGCATACCGTTTTTTGGCCTCTGGTGCCGCATATTGAGGGAACGCCGCTTGTTTTTTAGGGCAATCCGTTGCATTAAAACGAATAATCTGGCAAATCAAAAAAGCATTTGCAATTCCATGAGGAATATTGTACATCGCTCCTAATTTATGCGCCATAGAATGACAAAGGCCTAAAAATGAGTTTGCAAAAGCCATACCTGCGATTGTAGCAGCATAATGCATTTTTTCACGAGCCTTTGGATTTTTGGCACCTTCTTTATAAGCAGCGGGCAAATAGCGAAAAATTTGTTTAATAGCCTCTAGCGCCGATGAATTCGTAAAATTAGTTGCCATAACAGATACATAAGCCTCTAGCCCATGGACTAAAGCATCTATACCTCCTGCAGCAGTTAAACCTTTGGGCATATCATCTACAAAATTTGGATCAATAATAGCCATAGAAGGCGTAAGCGCATAATCAGCTATAGCATATTTGACATGTGTTTTATCATCTGTAATAACAGAAAATGGCGTTACTTCCGAACCTGTTCCAGACGTTGTTGGAATACAAACTAGCTTTGCCTTTTCTCCCAGCTCAGGCACCGAACAAATCCGCTTTCTGATATCCATAAAACGCATAGACAAATCTTCAAAGTTAATTTCTGGATGTTCATACATTAACCATATAATTTTGGCCACATCCATAGGCGACCCACCGCCCAAAGCAATAATTAAATCTGGCTGATAAGAACGCACCATCACCATGGCTTGTTCAACAGTAGACAAGGTTGGATCCGGTTTGACGTCAAAGAAAATTTCATATTCTGTACCAATATCTTCCAACGTATCTGTAATAGTCCGCACAGCTCCGGAATCAAACAAAAATCTGTCTGTAATAATAAAAGCACGCTTTTTCCCTTGATATTCCCGCAAAGCCAAATCTGTTGCCCCTCGTTTAAAATAAATCTTGGGCGGCACTTTATACCACAACATATTTTCTCTCCTTTCGGCAATCGTTTTATAATTAAGCAAATGTTTAATTCCAACATTATCACTGACTGAATTTCCACCCCAAGAACCACAACCCAAAGTCAAAGATGGCTCTAAACGGAAATTATACAAATCCCCAATGCCTCCATGTGATGAAGGACTATTAATTAAAATACGTCCAGTTGGCATTTTTTTACCAAAAGCATCAATTCTATCTTGTTTGCGCTCGTCAGTATAAAGCGCACTTGTATGCCCTAATCCCCCCAAACGAATCAAAGCAAGCGCTATGTCCATGGCCTGATCAAAATCCTTTGCCTTATACATAGCTAAAATGGGTGATAATTTTTCATGAGCATACGGATTGGACTTATCATATACTGTTTGCTCGGCAATCAAGACCTTTGTCCATTCAGGCACTTTGATACCAGCCAACTTGGCGATATCATAGGCAGACTGCCCCACAATTTTGGGATTGACCCCTTTATCTGTTAAGATAATTTTACCTAACTTAGCAATTTCAGATTTTTTCAAGAAATACGCACCACGATAAGCGAACTCCTTTTTAACAGCATCATACACATCCTTAACAACAATAACAGATTGCTCTGAGGCACAAATCATCCCATTATCAAAAGTTTTAGACATTAACACAGATGACACAGCCCTTATGATATCCGCTGTCTCATCTATGACAGCCGGGGTATTGCCAGGTCCTACTCCCAATGCTGGCTTACCAGATGAATAAGCGGCCCGCACCATCCCCGGACCACCGGTTGCTAAAATCGTTTGAATTTTCGGATGTGTCATTAAAGCTTGTGATAATTCTACAGACGGCTCGTCAATCCAAGCAATAATATCTTTCGGCGCGCCAGCTTTGACCGCCGCATCTAATACAATCTTCGCTGCCGCGATTGTACATTCTTTTGCCCGCGGATGTGGTGAAAAAACAATCGCATTCCTGGTTTTTAAGCAAATAAGCGCTTTAAAAATCACCGTAGAAGTCGGATTCGTCGTCGGGATAATACCAGCCAACACACCCAAGGGATCAGCCAACACCTTAATCCCATTCACTTTATCCCATTTAATAATGCCACAGGTTTTGACATTTTTATACTTATTATATATATACTCGGCGGCAAAATGATTTTTGATGACCTTGTCTTCCACTACGCCCATACCTGTTTCAGCAACCGCCATTTCGGCCAAATCTATACGCGCTTTATCGGCCGCAGCCGCAGCCGCTTGGAAAATAGCATCTACTTTATCCTCCGGGAAAGCGGCAAACTTTTCTTGAGCCAAAGCGACCCGTTGTAACAAGCGATCCAAATTTTTAATAGCAGTGCTTTTAGTTTCCATCCTTACTCCCCTTTGTTTAACAGAGTAGAACGATTTCAACAAAAATGCAACGATTTTATTGTTTTTTTAATAAAAAATAGGTCCATTTCACTTTTACACTCAAGTTCATCACTCTTCACAAAAAGGCAAAATAGCAAGTGTATTCCCCGAATAGGCTCTGGTTGTGGCAGCACTCCCAGCGCCCTTACTTAGACGGCCATTTGAAAGATTT
>JAGCYU010000017.1 GCA_017960645.1 Alphaproteobacteria bacterium | reverse complement strand
GTCCGAGTAAAGCGAGGACAAGGGATTTATCCCTTGCAATCCGCCTAGGGTCGCCATCAAATGTAAGACGCCTTTTATAGGCGTTTTTTCTTTTATTACCAAGCGCTTGTGCGGATTCGAATGTACAACTGTCAAAAACAACCAATTTTTCAAATTTACGAACCAATCTCACAAATTTTCCTTTGAAATCAATATAGGCCCTCTGGGCGCACAAAATTCCAATCCCAGAAAAAGTAGTTGATTTAAGCATGATTTTATGTTCGAATAGATTTAAACACGAAAGGCAAAACAACATGAAGAAATCGCAAATTAAATTCAGTCAAAACGCACCGACAACTTGGTATCCTGCATGTCAGAATGATTTTCCACCAAAGTTAGAAGATATTCAAACAAAAACACTTCAAAATCAATGGGTTCTATCTATGTGTGGTTTTGATGCTGACCAATATGATTTGTCCGCTTATCCTGCAGACATGTTTTCCTACACTTCTCTAACAAAATGGGGTAAAAAACCAAAAGGTTTTAATCCGGAACAGGTTTTGGAAGGAGGTAAAAATCCTGGTTTAGGACTTAGAGCTTTACATCAATTGGGGCTAGACGGAACTGGGATGAGTATGGCTATTATTGATTCTCCCATGATGCGCCATCCAGAATATGAGGATAATATTGTTTATTATGAAACATTTGGTTATGGAGAGAATCCTTATGCTTCTATGCATGCATCAGCTGTCAGTTCTATTTCGGTTGGAAAAACTTGCGGTGTTGCACCGAAAGCAAAACTCTATCTGTTAGCGGCAAATTCTTTTGAAAAGAATTGTCCAGATGGCATGTATACATCTAAGGACAAACAAACATATTTATACTATATTCAAGCCTTAGAACGTATTTTAGAAATCAATGCTCGTTTACCAGAACAAGATAAAATTAAAATTGTTTCTGTTTCTTGGGATTTAACTGAACCCCAAGCAGATGATTTTGCACAAATGAAGGCTGTTTTAGATAAGTGTCAAGAAGCAGGCATTGTTGTTAATCATACGGGAATTCAGCGGGAAGGGCTGAAGGAACACGGACTAGATCGAGACATTTCAAAATCCGCTGATGATATAACAGGCTATAAAGAAGCATATTTTTTTCAAGATAAATATCAAAAAGACACCCTTTCTTTCCCAATGTGTCATAGGACGGTTGCATCCCATGTTCGTCCTGATGAATATCTTCATGAAAGTGCCGGCGGATGGAGCTGGATTAAACCTTATGAATCTGCCTTGTTTTTGCTGGCCAAGCAGGTTGATCCTGATTTAACTTTTGAAGATTTTTGGAAATTGGGATTAAAAACAGCAAGCAAAAATGGGCGCCTCAATATTGTCAATCCTGTCAGATTAGTGAACACATTATCAAAGGAGATGTTGAAAAAATTGCAAGATAAAAAATCCTTAACCGAGTATGAAAAATCTCATATCCAAGACTTACAGAAGTGGATAAGAGGAACAGAACCAGTCTCTCATTTATCGGCTTGCTTAAAAAAGTGTGCTGGGCAGAAGAAACATACACTCTATTCTATTGTTGATGACGACATAGGTCGGGCTTAATCCCTACACATAGTACAAAGATGGGTACATTCAAAAATGTCGTCAAGTCAAAAGTTCGTGAATTGCACACCTCGCCTCGCCACTAAGTGCAAACGTCCTTTTACGGGCGTTTTTTCTTTTATTTTTAACCACTTATGATAGTTCGTAAATTCACTTTCCAAAAACAGCCAATTTTCCAAATTTACGAACCAATTTCATAAATTTTCCTTCGTTTTCAATATAGGCATTCTGGGAGGCTCAAATTTCAATTCCATTTCATTTCTTTTCTATGATAATTAATGGCACAAGCATTTCCTTGTTTGTTAAACTAGAATGTGCTCCTATCATCAGTTTATAAGGATCATTTGGAAATCTTTGTACCAAACTTTTTTCTCTTTTAGACATAATCAGGTAATCGCCCAAAAAACCTCTAGCCGAAGGGTGTGGTTTTCCACGTCCAAATAAATTCATTTCCAATGCTTTTTGAGTTTTTATCAACAGAAAATCTTTTGCAAGATATTGATTAAACAATTGTAAGAAAGTTTTTTCCTTGTTTGGCTTTAAGAACACAGCCTGAGTTCGCATATCCAAAGATAATGGCACAGACAAACAATCCATTAAATCTGGATAATCATTTAAGAATATATCTTGATTTTCAATATGACCATGATCTGCAGATATAATAACCAAAGAATCTTTTAATCCTGCACATAATTGTTTTATTTGTGTGTTATAATCTTTTAAAACTTTTTGAACTTCCAGAGAATAAGGTCCACGCTTATGACTTACATGATCCGGATCGGGCCAATAGGCAAAAATAAATTGACGACCTTTCTTTAGACTTTGCTGTTTGATTTTAAGACAAAATTGATTAAAATCAGATGCCCCTTTTGACTCTTTAAACCAACCTTCAGAAGATGGGAAAATTTTGCTACAATAAACATCCTTATTAGCATGAGCAATTTGGTTACAAATATGGGTATAAGACATTTTCTTTATAACATTGACTTTCACCGCTTCCCCTGTATAAAAATCTGTATCAGGAATGAGTTCCACAACACGATTTAAAGCTTTAAAATAAGGTGCCCACCCTAATCGTCCATGTTCAATGGGAGAATTGCCACTAGAAATAGCTGTAAAGGCCGCAACAGTTGTAGATGGAAAAACAGAGGAAATTTTTGTCTTGATATGACGCCTTAAAAATGACAATGGGGATAAGTTGTGTTGCAACATATCTACCCCCATTCCATCCAAAATAATTAAGATAACATTTTTATAGTTTTTCTTTAACAGTTGATCCAAGATTGGCAAAGAGGTATGATGCGCCTTTGCCCCATAATAGCGCAGTAAGGAATTAGGAATCCCCAAGATAGAATGATCGTAATTTGGATAAAAAAGTTTACTTCTCATACAATTTCTCCTTTGTCTCATTATATCAATCTATAAGGTAAATAGCAACATCAAAAGTTCGTGAATTGCACACCTCGCCTCGCCACTGCGCAAAGGGAAACTGTCCGGCGGTCAGTTTAAACGCGTAAAGCGATAAGACACAATAAGCCAAATGGCAATGCAAGCGAATTGATGTCGGAATTGGCAAAAGGCCCCGTTTGAATGGGGCATTTGACAGACCTTTTATTCACAAACCGTATCGTGTGTAAAATCTAATTTTCTTTGATAAGCTTTTCCAACATCAGTAATTCCATAAGAGTAGGATCGCGAAGCTGATGAGCTTCTGAATCATAACGAAGCCAGCGCTGACGCATACGTTCCAAATGGCGACGTTTTGCAGCAACATCAATATCTATTTGCGACTTCTGTTTTTGAACAGGCTTGCTTTCAACTTGATCGCACATGTTCTCTCCTATCAATTGGGCTTATAGTATATACAATTACTTAATTTTTGTCAAGAATAATCGCTTTTTGACTAAACTCGCCCTGCACATCCCGATACATCTCAACGATTTTTTGAGAATCAAAAATCTTGGTACCAGAACGATGATTTTTAACACGGCGCAAAACTTCATGGGCTTCTGCATCTGTTGGATTCAGTCCTTGTTGTTGCAATACATACAACACCCCACTGACACCACTATGCCGTGTAATGACAATCTTGTCCTTAGCGCCCACATCTGAAGCATTGATAGCGCCATACATATTGTCCAGATTCATTTTCCAAGCCTTAATTAAACCATCTTGATGAATACCCGAAGCATGAGAAAATGCCAAACTGCCAACCACCGCTTTATTAGGGCACACGGGAATCCCGGAAAATTTAGCAACCATGCGCGATACTGCCTGTAATTTATCCGTTTTAATATTGGTTGTAAAAGGATACCTGTCTGGTCCCGATTGGATAGCCATCACAATTTCTTCCAAGGCGGCATTACCAGCACGTTCCCCTAATCCGTTGATACAGCATTCAACCTGTCTTGCACCACCTTTTAATCCAAATAATGAATTAGCGGTTGCCAATCCTTTATCGTTATGACAATGCACAGAAAAAATAATGTCATCTGGAGCTTTAACCAGCGCACGCACTTGTTCCATCAATTCTTGCATTTGCGTATCAACTAAAATTCCTATTGTATCACATAAAGCAATTGTCTTTGCCCCTGCCGCCAACGCCGTTTTAACACACTCTGCCAAAAAATTGACATCTGCCCGTGAAGAATCTTCACCGGCCCATCCGACATTGTCGGTAAAAGTCTTAGCATACCGGATACTAGCATCAATCATTTTTAAAATTTCTTCACGCGTTGTTTGCATTTTGTACTTAATATGCATATCACTAGTAGAAATAAAGGTCCGAATTTGACCTGCATTTTGATGAATGGCAGGCGCCAACGCTTGAGCAGCAATTTGAACATCCGAGGGGCAACATCTGGCCAATGTTTCTACAACCACCCCGCGTTGAGGCAATAATTGACTTAAACGATAAATAACTTGCGCATCAGTCGAGGAAGAAGCGGCAAAACCCGCCTCCAACACATCTACACCTAAATCAGCTAAAGAGCATCCGATTTTGACTTTTTGGGCAGGGGTCATGGCGGCCCCTGGCGCTTGTTCGCCATCACGCAACGTTGAATCCAAAATCAAAATTTTTTCTTTTGTCATATCCACTGCCACCAATCCCTAAAAAGGGAAGGTGGCTAGTTTAATCTATTTTGCCAGATTTGTCAACAAAATTTCATAAACAACTTATGAAATTAGATGCCTACGCGGCTACGAATACGCGTTGTGCCGGACACCGTTGACAAGATAACTTGGTCCCCTACTTTCAACCCTAGTTCGTTGGACTGTACAATAGAAATAACCTGACCATTTTCTTTACGAACAATAAATTCTATGGCTGTATCTTTTGTCAAAGCCTCTTCTGCTTTTGCGCCTAATACACCGCCCAATATTGCGCCACCGACACCTCCAATAATATTGACGGCCGTATTACCACCGATCATAGATCCTGCGGCAGCACCGGCGACGCCACCACCTAATGTACCAACGCTATTGGTTCCGGCGGTTTTAATCTGATTCATGGCAATAATTTGACCCACGGAAACAACACCTGCACGTCCAATATCAGTACGATCATACGTTGTATTTGTATCTCCGATACCACAACCGACTAAGGCAAACGCCATCATAAGCACACAAAAAATTTTTTTCATCATTGCTTTTTCCTTTCAGCTTATATATAATCAAACCTGTTTAAGGTTATACACAAAATTCGGAGAATGTCAAGTCTATGATACATTTTTGGACACATTGGATGAAATGGCTGTATGATAAGACAATGCATTTAATGGCTGGAAAGAAAGCCATCTCGGCATTATGTGCTTTATCATTTGCCGAAAGCTCGTTTTTTCCTATTCCTCCAGATATTTTAATGATTCCATTGATTTTAAAACAACGTGAAAAGGCCTTTCATATTGCCTTTTTATGCACTCTTTTCAGCGTCTTAGGTGGCGCCTTTGGCTATATCATCGGCATGTTTTTATACGATACAGTAGCGGTACCAGTTTTAAATTACTTTGACGCTATGGATAGCTTTGAACGTATCAAGCAAATGTATTTACAGTATGGGGGATGGATTGTACTGGGCGCAGGCATCACGCCCTTACCTTATAAACTCATTACTATTGCCAGTGGCGTAATGGGGATGAATTTTTTATCGTTTATGCTGGTATCCTTCATCGGACGTGGGATTCGATTCTTTTTGGTTGCTGCCCTTTTGTGGAAATGGGGAAAACCCATGAAAAACTATATTGAACAAAATTTAGCTTGGCTGAGTATTTTGTTCTTTATCCTATTAATTGGTGCCTTTTTCCTAATAAAATTATTTTAATCTCTTGACTTTTTGGTGCATAATACTATATACTTTATGCTATTCAAAAAAAGGAGAATAAAATGAAATTGAAACCATTATTGGATCGCGTTGTCATCAAAAGAATTGAGGAAGAAAACCGCACAGTCGGGGGTATTATTATCCCAGATACAGCCAAGGAAAAACCGTCACAAGGTCAAGTTATAGCCGTTGGCCCTGGTGGTCGTGATGACGATGGGAAATTGGTGCAAATGACTCTAAAACCGGGCGACCGTGTTTTGTTTGGCAAATGGTCCGGCACAGAAATCAAAATTGATGGAGAAGATTTAGTTATTATGAAAGAATCCGAAGTATTCGGTATTTTGGAATAAAGAAAGGAAATAGATATGACTGCAAAAGATATTAAGTTTGGTTCGGACGCTCGCACAAAAATGTTGCACGGGGTTGATTTATTGGCAGATACTGTCAAGGTAACTCTGGGTCCAAAAGGGCGCAATGTGGTGCTTAGCAAACCTTATGGCGCACCTAAAATTACAAAAGATGGCGTTTCTGTGGCCAAAGAAATTGAATTGAAAGATAAGTTTGAAAACATGGGCGCACAAATGGTACGTGAAGTTGCCAGCCGTTCCAATGAAATTGCGGGTGATGGGACTACAACCGCCACTGTTTTGGCTCAAGCAATCATTCGTGAAGGATGCAAAGCTGTTGCAGCAGGCATGAATCCTATGGATTTAAAACGCGGTATTGATATGGCAACAGAAGCTGTGATTGAAGATATCAAAAAGCGTTCAAAAGAAGTCTCTACTGCGGAAGAAATTGCTCAAGTCGGCACAATTTCTGCGAACGGCGATACAACCATTGGCGAATACATCTCTCAAGCGATGGATAAAGTCGGCAAAGACGGCGTCATTACTGTTGAAGATGCTAAAGGGATGGAAACAGAGTTAGAAGTTGTGGAAGGAATGCAATTTGATCGCGGATATTTATCCCCTTATTTTGTCACGAACGCAGATAAAATGACTGTTGAATTGGACAATCCTTATATTTTAATCAATGAATCAAAGCTCAGTAATTTGCAAGCGTTATTGCCTGTATTGGAAGCTGTCGTTCAATCTGGTCGTCCGTTGTTAATTATTGCGGAAGATGTGGAAGGCGAAGCTTTGGCAACATTGGTTGTCAACAAACTCCGCGGCGGATTAAAAGTTGCAGCAGTAAAAGCTCCTGGTTTTGGCGATCGCCGTAAAGCTATGTTGGAAGATATTGCTGTTTTGACCAAAGGTCAAGTTATTTCCGCTGACCTAGGTATGAAATTAGAAGATGTTCGCTTGGATATGCTGGGTTCAGCCAAAACAGTGACTATCACAAAGGAAGATACAACTATTGTGGATGGTGCCGGAGATAAAGCTGATATTGAAGCGCGTTGCAAACAAATCAAAACACAAATTGAGTCCGCTTCCAGCGATTATGATCGTGAAAAATTGGAAGAACGGTTGGGCAAACTGTCCGGCGGCGTTGCTGTCATTAAAGTTGGCGGTGCTTCTGAAGTAGAAGTGAAAGAGAAAAAAGACCGTGTTGATGATGCGTTGCATGCGACACGTGCTGCCGTCAAAGAAGGCATTGTCCCTGGTGGTGGTACGGCTTTGTTATACGCAACAAAGGCTTTGGATGCTTTGAAACCAGAAAATGATGACCAACGTGTTGGTATTGACATTATTCGTAAAGCTATTCAAGCACCAATTCGTCAAATTGCACAAAATGCCGCTGTGGATGCTTCAATCATCGTTGGCAAACTGTTGAATGACAACAAAGATGTCACATTCGGCTATGATGCACGCAAAGGCGAATATGTACACATGTTCAAAGCCGGGATTATTGACCCGACGAAGGTCGTTCGTATTGCTTTGGAAGGCGCCAGTTCTATCGGTAGTTTGGTCATTACAACCGAAGCTATGGTTGCTGATCAACCCGAAGACAAATGCACCTGTGGCCATGGCCCTGATATGGGTGGCGGCATGCCAAGCGGCATGGGCGGAATGTATTAAACTATTCTCCCAATACCTTAACAACAAAGGAGGCTGTGAAAGCCTCCTTTTTTTATTTCAAACCGTCCATAAAAAAACGCCCATCTTGCGACAGGCGTTTGTGGTACTTTGTTATACCTTAGAATGTATAACGCAACCCGACCAAGACTTCTTGGTTACGAGCATGGTATTTAATACCTTGTGTTCCATCTGGTGTAGTTCTTAGTATTTTAACATTACCATTATTAACATAGCGATAACCAACGTCTAATGTTAAATTTTTGGTTAAGTTATAACCAAAACCTGCGCCAACTTGCCAAGCAAGTTCATAGTCACGACGAGCAGACCGAGAACCATCATCCCCTGCCCAATGGACTTTCCCGCGCAAACGAGAAACACCCAAACCTGCGCCAACATATGGACGTAAGGCAATTTTTGTTGGAATATCAAAATACCCGTTCAACATCAATGATTGTTGACGTAATGCAGACTTTGTCCATACGCCATCAACAGAACTTTCATCTTTAGAAACACCCCAATGATTGTATTCTAATTCAGTTCTGAAAGCGCACACTTTAATACCGGCAGCCAAAGCCCCAGTCCACACTTGATCTGTTCTAGCAATTTTTGCTTTAGCATCAGGAGTCTCAACATACCAAACATCAGCCTTTGCATTAGCCCAAGTATATCCGGCTTTAGCAGATACATAAGGACGAACCTTGACACAAGCATCTGCCTCTGTTGCAACAAAAGCAGCGATTGCCAAAGTAGCTAACAATACTTTCTTCATCAATAATCCTTTCTGTTTAATTAAACAATTGTCCTTTAAACAGCACCATTTTATACCAAAGAATTATGAAATGCAATAGTTTTTTATGTTTTTTTATATTTAACATTGTTCCACATCAAAAACAAAAAAACGCCCATCTTGCGACAGGCGTTTGTGGTACTTGTTATCCCTTAGAATGCATAACGCAATCCGACCAAGATTTCTTGATCCCGAGCTTTATACTTAATAGGGAAACCAAAGTCTGATTTGATAACCACATTACCATTATTGACATAACGATATCCCACATCCAAAGTCAAATTTTTTGTTAAGTCATATCCAAAACCGGCCCCCGCTTGCCAAGCAAAACTTGTATCACGATGAACATGTTTACCCACAGTTTCCGGGTACAGCACCCGGCCACGAATACGAGCCATCCCAATACCAGCACCAACATAAGGCCGCAAAGCCGTCTTTGTTGGAATATCAAAATATCCGTTCAACATCAACGATTGTTGCTCCAAGGTACTTACAGCGCGTTCATTCCACGCTGGCAACACTCTATCACTTTTGGTTTTACCCCAATGGTTATACTCTAATTCTGTACGGAAGGCACACACTTTTACACCTGCAGCAAACGCCCCCATTAAAGTATGGTTTGTTCCCATCAATTTTGATATTTTTTCACCTGTGTCAGCATCCGATACATAGGCACGTGCATCAGCCCAAACATATCCCGCTTTGGCAGACACATAAGGACGAACCTTAACGCCAGCCTCCGCA
This sequence comes from Alphaproteobacteria bacterium, assembly GCA_017960645.1. Taxonomy (GTDB): domain Bacteria; phylum Pseudomonadota; class Alphaproteobacteria; order CAAHEQ01; family UBA3637; genus UBA3637. The sequence goes on along the minus strand of JAGCYU010000017.1, from coordinate 68,535 downwards.
CTTGTTGCAACAAACGCAGTGATTGCAAAAGTGGCTAATAATACTTTCTTCATAAATAATCCTTTCTGTTGAGTTAAACAAATTCTTGCAAACAGTTTTATTCTATACGAAAGGATTATGAAACACAATACCTATTTATACACTTTTGAAAAAATTATTTTTTCCCTGCAGAGTGCGGTTTGGATTTTCTTTTAGCTTTCAATTTTTTAAAATGCGTAATTTTCACTTTTTTAATGCGCCGCATATCCACATCCAAAATTTGGAACTGAATTCCAGATTTATGTTTAATAATCTCGCCACGATACGGCAAGCGACCTGCTGTAAAGAAAATCAAACCTCCCAAAGTATCCAAATCTGCTTCTTTATCTTCTGGGCTCAAAAAAGGACCTATCTTATTTTCTAAATCAGCAATTTCTACTTTGGCATCAGCTTCCCAAACGTGAGGGGATAATTGCCGCAAAACAGGAGGAGTATCCAAAGCATCATGTTCATCTTCAATTTCACCAACAATTTCTTCCAATAAATCTTCCAAAGTAATTAAACCTGCTGTACCCCCAAACTCGTCCACAACAACAGCTAATTGAGTACTTTTGGCCTGCATATCCCTTAATAAATCCAACGCACGCATAGATGGCGCGACAAAAACAACACTATGATTCATAATTTTATCTATTGCTATGGATTTATTTTCCAACATAGCACACAACAAATCCTTTGTATGCAAAACACCTACAATATGATCTAAATTCTTATCAAACACAGGCAACCGCGTATATTTATCTTTTAAAATAATTTTTTTCAAATCCGTTGGTTTGGCATGCACAGAAATAGCCACGATCTCAGCTCTGGGAATCGCCATATCACCAGCCCGTTTATCCCGCAATTTAAAGATGTTCTTAACCATTAACATTTCATCATCGTCAACCAATACATCATCCCCGCGTTCTTCACGCTCGTCCATGATTTCTTCCACAGTTTCTATAATTTCTTCTTCTTCGGGATGCTTTTCAAATAAAGCTTTTATTTTTTCAAACATCTACACCTCTCTATATGGGTTTGGATATCCCATTTCTTTTAATAATTGAATTTCCAATTTTTCCATTTTCTGTGCTTGTTTATCAGTTATATGGTCATAGCCTTGCAAATGTAAAGTCCCATGCACCAACAAATGAGCCAAATGTGTCAAAAAGGGTTTACCCATTTCTTTTGCTTCACGTTTGAGCACACCATAAGCGACCACAATATCCCCTGCTTGAATCCCTTCGTTTTCAAAAGACAAAACATTTGTGGGCTTATCTTGGCCACGATATTGTTTATTCAAAGCATGTACAAAATCATCATTCGCTAAAACAACAGATATTTCAGCATCTGGGCGCCCAGCCCATGCAGATGCAATAACCCCCTGACAAAAGGCCTTGATTTTCAAGCTTTGCAGATAAAAACGTTTTTCTTGGACTTGAATATCTATTTGCATCCGTCTTTGTCCTTGGCATACGCATTCACAATCTTGGATACTAGCCCATGCCGCACCACATCATGCTCATCAAACTCTACAAAAGCAATTTCATCTATGCCAGCTAAAATACGTTGAGCCTCTACAAGACCCGACAAAACGCCCCGTGGTAAATCTGTTTGTGTTAAGTCCCCGTTGATAATCATCTTAGACCCTTCACCCAAGCGCGTTAAAAACATTTTCATTTGCATTGGTGTTGTATTTTGTGCTTCATCCAAAATGACCACAGCATGTGCTAAAGTCCGCCCTCTCATATACGCAAGAGGGGCAATTTCAATTTCACCGTTTTCAATTTTTTTATCCACGACATCCCGCGGCAACATGTCATATAAAGCATCATACAAAGGGCGCAAATACGGATCAATTTTTTCTTTTAAATCCCCCGGCAAAAACCCCAGATTTTCCCCAGCTTCAACAGCAGGACGCGTTAAAATAATTTTATCAACTTTATTAGCAACCATCTCTGCCACAGCTTTTGCCACAGCTAAAAAAGTTTTACCGGTTCCGGCCGGACCCAAACCAAACACCATATCATGTGTATTCATCGCTTCAACAAATACACTTTGATTGGCCGTTCTGGGCGTAATATGCCTTAAAGTTGTTTTCAAAACTAAATCCGTCATGCTGTATCCTTTCTCTACCAGTAGAAGTTTAGCGAATTTTTAAAAAAATTGCAAGTTATTATTATGCGATCAATTCTGCTTGCAACGCCGTTGCGGATGCCCCTGTTACTTTGACACGCACAATTTGTCCCAACAGTTTTTTTGGTGCTTTCACAACAGTTCCTTGCATATAGGGGCTATAACCGATTAACTGTCCCGGATTTTTACCCACTTCCGTCAACAAGACTTCAAACTCTTTGCCGATTGTGGCTTCGTTAAACGCCCGTTGTTGAGAAAGCAATAAAGCCTGCAACTTAATCAAGCGCTTTGTTTTAACGTCTTCAGGTATTTGATTTTTCATTAAACTGGCCGGCGTGCCGGGTCTTGAACTGTATTTAAATGAAAAAGAACTGGCATAGCCAACGCGTTTGACCAATTCTAAGGTATCATTAAAATCTTTTTCTGTTTCCCCCGGGAAACCAACAATAAAATCAGAAGAGATAGCAATATCTGGTCGCATTTTACGAAATGCTGCCACAATTTTTTCATATTCAGCCACCGTGTATTTGCGATTCATCGCTTTTAAAACAGCGTCGCTGCCCGATTGAATCGGAATGTGAATATAGGGCATCAGCTTTTTGCAATTCGCATGTGCAGAAATTAAATTTTTGGTAATCTTACTGGGATAAGAAGTCGTGTAACGAATACGCTTTAAATCACGAATTTTAGCCAAATCACGAATTAAATCCCCTAAATCACGGCCTTTATCACCATGCCAACAATTCACATTTTGTCCCAGCAACATAATTTCTTTGGCGCCATTTTTAACCAAAGCACGTGCCTCTGCCAAAATATCTTTTGAAGGTCTGGAATATTCACAACCGCGCGTATAAGGCACCACACAGTATGAACAAAAATTATCACATCCTTCTTGTACTGCCAAAAAAGCACTGGCTGCATTTTTTTGTGGTTCTGGCAAAAAATCAAACTTAGACTCTGCAGGGAAATCTGCCACAATTTTCCGACCGTTTTTACGATTATATTTAGCAATCAACTCTGGCAGCTGATGATAATTTTGCGGACCAATAGCAATATCAATATCATGGCAACGCTTTAAAATTTCTGCTCCTTCGGCCTGTACAACACAACCGGCCACAACGACCAAAGCATTTTTCTTTTTACCTCTGGCAACTCGTCCTATTTCAGAAAACAATTTTTCGGAGGCTTTTTCGCGAATGTGACATGTATTAAACAGCAAAATATCTGCTACATCTGGATTATCCGTTTCTTTATAGCCATGGACCAATAAGGCATCACGCATCCTTGCCGAATCATAAACGTTCATCTGGCAACCAAACGTTTTGATATAAACTTTAGCCATTTATTTACCCTTTTCGTACTCTGCGTAGTGTTGTTGAAATTTAGCCAGCGCCTCACTTCTTTTCACAACATCCAAATTGCCATCTGTCGGATACACAGCTCTTTTAAATACTTCATATTCGTCATCAGGCAACACATAATATGCCGACTCCAACAACTTCCGTCTTTTCCAAGCAGAAGCAACTTGCATTTGTTTTTTCTTTTTTTCTTCATCCAACTGATAATTTTTTAATAATTTTTCAACATAATTGGGGGCTTTTCTAACCTTACTCGGATAAAACCATTTGTTATCCTCGGATTCACTGGCTAATAACAACAAAGCATAAGGATGTACCAACTCACCTTTAAAAACTTCTGGAGGAATAGTTTTGCCTTGCATTGTTGCTAACTCTTGCAAATCAACAGCACGAATCGTTTTTAAATAGGTTGTCAATAACTTTCTGGTTGCGGGGGATCTGTCCAGTTCCATATATAAACGCGCCAATTGAGCTTGGGATTCCGCATTACCATTTTCTGCAGATAATTGATAATAATATAAAGCACGGTTTAAATCTTTTTTAACACCACCTGTTCCTGTAGCATATTGCTTGGCTAACATACTTTGAGTTTCATCATCATTTTGGTTAACCGCACAATTTTCATACAGCATAAGTTGCTGTTCTGGTGTACTTATCTCTTGCATCATTTCTGCCATCTGACAAGCCGCATTCACAGAAAATGACCATAAAATTGATATTAACCCCAACCATTTCATTTGCATTCTTTTCCTCCCACGCCTTAAAAACTCATATCAATCCATTGAATTTGTACATTTGGATTTTCGGGGTGCCAACTATATGAACCAAAAAAATCCTGTGTTTGCCCCGCATCCAAATATCGATTCGTTAAATAGATATCTTTTGAAAACAACTCTTTGCCATTCTCATCAAAAGCAACTGCATGAACCACAGGCGGCAAAACTAACTCGTGTTTAGAAGGATTTTGAATACTTCCCCGCATACGAACATTTATATTCCCATCCGCTTCATGTATGACTTCTTTATCTTTATACATAACAACAGGATTCAACATAAATGCATCATCCGCATTAACATCCAATACATTTGACGATGTTTCCTGCTCTGCTACACTAAAATATTCAGTTTTTTTCATGGCTTCATCTGGCCCATTTCCTTTATTCCCTACTACATCAATTTTGTCAACAACAGGAAATACAGGAATAGCATTTTCATGTGCAACAGCCTTTTGTCTTGCACGTTCCACAAACGCTTGGTGAGATTGTTTCAATTTAGTACGTCGAGCTTCCGCAATACGTCGTCTAGCAATATCCATTTCTGTTTGACGATTACGATTAACCCCTAACAAATAATCGGCGGAAATAAAATCAGCATAATAAAATCCTGCACAGCCTAAACAAAATAATAACAGAAGACATATTGCCCACACAAACCTCGGCAACCGATATTTGTCTTGGACAGGGCCATATCCTGGTTCCACAGGCGTAAATGCAACTGATAAATCATCCTCGCTAATCGGTTCCTGAACAGATTCCGGCAAAAAGACTTCCGGTTGTGGAACTTCTTCTTTATCTGTTAAAACAGACTCTTCGGATGCAAAAAGAGGATTATTTTCTTGCTTCAAATTGTTTTGAGCATCATCAAACACGACCACAGATTGTGAATATACAAACACATGATTACAATCAGAACACTTTAATTTACGTCCTTCAACCAACCCAATTTCTTCTGGAATTTCATATGTTACAGAACAATTTGGACATTTTATTAACATTTATCTTTCCCTTTTTAAAAAAATGATGTAAATATAATATATATGATTTCCAAAAAAGATACAACTTTTTTTCAAATGAGGCAAAAAAATGATGGAACAAAACAAACTTTCTCCCTTTATTGCAGAGTTTAATGGAGTCTCTTTGCGCTATCCAGGTAGTCCAGAAGTTTTAAAAGACATTCACTTTGCTTTAACGCCTGGTTCTTTTCATTTTATGACAGGGGAAAGCGGTGCCGGAAAAACTTCGTTACTGAGTCTATTATATTTACACCATGAACCGACACGCGGGCGCATCCGTCTATTTGGACAAGCAACCGACACACTCAGCCGTTCTGCGAAAGCCCAAATCCGTCGTCAAATTGGCGTTGTTTTCCAAGATTTCCGTTTGCTGGAACACCTTAATGCCTTTGATAATGTGGCTTTACCTTTACGTTTGTGCGGGGAAAAAGAATCTGATATCCGCAAGCATGTCAGCGAAATGTTAACATGGGTCGGATTGGAAAAACAAATGAAAGCCTTTCCCAATGCACTTTCGGGCGGGGAACAACAACGTATTGCCATTGCACGTGCTGTTATTCATAAGCCAGCTTTATTATTGGCGGACGAACCAACAGGAAATGTTGATGATGCTATGGCAAAACGGCTTTTATATTTATTTTTAGAATTAAACAAACTGGGAACAACTGTTGTTGTAGCAACTCACAATGAAGGTTTGATTAAAAGCTTTAATTTTCCACAGTTACATTTAGCGAATAATCACTTGAAAATCATCCCCCCAAGTGAAAAATACAGCGATATGACGGCAAAATTATTTAAAAGAGAGGTAAAAAATGGCTAAAAAATCAGAATTTTTATTTTCCAAAAGTTCAACCAGATTCTTTTTACCTTGGATGTGTGCTTTAATGGTCTTTATCGCCACCTTAATCAGCGCAGGTGGCATTGTGATTTCTCATTCTTTGGCAAGCTGGCAACGCGGCGTATCATCCTCGTTAACAGTGCAAATTCCTACATATGATTCTCAAGGACTGCCCAGGGGCGATGCCGTTTCCCAAGATTTAGAACAAGCATTAACATTGCTACGTACCGCGCCGGGTGTTTTAGGAGCTACTATTTTAAATAATGCAGAAATGGCCGAGTTAATGAGTCCATGGTTGGGAACAGACGCGGCAATCAATGAACTCCCTTTGCCAAAGTTGATTGATGTTTCCATTGATACTGCAACAAAGCCCATGCTAGAAAGATTAAAATCGGAATTGAATGACGTTGTTCCGTCCGCAGTCTTAGACAGCCATCGCATTTGGCTGGATGATTTAATCACATTATCAAACGGCATATTAAACTTAATTGCTTTTGTTTTGTTGATGCTTTTAACAACAGTTGCCATCACCGTCATTTACACGACGAAGTCCAGCTTGTCTATCCAACAATCCATTATTTCCTTGGTACATATGATGGGAGCAAAGGATTTATACATTACGCTCAAATATTCTATGTACAGTTTTAAATATGCTTTTTGGGGCAGTTTTATTGGTTTTGTGCTTGCTATTCCTGTTATGCTGGGCTTAGTGGTCTTTTTAAAATCTGTTTCAACATTTATGTTTCAAGCATCGCTTACTCATTTAGAATGGCTGGCATTAATTTCTATTCCGGTTGGCATGGCGGCATTGGCTTTTTGTACAACATTTTACACAGTTCAAAGATACTTAAAAAAGTTTTTATAAATGAAAATTTTGCGTGCTAGTTTATTGTATTTTCTTTTTTTAGGCATTACTGCTTGGATTATCGGTTTTGTTTGCTTTTTGCTATATGTGTTCAGTTTCAAGCTTATCTCACCCCCATTGCACACAGAAGCGATTGTTGCCCTAACGGGTGGTGAATATCGTGTTCAAACGGCCATTGATTTATTAACTCAAGATAAAGCAGATAGATTATTGATTACAGGGGTCAATCAAAAAATATCTCCGGCAAGTGTCCTTGCAAAAGCACCAGAAGAAATCAAAAGACGCATTACCTTGGGATATCAAGCGACAACAACCGAAGAAAATGCCTTAGAAACAAAGGGATGGATAGAACATCATCATTTCAAAACCATCTTGTTGGTTACCAGCTTTTACCACATGCCTCGAGCCTATTTAGAAATTTCTGCTCAGTTGCCAAATACTGACATTTCTTTTTATCCTATTTGGCCAAGACAATTTGATCAATCCGTGAATTGGATTTATACCCGATCAGCATGGCAACTATTGCTGGAATATCATAAATTTTTATATGTTTGGATAACACAATTTTTGGAAAGGCTAACCACATGATGTATTTACGCTCTATTTTATTTTTGCTAGCATTCTACTTATCCTCTGCTGTTATTTTTGTTTTATGGGTTCCCACACTTTTCATGCCATACCGTGCCACCATGACCTTTCCCATTGTATGGACAGGAACTGCCGCCTTTTTATTACGTATTATCTGTGGGGTCAAAATTAATGTGGAAGGCTTGAACAACTTGCCACAAAAAAATGGCTATATTGTTGCATCTAAACATCAATCTGCCTTAGATACCCTATTATTTCACAGATTTGTTCCTAATGTTTTCTATGTATTTAAACGCGAGCTGTTATTCTTACCTTTTGCTAATTTGTACGCTTTAAAAACGGGTTGTATTCCTATTAATCGTGGCGGCGGTGGTCGCACATTAAAAAAATTATTAGCTGATGCCAAAATTCGTTTTCAACAAGGGAAAAATATGGTTATTTTCCCGGAAGGAACACGTGTTGCACCGGATAAAAGGAATGATACGCCTTATCAACCGGGTATTGCTCTTTTATATGAAAATTGCCATGTTCCTGTGGTCCCTGTAGCCTTGAATTGTGGATATTGTTGGCCCAAAAACAAAATGAAAAAACATAGTGGTATTTTAACAGTGCGTTTTTTGCCAACTATTTTACCAGGGATGGAAAAACGTGCCTTTTTAAAACATTTACAAGAAACGATAGAAGATGAGCAGGCAAAGTTACCACTGCCCTTTGGAGATGCAAAATGAAAATAGGGGCCAAATGGGCAATTGGATTACACTCAGATCCTGCTGCTACGGAATTACAAGCCAGTTTGGTTTTAACTGATGGGCTGGATATCCTGGATGTAGCCGCGACACTGACGCGTCCCTATCCGCATGAATTACACCAACAACTGTTGTCGCTGACTCAAAATGATTTTTCAGATACACAAAAGTTGCATACCCTAGATATGCAAGTCACAAATTGTTTTATTTCTTTGGCAACAGAGCTGATGATGCAAACAAAGCAAAAGGTCCCTAAGATTGATTTAATTGGTTTGTCTGGGTATGGATTCTTACATCAACCGGACACAAAAGTACATCTAACATTTGGCAATGCTCAAGAAATTGCCCAACAACTACAATTACCTGTGGTTCATCGTTTTGTACAAGAAGATTTAAATGCCGGCGGAGTTGGCTCCCCTCTTTTAGCTGTATTTTGGGACGCTATGTGTCGGGATTTAGAAAAACCTACTGCCATTATTGGATTAGGTGGTATTACGCGTTTAAGTTATATTGGTGCGGTAGGAAATATTATCGGTTTTGATATAGGCCTTGGAACAATCTTGCTGGATCGTTGGATAGAACGCTATACGGGGCAAGAAATGGACTTTAATGGCTTGTATGGTGCCAAAGGTAAAATTGATGAACGTGTCTTAAAAACACTTCTGACACAAGAATACCAACTGAAAAAACCACCGAAAGCAGTTCAGCGAACTAATTTTCAAAATATTCTAGAGCAAGTAGAAGGCTTGTCTGTAGCTGATGGCGCTGCCACATTAACAGCCTTTTTAGCCCATAGCATTAAAAATGCCGAAAAATTTTTGCCAGATCCTCCTGCTCAATGGATTTTTACAGGAGGTGGCACAAACAATCCAACGTTAATGCTGTTGTTATCACAACTCTTACAAAATATACAAACAGGCAAAAATATTTTTAAATATTCTGAAAATTTAGATGCCACCGGCTTTGCATTTTTAGCCACACGGCACATGCTTAATTTACCAATCAGCTTTCCTTCTACAACGGGTGTTTACGAAGCTGTTTCCGTTGGAACAGTTGAAGACCTTTCCTTGCCAACATAAAAATACAATAAATCCACAAACCTAGCAAACTGAATAACAGGTTGATACGAAAAACGTTCCAGGATTTCATAGAGTCTTTTTTGTTCATCATAACAAATAATTGATTCAAGCTCTCGCCCCAAGATAATTTTATGAGGAAATGCATCTTCTAAAAGATGTTTTTTTTGGATTTCCAATAAAGTAGGATGAGGATAAACTGTATCCGGACGCTCATAAGAATACACGGAAAATAATTCTAAATTACGCCACACCAAACCGTCTGACCAACACAAAAAATTGGCATAATCTGAGGGAATGACACACAGATTATTTTTTTTCAAAGCAATAGACAAGCGTTTGACTTCTGCTAAATTCAACGGACGAAAGGTCAAAGCATAATCTTGGGTCATTGTATCTAATAAATGACGCAATAAATACATCATCGCCCTCCATTCGCATTACCGCTGTTTGAGGAAATCTGTGCTGCAGCCTTTCCTCCGCCTGCACCACCAAACGAACCGGACATTGGAATATAAACGCGTCCGGAAGGAACCGGAATATATAATTCTTCGGGACGAGCAACACCTGCTTTGGATAAAATTTGTTTGTTAATAAATTGGTGAATATCTTCATGAAAGGGCTGTATTTGAATTAAAACCATATTATCAAAATCCAAACGTCCGGTATAGGCCAAAGGATACTTCAAATGAACCGTCCAATTCACGGGGGCCAACCCCTTTTCCATTGCAAAAATGCTGCTTTCCGAGATACCAGCTGTACGCAAGTCATTCACATTTTCTGTGGCCAACAGCTTTAAAAATTGAACAATCTTTTCTTGAAAAATTTTATGCTCTTCCAACGGATCTAGCACATAATTATTATCTTTGTTCACGGCCATTAAATCCATGCCCGGAAAATTCATCTGATTAAATAAATCCTGCCAATAATTGATATCTTTTTTTTCATCCAATAACATATCCAGAGAAATATCCAGCTCAGATTTAGCTGTGTTTTTTCCATCTTTATTTTCAGTGTTATTTTTAAGTAAATTTTCCCAATCAGGATAAACATCCTCCCCGCTTAATTCAACCATATCCAAGGAAGTTTGTTTTGTCACCATTAATGATAATCTCCTTTTTAAGGTTTAGGCTGATCCGGCTTTTCATCCTCTGGGAAAGGATTTAACCATTCTGATGTTTGCTCGGCCGCCATTGGCGCTTCGTTTACGGGCGATCCAAATTCTGATTCAGGCATGTCTTCAGATCCTATTTGATTCATCTGATCTGTCATAGGCGCAATGAATTCGTCTGATGGATTTACAGCATTCATTAAAGCTTCGGCTGATGCACCTTCTGGTCCTTCTGTTGGCATTTGATTTTGTTCATTTTGATTCACTTCGGGTTGGAATTCACGTGCCGCCACAATCCAATTCGGCACATTTGGAGCAGGAGGAATTGCCCCCTTCTTCTTCATCTTATTATTCATAAACCAATAGGGTGAATCCGCCAAAATTGGACGACTTAACCATCCTTGCATTAAAACATATTGCTTTAATTTAGGCAAACTCGTTAAATCTGCCACAGTCAACACATTAGATTGTTGCAAAGACCGACTGACATTTTCCGTGAACATGCTGCCGCTTGGGGCATTTAAACCTTCTTGTTTTGAACGAGAGGCAATTTCAATGGTTTTTGTGCCAACCATTTTAACAAAACGTTCGGCCGTTTGTTCGTTGTTTTGAGCCAAAATAACCTTGGCTGCTGTGGTTGTAATGATTGTTTCCAAATCATCTTTACCATACTGACCAGAAATCTGTCCTAAATCCTGCCCAATCAACAAATAAGACACCTTTTGTCCACGCCCAACTGCGGGGCCGTCTTTAACAGCCGCCAATTTAGGCATTTGAGGAAATTCATCCAAAACAAACATAACTGGATAAGGCCCCGCTTGCTGGCCATCAGCCCCTATGTGATTCGGTTTATTGGCAATCAAGTAAGCGCTCATCAATTCGACAAAAATACCTGTAATAACATTTAAAGCGCGGGCATCAACCTGATCCACCGAAAGATACACCGTCACTGGCTTCATTTGACCGGACACAGGATCAACCATCCCGCGCAAATCTCTAAACGTAAAATCACTAAAACGTGTTCGCATAACAACTGCCGCGTTTTTAAAGATACCAATACCATTAAATGCCGTAGATAAAATAGATCCTCGTTCTTTATCCGGTGTGGCTGCCAATTGCCGCAATTCCAACTCTGCACGGTGCGAATACCCAAAACGCGTACATTCAGCTGTGGCTGTTTCCAAAATGCTTTTGATTGGATCTGACATCATAGCCATTTGATCGCCTTCATCTGCACGCCGTTTAATTTCCGCGGCGGCTTGGGTTGCCAACATATTCCACCATTCCAAAATCATAGCAATACATGGTTCGCACCCATACCAATTTTGCGGAATACCATCCCATGTGCCGACAGGGGCATAATTACCTAAAGTTAAATTGCCCGAATTTAATGCATCTAAAGCAACTCTGGCACTCACATCTTGCATGTCCATATAATATGTTTTTAAAATTTCGGCATCCTCAGCATCAAAGCTTCCCTCTTGAAGTTTATTAACAAAATAATCATTGGCTCGGGCGCGTTCACATTTGGATGAAATAAAATGCAAAAAACCTGACATAGCGTTCCGTCCTGTTCTGGACCAGTGAGGATCTGCACCTCCCTTTGGCTCTTCAATCAAAATCGGCAACATAGAATCAATATACATATCACGCGCAGGTCCCAAAGGTGGCAGACATTGAGGCGACAACGGATTCCAGCTTGGATAATAAATACCTTTTTCTGGATCATCCTCTTTTCCCCAGTTAATAATAAATACAGGGCCTTGTGTTGCACGATACCCAGAGGTCATATCACATAACTCGGGCTTGGGATCATTCACAATCAAACTGCAATCCGGAGTTTCAAAAATTGTTGGAACCACAACTCCCGCTGTTTTACCGGTACCGGGCGGCGCGACCACTAAGGCCGATAACGTTTCATTCATTTTCATAAAACGTCCTTTGAAACGCCCCAATACAACGTATTTTCCATCAAACAAACCCATCTTTTTGATATCGGCCCAAGTTGCCATTCGGCCTTCTCCAAAAACGTTAATTTGGTTTTTATACGGATTTTTAAACAACCCAAACAAAATTGTCATAATTAAAACAACAAATGGCATCAAAGGAATATACGTTGCAAAGGTCGCATTTTGGGCATCACTTAACCTGCCCCACCAACGTGCATAGGCTCTGCTTAACGCGGCAACATTAACAACACATTTTTTCCAAAAATCTATTGCGGCATTTAAGGTATCAATACTTAACCCTTTAGCAAACCATAATTCTAATGGCAATGCCAGTAATAACAAAAAGTAAAAAAGGATCAGGGCAATCAATAATGTTCCAATGACCCATTTGACATATTTCTTTTTCTCTTCATACGCATCAGCCATTATTATTCTCCTCACCTAATACCACTGACTTCACATTTTCAAACACTTCAGTATCAACAGGTTCCCCTGCTTTCAAAAAATCACCAAATAAAGATAAATCATCCGGCCCACCAATATCCGTCCGACAAACAATAACACCCATCTCCAACCAACTTTTCATCATATCGGGCGCATTGATAATATTTCCCTTTTGCTCAATCAACAACGGTTTTATTGTAAAGTCTTTACACAAAACGCCCAACCGTTCTTTTAATACTTGCACAGCCCTGTTCAATATAAAGATTGGTGATACACGGTGGGAAGCTTCGGAAAACCACAAAGGCTCCTCGTTATTATAGGATTCTTCGTCGGCTAACCAATCAAATTGTTCTTTATCCAACAAACCGACAAAAATAGTGTCTTTATTAACAGCCACATAATCCATCTGCTCTTTTCCTAGCGAAACATTTTTTATCACAGAATAGTTACGTTCAACCCAAATGGCATCCAAATCTTCAATAACTGCTTTGCGTTCGGGCAAATGGATATCTTCCAAAGGAATCTGCGATATATCCGCTGCATAGGATTCATTATCCATATCAGGCATAGTCGGCATATCAAATGCATCTGACATACCTCTGCCATATCCAGACGCCCCTCCCATTGCTGTTTGAGGCATTTTGAAAGTCGATTTAGGCGTATATTGTGGTGTTGTCACCCCTCCCTTATTTTGTACTGTCATAGCACGAGGGCGGTTAGAAGCCGGCTTAGCTGTTGTAGTTGCCACAACATTAACGACTGTATTATTTTGAACGACCTCTTTTTTAGTTGTTTTTTTGGCTTTCTTGCCCTGCAACCACAAAATAGGAATCCAGATAATATATATTATCTTCTTCAACAATTTCTTGACTAAAGCCCGCCATCTGACTTTAGCACATAGATACCATAAGTATAAAAAACACGGACCTGCAGAACATATTGTAAACAAAAAAATCCAATCGCTTAATGCATCCAACATCCAACCAGATTTAAATTCATGTAAAACATATCCCCAAGAGTGCGCGGAAAATAACCTAAAACGCCAATTCATCCACAAAAAACCGCGTAAAAACCACCCGAAAAACATCAGGGCTACGATAATACCTACCAATAAATGACGTCTCCAATTCTTTTTCATTCCAGATCCATAAAAAAGCTATGCTTTTATTATACTAAAAAAGAAAATAGAATTCCAGTAAAAAATAATAGACTATATTTCAATGTTTTTATAAAACGCATTCAAACAATTTTACAGATTTATAAAAATACTTGACAAATCTTTTTAAAAATGCTAATATACGTCCTGGAACAGTAAAAGGACTTGTTCGTAATACTCCTCAACCTTGCAAACAAGCACGGAATTCCTCCTTCTTTTTACTGTTCTGTTTTTTATTTTGGACATAAAAAAAGCAAAAGCATATTACAATGTTTTTGCTTTTTTTGATAAGCAAGTCTTTCAAACATGCTGCAAAACAAAATTTGGATTGAAATCCATGGAAAACACCTCATTCGTTCGCTCATATTTATTCAAAACGCATCGAAAATATGTCAAAACAAACAAGCGCGTTGCAGATGACAAGCCTGATTTTCCTTTGGCAGAATCAATTTTTGAACACAGCTCGTGAATTGTTAATTTTTCCCGTGCACAAATATCTGCTAACGATTGCCACGTTTCGCGGTCCAACCGCATACTGGTTCTACGACCATTTACAATTACATTTTTACAAACTAACATGTTTTATCCTTTCCTTTTAATTAAAAATACATTATACTTATGGGTGTTAAAGAATAGTTTTTCAACCTATGATTGTATATTTTTTTTAAAAACAACTAAAAGAGCATGAAAAAGAAAGCAGAACCTAAAAAAAGATTACATGATTGCGATTACCCAGGCTGTACAGAAGCCGGAGATTATCGCGCGCCCAAAGACAGAACTTTGCGTTCTCATTATTGGTTTTGTTTAAAACATGTACAAGAATATAATAAAAAGTGGGATTTTTTGGCAGGGTTAAGCCCTGAACAAATTGAAGAACAATTACAAAATGATATTCATTGGCAACGCCCAACATGGAACCTGAACGCAACCGCTACTTACACTAAGCCAAAATCTTCCGATAAATTTCGGCTGTTTGACGAATCGCGTTTAGGGATGAGTGGCCATTACAATCCACCCACCGAACCGCCAAGACATAGTAAAAAAATTACAGAAGCGGCCGCTTTTATGGAATTGCAATTTCCTTTTGATTTAGATAAATTAAAAAAGCAATATAAAACTTTGGCAAAACGATACCATCCCGATCTAGCGAAAGGTGACAGTTTGGCCTTTCAACAACTGACAAATGCTTACACAACATTAGTTGCGTATTTAGAGCAACAATAATTTTACCCTATTGGCTAACCCACAACACACGCGCCATCCAACAAACATCATCCGGCGCAACAATAATCGGATCATAAGATGCGTTTAAAGATTTAAGCTCTATCTGTTTAGCCGATTTATGAGCCAATTCTTTGACCATAACTTCACCCGAGCGTAATTTAACAACAACACGATCATTTTTCCGAACTTCTGCCTCTGGAGAAACCACCAATTTATCCCCTTCGCGATACACAGGCAACATACTATTACCGGAAACTTCCAAAGCGTAAACATTCTTTGCCTCTGAAATCGGAAATTCAATCCCATCCCAATCATCACTTAAAATAGGATTACCATCCGTGTCAAAATATCCTTCCCGGCCAGCTTTAACTAGCCCCAATAAAGGGATTGTTCTTTTTGTTTGCGGGCAAGGAACACCGGCCAATTCCATAAATTCAAAAACTGTGACATTCATCGCATGAAAAACTTTATTCATGCTTTCTGTGGACGGCCACCGTTTGCGACCGTCTGCCCCTATCCGTTTAGATTTATTAAAACTGGTTGGATCCAAACCAGCCTTTGCAGCCATCCCCGACAAAGACATTCCTTTTGCTGCAGCCAAATTTTCTAACCCTCTCCAAATTTCTTGATATGATAACTGCATATTTTCTCCTTTCTACAAATAATTTGATCAACAAAAAAAGAAACAAATCACTTTTTAGTTGCATTTGCAATATACCATATTTTTATATGGATGTCAATAGGATTTTTTTCTTATTTTTATATTGACAATCAAATTTTTTTGTGTTAGTTCCTATTTTGTTCGCGTTTTTAATTAAAAAGGAGACAAAAATGAGGAATAAATACCTATTCACAACAAACAACACGGAAACAACACCTTTTACCTCGGCTGAAGAGGCATGGTTTTGGTATTGCCTATGCCAACAACTCGGAAATAATCGGGCACACAATTCTGAACCTCACATTATTCGACCTTGCGAATCGTCAGACATTTTTTTGGCGATTAAAAAATTAGTACGTGCAGGATTGTTATTGCCAAAACATATTAAGGTTTTATCCAAATATGGCTCACAACAAGTGCCCCCTCACCCACACTTTGGTGACAGTTTAAGTATTTGTTCTTTATGGCAGGAAGCACTACGCTTTTTAGAATCTTTACTGCGTCGAAAAGGAATCGTTGCATAATTAAATAATATAGGAGAATCAAATGATTACATCAAATATTTCTTATGGATATCGCCCAAATATTGCCTATGTCGCTTTTGGCGGAAACGCGACGCATTGGTGGACAAAATTCTTAAAAAAAGGTTTTTATCATTGCTTATTAATTTTAGGTAACGGTTCAAATTGGCATATTATAGATCCCGTTATGCATTTTACAGATTTTATTATTGTTCAAACGAATCGTATAGAAGAAATTTTTCAAGAAAAAGGATATAAAATTATTAAAACAAAACCACAAGTTCCATCAAAAGTTAAATTTTCATTACGTCCCTATACATGCGTTGAAACCGTCAAACGTTTTTTAGGAATTCAAGCACCTTTAATATGGACTCCATATCAACTTTTTGGCTTTTTATTAAAAAAAAGGAAAAAAATCCTTGACATTTGATAAAAAATGTGTTATAGTATGTCACAGTTAAACGCTAGAAGTATATCTTAAGTTATAAACCGCTCTTAATGACAAGGGCGGTTTTCTAGTTTTAATTGTAACAAGAAAGGAGATAAAAATGACAGATATATCCAATCTGTACACAACTTATAAAAAGGCCATCGCTGAACGTGGCGCATGGGAAAGCACTTGGCAAGATTGTTATACCTTTGCTTTTCCACAACGGGAAACAGTCTTTCGTACGGCTAGTTCCAAAATAAACCAGCTTTATGATGGAACTGCCCCAGACGCTGTGGATCAATTGGCTGCATTACTTTTATCCGAACTAACGCCACCATGGATGAGTTGGTTCAAACTGAGTACAGGCACAGATTTAACAGACGATGATAAAGAAAAAATTGCCCCAACACTTGAAACTATATCTAACACATTACAAACACACTTTGACCGCAGCAATTTAGCGATGGAAATCCATCAATGCTATTTAGATTTAATTACAGTCGGCACAGCTTGTTTAATGTTTGAAGAAGCTCCCATTGGTGCAAACTCTGCTTTTCATTTTACAGCGGTTCCCCTGTCCCAGATTGCATTAAGCGAAAGCGCCACAGGAAAATTGGATCACATTTTTCGCACACTCCGTTTAGATTACGACGAATTTGTGACTCGTTTTGGTGATGAACTTTTACCGGCAGATATTGTCAACGATGCACAACAAGGAAAAATTGCGTTAGAAGTCATTGAATCTGTCTGTCCAAACACACAAGGCGCCTACGATTACATTGCTTTTTTAAACCCTACCAGCCAACATCTCTCCAATAATGTTGAGCCTATTATACTCAAAGAAACAACGTATAGTACCTCACCACTTATTGCCTTCCGTTGGCTTAAAGCTCCCGGGGAAGTTTACGGCCGTTCCCCTGTCATGAAGGCTTTGCCGGATATTAAAACGGCAAACAAGGTTGTGGAACTTATCCTTAAAAATGCCACAATCGCCGTGACAGGCATTTGGCTTGCCGAGGATGATGGCGTTTTAAATCCTGCCAACATTCAACTTGTCCCCGGAGCTATCATTCCAAAAGCGGTCGGGTCAAAAGGTCTGACAGCACTAGAATCCCCTGGAAAATTTGATGTGTCTCAATTGGTCCTTAAAGATTTAAGAGAACGCATTAAGCACGCTTTACTGGGCGATAAACTTGGACAAGCAGATGGTGCGATGAAGATGACAGCAACCGAAGTCATTGAACGATCGGATGAAATGATTATGATTTTGGGCGCCACCTATGGTCGTTTGCAATCAGAATTGTTAACCCCGCTTATTGATCGGGCCACTTATATTTTACGCAAACGTGGAGAAATACCAGACGTCTTTATTGATGGGCGCTTACTAAAAATTTCGTACAAATCCACCCGTGCAGAAAAACAAGCTCAAATTGATGCAAACAACGGTTTAACTTGGCTGAATTCTATTGCTCAATTAGGAGAAAGCGCCCTGTCTCAAATTGATATAGGTGCGTTTGTCAAATGGTTTGGAGAAAAATTGAACATTCCAGAATCCATTTTCAAAAAAGCCCCAGAAGCACCTATGATTCCATTAACCCTGTCTAACCAAGGAGCATGACATGACAGATAAAGAAAATGAAAAAATTGAAGAAACTGAAGATATTAAAGAAACACAAGTCCCAGAAACGCCAAAAAAATTTTTGGATGACAAAGGAGAGTTAAAAACAAACGACCTATTGAAATCATATTTGGCATTGGAAAAGAAAATGTCCTCTATGCCAAAATCTGTAGGGACTATGCCCGATAAACCCGAAAACTATCAACTGGAAATGAAGAATCCTTTAATTCAACCGGATCCCGAGATTAACAAACTTTTGTTTGAACACGGCTTTACAAATGAACAAGCACAGCTTGTATATGATTTAGCCCTTGAAAAAGTCTTGCCAGTTCTGGAACAAGTCGGACAAAAAATACAGCAAGACAAAGAGCTGGAAGCATTGGAACAAACGTTTGGCGGACCGGAACAATTTAATCAGATTGCCCATCAAATAGCCGCTTGGGGTGAAAAAAATTTAGCACCTAGTGTCTTTGAAACATTATCACAATCAAAAGATGGCATTTTAACAATGTATCAAATGATGACACGGGGCATAGATTCTCCTCTGGTACAGGGCAAAGGTTTGGTTTCCACTCAAGATGATGAAGCCACCTTAAAAAAACTCATGCAAAGCCCCAAATATTGGCGTGACCAAGATCCGGAACTGATCAAACGCGTTGAAAACGGATTCAAACGCCTATATGACTAACCCTTTTCTGGATAAGTTTAGTAGCAATACTAAACCCCTCGTCTACCCTTTGCACGAGCGAATTTATTTCACAACTCAAACAAAGGTTTAAATTTTAATAACAACAAAATATTACTGAAAGGAAAAATATGACAAGTACAGCAATTGATGCCTCTTTCATTAAGCATTTTCAAGCCGAGGTACACAATGCTTATCAACAACAAGGATCAAAATTAAAAAAGACCGTTCGTTTTAAAGACAATATTACAGGAACATCCACAACGTTCCAAGTCATTGGTGCTCAAACTGCCAACCAAAAATCTTCACGCAATGCCCAATTGACACCTGCCGCCGTCACACATGCGCCAGTAGAATGCACTTTGTCCGATTGGTATGCAGGACAGTGGGTTGACAAAATGGATGAATTAAAAGTCGGTCATGATGAACGTCAAGTTTTGGCAACTGCAGGCGCCTATGCCTTGGGTCGCAAAACTGATGCATTGATTATTACGGCCTTAAGTTCTGCTTCCCAAACGGCGGGGACATCCTCTGAAGCCTTAACAAAAGAACGCATTTTAAGCGCATTTCAAACATTGAATACCAATGAAGTTCCTGATGATGGCGAACGTTTTGCCTTGGTCGGACCTGCACAATGGAATCAATTATTAAGCATGGAGGAATTTTCAAATGCAAACTATGTTGGAAATGAACACCCATTATTGTCCGGTTCAGAATCGCGCAAATGGATGGGTATTAACTGGATCATGCACACAGGTTTGCCGACTTCCGGTTCTGGATCAAGCGCTACAACGACCTGCTTTATCTATCATAAATCTGCCGTTGGTTTAGCCGCTGGTCAAGATATTACAACAGACATCACATGGCATGGAGATTATGCTGCTCACTATGTTAATAACATGATGAGCCAAGGCGCATGTTTGATTGATCCAAAAGGTGTTGTCAAAATGGTTTGTTTGGACACACCACCAGCTGAAGAAGAAGCAGAAACATAAATCATACATATAAAATAATACTATGCCCCTTCCTTTCGTTAGGAAGGGGTTTTATTACAAGGAGATTAAAATGAATTATACCGCCATCAGTTTATGTTCCCGCGCCTTAGTCAAATTAGGCGCTTCAGGCATTTCATCTTTTAATGATACGACGGCAGAAGCACAAATTGCCGCCCAATTATATGCGCCTGTCTTAGAAGGATTATTGGCGCAATATCCATGGCGTTTTGCTTTAGAACAAGCTACTTTAAATCGTTTAACGGCTAACCCTACTGCAGACTATCAATATGCATATCAACTGCCAAATGATGTGATTCGTATTTTATCAGCAGGCAGCGGCTATAAATCTTCTGGTCTAAACTATAAAATTGTACAGGATAAACTTTATACGAATGCAGATCATGTTGTGATATCGTATATCTCCCGACCGTTGGAAGAAAACTTTCCTTCCTTTTTTGTCACAGCGTTGATTGCAAAATTGGCCGCAGAATTTTGTTTACCTTTAACTGAAAGCACAACCCGCACAGACTACATGAAAAATTTAGCTGAAGAAGAAATAAAAGCTGCCAAATTAGCGGACAGTCAACAATCTGTCCCCAGCTGTTTTCAAGATTTTTCTTTGATTGAGGTACGACAATGACAAATATTTTCACCAGCAAAACCAATTTTACCAGCGGAGAATTAAGCACAGATTTATTGGGGCGCGTTGATTTAAATGCTTATAACAACGGGGCTTTTTCATTAAAAAATGTGTTTGTGGAACCGACCGGAGGAATTCATCGTCGTCCGGGGTTAAGGTACATTGCTTCTTTGACCTCGTCCGGACGATTGATTCCATACGATTTGTCTAGCACGGATCAATATCTTTTGATTTTAATGAACCAACGTCTGGATATTTACCATGACAATACTTTTGTCACAACTATCACGATGCCGTGGACATTGGAACAAGTTAATACTGTGCAATGGGCAGCCTTACAAAACCAAGGTGTCATTTTTGTCCATCCAGATACACAACCTATTTTGATTCATAAATCTGGTAATACATGGACCAAGGATAACTTTTCTTTCTTAACTGAGGACAGTTGTATTTTGCAGCCTTATCATCGATTTTGTGACGATAGTGTAACGATTTCAAGCTCAGGTTGTTTAAACAATGTCACCTTAACGGCCAGCGAGGCACTTTTTACAAACAGTCATGTCAACAAACAATTTAAATTAGCAGAGGGTTATGTTTTAATTACGGCTGTGACTGATAGCACACATGCGCAAGCGACTGTTTTAAAAAAACTCATCAATGATGATAATGTAGGAGAAAATACCGTCTTGGAAGCAACCAGAGCATGGGGCGAACCTGCTTTTTGTTCAGAATACGGTTGGCCAGCCACCGTATGCACCTATCAATCCAGACTCGTTTTCGGTGGCAGTAAAAGCTTACCAAATACACTTTGGTTTAGCCAATCTGGAGATATCAAAAATTTTGAAACAGGGGCCGGCTATGATGCAGAAGCAATCGAGTTTGATATTTTATCAGACCAATCCAACAAAATATGTGCCTTATTTGCGGGCAGACACTTGCAAATTTTTACCACCAGTGCAGAATGGATGGTGTCTGGGGATCCTTTGACCCCCAGCGAGATACAGCTAAAGCGTCAAACACAAGTAGGATCGTGTGACACGCGCTTTGTTCCTCCAATTGGTATTGATGGCGCAACAATTTTTGCGGCAGAAAATGGTCATGAAATCCGTGAATTTCTTTTCTCTGATCTGGAAGGCATGTACCAAGCAACCGATCTGTCTTTGCTATCCAGCCATTTAATACAAAATCCAATTGATATGGCTTATGACAAAAATGAACGTCAAGCCTATATTGTCATGAACACGGGGAAAATGGCAACATTAACCAGTTTTCGTTCAGAAAATTTACAAAGTTGGACCGAACAAACAACAGATGGTAAATTTTTAGCAGTTGGTATATTGGGTAAAACGGCGTATTTCATTGTCAAGCGAGATAGCGTCTATCACTTGGAATATTTGGACGAGAATTGTCACACAGATAGCGCTTATCTTATAACTAAAGAAACGGCAACAACTACTGTAAATAACCTGAGCGTGCTGAATAATAAAAAAGTAGCTATTGTTGCAGATGACATCATTTTGGACAAACAAACCGTTCAAAGTAATACCATCCAGGTAGCTCATCCGGCAAAACAATTCGAAATAGGATTGCCCTTTTCTCATATCGTTGTTCCTTTGCCGCCTGTAGCATCAAGCGTTTCGGGATCTGGAGGCGCTCCGGTAGCAAACAGCCGACTTGTCCGTGCCGTATTCCGCGTCATTGACACAAAATCTTTGGAAATTGATACAGGCTCAGGAGCACATCAAGAATTGGTACCCAATTTATCAAGTTATACACTCAACAGCGCCAATAGCGCAAAAACACAAGATGTCGTTGTCCGTTGTTTAGGATGGAGTCGTACCCCTACTTCTCCTTTATGGGAAATCAAAGGGGATACGCCTTTACCATTCAAATTAGTATCGGTAACGAGTGATATTAAACTAGGAGGTTAATTATGGAAGCAGCAGCTGCAGCATCAGTTATTACAAACTTAGCATCCACCTATTTTTCATTAGATAATTTGCGGATGCAAAAAAAAGCCACAAAAGCGGCAAACAAAGCAGAAAATTATCAGGCTAAATTAAATCAGCAAAATATTGAAAATACCTTGGCTGAACACCAACGTAAAAGCAGAAATTTATTGGCACAACAACAATCTGCTTATCGTGCCAAGCTGGGTGCCAGCAACCTCAGCCAATCATCAGGCTCAGGCCAAGTGGTATTAAATACAATGCAAAAAGAACATGATATGGAAGATAAATATGTCCAAGGCCAAGCCAATATTTCTTTGGAAGCTTTAAAAAACAGCATTGAAAGAATCAATACTCAAAATTTATTGCGATTAAAAATGTTAACAAATGACCAAGGAATGGCCGTCACAAACAGCATATCCAACCTGTCACGCAGTATGATTGAATAAGGATGAACCATGCCCGATAAAAACATAACTTTATCGGAAATGTTAACCCCTGTGTTGAACAAAACAGTCCAACATTACTTAACCTTTACGGATCAGCCCCCTGTATCCGACACCAAAGAATTTACGGCCTATCATAATGCCTGTAAAGCCGCTTTGGCGCATATCATATTGTTAAACAAACTAACAAAACAATCAAACCAAAACGAAGCTCAAACAAGCCTGTTAGATTTAATTGCGCAAGCCGAGAAAGAAAACGAAAATGACAATGTTACCCCAGATGAATTTTCTTAATTTCGTATGGATTTGGATGCATACATTGCATTTAACTGTGCCTAAGCATCATAAAGCTATTTGTCAATTTTTACAAAATGTTTTTATTCCTCAAAAAAAAGCTTTGTTAATGGCTTTTCGAGGCAGTGGTAAATCTACTTTAGTAGGATTATTTTGTGCATGGTTGTTATGTTTTAAACCGGATACAAGGATTTTGATTTTGGCCGCAGATTTTGCCTTGGCAAAAAAAATGGTACAACATATCAAACGAATTTTGGAAAAACATCCGGCTTGTATAGGATTAAAACCATCTCATACAAATGAATGGGCTTCGGATCGTTTAACTGTCAATCGTACACTAAACGGGCGAGATCCGTCTGTATTAGCTGCCGGTTTATCCAGCAACATTACAGGTTCCAGAGCCGATGTGATTATTTGTGATGATGTGGAAGTCCCAAAAACTTCTGATACTTATCCAAAACGATTAACATTAAAACACAAACTGGATGAGCTGAATTATATTCTGACACCAAATGGCATGATATTGTATATCGGCACACCCCACAGTAATGACACCATTTACAATACAGATGAGTTTTTAAAAAACTGGCCAACTTTGAAAATCCCTTTGATTAATAAACAAGGGCAATCAAATTGGCCAGAGCGCTTTAGTTCAGATAAAATTCAAGAATTAAAGGCAACAACTGCACCATCCAAGTTTGCCAGCCAAATGATGTTGCAACCATTTTTACCAACCGAAATGCGGCTGGATACGGCTAGATTAAACTTTTATCATGAAGATATTGAATACCATGAAGCAAATGATGCTGCCACATTAAAAATCGGCAACATACAAATGGTATCAGTCAGTTGTTGGTGGGATCCGTCTTTCGGTTCAGCAAAAGGGGATTCTAGCGTCATAGCTTGTGTTTTTTCGGATGATTCGGGACATTATTATTTGCACCGCATTCAAACATTGTTGGTTCCACCTAATGCAGAAGCCGCAAGTTTTCAATGCAAACAAGTCGTACGTTTTATTCGCGACAATTATATTCCAGCCATTCACTTAGAAAGTAACGGTATTGGAAAATTTTTGCCTGCCTTATTACGACAAGAGTTGGAAAAAGCTGGCATTTCCTGTGCTGTTTTGGAAGAAATATCGCGTGAACACAAAGTCAAGCGGATTTTATCGGCCTTTGAAGCGCCACTTATGAACAGCGCCTTATTTGTACATACCTCGGTTAAAAACACAGATTTAATTGGGCAAATGCAAGATTTTAATCCGCAAGCACCACGGGGTCATGATGACGTATTAGATGCTGTTGCTGGTTGTTTGTTGTGTGAACCTATCCGATTAAAACGTAATCCATTTCAAAATTTAACTCGCCCGAAGTGGCGATAATTTAAAGGGAGAATAAAATGAAGCAAAATTTATCAAATGAAGCTGAAACCATGGCAAAAACATTATATGGAGAAGCCCGAGGTGAATCTGTTGCCGGCATAGAAGCCGTTGCCAACGTTATTTTAAACCGTGTCAAATTTGCGATACAAAAAGGATCACATTGGTGGGGAAATTCCATCATTGAAGTATGCAAAAAACCTTTTCAATTTTCTTGTTGGAATAAACAAGATGCCAATGCGCCTTTACTGGAACAAGATTTAAGTCAAGATTCTGTATATAAAATCTGTTACCGCATTGCCAAGCGTGCTATTGCTGGATGTTTAAAAGACAACACCCATGGGGCCACACATTATCATGCGCTATGTTGCAACCCTAAATGGGCACATAGTGCCGTTCCTTGTGCACAAATCGGTAACCATTTATTTTATGCCATCTATTAAAGGAGAAACCATGCCAACACCTCATATCAATTTAGAGCTAGGAAAATTGATGGCTACTGTGGAAGCGTTGCAAAAACAGCTGGTTGATTTAAAAAAGGATATGCTTGGACTGAATAATCAAATTACCAAAGTCTATACCGAACTTTTGAATTTTATGGGAACAGTTCAAACGAAATCCGCCTGCACCTTGTTACATGATCAATTAGCAAAAACATATATCCAGCGATCGGAAATTGCACCACTTAAAGCTTTAGTTAGTACTATCTCTATCACCACGGCAACTGCTATATGCGTTGCTATTTTAAACTTAATTTTAAAATGAAAGGACAAATATGATAAACTTTATTATTACAAATTTTAATGATATTTTTGGCGCAATCACTTCAATCATTGCAGGGGCTAGTGCTTTATCAGCCCTCACGCCAACGCAAAAAGATGATAAAATTTTAAGCAAAGTTAAAAGCATTTTAAACATTTTTGCATTAAACATTGGAAATGCAAAAACAGCTTAAATACCTATTCGCCCCGAGCATCCAATTCGGCCTTTAACAGATTTAAGAACCGAACACGTGCCAATACTTCCATTTGTTTTTCAGAAGTATGAATCGTTTTCAACAGCTTTTCTGTTGCGGCTAATTGTGCCTCTACCTCGGGGCGTTTAATATCATCGCATAACATGCCCCAAGCCAACACAGCACAAATATTTCGTCGAATTTCTGCCACACCATCCGACACAATCACAGGAATAATTTTTCCTTTATCATAAATCAATAACTTACCTGCTTTTATAGCACAAAAACAAGGTGCATGACGTGGTAAAATCATTAAATCCCCATTAAAACAAGGCAATAAAACCTTGTCCACTTCAGCCATTAAAACTGTCTTTTGAGGCGAAATAATTTTAATCCTTATATGTTGATTATCCGGTGCCGGTTCTGGTTCACGCATTTTCTTTTCCTTTAATTTTCAACCACATTTTCAGCTTTTTTCTTGGCATCATCCAAAGTTCCAACCATATAAAAAGCTTGCTCTGGCATTTCATCACATGCCCCGGATACGATTGCTTCGCACCCTTTAATCGTTTCAGCCAACGGAACAATCACACCCTTTTGTCCTGTGAAATTTTCTCCAACCACAAAAGGTTGTGTTAAAAAACGTTGCAACCGTCTGGCACGTTGCACAATTTTTTTATCCTCATCCGACAACTCATCAACACCCAAAATAGCAATAATATCTTGCAAGGATTTATACGATTGCAAAATGCGTAAAACATCCGAAGCAACATCAAAATGTTTTTGCCCCACAAGTTCCGGCGTCAACAATCTGGAAGAAGATTCCAATACGTCTACAGCAGGATATAACGCTTGTTCAGCCATCGCACGCGATAAAGTTGTTGTGGCATCTAAATGAGAAAATGTGGTCGCCGGTGCAGGATCTGTTAAATCATCTGCTGGTACATATACAGCTTGAATAGAAGTAATGGACCCTTTATCTGTTGAGGTAATCCGTTCTTGCAATTCTCCTAAATCTGTGGCCAAAGTTGGTTGATATCCAACCGCTGATGACATCCTTCCTAATAACGATGACACTTCTGCCCCCGCTTGCGTAAAGCGGAAAATATTATCTATAAACAACAATACATCTTGGTGCAGTTCATCCCGAAAATATTCTGCGACAGTCAGGCCTGATAAAGCTACCCGCGCGCGCACAGACGGTACCTCGTTCATTTGTCCAAACACCAAAGTTGCCTTTGATTTATTCCCTTTTAAATCAATCACACCAGAAGCAACCATTTCACGGTACAACTCTACCCCTTCTCTAGACCGTTCACCGACTCCGGTAAAGACAGAAAATCCGCCATGCATTGTTGCTATATTATTGATCAGCTCCATGATAATCATGGTCTTACCAACGCCAGCGCCGCCAAACAATCCTATTTTACCACCTTTTGGATAAGGACAGAGTAAATCTATCACTTTAATACCTGTTTCTAAAATTTCTGACTGTGGCGTTTGATGAACTAAAGTAGGTGCAGGTTGGTGGATCGCGCGTTTCTTTTTGGCTTTAATAGGCCCTCGCTTATCCAATGGCTCCCCCAATACATTCATAATCCGTCCAAGTGTTTCTTTGCCCACTGGCACTTCAATAGGATGTTCCAAACGATAAACAATTTGTCCTCTGATCAATCCATCTGTTTCCCCCATGGCAAAGCAACGAACAATACCATTGGGTAATAACTGTTCAACCTCTAAAACCAAGCGTGCATCACCATTTTTTGTTTCTAACGCTTCTAATAATTGAGGGATTTGGGACTGTTCAAAGGCAACGTCCACAACTGAACCTGTAATTGCAACAATCTGACCTTTTTTCATCAACTATCCTTTCGCCTGAGCTAACTCTGCTGTTTGAGTTGTAATTTTATTTTGACGTGTCCTCTGGTAGACTTTGGTTAAATTTGCCAACATTTCATCTGCATTATGCGTTGCATTATCCATCGCCATTAAGCGCGCAGCTTGATCACACACATCACTTTCTAATAAAATATAATTCACATAGGCAATCATATAAGCTGGAAAAATACGATTTAAAATTTCTGTTGCATCTGGTTCATAATCATAAGCTGTCACGGGCCGGACAGATTTTTTTAATTCTTCTGCTAACACGTCTATCAATGGCGCTTTTAACTTTCGCCCCATATGTTCCAAAAAAGATTTATGTCGTATAGATAACCTTTCGCGGCCCAGCACATCCTTTTCACGATAACTATCCAATTTAGTATCCATTAAAAATTGCCATGGATTGGTATCAGAAAACAACCGGTTAGGAATCAGCTGTTCAATCACAGGTGTTTGTACGATCATTGATTCAAAGTGATTAAACACAACAATACAAGCATCAAACCGCTTTTCTTCAAACGAAGCCATTAAATCCAAAGTCAACCTTTCCCCATCCAAATAAGCGCCCGAAGCTGAAAAAGATTTACGTTTCATGATATGAACAGATAAATCAGGATAAAATCGTTTTAAAATTTCTGCACCACGAGTCCCAAAGCACACTAAAGTAATTTCTTTACCCGCCTCTGTCAGATAATCTACTACCTCTTTTGTTTTTTGTAAAACCTGCATATTTCCGGAACCGCTTAACCCGTCATCAGAGGTCACACATACAACAACATACCTTTCATCAAAACCATTTCCTATAAACATCGGGGAAAGTTTCAATTTTGATATATGCACGCCATCATCTGTCTTTTGCCGTTGAAAATATACAGCGGCACGAATTAAACGCCGAACCACGCGATTCATTTCATCAATATACGTCGTTGCCTCTGTCAAACGAGCGTGACTTTTTTTCACCTTTGCTAAAGACACAACCTTCATCGTTGACGTAATTTGTCTGGTTGTTTGAATGGAACGCATGCGGTTTTTCATGTCTTTTAAGGAAGCCATTTTATTCTTCCTTTCGTTCATTTATTGATTTAAAATTTTGTGCATACGCTTGCAATGTTTGATCCAACAAAGCCATTTCGTCATCAATTAAATCCCCAAATACCCGTATAGATTCAATAACGTCTTCTGCATGCTTTTGAACGTAAGGATATAATCCTTTTAAAAACTCTGGGATAATATCTAAATCAATGGCATCCAAATATCCTTTAGTTCCAACCAATAATCGTACAACTTCTTCAGCCAAAGATAAAGGTTGATGCTGAGATTGTTTTAATATTTCTGTTAAGCGCACCCCACGATTCAACAGTTTTTGCGTTGCCACATCTAAATCCGAAGAGAGCTGAGAAAATGCCAAAACTTCACGATATTGTGCTAATTCTAATTTAACGGAAGCGGCTATTTTTTTCATAATTGGTGTTTGAGCAGCGCCCCCAACACGGCTGACGGATAACCCCACATTCAATGCCGGTTTAATCCCTTGGTGAAACAAAGAAGATTCCAAGAAAATTTGACCATCGGTGATAGAAATCACATTTGTTGGAATATAGGCAGACACATCGCCTTCCTGTGTTTCGATAACGGGGATGGCTGTTAAAGAACCGCCACCATATTCTGATGACATTTGTCCAGCCCTTTCCAATAAACGAGAATGTAAATAGAACACATCCCCCGGATAAGCCTCACGCCCCGCCGGACGTTTTAACAATAAAGACATTTCACGATAGGCTGTTGCGTGTTTAGATAAGTCATCATAAAACACCATGGCATTCATTCCATTATCCCGAAAATATTCAGCAATAGCACATCCGGCATATGGCGCTAAATATTGCATAGCAGCACTTTCTGAAGCCCCGGCCATCACAATAATCGTATCTTCCAACGCTCCCGCTTTTGTTAACACCTGAATCAGATCCCGCACGCTGGATTGTTTTTGACCAATAGCCACATAAACACAAAACATTTTATCCGTTAAAGAACGCGCTTGTTTATTGCATTCATGCTGACTTAAAATCATATCGATCAATAGGGTTGTTTTTCCGGTTTGTCTATCGCCAATAACCAGCTCTCGTTGACCTTTCCCAATAGCTAAGAGCGCATCTATTCCTAAAATCCCTGTATGAACCGGTTTTGTCACAGGCACTCGAGATAATAAATCCGGGGCAGGCATTTGCATCACACGATATCCTGTATGAGCAATTTCGCCCAAATCATCCACGGGTTGTCCCAAAGCATTGATCACGCGTCCTAACAGACCAAATCCAACAGGCACAGTGACCTTGGAACGAGTACCAACAACACTTTCCCCTTCTCGAATATTTTCTGAAGCATATAAAATAATCACATCTACAAATTCTGAATTTAAGTTCAAAACAATCCCTTTGGCTCCACTGGTGAAAGCTACCAATTCCCCAGCCATTAAATCGGGCAATCCGACAACTCGAGCCACCCCATCCAATACACTTACAACATGTCCAACAGTATGGACAACAGGTTGATTGTTAAAATCCTTTAAATGCTTTTCAATATGCGTCATTATGCTTCGAGCCGATAAAGCCACTGGTAAAGATTCTTTGGTCTGGGCCACAAAATCATTTAACTTTGCTTGAACGCTGTCATCCACAATCAAGGTACCAAAATCCAATCGAATTCCACTTAAAAGACTTGGATTTAATTTAAAAAAACACTCCACTTTTTTGGTGGGTAATAACACTTGTAATTTTTTATGAACATGGGTTTGTTGCTTATCATTCAAGGGATGCACTGTTTCCACAATGACACGCACAATTTTCCCCTCAACACTTTGTCCACGCAACATACCTGGGCCCCCTTTTTTCATCCCCTCGTTATATTATCACAACTGTGTTCAGAAAGCAAGATTTTCTTAAAAAAAATCACTCACACATGCTTTTGATGGGCCAAGCATATGCCACGACGTATTTGGGGATAAAGAAACAACCGCACAACTAGCTGGCATCAGCTTTTGTTTTATTTTATTTTCTTTTACTGTGATATAATTCATAAAAGTCGTTAAAGCAGTATCTTCAGTTAAAATCATAACGCGATATAAAATATCATCCAATACCTTGACCACATCAAAGATCCGATAATCTATTGCACCATACAAACTATCTTTAAAAACCACATCACAAGTAGAGTATGCCTCGTACAATAAATCCAAACTTTGCCGTGCACATAATCCAGAAGAACACAAAATCAAATCGGGGCAAGGCAGCTTTCTTTCCTTAATTTCTTCCAATAAATTTAACATAGCGCACACCCCCTTTGGTGACAAAGGACGTTTCATGTCATTCAAAACGGGGGCAGATTTATCTGCTTGCCCTTGTGCGATTAAATATAGCTGTCGTTTACATGTCTTGCTCTTCATGCTATTCAGCCTCACTTGTGTGAAACTAAATAGGCCTAAACTTATTAAAATTCAACTGGCCAAAGCTATTTTATTTATAGTGGATATGTTCTTGGGCCTCATCCACTTGCTTTTGAGTAACAACAGGAATGGGTTGGGCACTTTTATCTTGACCAGAAATAATTTTCCAACTTTCCGAGAAAAAATAACTGCTTTTTTCAACAATGGTCTGAGGAGTAATCCCCCAAATGAAATACAAAGCAACAACTAATACGCCAAATATCAAAAATGTATCAACAACAAAACTGAACAAAAAATGCAACCATTTTAATATTTTTTCCATTGTCTTTTCCTTTCTTCTGTGTTATATTAGTTGATAGCAAAATTAATGTCTAAAGTCAAGCATGAATTACATTAGCATTGAGAATATTTCTATTTTAGTCTATAAAAGTTTACGTGCAAAGCACATCGCTTTAAAACAAAAAACTGCCGGACAAATTGTTTTAATTGTTCCTAAATACTGTCCTGTATGGATGGCTACCTCTTTTGCAAAAAGCCAACGGGCGTGGATAATTGCACATGCGACACATCCGCCAAAGCAAACAACTTTTGCCCCAAATATGATCATAGAGATTATGGGGCAGTCGTTAACCTTAGCACAAGGCAAACCAACCCATATTGCGAATGGCACATTATATTTATCGGGTGACATTCAATTTTTTCACAGACGCACCTGCGATTATGCAAAAAAAATGTTGTTGCCCTTTATGCAACAAGAAGTCGCTCGTTTAACCACGATTTTAGGCGTTCATGCAGGGCGTATTACCTTACGCAATACCTCTTCCAGATGGGGCAGTTGCTCCAGCAACCATAGTTTAAGTTTTTGTTGGAAGATTGCTTTTGCGCCCATCCATGTCATCCAATATTTGGTTGCCCACGAAGTCGCTCATTTGGTTCACATGAACCATAGCTCTGATTTTTGGAATCTGGTGGATCAACTAACGCCATACCGAAAAGAAGCTGAAAAATGGCTTAAAACAAACGGACAAAAATTGCAAGGGATTGTTTAACCACGCAAAACGTGTGCTATTTTGTCCAAGACAGCATTGACAATTTTAACCTCTGGCCCATCATAGAAAGCTCGCGCCAAATCAACATATTCATTCACAATAATTGGCGTATCCAAATCTTGATTCACATATAATTCCGCCACACCGACTTTTAAAATAGAAATTAAAATCAAATCTAATCCGCCCGCTTTTACACTTTCAGTCAAAGTAGCATTCACTGTTTCCATCAATGAATCCCCATTATCCCGCACGTACTGAGCCAACTTGGCAAACAATTCTTTGTCTGCTGGTTCCAACGTAATCATTTGTTCTGATTTTCCAACCTTATCCAGAATCTGTCCGCCAACCTCTTCTAATAAAAAACGAGAAATTAAACTGTTCCATTCTTCGCCCGATTGAGCTTGAGCATAAACTGCTTGAACAGCCAATAACCGTGCATTTGTGTATTTTAAAGTATTATTTGCCATCTTTTTTGCCTGTTAAATCCGAAACAAAATCTTCAAAATCTCTGGTACTCGAAAAATTTTTATATACAGAAGCATAGCGTATATAGGCAACTTTGTCAAGTTTTAAAAGCGCATCCATGACATATGACCCAATCTCAGCCGATTGGATTTCTGGTTCCCCCAGCTGTTCCAATTCACGCACAATGGTATTTGTCAAAGAGCTGATTTTTTCCATGGGCACATCGCGCTTACGCGTGGCTAATTTAATAGAATATTCCAACTTATCCCGTTCAAAAGGCACCCGCGTTCCATCCTTTTTAATCACAGTCAAATCACGCAACTGGACATGCTCTACCGTTGAAAAACGCGCATGACATTTTGGGCAACCACGCCGTCTGCGGATACTTGTTCCATCTTCACTGGGGCGAGAATCCTTTACTTGCGTATCATTATAACCACAAAACGGGCACTTCATTTAAAACTCCTTTAATAAATTGGAAAATCCGCACACAATTTTTCAGCTTTGGCACGAACTTCGGCAACAACGGCTTCTTGTTTATCCGTACCGCAAGCATCAATCACATCAGCTATCATATTAGCAATCTCTGTGAATTCCGCTTCCTTGAATCCTCGCGTCGTTCCTGCCGGCGTCCCAACGCGCAAACCAGAGGTTATACTTGGTTTTTGAGGATCATTTGGCACAGCATTTTTATTACAAATCAAATGAGCACTTGCCAACGCATCGCACACATCACACCCTTTTAAACCTCGCGAACGTAAATCCAATAATAACAAATGCGTATCCGTTCCACCCGATACCATATCAATGTGACGCGTTTTAAAAGTGTTTTCCATAGCTTTCGCATTTTTAATAATCTGAGCGGCGTATTCACAAAACTCAGGCTGTAAAGCTTCCCCAAATGCGACAGCTTTTGCCGCAATAATATGCATCAATGGGCCGCCTTGTAATCCAGGGAAAATAGCGGAATTAATTTTTTTAAATAATTCTTCATTATTGGTCAAAATCACGCCACCACGAGGACCACGCAAAGTTTTATGAGTAGTAGAAGTAACCACATCTGCATAATCTAATGGATTAGGAATCTGACGTCCTGCGACCAAACCCGCAAAATGGGCCATATCCACCATCAAATAAGCCCCTACACTATCTGCAATCTCACGAAAACGTTTAAAATCAATCAAGCGCGCATAGGCGGATCCGCCAGCAATAATCAGCTTTGGTTTATGTTCTGTTGCTAAAGCTTGTACCACATCATAATCAACCAATCCGTCATCATTCACGCCATACGATACAGAATGATAATATTTGCCGGATGAAGAAACACGAGACCCATGTGTTAAATGTCCACCTGCATCCAAGCTCATCCCCATTAAAGTATCCCCTGGTTGCAACAAGGCCAAATATACAGCGGCATTAGCACCAGACCCTGAATGAGGTTGTACATTCACAAACGCAGCTCCAAAAAGTTTCTTCAATCTTTCCTGTGCCAAAATTTCTATTTGATCTACACATTCACATCCGTGATAATATCGCTTGCCTGGATAACCTTCTGCATACTTATTTGTTAAAACAGTTCCGGCTGCACGCAACACATTAAATGATACAATATTTTCCGATGCGATCAATTCAATGTGATTTTGTTGACGTGTTAACTCTGCTGCAATTGCGGCATCTACTTCTATATCTGGTCGAGCTGATTCAAAAAACTTATTCATTTTCCCATCCTTTCAAGCTGATCTACACGGCAAACATGGCGTCCACCTTCAAAATCTGTATTCAAAAATTCCTTCAAACATGCCTTAGCTTCTTTTTCAGAAATAAATTTAGCCCCAAAAATCAAAACATTTGCATTATTATGAGCACGGCACAAATATGCCATCTCACGGTTAAAAACTAAAGCTCCGCGAATGAAAGAATAACGATTGGCCGCAATACTCATCCCAACACCGGAAGTACAAATCAAAACACCACGATCCGCCTCCCCTTGTTGAATACTTTTTGCGACTTTAGCCGCATAATCCGGATAATTCACCGAACAATCGGCAGAATCTGTCCCTTTATCCAACACATCATAGCCCAAGCGAGCCAACTCTGCCACCAACTTTTCTTTGAGTAAAAAACCACCATGATCCGAAGCAATCGCAACCTTTTTTTCTTGCATTTTACGCTTTCCTTTTGTATAATAATAACTGTTGTTTAGTGTACAAGAATTTGTTTAAAATAGCAAGGAATTTTATGCAAAAAAACTTTTTAGGGATTGATTACGGAGAAAAGCGCATCGGGCTGGCCGTTGGCAATAATTCCGAAAAAATTGCCCATACATTTAAAATCATCCATAAAATGAATGAGCTGGATGATATCATCCCTGCCAAAAATATTCATGCCTTTGTGATTGGCTTACCGCTTCAACCGAACGGAATAGAGGGGAAAACTGCCGACATGGCGCGGTTATTTGCTGCTCGGTTACAAGAAAAATTCAACCTGCCGATTTATTGGATGGATGAAAAAAAATCTTCCACAAGCGCTGAAGACTATTTAAAAAACACTTTATTTATGCGCCAAAACAAACGCAAAAACATTTTGGATGCCGAAAGCGCACGCATTATTTTGCAACGCTGGTTTGATAGTAACTGCACATAACTCTTTTTTACTTGACCTTAAGGTAAAAACCTCCTATTCTTTTTATTAAAAGTGAAAGGATTATCACGTGCAAATCAACCAGCAACACAAAGCTCATTACTTTGGCAGAGGCAGCCCGTGGCGCAACCTGTTGGTTTGTTGGCGAGAGATTCAACCGCTAATCCGTCAAGGATATCTGATTTTAAACAAAAAAGTGACGCTTGGCATGCCAGGGCCTTGCATGCCGGCACTTGATAAAAATTACGATATAGGCATCGGATCGCCTTATAGTCTTGGCGCCGAAAGTGTATGGAGATTTTGGGATAAAGCAATTGATAACATTTTGCTTGGACCTGAAGGAAAAACATTTGCAAGCCATCAATACTCACCCTACGTTTCAGATACTGAACAAGCCAACCCTTTTTTAATTCCGCCCGAAAAATTATTGGCAAAAGACTTGATTTCTCCGGAAGATATGGACCGTGTATGCGGCCCTCTGGCGGATGATACCGATATTGACTTTGAAAAGGTCACACAAAATTATAATTATTTATTGACCAAACTTTCTCCAATACCATCGGACATTCCTGCGATTACAAAAAAGCTGTTAGGGCAAATCACAGAAGAAAACAAATTCCCTTATATAGCAGACCTGCAAATTCAAATTTCCAGATCTATTTATCAGAAAAATAAAGCATTATTTCTACCTGACTTTACGTTGGGAACACCAGCAGATACGATTTCCGATCAAGGTCGGGATTGGAAATTTCCTGTTTTGGATCCGGAGCAATTGTGGGACGGTGAAAACCTGGGACCGGCCGGCAAACTGTGGCAACACATTATTGATTCGGCTTTACATAAATCTAGTTGCGGATTAAGGATTGACCACTTTATCGGCTATGTAAATCCTTATGTAATGTCACACAATCCTGACATTCCGAACGGGCGGTTATATTCATCACCAGACCATCCTATATTAAAAAAATATGCTTATACCGAACCGGAGCAATTTTATCAAATTTATGAACGCATCGTTTTGCCTGTTTTAAAAAAATATCACATTTCCAACATGGATTTATATCCCGAGGATATAGGCGCGCGCCCGCCTCAACTGGATGACGTTTTACAACACTTTAATTTAGGTCGGTTAATTGTTGCTCAGTTTAAAGAACCGCAAAACCCAACACACATGTACCAGCTGATGACAACAAAACCGTACGATGTGGCGACCATAGACACACACGATACACCGTCTGTTCAAATGTTTTTTGACAAGATGGATGATAAAGATCGCGCACTCCATGCCCAAAGTCTGGTCCGTTCTTTGCGCCTTGAATATGATGATTCTTTCAAATCCACCGAACAATTGACACGCATGCAGTGGGCAGAGCTGTTGGCTTGTCCAGCCGAACGCGTGCAAGCATTTTTTACCAGCTGGACCGGGCAAGTTGGATATTACAGCCATCCAGACAATATCCACAGCTGGCACCTCAGGTGTACATCTGATTTTAAAAAGCTGTATTTTTCAAACCTGCTAAAAGGGTTAGCCTATAATCCGTTAGATGCGATTGCTTTGGCAATTTATGCACGCGGGGATAGTTTTTACAAGCATCATGCCGCCTTTATAGAAAAACTACACGCGGCCGAAGATACTTTAAAAAAACTGATTCAACTGTGGCAAAATTAACTTGAGCGATTCATTTTTTACAAAGGGCGTACCTAGTCGAACTTTTCGTACCTGCACTGTGATCAAGGTAAATGGTTCCCCCTGCAATAAATACCATCCTATTACTATTTGTGGGGGACGGCATCGTTGTCCAATCGCCAGAAACATTAGGAGGGTTCCAACCTTTCAAATTCGCACATGTATTACCTGAAGACATGGCGTTTGGACAGGCAGTTTCGAAATCTGTAAGCTGATGCCCAATGGATTTGCACCAAACAAGTGCGCTAAATAAGTTCATTGAGTTAGGGCTACGACAAAAATTCATCCCATTGCAGTGGTTCGCATCGCAGCCGGAATCAGTAGGAGAATGGGCTGTAATCCAAGTACCGCCAACAGATTGACATCCGGCCTGAGTCCATTCGATGGTTGTTTCTGCATGTGCAGCAGTTGCCACAGTTAACCCCAAAACCAATAAAAATATATTTTTCTTCATCTTTCCCCCGTTGTTGTTGAAGTTTTTGCTATTCATATCTCCATTAAATCGAAAACGATCGTTTTGTGTCACTCAAAATCGGGGTATTTGATGTGTGAAAAGAAATTCGCATAAAACCCTTATGAAACGGGTATTTCAGCCTGTTTTTAAAAATTTTGAAAAAAGGCTCAAAAAGGGCTTGACAAAAACGATCGTTTTTGACCAGCTGGAAGCCCTGTATTGACGGGGGATCTTAATGACAAAAAGGAACTAAAATACCCCTAAAATCCCACTTTTTTATAAATTTTACACAAAAAAAAGGAGCAAAATGACCGATTTTTAAGCCAAAAATGAAAAATTTATTTTTCAATAAATACAATTACTTAATGGCCAAAATCGAGTCGCAAAAAAAGGTACCTTTAATTGCAAGCGTTTTTTTCACATTTTTTGCACTTTTTTCATATTTTTGATGTTTTCTAAATTTCCTATATTTTTCAATTATTTCAATATGTTCGTCAAGTTTTTCCATTTTCCCCGTTTTCTTGTCCAAAAGCGTTACAAAAAGGTACCTTTATGTAACATAGGTTTTAGGGACATCCGGAACTGGTAAAACTAACACTCGCTTTAGCTCGTGAAGTTTTGCCTCGTTCCGGGGCTCGGAGAGGGGGTTCCCCGGTATGGGGCGGGGACCTCGTTCCGGGGGCTAACTAAAAAGTTTTTATGAAAGGGGAAAGAAAATGAAAAAGTTAAGTTTAATTGCATTAGTTTTAATAGCTGGGGTGGCACAAGCCGACTTCTGGTCCAACTGTACAGCCTATGGGGGGACAATCATCACCGCCAACAAATACGGTGCGGACAAAGGCGGTTATTGCAACGACCCAAATGACACAAACCTGACGAACAACTGTAACGGCCAGAAGTTTTGTTTGGGTGGTAAAGGAATGAATTGGTGGAGTGCATTTACTTGGTGTGAGAGTATAGGAGGAAAACAAGCAAGTCTGAGCAATATGTGTCCTGGGGCACCACAGGTATCTGACTACGACCATCCAAATGCTTGTCCAAATTTATTAAAGGCAATCAATGTGCGTGTTTGGACTGCTCAAGGAACTGGGCAAAATAGAGCATTTCAGGTTCACTGGAATAATTCTATCTATGATGGGGGAGGACATACCAACCGTGACTCACGCGAATTCTACCCCCTTTGTGAAGAAAAGTAATCTGCATTTATAACTGGCGGAGAGGGGGGGATTCGAACCCCCGATAGGGATAAACCCTATAACAGATTTCGAGTCTGCCGCGTTCGACCGCTCTGCCACCCCTCCATATATTCTCAATCTGTTATACCAAAGGCTATCGCCTTTCAACAGATTTGAACGCTTGCGCGCTCTCTCACTTCGTTCGGGGGCGAGTCTGCCGCGTTCGACCGCTTAAGCCACCCCTCCATATTCTCAATCTGTTATACCAAAGGCTGTCGCCTTTCAACAGATTTGAACGCAAAAATAAGCGCCTGTTTGCGGGTTATTTTATCTGATTTCCCATAAAATTTCAATGAAAAAGATTTTATGTTTGAAATTTTGCGATTTTCGGTATATTCTAAAACAAACATGGGGGCGTATTCATGAGATTTAATATGAAAAAAGAAATCTTGCGCTTAATTGGATTGATTGCCATTGCTTGTGTATTGGCGTTTGGCTTAATTTATGTCCGCGTTTATGAAGCTTTAGAAAAAATCCCAGACTTTAAAAGCTTAATGAAATTGTTATTTTCGAAATGGATGTTGGTCGCTTTATTAGTTGCCTTTTTAACCGTCATTTTAATCATTGTCATCCGCCTGTTTTTTGTGATTCAAGAATTAACGATCCGTTTGGTCAGTCAGGGTAAATGGGCAGACCTATCCAAAAAAAATCAGGCTTTAAAAAAGGAACTTAAACGTACTTTCAGCGCGATGGAATACATCAACATGCCCATGATGATGACCACAGCCCGACGCGTGGTATGGATGAACGAAGCCATGAAACAAATCGTGCCGAATCCCAAACTAACAGACGTCACAGATTTAGCACCGATGTTCCCTCAAGCTGTTTTTTCCAAAGGCTTTGCCTCTGCTCTCAGGTTTTTAAAAAGACGTAAATCTTGGGGCAAAGAATCCGTCCTCAAAAAAGCCAATGGGCAAATCATCCCTATCCGTTTAAGCCTGCGCAGTTTAAAAACACGCTTTCCAGAACAAGGGATTTTTTGGACAATTGAAGATATTTCCAGTGAAATTAAAAACAATGAATTGGAAAAATACTACAATGTTGTGTTCAAAGCACTTAAACTGTTCCACTTTTTGAAAAACGAGGAACAAGAAAACATTCAATGGGGCAAAATGTTAAAGGAAATCCAAAAAGTTTACCATTTAAACTTGGCCATTTTATTAAAACTTAATGGGACTGTTTTGAATACCTATGCTTATGTTTCGGACGGAAAATACATGTCCATTCCTTCACAATTGGATTTACAGGATGAAAAGGTCAGCACCTCCGCTATTGCTAAGGCAATTCAAAATAAAAAACCTGTCGGATATCCAGGCATTGGCAAGTTGGCCTATTATCACTTTGTCACACAAACAACAAAACAAGTTCCTGCTTCTACCTATGCCTTTCCTATTATCATTGATCATCAAATTGAAGGGGTTTTAAGCCTGTACGGGACAGAAGAAAATTTCTTTTCCCCGCGCCTATTACAACGTTTGAACCAACTGTTCCATGAAATTTTTCAAGTGATCAGTGCCGTGCGCGGCCGGGAACGCAATCAAAAAGCAGCCCTGCAATATGAAGGAACTTTACGCGCTCAAGTTAAAGAATTGGAAAAAGGGCGCCGTATTTTAAAGCGTCAAGCAAAAGAAATGAATTCTGTTGTGCGGGATTTAATTGTAGCTCGTGATGTGGCAGAAAATGCCAATCAAGCGAAATCCGAATTTTTAGCCAGTGTCAGCCATGAATTACGAACACCATTAAATGCTATTTTGGGTTTTTCAGAAGCCATTGACACGGAAACTTTTGGACCAATGGAAAATCCACAATACAAAGAATATGTGCGTTATATTTACACTAGTGGCAAGTATTTGCTGTCACTGATCAATGATGTATTGGATCTGGCCGCTATTGAAGCCAGAAAGTTTCCTATGAAAGAAGAAGTCGTTGACATGGATAAAGAGATATCCGATGCTGTTGATATCATTCGCGGCTATCCAGATGGTAATAAAAAAGAAATTACAACGAAAGTCGCACCTAATATTAAATTACGGGCAGACAAACGATCCATTCGGCAGATTTTACTAAATGTCCTGTCAAATGCTGTTAAGTTCACAGGGGATAACGGCCATATTGATATCACAGTTCGTTTAGTCAAAACAGGCGAAGTTAAAATAGCTATCTCAGACAATGGCATTGGTATTCCCGCCAGTAAATTAAAAAAATTATTCCAACCATTTGTACAGGTTGAAAATGTTATGACGAAAGAACATAAAGGCAGCGGCTTAGGTTTAGTACTGGTTCAAAAACTCATGGAAACGCACCAAGGGCAAGCTCATTTAACCAGTAAATTAAACGTTGGTACCAAAATGACTTTGATTTTTCCAAAAAATAGAGTTATCTTAGAAAAACAGGAGAATAAGTAATATGAAAAAAGAAACAATCCATTTGATTTGTATGATTATTTTGTGCATTGTCACAATCCCGTTTGTCACCTATGCTCAAGAACAACCGTCAAAACCACGCCGCCGGTTGGTTGAAATTGTTGAGGAGACACCAGAACCAGAACCAGAAGCGCCTCTTACTGATTGTGGTTACAACCGCCCCATCAAAGTTGCGGGATTTGTTTTTAACCCGCCATTTTCATGGGTCGAACGCACGGACAAGGACGCCTTAACAACATACGGTTACAGCCTTGATGTCTTTAAAAAGATTGCAGACAAAATGGGATGGAAATATGAATCTGTTGGTTTTACATCATATGATGAAACTTTGGGTGCGTTAAAACGCGGAGAAATTGATCTAATTTTATCTGCTTATCTACCCCAGGGATTGGGTTATGGAATCACACCTGTATATCCTGCCTATTTTACAAATATTGTGACTGTTTATTTTCATAAGGGGAAAAGTATTCCATTTCATTCGATTGAAGAGCTTGCCAATTTTAGGGGTATTATGCGCCGAGAAGAGAATTTATATCGCTTATTTAAAAATAAAAAAACATTAGCCAATCTTAAATTACGCCAAGTGACTCCTTCCCAGAAAGCATTTGAAATGTTGCTTAATGATGAAGCAGATTATTTAATTGGTTCACCCTATGCTATTGAAGCAGAATTGCGCCGTTTTAAGCTAAAAAATGATATCATATCCTCCCAAGTTGTTGTATTAGAAGGTGGTGGCAGTTTGTTTTTTGTTCTATCCAGCAATACCAGTTGTGTCGCATTAAAAGAACAATTGTCCAAAGAAGTCAAGGAATACTTATACTCTGGGGTGGCAGAGTCTGAAATTCGTTCCGCCATAGATACATGGGGTGAAGAATTTAGAAATGAACCCGGCCTGCTCTCTACTAATCATCAACAAGAACAGACTAACGACGAAGTAATTGATGAAAGTGAAAATGATTTCGAGGATGAAGAAGATGAATAATTCATCTCTTAAAATGGTTTAGCAGAAGGAACAGCTGGAACATTACCAACCTGATGTAATTTAAAATCTTTGTTAACACTTTCGCCCCAAGATTGGAACTGTTCCAATTCAAATCCTGATAATTGCGAACTGACTATTTTGTTGTCTCTAAAAGGATGCACAACATTTCCATTTTTAATGACCTCAAAATGCAAATGTGGCCCTGTTGACCGACCAGTTGTTCCAACATAGCCGATAACCTCTCCTCGCTTCACTTTGGATTTTACCTTTAAATCTTGACGATAACCATTTAAGTGAGCATACGCTGTTTCAAAACCAGCTGCATGACGAATCCGAATATATTTTCCATATGAACCTTTGCGTCCGATTTGCTCAATCACTCCATCCGCGGCGGCAACAACCGGCGTGTTTTTAGGCACAGCCAAATCCACCCCCTTATGAAAAATCTCATACCCTAAAATAGGGTGCCGCCGTTTTCCAAAAGCAGAGGACAACCGAGCCTTTGCCTTGACGGGACGTTTTAGCAACATCTTGGCAGCCGTACGCCCACGCGCATCATAAAAAGCATTATTATATGCATAACGATGAATTTCTTTTTTACCAGCTTTGACTCCAATATATAAAACTTGCTTACTTCCAATTTCCAAACCGCCTTGCGTCACTTTTGATTCTATAATTACATCAACAGTATCCCCACTTTTAAAGTCACTTGCAAAATCAATTTCTCCATCCAAAGCCCCCATAATTTGATTAATGACACCAGAGGGAAGACCTGCTTTTTTGGCAGAACCAGAAAACGTTCTTTCAATCTCTACCTGAACAAGCTCTTGTTTTGTTTCCACGCGCCCCGTATGCGATATTGGTGTCCAAGAATCGTCCAACTCTCGAACCACGGCAATTGTCTCATTGGCACGAGGCGTCAAAGACAATCCTAACAACTTATCATCTTTATCATGAAAGAACAAAAACGTTAATCC
Source organism: Alphaproteobacteria bacterium (assembly GCA_017960645.1). GTDB lineage: Bacteria > Pseudomonadota > Alphaproteobacteria > CAAHEQ01 > UBA3637 > UBA3637. Next base: position 25,427 of record JAGCYU010000017.1, on the reverse strand, counting down.
AGGACGCAAAGATTTTAAATCCAATAACAACTCTAAAGCTTCTACGACCTCAACGCGTTGAGCAGCAGGCACTTTACGTTCAGCTAACAACCCCAGCAAAGTATCACCTTTTTCCATCGTGCGCATTGTCACATCAATTTCCCCCAATTGTGCTCGTTTTTCTAATTCATCCAAGGAAACATATTGTGGGGCTTCAACAGGGGCATCCCCTAAATCTTCATGTACTTGTTCAATCGCTGTAGAAGGAATAATATTATCTTCACTTCCTTCTATTTCATCTATAACAAACGGATCTTCTGTTGAAATTACTTTTTCTGCATAGTGCAATCGGATAGCAAATGGCAAACTGATCAAGCATATCAAAACCAGCATCAACAAAGAAATATCTATTTGTTTATGCAAATGCCCTACCCCCATCTTGCGATAGGTACTTAAACGTATAATACGAGACCGATGCCGTATATCACGTAATTTATTTCGTATGCTCATGTCAAATATTGATGCATTTTTTTTTACAAATGTCAAGCTTTCATTTTTTGAATATATTGAACAAGCATGGCCGCATTCGTACCTATCCCTTGTTGAATAACATCTTGCAGACACCAAAAAGATAAGATTTTATTTTGAATAATCGGTTTAAAAATAAAAATTTTTTCCTCTGAAATTAGCTCATTTAAACCAACAAATTGTTCCTCTTGCAAAATACGTACATCAGGCATTATGGCCCATTTTTGCATAAGCCGCGACAGATCGTAATTTTTAGTCAGTTCTAATTGAACATGCACACAACTGCCCCGCACGACTGGAACAAAACATGTTCGAGCCATAATAGGCAAATCCATAAAACAATGCAATTGACGTACCATAATTTCAGCGAAATTTTCAAAATAATCAGGGAGTACATTAAATGCAAACTGAGGCAACATTCTTTGTCCACGCAATGGGGCCTGTGTCAAACAATGTCTTATTTGTCGCATCATAATATCTGTTGTTTCTTGACCTTGAAATACTGTCCCCATCAATAAAACCAGTTGAATAGATTGAACCTGACAAGTACGTAAAATCGGATTTAAAATATGTGTTAAAGAAATAACATTGGAACAAGGATTGCATATCCATTTTGGATGTAATTGCAACCTTTTGCCATTGATTTCAGGAATCACACAGACGGCTTCAGCCACAGAATGGGTACAATCTATCCACCAATTATAGCGATTTTGTTTATGACGCTGCAATAGTGGTATCATTTTTTTATCACACACAAAAATAATGTGCTGTGCTTTGAAATCAAAAGCATCCAATGCTTGCGTTAACAATCGATGGTTATCATAATAAATAATTTTTCCAGCTTCTTGATGTATATCTAATGGGCAAATTTTCGTTACAGGTACATTATGCCGAGCTAACTGCCCCACAACACATTGTCCGATATTCGTCCTTGGTCCAATGACAACTACTTTCTGTAAAAAACAACTATTTTGCATGTACTTTATAATGGATTTCTTAAAACTGAAAACAAGCTGGTCTTTCGCATGTGAAACATAAAACTTGATTTTATTAAACAGAAAAAGTATAATAAACTTTATACCCAAGGAGAATGAAATGACAACGACTCAACACATCATGCAAAAAACCATACAAAATGCTATTCCATGCACAGGCATAGGATTACATTCGGGCAAACCCATTCAAATGACTTTATATCCTGCGGCCATTAATACAGGAGTTATCTTTCGACGTATTGATGTTGTTGATAAAAATAATGCTTTACCCGCCCGTTGGGATTGTGTAGTAGATACGCGCCTCAATACTTGTTTGGGAAATAAAGAAGGGGTTATTCTTTCCACCGTTGAACACTTTATGGGGGCTTTGGCAGGTTTGGGCATTACAAATTTAATTGCCGAAGTTAACGGGCCAGAAATGCCTATAATGGATGGTTCAGCAAACGATTTTATGACTTTACTGGAATGTGCAGGAATTCAAGTTCAAGACGCACCTGTAAAGGCATTAAAAATCTTAAAAAAAGTTGTGTTTGATGATAATAAAGGGGCTACAACTTCACTGGAACCTGCTAATCATAATTTGACATTAAATTTTGAAATTGATTTTCCTCAAAGTAAAGCGATCGGACATGAAACCGTGTCTATTGTGTTAAATGAACAAAATTTCAAACAGATGGTGGCCCCTGCTCGTACATTTGGCTTTGCCGCAGAAGTTGCTCAGCTAAGGAACATGGGGCTGGCACAAGGAGCATCTTTAGAAAACGCCGTTGCTGTCGAAGGTGATACAGTTTTAAATCCCGAAGGATTGCGCCTTAAAAATGAATTTGTGGCCCATAAAGTTTTGGATGCCATCGGCGATTTATATCAAGCTGGCATGCCAATCATAGGCACATTCACAGGCATTAAATCGGGACACTTTCATAACAATCAATTGCTACAATTGATATTTACCGATCCGTCCGCTTATGAAATAGTGGAGCTATAAATTAGTGCTCAATGGTTCTCCACCCAAAATGTGGGCATGCAAATGAGGAACCTCTTGACCCGAATTCTTACCTGTGTTTAATACTAACCGATATCCATCTTGAGTTAGATTTAAAGCCTCTACTGTGGCTAAAATTCCATGCAAAAAACCTTGCATTTCCTCCGGGGTAGCATGTGTTGTAAAATCCGAAAAATCTTGATAAGCCCCCTTCACAACAACTAAGGCATGAATTTTAGCCTTAGGGTTGATATCATAAAAAGATAAAACGCGGTCATCCTCATAAATGGACTTACAAGGAATTTCTTTTCGTAAAATTTTGGCAAAAACATTATTAACATCATATGACATTTTCAAAATTTCCTTTCTTTTTACTTGCTCTTTTTAATATCTTTTGCTAGGATATCACTTATTGAATTAGAAATCAAGGAAAAGGGTGTTCAAAGTGTTAAAAAAAATATGTTTTCTATTTTGTGTCATGTTATCAACTGTCGCCAGCGCGCATTTATACACAATTACGGGTGTTCCTGTCGCTGCCGAACAGGAAAGTGCACTGATGGCAAAAGATGTTGCTTTATCAGAAGGCCAAGCGGAAGCCTTTAATTTGTTGGTGACACAGCTGGCAGGGGAGAATGCTCTAACACGCCTACCGACACAAACCAGTGACTCGGTCACACAATTTGTACAAGATGTTTCTATTGAGGATGAAAAATTAACAGCGACCAGATATACGGGCCATATTACAGTGCGTTTTAACCCAACGCAAATAACCAATTTATTTAAAGAACACAATGTCCCTTATCTGGGGGCAGAACCACCAAGTTTATTGGTTATTCCAGTATATCAAGATGGCAATAGACAATACATTTTGGATGATAAGAATCCTTTGTATCAAGCACTTAAACAGCAAGGTAATTTTGCACCATTTTATCGCGCTGCTGTTCCGATGGGTGATGCCACTGAAATTGCATTAACAGAACAGGCCTTAACTACAACACAAGATTTATCTTTATTGGAACCTTTGCTTGCAACTTATCAAAAAGACCGCATTATGATCCTCAGAATGCGCACAGAACCTTTGGAAAAATCTGTACTTGTGGACAGCAGTATATGGCCTGAACAAGATATGGCCCCTCAAGCAGTTTTCAAACGTTTTCGGTTAGGCAACACGTCTTTGGCTGATGCCTGTATTCAAATGCCCCAGGTTATTTTTGACATGATGGCCGCAAACTGGCGCAAGGAACATATGGCTAAGTTTGATGGAGAACAAACAATCTTTGCGCGGATTCCGGTTTCTTCTTTATACGAATGGCAAAACTTGGAAAAAGAAATGGGCACATGGCAATTTGTAAAGAAAACTGTTGTTCGCGGAGCTTATTTACCACAGATGTTGGTAGAACTGTCTTTTGAACAAAGTATTGAAGAATTGAAGCAACAATTTTTATCGCGTGGTTGGCAACTGAAACCAGACTTCACTGGACCGGGGGCTAGCTTAACAAAAGGAGAAGCCAATGAATAAATGGATTCTTTGGGCTGGCATTGGCTGTGCTGCATGGTTTATATTTCAAATACATGTCATTTTGTTGCCGTTTGTTTTGGCTTTTGTGCTAGCCTATGCACTTAATCCGATTGTGACGCAATTAAGCAAAAAATTACCACGTTCTTTGGCAACCAGTTGCGTTGTTATCGCAGTTTTATTTGTTGTTGTTTGTATTTTATTACTCTTAGTCCCTATCTTACAGGCTCAGTTATTAGACTTTGTATTAAAAATTCCAAATTTTGTGCAAATTATTTGGGGTAAAATTAAAGGTATCCTGATGTACGGCCGCACAAATATAACAGAAGCGCAAATGTACCAACTATCAGACTCTGTTTCACAAATGGTCTTAAACATTTTCAACGGGATTGGCAACAGTTTAAGCAAAATTATTTCTGGTGGTGTTGCCGTCTTTAGCGTTTTGTCATTATTACTCATCACCCCTGTGGTATTGTTCTATGTTTTACGAGACTGGCAAAAAATTAAACAACAAGTAAAGGAGATTATCCCCATGAATAAACAAGCAAAGTCTGAATCCTTAATGCGAGAAATTAACACCACATTAGCTGGTTTTATTCGCGGTCAAGCAACGGTCTGTTTGGTGTTAGCAATATACTATGCAACAGCCCTTTCTTTGGTTGGATTAGATCTGGGAGTATTAGTTGGATTATTAACCGGTATTTTTGCTTTTATTCCTTATGTTGGTTTTTGTATTGGCGTGTTATTAACAGCTCTTTTAGCCTTAACACAAGGCGCTACAGGCAGCATGTGGTTGTGGTTATTAGGTGTTTTTGCCATCGGCCAGATTTTGGAAGGTTACATCCTAACCCCATATTTTGTGGGAAAAAGAGTTGGATTACACCCCGTCTGGATCATTTTTGTCTTACTGGCAGGCGGTATGATTGCAGGCTTCTTGGGTGTACTTTTGGCAGTTCCTGTTGCTGCAGTATGTGGGGTGTTGATTAAACATTTATTGGCATGGTATCACACAACGAATTTTTATAAAGGAGATAAATGACCGAGCAATTAGCTTTCGATTTAACAGCGCGTCATGCATGCGGCAGATCCGATTTTTGGGTAGCTCCATGCAATCAAGAAGCTATTGCTTGGATAGATAAATATCCTGATTGGCCAATGCACGCTGTCTTAATCTATGGGGAACAAGGTTCTGGGAAATCTCATCTGGCCAGTATTTTTTCAAATATCCATTTGGATGCTTCAGAATTAAAAGAAGATTCTTTACCAACGGATGATAAAATCGTGATTGAAAATGTGGATCATTTAAACAATGAAGTTGCCTTATTTCATCTGTTTAATTCTGTTCAAGAGCAAAAAAAAGGGTTGTTAATGACGGCACGGACATTACCTGTGTTCACGTTACCTGATTTACGTTCCAGAATTGCAATGATTCCCAAGGCAGAAATTAAAATGCCAGATGAAAAAACAATTGAAGCTATTTGTGCAAAAGTTTTTGAGGATAAACAGATTTTGGTGGATGCGAGTGTATTCAGTTATATTGCCACCCATTTACCGCGCTCCTTTGCAACAATACAAAAAATATTGAATTTAGCGGATTCCCTTGCCTTACAAAAGGGACGCCGCATAACCATTCCATTAATCCGAGAAGTTATTGAATATTGGGAAAGGATGCAATGATGAAAAGAAAAGCAAATAACAATCCATATCGTCATTGGATAAAAGCGTGTCTATTGTTTTTATGTGCGCTTGTGCTGTTTTTAAGTTTGATTTCGTATACGCCGACCGATAGTGCGTGGAACACAGCGTCTTCTTTGCCAACACAAAACTGGCTGGGATGTATCGGTGCTTGGATAGCAGATGCTTTATTACAATTATTTGGGTATATTGCATACATTATACCTTTGGCTTGTTTGATTTTAGGTATCTTTTGTCTTAAAGAAACTTCACATGTTCGTGTGCGTATGTATCTTCTTATCCCTACGTGTTTAGCTGCTTGCTGGTTACTCGCTGGTTCTGGGGTAAAGTTGGACAATAACGGCATCTCTGAATGGACAAAGGCTGGACTTGGCGGTTTTGTTGGACGCTACTTATATGCATGGATTACTACCCCAACAGGACTTTTGCTTGTACTGACCTGGGGACTGGTTTTATTGGCATTTATTTTCTCATTTAAACTACCAGCCGTTAAAGGTTTAACTTTAACAGGAGCAATGTTACTATGGCTTGCCAACAGGTTACCAAGCAAGCTGGGCACAAAAATCAAGCAACGTTTGCAAAACCTACATGTACAGTCACAAATTAAAAAAATCACCAGATCTGTGCCAAAGGTTAAAATCAAAAAAAGTAAAAAGTCCAAGGCCGCCACTATTCCACAAAATGACGCCCCAACTGATACAGAACATAACACCTATGAATTACCATCCAGTACCTTATTAGCGCCTATTAAAACAGGAACAGGAGCCGCTTTCAGTAAGGATATGATGGCACAAATTTCACAAAAATTAGAAAGTGTCCTTGCTCAGTTTGGTGTTCAAGGAAAAGTCGTGAATGCCAGCCCAGGCCCTGTTGTCACGCTGTATGCATTTGAACCGGCTTCTGGTGTCAAAATTTCTCGGGTTATTTCTTTGGCTGAAGACGTTGCGCGTGAAATGTGCGTTGTATCCGTACGTATGGCAGTAGTACCAGGATCTAATGTGATCGGTATTGAAATGCCTAATCCAAAGCGCGAAACTGTCTTTATTCGCGAAATGGTGGAATTACCTTCGTTCCAAGAACACGTAGGCGCCTTACCAATCATTTTGGGCAAAGATATTGGGGGAAAAGCCGTTTTTGCAGATTTAGCCAAAATGCCACATTTATTGGTAGCAGGAACTACTGGATCCGGAAAATCTGTTGGTATCAATACCATGATTTTATCACTTCTGTATCGTTTTACACCAGAACAATGTCGATTGATTTTGGTTGATCCAAAAATGGTGGAATTATCTGTTTATAATGGCATTCCTCACTTGCTGACACCGGTTGTAACCGAACCGAGCAAAGCCTTAATGGCGCTAAAATGGGCTGTACACGAAATGGAAGATCGCTATCGTTCGCTCAGCCAGTTGGGTGTACGTAACATCTCGGGCTTTAATGAAAAACTAAAGCAAGCGCGCGAAGATGGTATTGAATTAAAACGCCGCGTTCAAACGGGTTTTGATGCAGCTACAGGTCAACCGATTATGGAAGAACAACCCTTTGATTTAACACCACTGCCGTATATTATCTTTATCATCGATGAAATGGCGGATTTAATGGGTCAATGCGGCAAGGAAGCAGATCCTCTCATTCAACGTTTGGCGCAAATGGCGCGCGCTGTCGGTATTCACTTGGTCTTGGCAACGCAAAGGCCTTCTGTAGACGTCATCACGGGAACAATTCGTTCTAACTTCCCAACACGTATTTCGTTCCAAGTGCGTAATAAAATTGACAGCCGCACTATTTTGGACGAACAAGGTGCAGAACAATTACTGGGTAAAGGCGATATGTTGTATATGCCTGCGGGATTACGTCCAACCCGTGTTCACGGACCTTTTGTATCTGATGAAGATGTAGCAGCAGTTGTTAACCACTGGGTACACCAAGGCAAGCCGGAATATGTGGATGCTGTTGTAGCAGAATCCGAAGCCATGGCCTCTGGTTCCGGGGGCAGTTTTGGCAATGCAGGCAGTGGGGATGGCAACAGTTTATATGACCAAGCCGTTGCTATTGTTTTACGTGATAAAAAACCAACGACCAGCTATATTCAACGCCGCCTGTCTATCGGTTATAACAAAGCAGCAGATTTAATTGATCGCATGGAAGCAGAAGGCATTATTTCGGCACCTAACGTTGCGGGTAAGCGCGAAATTTTAGCCCCTAACGCCGGAGGTGAAGGATGAAAAAACTGTGGATTTTGGGTTTATGTTTTTTATCTATATCATCAATTGCTCAGGAAGTAGATTGTAATAGTAGCGGTATTTATCCTATATCGCAATATCCTCAATATTTGAAGTGTGATAACAGAGAGGTTGTCAAAGACAACCGATATCAAGATAAAGATTGGTCTGTATTACGTAAATGTCCAGAAGAACGACCTCTTAGAACATTTTCTGGATGCAAAGCATGTGATAGTACCTTTCAATACACATTAATCAACGATCAAGAAAACGAAGTGTGTTCAAATCGTGAAATGGTGTTGGACGAAGGATTTGTAGGTGATAGCGTAAGTGTAATAAAAGTAGTATGTCCTCCAGAAAAGCCTTTGAGAGGAAGAGATAATGAGTGCCATTCTTGTGACTTCGCATTTCGTGTAGATGTGTGGAATAAAGATATGTGTTCTGTTTGTCCCAATCTTCAGCCAAAAATCTATTTTGATACACTTGTTCCATTTCTGGGATGTTTTGCTACGTGTCCAGATGGAGAAATTTTGACAAGAATGGGGCGATGTGCGGATTGCAATAATCCTTATATTGGTCAAATTGATGAGGCGGAATGTATGAAATGTAATAACAGGTTTTTCTTTGCAGGTCTTTGCCTTTTTAAGAAAAGTCCATTTGAAACACATCCAATTGTTAGCTTCCCAGATGAGGAAACAGGACGTAGCTTAATACATAATTTTAGTAAACTTCTTAGATACAAAGTAGATTTTTATTCTTGTGATACAGATGTGGTTATATTCACAGTTAAAGGACTTTGTGATTTGTGCCCTAATCGAGAATATAAAGATGGTTGGTGTATTTTGAAGGAGACCGAATGAAAAAGATAATTTTGTTATTTTTAATACTAATATTTTCTACGCCTAGTTTAGCCCTAGTGGACAAACGAATTGACACGCCGACCAATCGGCAATTGCTGAGCAAAATTGAAACTGCCTATAACAAAATGCGGACACTCAAAGCCAATTTTGCTCAGTTTAATTCAAAGATGAAAGAAGATTTACAAACAGGCACAATTTATATTAAACGCCCCGGACAAATGCGGCTGGTATATGAAAAAGGATCTCCCTTGGAATTCGTAGCGACGAATGGGTATTTTGTGTACCATGACAAAGACTTAGAAGAAGTAAATTATTTTGAATTGTCTTCTACCCCTGTTGAATGGATATTACGGGATAAATTACTTTTTGATGATGAGGGCTTTGTTGTTACGGATATTCAAACCATTTTAGATGAATATTTCATCACTGCACACAAAAAAGATGCAAAAGAACTTGGTGAATTAACTTTGGTTATAGACAGAGATACGCTTATGCTTAAACAATGGGATGTATTGGATATGCGTGGCATCAAATCCACAGTATCATTATTTAATATTGAACAAAATATTTCTCTTGACAATAAGCTGTTTTTGTTTAAAAATCCATATAAGAAGAAGGATTGAGCTAAGGGGGCAAACATGAAAAAATATTTATTTCTTATAATGTGTTTATTGGCAAGCGGTGTAGCTGTGGCGGCCGAGTTTGAATGCGCTTATTCTCCTTTACAAGTACGAGTAGCCAAGGCACGTTCCAGAGCAGATATCCAAGATTTAATTGACAAAGGGATTAATATAGAGGAAGAAACAAAATGCGGCGGATCCTTATTGCAACTGGCGGTACGGCGCGGTGAACCAGGGGTTTTGGCCGCTATTTTACAACAGGATCAAAATCGTGCCAACAGCATAGAAAAGTTGGATGCTTTTCCCATTCCAGGGGTCACAACTCCTATTCCTCTTTTGTTATTTGCCGGATATTATGCCCCTAACAAAGAAATTGTCAAACTGTTGCTAGAAGCTGGTGCAAATGTAGCAGCAACAGATGATAAAGGCAGAAATGTTTTATGGTATATGCAATATAACCCCGTTTTGCGCAACACAGATTTATATGACCAAATAAACGAGCGGATTTTATATAGTCTTGCCAAAAGGTCTATCTCTGCCTCAGAAGTAAAACCGGAAGATTACAGAAGTAATAAATTAGTTATGGAAAAGTAACCAGTTGTAAAAATCCGTTTTGATAAGTCAGCAATGCATCCGTATCGTTTTGAAGTTTTTGCCGTAATGAATAGATATGGCTGTCTAGTGTATGCGTTTCCGTATTTTCATTATATTTCCACACCTGGCTCATGATCTCTTCGCGCGAAACTTTATGTCTTTTCGCTTGAGCCAGAAAGCTCAATAAATCACTTTCTTTTTCCGTTAACTCAATCGTCTTTTTCGATTTTTTGTTAAACAACTGACGTGTCCGTGCATCAAAAATAAAGGTATTATTTTCAAAACGAGCATAGGCTGCTATTGCATTTAATAATTGCAACAAAGCATTTTGTACAATTTCCAAATGAATCGGCAAGGACAAAGATTGGTACGCTTGAGGATGATGACATCCCAAACAAATCGCCCACATAGTCGGATTTTGTTTAAAAAACGTATTTATCTCTTTTTGAGGCAAAGCAATAATCAGAGCTTGATAAGACTGCCCTGATTGCCAAGGAGTAGCCCCTAAATGCTTAAAAAGTTCCACTATACTTTGTGTCAAAAAGTTATTTTTTGTATAAACACCTATCATAAGTTGCCTTTTGTCCCGAAGTTTGTTACAATATTATTCTAACAGAAAGTTAAAAAAAATGATATGGATATTTTTATATAATGTACTTTTTCTTTTGTTGACACCCTTTTTGTGTGTTTTATTTGCCTGCCGGCTTATTAAGGGGAAAGAGGATAAAAAAAGATTTTTCGAACGATTGGGATATCCAAAATGTCCCCGTCCAGACGGAAAACTTATTTGGATGCATGGCGCAAGTGTTGGGGAATGTTTGTCTATGCTCCCCTTGATTAACCGCTTATTGGAATTGGATCCATCCTTGCATATCATGGTCACCAGCGGGACAGTTACTTCTGCTACTTTAATGGCCAAAAGGCTACCAGAACGTGCTTTTCATCAGTTTATGCCTATAGACAGCCCATGGGGAACACATGCTTTTGTCCGTTATTTTCACCCAGATGCAGTTTTTTGGTTTGAATCGGAATTTTGGCCTAATGCATTATATGCTATCCATAAGGCAAAGATTCCTTTGATTTTATTAAATGGGCGCATTTCTGACAGGTCCTTTGTTCGCTGGCAAAAAGCCCCCGGTATTATTAAAAGCATTTTAGGTCTATTCACTTTAACTTTGGGTCAATCCCCAGAAAATGCGCGTCGTTTGCAGGTTTTGGGCAGCGCCAATGTAGATTGTATTGGTAACCTTAAATATGCAGCTTCTATCGCACCTTTTGATGCACAAGAATTAACAAAATTAAAGGATCAAATCGGCTCTCGTCCAGCTTGGACTGGGGCATCCACACATCATAACGAAGAAGAGCAAATGGCCCAGGTACACCTCAGCTTAAAACAAAAGTATCCAACGTTACTTACTGTTTGTGTACCAAGGCATCCTAATCGCGCAACCGAAATTGAAAACATGTGTATAAAACAGGGATTAAAAATTGCTCGACGCAGCCGTGGGGATACTATCTCTAGCAACACAGATTTTTATTTGGCCGATACGATTGGAGAAATGGGGCTACTGTATCAATTGACAGATATTGTTTTTGTTGGAGGCAGTTTGATTCCTTTCGGAGGGCAAAATATGTTGGAACCAATGCGGTTAAAGCGTGCTACCATTGTCGGGCCTCATGCCTTTAATTTCCGAGAAATTGTCACAAGTGCAAAAGAAAATAACGCTCTGATTGAAGTGGAAAACAAAGAAGCTTTAGCCCAGACCATAGATACATTGTTATCCGATCCAAATAAAATAACAGAATTGGGCGCAAATGCCGAACAAGTTGCCACTTCCGAGATGAATGTATTAGACAGATTGTATAGCTTAATGCAACAAAGGGGGATTTTGTAATGCAAGCACCAAAATTTTGGGATAGAAGAGATTCCATTTTAGGAAAAATTTTAAACCCGCTTGGAAAGATTTATGCTTGGAGTGTCGCCAGACGTTTAAAATCTGTTAAGCCTTATCAAGCATCCGTTCCTGTCGTTTGTATCGGAAATATTTCTGTCGGTGGGGTAGGAAAAACTCCTGTATCTTTGGCTATTGGACGTTTGCTACAACGCTTAAATCAACCTTTTTATTTTTTAAACCATGGCTATAAAGCTGAACAACAGGGCGTTTTGGTTGATAAAATGAAACACTCGGCCTTTGATGTTGGAGATGAGGCTTTATTATTAAACGAAATGGCACATACTATCGTTGATAGCAACAGAGCCAGAGGAGCTCAATTAGCCGAAAAGCTGGGTGCAAAATTCTTGGTAATGGATGATGGATTCCAGCACCCCAGTTTGGTCAAAACATTTTCTTTTGTGGTTGTAGATGGAAAAAAAGGATTTGGCAATGAACGTGTTTTGCCTGCAGGACCATTGCGTGAACCTATTTTAAAAGGTTTAGCTCGTGCTGACGCCCTTATTATTGTAGGCGAAGACACTTGGGGCATACAATTCTTTTTGGAAAGAAATGGCATAGACATCCCCATTTTTACAGGACATTTCGCCTTAGATACAACGGTGGTTTCCTTATTCCGAGGGAAAAAAGTTTTTGCATTTGCTGGACTTGGGAATCCCCAAAAGTTTTTTGATTCATTAACTGAACAGGGTATTATTGTCGCCCAAACACAACAATTTCCGGATCATTATGCCTATACGCGTTTTGATATTGAAGAAATGAAGCAAAAGGCGTGCGATTTACCCCTTTTGACAACCGAAAAAGACGGTGTTAAAGTACCCCGAGAAGTCAGACAAAATGTTTATGTTATGCCGGGCCAATTTATTTTTGATGACGAAAAAGCTGTTCGCGATGTATTGAAAGGACTTATGCATGTTGGGGATTAGACAGGGCAGACGCACGTGGTTTCAATTTTTGATTTTAGACCCTGCCGTTGGTCTGGGAGTTGGATTTTTATATTTAATTTTAAAAATTTTACCACTAAAACAAGCACAAAAGTTCGGAGGATTTTTGGGTAGTCTTGCCTATTATCTTGTCCCCAGCCGCAATAAAATTGGCTTAAAAAATATGGACGTTGCTTTTCCAAACAAACCTTTATCAGAAAAAAAGCGTATTTTAAAAGCAATGTGGCGGCATTTTGGCACATTATTTGGTGAAGTACCCCACAGCAAAGAGGTTTTGCAACAAGCGACTTTTGGGGATACTTCATCTGTCAGGCAAGCTTATCAAGCTGGAAAGGGAGGCTTTATCTGCTCGGCCCATTTTGGCAATTGGGAACTGCCTGTTGCAGAACAAGTCATAGAAGGTTTTCATATGAATCCCGTTTATCGTGCAGCCAATAATCCTTGGCTGGACAAACTCCTTTTTCAACGCAGAGAGGGTACAAAAATCCCCAAAGGAACACATGGCGCCCGGTTGATGATTGAAACATTGCAGCGCGGAGAATTTATCTCTATCTTATGCGATCAAAAGTTACGAGAAGGCATTGAAGTTCCTTTCTTTGGAAAACCCGCTATGACAGCCTCAGCCATTTTCAATTTAGCCATTAAAAAAGGGGTTCCAGTAATTATGGTCAATGCTATCCGCCAACCTGATATGCGCTATTTTATTACGATGTTCCCCCCTATCCCAGTTCCAGAAACAGGAACATTACCTGAAAAAATTTATGCCATGACCTTATATATGAATCATGTTTATGAAGAATGGATCCGCGCTAATCCTGAACAGTGGTTGTGGATTCATCGGCGCTTTGACAAGTCTTTTTACAAAGATGATATTGAACAAACGCCACCGCAAACAACAAAGGCAGAATAGATTCCCCCCCCTCCTCTAAAATCTTTAAAGGGAACTTAATAGATTCTGAAATCATTTGTCCTGTTGATTTACGATATAAAGCTGGAAATCGATCTGTTAATTGTGTCATCACTCCCAACGCACCAAAGGTTGCGATTGTCCAATACATAGGCACCATCTTAAAAAATCCTATAATCATTTGCTTTAAATGTTTAAATAATAAATATCCTATAACTACGCACACGCCAATGATAACACATCCGGCAATAACTTTAGCATACAATGGAACCGCAGCATTTTTAAAATAATTTATCTTAATAGCGGTCGTATCATTTACTGCCAACCAATGTTGCAAGCCCCATTCACGTAGTAATGTGAAAAACCATAAAAATAATAAAGCGCCATAGGTACGTTTTTCAGAAATAGTTGTAAAATCTTTGTATAAACAAATAACAACGCCAAAAGCCATGCCATAAAATAAAGTTGTTAAAGTATCTGTAATCCCCAGTTCCTCAATATCAAACACGCCATATTTCAAGCGAAAAACATAAGATAAGCCATAGTACAATGCCATACACACAATTGTAAAAAAAATAGAAAAGAATGGAGATAAAAATAATTTTTTCATTGTCGGTTCCTTTTTTTGAATCCTTTTTCAAACTACTACATAAAAAAATAAAATGCAAGGAGTAAAGCGATTTAATTAGGAAACTATAAATTACAATCCACTATTAAGAACACCTCAACAATCCGTTGCTCTATGCGAAAAAGAACAAACTGGCATATATTAAAATATATTGACTTTGTTTGAATAAATTTATATACTGAGGCCATCGTACAAAAGGAGATGTTTATTTACGGTAACTTATTGCAACCGTAACTGGACATAGCCAGAAAAGACTAGACTTTTGTTAGGAGGCAATTGATGAAAAAATATTTGATTTTTGTTCTGGGATTGTTATTCCCGACCATAGCATTGGCAGATGTGGCAATTCCCGCGTTAGGACTAGTAAGCCGCATTTCAGAAACATTGCTTTTGATTCCTGTCATTTTGATTGAATTTTGGTATCTAAGCAGCAAAATTAAAAAAGTATCTCTTTCTTATCTTTTTGGGGGAAGTACGTTGGCAAACTTAACATCAACACTCATAGGATTTGTCGCTGTGATTCCTATTGGATTTTTAGCCACTCTTGTGTGTATTTTAATGCCAGTATTGCCTTTTATTTTGTCGATATACTATGCTTATCACCTTATTAAGGAAAGGAAACAAAAAAATGTTATTGGATTTTGTGTAAGCATTCTTTTATCTGTGCTTATCACACTTTGTTTGGTATTTGGCTTTACCTCTATGAACAGCATGTTCCAATCAGGAGAAGAATTGGCTATGCGTCTTTTTTGGATTAGTGAAGGGAAGGGAAAAGACTCTCGTCTCACGTTATTACCAACATTTATTATAGATTGTATTATTTCATACTGGGTTGAATATAAAGTTTTATATAACCTGTTGAAAAATAAGCTGATCAAAACAGAAATAAAAGATTTAAAAAAATATGTTCTGATGGCCAATATTTACAGTTATCTTTTCTTAGGCAGTATCATAGTTTTATTGATACTTCTGTAAAGCATCACAACAGTGTACTTCACATTAAACGAGTGAAAGCACTATTTTCTGAAGCCAGCCTTTTGGAAACAAAAATGGTGCCGAGAATGTGACTCGAACACACGACCTACTGATTACGAATCAGTTGCTCTACCACCTGAGCTATCTCGGCACACGAGATATTATGTCATAAACTGCGAAAAAAATCAAGCTGATTTTTCAAAAAGCTCCTACACACGCCCCTTCGAAGAATGGTGTTCAACCTTTTGATTTAAGGATTTTTGTTTCTTTTCAATTTGCTCAAAAGCAACCTGAAGCGCATCGCGGCCTGTACAATCAATATCTGGTTTATGTCCAACACATTCCACCATACCATCTTCATAATACCTGAAAACACCCCCCATGTGCAAAATACCACCACATGGTAAAGGAACTGGTTTAATTGCACCATACTGGCAACACCCCATGGTCTTTTCTCCAATAAAAGTTACCCCTTTATAATGTTTTAACATCGGGACTATCGCTTCAGCAGCAGATGCTGTTTGCCCATCCATTAAAACAAAAATGGGCAGATCACTTTGTTTGTCAAAAGTGGTATCAGTCCATTTAGCTTGTTCTTGAACAGGAAGAGAGGCTATTTCTCTTAAAGCCGCTTCTTCAGTATGTCTTTTTTTTGATTCTAAACAATAAGGAACTTTACCTCCACATAAAAGCTCTGCAATTTTTTCTATAGCAATACTGGTTCCTCCCATATTTCCACGCACATCAATAATAACGCCATCCCAGTTTTTATAATTATTTTGAAATGTTTGAGCAAACCTGTCTAACCTTGCTGTTTCATATTCTTCTTGAGGGCTACCCCAATGTACATTACAGTCTGGTATTCCTAGTACTCCAAAAGTTTGTCCCCCAACGACACGTTCCCCCACGACTAAAGGTGCAAGTCCATTGGGTGTTATTTGGTTAGCACACATTAAAATTTTGTTTAATTGCTCAAGATTATAACTAATATTTGTCCCTACATTTCCCTGTTCTGGATGACGAACCTTTAAAGGGCGCTCTCTAGTCCATTTGGCAATGGTTTCCTCTTTATTTTTAAATGGCCGCCCCGTTTTAGGAGATGCTATACGAAAATGATTATCTGCTAATGTTGTAGCTGCAATACCCCAAAAATCTGTTAACAATTGATTGAGCTCAGAAACTTTAACTAATTTACCCATGCCGTGGTACTGTTTATACAATTTCACAACTTCAGACTTAAAATCTTCTGTTTCAAAACCTTCCTGTTCCCATCCTGGATGCATTTGAGACACTGCCCGCGCAAAATAGGCAATATTATATAAAGGATCATCTGCATATACCTTAGCCATTTCCCGGTCTGAATCAGTCAGTTGCACTTGAACACTTTCCAAAAAGCTTTGTAATTTTCTTTGAATTTTTGGATTTTGAATGGCACCAAGTTTTTTTTGCAAATCCTGCTCTGTCCATGATAAAAAAGTGGCTTTAAATTGGTCAAAGGAAATGCTATCCACAATTCCCTCAAAAGTGATATCTTTTTGATCTTGTTGTTCAACCATATTGCTATCCCTTGTTCAAATAACAATGTACCCAAAGAATACAAGAATGGCAAGCAATTATTTCATAGATACACTGATTATTCTAAAGTCGGAGTAAACATATCACGAATCTTTGTAGTTAGTGGCGTCACAGCTACGAAAGAAACATTTTGATGTTTTTCCAAAGCTTCCTTTTGTTCAGGATCAGGATGTATTTTTCCCAATCTTACTTCTTCCCAATGCGTATTAGGATCGTCTAAAATATGTATCAAGGTAGGCAAACTTTCGCCAATTTTATTACCGCTAATATCCAACTTGCTTAAATGTTTATGGTGAAATGCTCGTAAAAGAGGCTCTATTCCATTGGCGGTCAAGCCCAGATCTTGCAAAATAACTGTAGTACAAACGGTATTATTATGAAACGCTTTTGCAATATCCAAAGCAAGGCGATCCGGATTATCAACTGCATCCAATGCACTTAATTCTAAAGCAGGATCTCTTGGATCATTTGCCGCAATTCTGTTTAAAACATACTTAATATCTAAAGCGCTATTTGGTGTTGTCAAAAAATTTGCAAAAATAGCAGGAGAATCTTCAGCTATTAAAGCATCCAACTTCTGTTGATACTCAGACATGTGGCGTCTTTGTTTTTTAATGTGTTGAAGAAAAACAACAATTTCCTCTGGAGAAAAATTATCCAAATATTTTCCTTCTATATTTTCAGTGCCACAATATATATCTTCTAACATAGGAAATCCTTTCAAAGCAATGGCAGATTCTGCGCAAACTGAGAACTATCATCACAGTTCACATTATGACAATTTAAAAAACACACCTTTTCCAACTTGAATATTTGATTTATCATCCAACGCAGGAACGGCTTTTAAATCATTGACTCTTTCATCGTTTACTTTAACAGCTCCTTGAATGACCAAGCGTCTTATGTCAGATTTAGATTTATACTGTCCGCTACTAAAAAGTGTTTCTATTAAAATTTGTCCGTTATCCATACCTTCCGCATGCACGATTTTTAAAGTCATAGCATCTTCCGGGACTTGTCCTTTTTGATAAGCGGTTTTGAAATACTCTTCAGCCTTAATTGTTTCATCTTCGGAATGATAAAGTCTTGTAATTTCTTTGGCCAAATCCATTTTAATATCCCGAGGATTTACACCCGAATTCAATTTTTCTTTTATCTTAGCAATTTCATCCGGATGAACATCTGTCACCAACTCATAATACTTAATAATCATATTATCAGGGATTTTCATGACCTTTTCATACATCACATTGGCGGGTTCATTGATGCCGATGTAATTTCCAAGACTTTTACTCATCTTTTCAACACCGTCAATTCCTTCCAGCAAAGGCATAAAAAGTGTTATTTGAGGTGCTTGACCATAATCTTTTTGAATATTACGTCCCATTAAAATATTGAACGTTTGATCGGTACCTCCCAGCTCTAAATCTGCCTGCAAAACAACAGAATCATACGCCTGCATTAAAGGGTAAAAAAATTCATGGACAGAAATAGGTTGTTTGTTATTGTATCTTTTTTGGAATTCATCCCGCTCCAACATTCTGGCCACCGTTGTTTTTGCTGCCAATTCAATCACGTCCTTAAAGGTCATTTTACCAAGCCATTCGCTGTTGTATTTGACAACGGTTTGGGCTGGATTAAGGATTTTAAAAATCTGTTTTTGATAGGTCTCGGCATTTTCTTTTACCTGTTCAGGAGTCAATTGTTTTCTGGTTTTACTTTTCCCAGTCGGATCACCAATCATCCCCGTAAAATCACCGATGATAATAATGGCTTGATGACCTAAATCTTGCAATTGTTTGATTTTGCGCAAGACAACCGTGTGCCCCAAATGAATATCAGGGGCAGATGGATCCAATCCCAGCTTGATCCGCATAGGTCTGTTTTCTTTTTGGACCTGCTCTAATTTTTCTGTAATTTCTTTTGGAGTACTGCCATCAGCAGCCCCTTTTAACATAATTTTTAACGTATTTTGTATATCCATTTTGACTCCTTATTTTTTTCAGTATACCATAATTCTTGCGGAATATCAATCTTAATATAGCAACATTGAAAATAAAAGAAAAAGTTGCCTTTTAGGGGCGACTTGTTCACTTTGGCGGGCAATTCTGTGCAAAATGGGAGCCGATTAGTCACTTTCTGCTGGGATAAACTTGCCATCTTTAATAACATAGGCAATAACGTCATTTGTATTGTTGCCATCCTCTTTTATTTGAAAATTACCAGCAAAGCCCGAATAAGCTTTTATCTTTTTCATAGCAGAAACCATATCTGATGCTTTCCCTGTTTGAACCATGTTGTAAGCGTTTGCTATTAGCATTAAGGCATCATATCCATATGCAATATTTGTTAAATGCCCATGTTTATTGTATGCTTCTGTCAGAGTTGTATTAAAATGAGGCGCAAATATAACCACATTTTTCATTTCATCTTCTGTTAGCTGTTGATAGACATCAGGCGCAGTGAATGCCCATGGTGTCACTATTAAGCCCTTAAAACCTTGCTCATGTAAAATACGGAAAAGAGAAATATATGTTTGCCCATAACCAGAAACAAAAATCACTTCCGGATTAGCTTGTAATGCTTTATAAACTTGATTGCGAATATCCAATTGATTCATCGCAAAAGTTTCTATGGTAACAACTTCACCACCAATCTTTTCAAAAGCATTTTTAAAGGATGTCTGAAAACCTAAACCAGAATCATCGTCAAATGAAAAGATTCCTGCTCGTTTTAAATTGCGGCGTTGGAGTTGTTCCATAATAACAGGCATAACGGAAGCAGAGTCAATATAAATCCTGAAAATTCCTTTTTGTGGTATAGCCGCTTTGGGATAATCTACACCGCTTGCAACGGTCAGAAATGTACCATCTAAAAGAGGTTGTATAGCTTTTGTCACAGGACTTAATTCTATAATTAACGTCATGTTATCACGCTTGTTTTTATGAAAATCTGTAATTGCTTTTTGTGGATTTCCACCAGAATCTTCCATTTGTAAGCGTATAATATCGCCATATTCTTTTTGAATATCCTTTAATGCTAAATCATAACCTTGGTGCAAATATTTTGTAAGTGGGCTGGCTGGTCCTGTCTGCGCCCCCAAAATTAATACAAGATGTCGCTGATCAGCAGCATTTTCCTTTTGTTCTCGCATGTTGGAATAGATGATGAAGCCAGCTACAAATACGGCCACCACCCATCCGATTATGCTTTTCCAATTTATTTTTTTCATGATAAATTTCCTTTCTGGCATGTAATCTGAAGATAATTATATGGAAAAACAGGACAATTGCAACAGCTAAATAAAAAAGTCCGAGTGTCAGTAAGGGTTCCAAACAGCATCAAAAATGTGAAATGTAATAAAATCAAGTATTTACAGCATTTACGGTTCGATTATTGATCGAGACAAGCTCATTTTTCCTGCATAACAATCGAACCGCCTTAAACCGCTGAAAATCAAGAAAAAAGTCGTCTTTTCAGGCGACTTGTTCACTTTGGCGGGCAATTCTGTGCAAAATGAGAACTAATACTATTGATTTTCAGCCTGAATTTTAGTCCTTCTTTTGTTCTGCATCCCATTCAGATTTTAATTTGGCCCAGACATGAATATCTGCAAATCTTTTATGCACTGCATCCCACTTGCAAGAATGTAATGTTCCTTCTAGGTTATAGACACACCGTTTGGGCACATTATCAGAACGGACATTTTTTGTGTCGGTCCTAATAACAATACGGTTAAGCCCCTTTTTGAAAGCAGTCATCTCTAAAATTGTTACAGCTTCTGTCATGTAACCATGTCCAACAGCATCATCACTGAGCCAGTAACCGATTTCAGCAGATTTATGTTTTTCACTGCAATCCACCAAATCAATTACACCTAAAAGAGCGTGCGTTTTTTTATCTCTTATCAGATAAGCGTAGCCTTCACCTGTTTCCCAATTTTTTTGTGCACCATTAACCAGCCAACTGTATCTATCTTCCGGACGCTTCGTGCCATCTACCCAAGACAACCATTCACGCAAAGTTTTGCGCGACAGATCAACTTTTTCAAAAATTTCTTCAGCCAACTTAAATGTTGGTTGAATTGGCCGTTCCAAAACAATTCGTTCAGACATGATTTTTTCTGGCATCTTTAACATGTTTTTCTCCTCGGATAGTTTTCTTTATCGTACAAAATTATTCTTTTTAGTGCAACAAAAAAGTTCGAATGTTTCAGGGGCTGTCAAAAAACGCTAAAAATGTGAAAGATAATAAAATCAGCTATTTTTAAGACAACGAGTTCGATTGTTGATGAAAATTAGTGCTTTCTGTACGAAGTCCAATCGAACTGGCTTAAAGTATTGAAAATAAAAGAAAAAGTCGCTATTTTAAGCGACTTGTTCACTTTGGCGGAGCGTACAGGACTCGAACCTGTGCATCCCTTTAACAGGATGACGGATTAGCAATCCGCTGCATTACCACTCTGCCAACGCTCCAGCTGAATGGATGGGATTAACAGTAACAAAAATCCAAGCAAAAGTCAAGCCTTTTTATTTCTGATGTTCAGATTGCATAAAAGAGAATTTCACATAGTCTTGAGGTTTTAAAAAGTCTTTATTTGGTTCTTCAAATATTTCTTTAAATTCCTGCAAGGATCCCTGAGAGCCCACTCTTAGTGTATTCAACCTCATACTTGACTCAGGCGTTAAAGGAACCGCCATACGTGCTTGATTGCCATTATCCATAGCCAAATAGACAACCCCTCTCGGCGGAACCCGACAAGGATGTTCAAATTCAATACCTTTATCGACAACTATCCCTTCATGCTCTTTTAGCATCCGTTCAAAAGCAGGATTATTTTGCGCATTATAACCAGCATTGTTATATGCTGTAACAGCACAAGCAGTCCCTAAAGTTGCTACAGCAAAAGCAAGCCATGGGGCTAAATCCATAAAACGATAACGCCATTGTGAGCTTAATTTTAAATTTTTATACATTTGCACTCCTTTTAAAAAAATTGTTGCGGATTATAACATGTAACATTTTAAATGTCAAGGAGTTATTCACATCATCTTATAATAAGATTTGGATATAAGTTTTGCACAGAAATTAAATTTTCTGGTTTAAAAAAAGCACTGATAGCCAATTGTGCGGGTGGATTTTTATCCCCGGGAAATGTGCGATATTTTTGTAAAGCGTACACTGGAACACCCATATTTTTTAAATCAGAAGCAATTTGAACTATGTCCGCGGGCGTTAAGTGAATGGGATCACACGTCGTACGTGCTTCAAAACTAATCCCGGCATCTAATAAAATTTTTAAACTTTCTTGTACTTTGAGCGCAATATTTTGTCTTCCACACAACATATCATATTTATCCCATGGAGCTTTGACATCTAATCCAACCCAATCTGTATACGGCAAAATTTCACTCAACTTGTCTGGATAAACACCGGAAGTATGAATACCAAGTTTAAAACCAAGTTGTTTCACTTGTTGAGCGCACTGCACAATATCTGATTGCAACAAAGGCTCGCCTCCCGAAAACACCGCGCCATCCAATCGTTTTTGACGCGTTTGCAAAAATTGAAGCACCTCTTGCCAAGACATTACTCCCTGCCCATCCACCATTTGTAAATCGGGATTATGACAAAAAGGGCAATTTAAAGGGCATCCTTTAAAAAATACAACAGCCGCCAGATGTTCTGGAAAATCAATACTTGTGAACGGAACTAATCCAGCGACTGTACTCATAACTTTAAAACCCTATCATTCACCCACAGCAATTTGATGAGATTCGCAAGCACAGGCTTTTTCTTCTGTGAACCACTTACGTTCATTAAATTCGGATTTTTTTCCTTTGTTGAAGTGGCTTACTGGGCGAAAATAACCCATACAACGCGTCCATACTTCCACAGGCTGACGCAGAGCTTCATTTTGTTCCAAAATTTCTTGATCTGTCATTTTTTGATCTATCATTTTTTTATTCTCCCCCTTGTTGTTCTTTATGTTTGCTATCCAGCAACTCTTGGTCGCAAATCGGACAGTATTTATGTTCACCCGAAATATAACCATGTTTCGGACAAATGGAATAGACCGGCGTAATGGAAACATAAGGCAACCGGTAATTTTCCAAAACGCGTCTAACCAAATTCTTACACGCTTCTGATGAAGAAATTCGTTCATTCATATACAAGTGCAAAACGGTTCCGCCTGTATATTGTGTTTGCAATTCATCTTGATAATCCAAGGCCATAAATGGATCATCTGTAAATCCCACAGGCAGTTGAGATGAGTTCGTGTAATAGGGTGCATCGGGTGTGCCTGCCTGAATAATATCTGGAAAGCGTTTTTGATCTTCCTTTGCAAAACGATAGGTTGTCCCTTCTGCGGGTGTCGCTTCCAGATTATACATATTTCCTGTTTCATCTTGGAAAGCCACCAATTTTTCCCGCATATGCGTTAATAACTTTTTGGCAAACTCACGCCCCCATTCGGTGGTAATATCCTCTTTATCATTCGTAAAGTTGCGAATCATTTCATTGATACCATTGACGCCAATCGTTGAAAAATGTGACCTGAAACGCCCTAAGTAACGCTTGGTATAAGGATAAAGACCTCTTTCCAGATGCATTGTAATGGTTTGACGCTTTAATTCTAACGATTTCTTGGCTAATTCCATCAAGTCATCAAGACGCTTATACATCCCTTCTTCATCGCCTTTAAATAGGTAGCCCAAACGCGCACAATTGATGGTCACTACACCAATGGACCCTGTTTGTTCCGCAGATCCGAATAGGCCTCCGCCACGCTTTTTGAGTTCGGTTAAATCCAAACGCAGCCGGCAACACATACTACGCACATCACTGGGCTTCATATCCGAGTTGAGATAGTTGGAAAAATAAGGCAATCCATACTTGGCCGTCATTTCAAACAAAACATCTATATTTTCGGAGTCCCACGGAAAATCGGATGTAATGTTATAAGTTGGAATTGGGAAAGTAAAGGGGCGCCCCTTGGCATCGCCTTCGCGCATGACTTCCAAGAAAGCACGGTTAATCATATCCATTTCTTTTTGCAATTCGCCATAGGTAAAAGGTTGTTCTTCGCCACCAATCACGGGATGACGATCCTTTAAATCTGGTGGACAAGTCCAGTCAAACGTTAAATTCGTAAAAGGCGTTTGCGTTCCCCAACGTGATGGCACATTCAAGTTAAAGATAAAGGATTGCATTGCCTGTTTAACATCTTTATATTCTAAGTTTTCAATACGAACGAAAGGCGCCAAATATGTATCGGCGGAAGAAAATGCTTGAGCGCCCGCCCATTCGTTTTGTAACGTTCCCAAAAAATTCACCATTTGAGAAAAGGCAGAAACCAAATGCCGTGGTGGTTTTGACTCTGTTTTATTTGGAACACCATTAAAACCTTCTTGCAACAAAGTCCGCAAAGACCAACCTGCACAATACCCAGCTAGCATATCCAGATCATGAATATGATAATCTGCATTCAAATGAGCCTGTCCAATTTCCGGTGTATAGACATGCTTTAACCAATAATTAGCCACGACTTTACCGGAAACATTTAAGATCAAACCACCCAAAGAATAACCTTGATTAGCATTGGCATTCACGCGCCAATCGGAACGATCCAAATATTCATTGATAGAAGAAATAGCATCAATGGCCGCCCTTCTATCTTGGCGTTGACGTTCACGTTGTTCACGATAGACAATATAGGACCTAGCTGTCTTATAATAATTAGAAGAAATTAAAACCTGTTCTACCACATCTTGAATCTGTTCAATTGTTGGAACAATAGCGGCTGCAAAACGGTGGCGTAAAACCTTGATGACTTGCTCAGCCAATAAATGAGCTTCCGAATCACCAAACTCCCCTGTGGCAGTTCCTGCTTTTGTAATAGCCGCAATAATCTTTTCAGCATCAAAAGCTTGCTTTTCCCCATCCCGCTTAATCACATCAGAAAGAGGCCCTATATCAATGGCTTGATTTTCTTCTTTATTTTGAACAACTTCCAACATTTTGTGTCCTTTTTCTTACTTTTTATCTATATATTGTGTTTTTGCGATTTTTCGCTCTGCACTTACTAAACCGTTTTTTGAAACATTAGTCAACCATTTTTTTGACTTTTTTTTGACTTTTTTATAACCCTTTCAAAAGATGGATTTTTTTGTTTAATTTTTTATGTATCTGGCTCATTAAATTTTTAAAAAAGGTTTAATTTTTGACTTGAAAAAAGGCAATATTTTTGGACAAAAAATTTAAAAAGCTTGATATTATCGTATGCCCAGGTCAATTTTACGATTCGTCGCGGTAATTTTTCTGAGAAAAGGAAAAAACTTGCAATTAAAAAGTTCCTTGACATTTAACACCAAATATAATACAATACAGGACATGCGGGTGTAGCTCAATGGTAGAGTGGAAGCTTCCCAAGCTTAAGACGAGGGTCCGATTC
>JAGCYU010000016.1 GCA_017960645.1 Alphaproteobacteria bacterium | reverse complement strand
TTTAAACAATCCCCAAATCCGTTCTAAAAGGTTTTTGCTGTTATACTTGGATATTTTCCGCAGAAATGACGAATTGCCAAGGCCCAAATTTCCAATTGGTAAATCATGTGATGGAGAATCATCAAAGAACGGGAAATCAACGCCAGTAGAATCAGCAAAACTTAATTGTTTGTACAATCGGCGCAATTCATTGATATTATTAAGTAAT
This sequence comes from Alphaproteobacteria bacterium, assembly GCA_017960645.1. Taxonomy (GTDB): domain Bacteria; phylum Pseudomonadota; class Alphaproteobacteria; order CAAHEQ01; family UBA3637; genus UBA3637. Next base: position 45,402 of record JAGCYU010000016.1, on the reverse strand, counting down.
TCTTGCTGTTCGTTCATTAATGACCTCGCTTCATAATAATTGGTCGTATGCAAAGAAATTCGATGGTATCTTCTTTTCCCATTCACACGAGGGAGCTCCATTATACTATAAAATACACGATTTCGCAACCATAAACGTATTGGTGCAGAAAATTGGTGCGCATCCCACTTTGCAACACAGTTTTTTACCATATTTTTTCCTTTCGTTCAAATTGAATAAAAATAGGATAAACCGTTGATACACAAGTGTTTTTCAAAAACAAAAAAGGCCAAGGATAAAACCTTGACCTTGATTTAAAATGCTTGATTTTTCAAGCTTTTTTAATTGGTGCGGATAGCCAGAATCGAACTGGCACGGAGTTGCCTCCAACGGATTTTAAGTCCGTTGCGTCTACCAGTTCCGCCATATCCGCATAAAACTGACAGCCTCTATAAAATACTAAAATTTTAGCATAAGGTCAAGTCTTTTTTTTAAAAATGTAAAAAAATCCTTGTCAAGTCGTACAAAAAAAGCTACAATCCCCTTAAGAGGGATGAAAAATGGAAGAATTTGATAAAATTAAAGCTTTTTCGGAAAGTGTGGCAGAACGCCAGGCTAATCTGGCGGAAAACGCCGATGTTAAGGATATTCAAGATCAAACAAAAGAGAATTCTGAGTTGGATTTTCCAAAGTATTTGAGCCAATTTCGTCCTCAAGTAACAGAAGAAAAAAAAGAATCTAATTTATTGGTTTGGGCTTTGTCCGGATTAGCTTTAGTTTTGTTGGCAGGAGTAGGGGGATTCTTTTATTTTTATGCGCCATCGGATAATACTCAAGAAATCGTTGTGATTGCACCAACGCCGACCCCTGTAAAAGTTCGGCCGGAAAATCCAGGCGGTTTGCAAATTTCTGGGACGGATAAAGTGGCCTATAATCGTACTTCGGCTCATAAAGCAGAGGTTGTAGAAAAGTTGTTCCCTGAACCAGAACAGCCCGTTGCTCCGCCAGTAGAACAGATTTTGACGCCTGAAGAAATATTGCCACCAGTGCCACAAGAGGTAGAAGACGCGACCGAGGCCGTTATGTCGGTGGTGCCTGAAGAAGTGGTTGAGGGACCAGTTGTTCAAGAGGAAGTTCCTGTTCAGCCTGTACAAAAGGTGTCTGTACAAAAAGAAGAAAAAACCGTTATCAAGGTTGAAGCCAAACCACAGGAAAAGCCCGTGGTTACAACTCCTAAAGAACTGTGGCGTGCTCAGTTGCTATCTTCATCCAATAAAGGCAAGGTTGAAAGTGCCTGGAAAGGGATTTTAAAAAAGAATAATGCCTTGTTATCGGATATGCCTTATCAAATTGTGCCTGTCAAAATCCCAGGAAAAGGAACTTTCTATCGCTTGCAAGTCGGGGAATTTACCACAAAAGAAATGGTGTTGAATTTATGTGATAAGTTAAAAAAGAAGAAGCAGGATTGTATCCCCGTAAAGGCAGATAAATGACTTTTATTTATTCTTTAACAACTTGGCTTATCCCTTTGTTTTTGTGTGTAATTTTACATGAAATTGCACATGGATATGTGGCGTATAAACTAGGTGATAAAACGGCTTGGTTAATGGGACGATTAACCTTAAATCCCGAAAAACATATCGATATTGTTGGCAGTATTATTGTGCCTTGTTTATTGTTATTGTCCGGTTCGCATATGTTATTTGGATGGGCAAAGCCTGTGCCTGTTGATTTTTCAAGGTTGCATAATCCCAAACGTGACATGGGATTGGTTGCGGTGGCAGGTCCTTTGGCAAATGTTTTATTGGCAATAGCATTTGTTTTAGTTGGTCGGGTAGTGATAGCAGTTATGCCAATGCAATGGTCTTTAACGACTTGGATTGTGGCTAATTTAAGAAATGGGATCAGCCTGTCCATTATTTTAGCCTGTTTTAATCTGTTGCCAATTTTGCCTATGGATGGCGGACGTATTTTGGAAAGCCTGTTGCCAAACAAATGGGCCATCCAATATCACCAAACAGAAAAATATGGACTTTTTATTTTATTTGGTGTAATATTCGTCCTACCAGTGTTGGGTATAGATATTATCAATTTATTCGTTGGTACTTTATATCCGATGTTTATGCGCTTTATTAGTGTGTTTTTATAAGGAGCAAAGATGATAGATATTAAATTGATACGGGAAAATCCCGATATCGTGCGTGAAAATATTAAGAAAAAGTTTCAAGAAGCTAAATTGCCTTTGGTAGATGAGGTAAGAGAGTTAGACAAACAAAATCGTGCAGCCATTACTCAAGTTGAAGCTTTGCGGGCCAAAAGAACGACTTTGTCCAAGCAGATCGGTGCGTTGATGGGGCAGGGGAAAAAGGATGATGCTGAGGCTATTAAAAAAGAAAGCCAACAAATCGGAGATGAAATTGTTGCCTTAGAAGCTGAACAAGAAAAGTTGGCTGAAGAAATCAAAAAACGTATGATGCAGATTCCTAATATCATTGATGCTTCTGTTCCCGTGGGAAAGGATGACAGTGAAAACGTTGAGCTGGAAAAGTTTGGGGAGCCAAAGGTGCCTGATTTTGAAGTGCCTTATCATACAGATATTATGGAAGCTTTGGATGGAATTGATTTAGATAATGCACGGCGTGTGGCCGGTAATGGCTTTTATTATCTAAAAGGCGATATCGCCAGGTTGCATTCAGCCATCTTGTCCTATGCACGTGATTTTATGATAGATCGTGGTTTTACGTATTATGTACCGCCTTTCATGATTCGAGGGCAGGTTGTCGAAGGCGTGATGAGCTTTGCTGAAATGGATGCAATGATGTATAAAATTGAAGGCGAGGATTTATACCTTATCGGAACTTCTGAGCATTCTATGATTGGTAAGTTTATAGACCAGATTTTGCCAGAGGATGAATTGCCATATACGTTGACCAGCTATTCTCCTTGCTTCAGAAAAGAAAAGGGCGCTCATGGTATTGAAGAGCGCGGTGTTTACCGTATTCATCAGTTTGAAAAACAAGAAATGATTGTTTTGTGTAAGCCAGAGGACAGTATGAATTGGTATAATAAATTATGGCAAAATACTGTTGATTTCTTTCGTTCTATGGATATTCCTGTCAGAACATTGGACTGTTGCTCGGGCGATTTGGCTGATTTAAAAGTAAAATCTTGCGATGTTGAAGCATGGTCTCCTCGGCAAAAGAAGTATTTTGAAGTGGGGTCATGTTCCACATTAGGGGATGCTCAAGCACGCCGTTTGAAAATTCGTGTGCAAGCTAAGGATGGTAAAAAGTATTTCCCATACACTTTGAATAATACGGTTGTTGCACCGCCACGTATGTTGATTGCATTTTTGGAAAATAATTTACAAGCAGACGGATCTGTGCTAATTCCTAAAGTATTGCGACCTTATATGGGCGGTATGTCCGTTTTGACACCTAAGAAAAAATAAATTGCCGTGAAAAGCCACATGATTGAGCTGAAATAGCCCAGTTCTTTGTAGCAGACTATTTTCTTTCTTAAAATCCAAAGGGCATATTAATCCCTTTGGTTGTTTAGTCCTGCTACGAAGGCATGTTTTTTTGAAAGATATGTCCTATATAGCTTGAGCATTTCTTGATGATCGTGGGGATTCATCGAAGTTAATGGAGGACGTACTGTACTTGTCATCCAAGGAGCAACATTCTCCGATAACAAAGTCTGAATAGAAATAGGATTTGTTGTAACAAAACATGCATTAAAAAGATCATCTAATATCTTATTACGATGTTCTGCTTCTGTAAGGCGCCCTTTTTTATATGCCGTCACCATTTGTACAATTGCTTCGTTATCCATATTAGAAGCCACACTAATAACCCCGTGTGCGCCACGTTTCAACATTTCCAACGTTAAATTATCATCGCCGGAATAGATTAAAAAGTTTTCAGGGCATAGCTTTTTCATTTCTTCTACTTGCGCCAGATCGGGATAACTTTGTTTAATTCCAATAATGTTTGGCCATCTGTGTGCTAATTCTGCGACAGTATCAGGTTGCATGTTCACGCCTGTGCGTGATGGAATGTTATAAATAATGATAGGCAAGTTTGGCACTTGACTTGCAATAAGTCCATAGTGATAAATTTGGCCATCCCGGTTTGGCTTTACTTGAGGTGGTAGAATAACAACAGCAGCATCGGCACCTATACTGGCTGCCCATTTTGTTTCTTCCAGGGTTTCTTGTGTCGAAGCACTGCCTGTTCCTACAAACAGTTTCGTTGATCCACCTTCCTTTTTTAAGGCTTTCAAAACAGTTGTCACAAGTTTTCTTTTTTCGTGGCGATCCATAGTTGGTTCCTGGCCTGTAGAACCTCCAACCAAGATGCCATCAACCTTGTGGTGTAAATAGTAATGAATTAAAGGATAGACAGCATCGTAATCCACAGCCCCATTGATTTTTCCGTTGCGTGGGGGCAACATAGGTGTTGGCATAGCGGTAATGACATCGATGTCCTGTAAATCATCTATAAAATTTGATCTTTTTAAGTCTTTTTCTGCTAATGTATCCATATAAAAATCCTTTGCACCTCAACTTATGGCGTGACATTCTAATATAAAATAGGTCAAATGTCAAGAAATAAAAGGGGTTTACTTTGAAATAAAATGATGTCTGAAAAGAAAGTCAATATATAAAAAAACAACCACCGTTGAAAAGGTGGTTGTTTGATTTGAATCTGTCCAGAATTACCGAGAATAGAATTCGATAACCAGGTTTGGTTCCATAGGAGCTGCATAAGGAATATCAGCTAATTGAGGAATACGAACAAACGTACCCTTCATTTCCTTTTCATCAACAGCTAAATAATCTGGAACAGAACGATCTTGAGCTGCCAAAGCTTCAATGACAACTGCCATTTCTTTTGCTTTGGAACGAACAGCGATTTCATCGCCAACTTTACACAAATAGGATGGAATGTTGACGCGTTTACCGTTCACTAAAACATGTCCGTGGCTGACGAATTGACGTGCAGCAAACACGGAATTTACGAATTTCATACGATAGACCAATGAATCCAAACGGCATTCCAAAATACCGACCAAGTTTTCAGAGCTGTCGCCTTTACGACGGATAGCTTCTGCATAGTATTTACGCAATTGCTTTTCAGAAACGTTACCATAAACGAATTTCAATTTTTGTTTTGCATTTAATTGAACGCCATAATCAGTTGGCTTTTTGCGTTCGGCCCCGTGTTGACCAGGACCATAATTTCTTTTGTTAACAGGAGATTTTGCTTTTCCCCATAAATTGACGCCAAAACGGCGATCTTGACCGAATTTGCGTGGTTGTCTTTTAGACTTTGAATTTGCCATATTTTTTCCTTTTCTTTAATATGTTTGCCCCCGATAGTCTTTGCCCGATATTCAGTAAAGCGTGACATTTTGGTTTATTCCAAGACATCCACATTCTCAGGGAGTAGGCGCATTATAACAGATTTTGACTTAGAAGGCAAGTGTTTTTTAAGAAAAAATAAAATTAGGACGCGGTTTCAACAGAAAGAGTGAGTGTTTGCGTTAAAGTTTGGTCCGGCCCGATACTTTGAATCCCGGTGTTAATAACACCCAGTGCCGCTAAATTAAACGCATCTGGCGTATTGGATATGGGCGCCAAATAAAAACTGTCATCTGCGCTTGTATGTGTATTTAATGCAATATGGTGGAAAATATTGGGCGCTTGAATGTGGATTTGTAATCCATTTGTATATTTGACTACAGCCTGGCCATCCCATCCGCCAAAAGCGGTATCAAAATTTTCTGTGATAGTCTTTCCATCACTAAAATTCCATTCTTTAGGCGTTTCATAGGGACGATCAAAAATAGGTGTATTTTCATGATGCCATATATGTGTCGTATTAAAATAAAGTTTTGCAGCAGATTTTTGCATAAAACAAGGGGAAATTCCCATGCCGCACGGAATCGGTAATTTACTAGGGTTTTTCAGACAGATAGTGATTCGTAATTGATTTTTTTCAAGTGTATAAATGATCTTTGCCAGGTAATCGAATGGGAATCCTCCGTCTTTTTTATTATGTTGATAAGTAAGTATTGCTTGATTTTTAGTGACAGATTCCTTTTCCCAACTATTTACCCAACCATCTCCGTTGACTGCTGTTGAGTTTTGTTCTGGTAATGGCGTAACATGCCGTGTAATACCAAAATATGTGAATTTGTTATCGGTAATTTGTCCGCAATATGGTAACATGACAAAAAGTGAGGCGTGCTCTGCTGTTTTAGGGTTAATTGTTGGCTGTAAAATATCTTGCCCCTTGTAGCGGAAAAATAAAACGGAGCCACCTATTTTTGGGGAAATTCCCAAAGAAAGAACGTTATTTTCTAATGTAATCATTGACGTCTCCGCTTTGTAGCTGTTGCTTGTTTTTTACTTTGTCTTTCTTTTTGCTGTAAATTTAAATCGGCTTGGTGTAGTAAAGAATCAATAGTATCTGTTGGTTTTGTATAGGCCGCTGCACCATACATAATTTCTACAGAATTTTTTAAGTTGGCTTTGTCATTATAAGCTAATAAGTGTTCATTGATCCGTTGAATTAAAAATGGTAAATTGCTGGCCTGTGTTTCCGGCAATATCATAGCAAACTCTACATCCCCAATACGGCCTAGATAATCAACCGAGCGCATAACTTTACGGAACATCTGAATTAAATTGTGCAACACGGTGTCTGTAAAATTATCCGATAAAAAGTCGCCTGTATTTTTATGTTTAATCTTAATGATGGCTATAGATAAGTCCCGTTTATAGCGCATAGCGCGTTTTAATTCTATGGTCCCTGTTTCTAATAATGCTGTGCGATTTAACACGCCAGTTTGCGGATCCATAGAGGACATATATTTTAATTCTGCTTCCAGCTCTTTACGCTTAGAAATATCAAACCCAACGGCATTGACTTCAATTGGGTGATTTTTTTTGTCATAAATAAAACGATTAGTCCATGCAATCCAAACAGAGGACTTGTCTTTTCTTAAAGATTCTGTTTCGCATTCTGTGAATAGTTTGGGATTGGCAAAAATTCTTTTAACAATGTCATTTTTATTTTTCTCAGGGATAGGAAAGATAGTGCCTACCGCATTTTTCCCAATTAAATCATTCTTGTTAAAGCCAAGAATGCGATATAAGGTATCATTTGCTTTTTTTATTTTGCCATTGGCATCCATTTGCATGATCAAACCTTTGCTTCCTTGATTGAACAAAGTGCCCAAAGGTTGTTTTTTACTTTGCAAATATTCATCCAATTCAACAGTTTTTTTTGCATTTTCTTCCAATAAAGCGTTCAAGCGATGTCTTAATTGACGAATTTTGTGTACTAAAACAAAGGAAATGACAACAAATGTACATAAAAATGAACTTAAAATTGAAATAATAATGACGGGTGTTTGATCCATGTTGCCTCCCTTTCGATATAAGCGTAATCTTTTTTTTTGAACGATGCAAGAAAAAAATGCTTTTCCTTGACTTTTGGGAAAAAATTTGGCATATTTAACTGCATGAATAAAACAAAAGAAGCATTGTCGCGTAACTTAGAAACCCCTTATCAAGAGGGGTTTGAAACGCTTGTAGAAAATGAGACAGCCCCAAAAGGGTTGGACGAAGATATTATTCGATATATCTCGCAGCAAAAGAATGAGCCTGCATGGTTGTTGAATTTTAGGCTTCAGGCTTATAAACATTGGTTAACTATGCAAGAGCCTCATTGGCTAAAAGGCCAATATGAGCCTATTGATTACCAAAATATTTATTATTACAGTGTCCCTAAAAAATCTGGGCTAAAATCATTGGATGAAGTAGATCCTGAAATTTTAAAAACTTATGAAAAATTGGGGATTCCATTGAATGAGCAAAAGGTGTTGGCCGGGGTGGCTGTGGATGCAATTTTTGATAGTACTTCCATTATGACGACTTATTCTGAACAGTTAAAAAAACAAGGTATTTTATTTTGTTCTATTTCTGAGGCAGTGCAACAATATCCCGAATTGGTGAAAGAATACTTGGGTTCTGTGGTGCCGTACAAGGATAATTTTTTTGCTTGTTTGAATAGCGCTGTGTTTTCGGATGGATCTTTTGTTTATATTCCACAAGGAGTTCATTGCCCGATGGAGTTAAGTAGCTATTTTCGCATCAATGCCAAGCAGGCAGGGCAATTCGAACGGACTTTGATTATTGTGGAAGATGATGCTGAGGTCAGTTACTTAGAAGGGTGTACTGCCCCGCAACGGGATGAAAATCAATTACATGCCGCTATTGTAGAAATTATTGTGAAAGACAGGGCTAAGGTTAAATATTCAACTGTCCAAAACTGGTATCCCGGCGATAAAGAAGGCAAAGGCGGTATTTATAATTTTGTGACAAAGCGTGGGCTTGTCATGAATGATGCCAGTTTATCATGGACTCAAGTTGAAACAGGTAGTGCTATTACTTGGAAATATCCAAGTTGTATCTTAAAAGGTGACAATGCTGTTGGTGAGTTTTATTCTGTTGCTATGACAAATAATCTACAGCAATCTGATACAGGAACTAAAATGATTCATTTGGGCCGCAATACCAAGTCGACTATTATTTCCAAAGGTATTTCTGCTGGGCAAAGTTCCAATACATATCGTGGCTTAGTACATATGGGAATAGGGGCTGAAAATGCCAAAAATGTCAGTAAATGTGACAGTTTGCTGATAGGTGATAAATGTGGAGCACATACAATCCCTGTTATGAAATGTGCCAACCCGACAGCCGTTGTAGAACATGAAGCAACGACCAGTAAAATCAGTGCGGATCAATTGTTTTATGTGCAGCAACGTGGCTTGACCTCGGAAGAAGCAGTTGCTTTGATTGTTAATGGTTTTTGCCGCGAGGTTATGCAGCGGTTGCCGTTGGAATTTGCAATAGAGGCTCAAAAATTAATCGGTATTCAATTAGAAGGAAGTGTGGGGTAAAATATGGCTGAGTTATTAAAAATTGAACATTTGAATGTCAAAGTGGGTAATAAGGAAATTTTAAAGGATTTGTCTTTATCAATTCCTGAAGGGCAAATCCATGCCATTATGGGGCCTAACGGATGTGGAAAAAGCACTCTTTCCAAAGTGATTGTCGGAGATCCAGCTTATGTTGTGACAAGTGGTTCTATCACATTTAAGGGAAAAGATTTGTTAAAAATGAGTGCGGATGAAAGAGCCAATGAAGGCGTGTTTTTGGCTTTTCAACATCCTGTAGAATTACCTGGTGTCGGGATGGCTTTGTTGCTTAAAACAGCCATTAACGCCAAACGTAAATATTTGGGGCAAGAGGCTATGGATGCTGTTCAATTTATGAAACATATGAAAATTCGTGCCACAGCTTTGGGTATCACAGATGAAATGTTAAAACGTCCTGTAAATGTTGGTTTTTCAGGTGGTGAGCAGAAACGCTTGGAAACTTTTCAAATGGCAATGTTGGAACCTGATTTTTGTATCTTGGATGAAATGGACTCTGGATTGGATGTGGATGCATTAAAAGTTGTTGGTAAAGCCGTATCCGTTATGCGGGAAGCAAAACGTTCGTTTATAATTATTACACACCATGATGATTTGTTAAAATATGTAAAGCCAGATGCAGTCTCTATTATGCGGCGTGGAACAGTTGTGAAAACTGGTGGCCCAGAATTGGTTAAATTGATTGAGGAGCAGGGGTATGACGCCATTGGCTAATCCTTTTTTGTTATTAAACAAAGACGGAGTTGAAGTGCAACATCCTGATGATGCTTCTTGGATTTTTAATGTGTCAAAAAATGGATGCTTAGATGCTTGTTTTTTGCAATTTGATGCAGATTTATCTGTGATTGTCAATTTAAATAATGAAAATGCAAAGTGTGATCTAAAATGTATATATTTAACAAATAAAAACAACAAGATAAATATAAATATTCAAGTATTGCATAAATCAAAAAAAACGATCTCAAAACAGCAAATAAAGGGCTTGGCGACAGATCAGGCTCAGGTTAATTTTAATGGTCAGATTGTGATTCCTAAAAACAGTCAAAATTGTGATGGGATGCAATCTCATCGTGGCATATTATTATCGGATAAAGCTGTGATTTCTGCTACACCTCAACTGGAAATTTGGGCGGACGATGTCAAATGTGCCCATGGCTCTGCTATTGGTCCGTTACCACACGAACAACTGTTTTATTTAGAAACGCGCGGGGTGGATAAAGCTTCGGCACAAAAACTCTTGTTGTCTTCATTTTTTAATGATATAATACCGGATGATTTTGAACAATCGGTTCAACAATGGATGGATGAAAATGTTTAAAAAAGATTTTCCGTTACTAGGTTCTAAGGTGATTTATTTAGACTCGGCGGCCAGTGCCCAAAAGCCTAAAGCTGTTTTAAAGGCCATGGATACCTTTTACAAAACAAGTTATTCCAATGTACATCGAGGGACTTGTCATTTGGCAAATATGGCGACAGAAGCCTATGAAAATGCGCGTTACACAGTTGCCCTGTTTTTGAATACAAAAGCCGATAATATTGTTTTTACCAAGGGAGCAACAGAATCCATAAACTTAGTTGCCAGCGGTTATGCTCAAATGCTAAAGCCAGGGGATGAAGTGTTAATCTGTACAGCGGAACATCATGCCAACTTTGTCCCATGGCAACAAGCTTGTTTGCGTTCCGGAGCGACATTTAAAGTTTTCAATATATTGCCAGATGGTCGTTGGAATTTGGATGATTTTAAAGCTAAGTTAAGTCAAAAAACACGGTTAGTTGCTGTCGCTGGGATGTCCAATGTTTTGGGCGTATTAAATCCTGTTCAAGATATTGTATCGATGGCACATAGGGTTGGTGCAAAAGTGTTAGTGGATGCAGCTCAAAGTATTGCACATGTTCCAACGGATGTCAAAAAATTGGATTGTGACTTTTTGGCTTTTTCGGGACATAAGCTTTATGGCCCGACAGGGATTGGTGTGTTATATGGGACGACAGAGGCATTGGCATCTTTGTCGCCTTATCAATTTGGTGGGGAAATGGTTGATAAAGTGACAATTGAAAAGACAACATTTGCACCAGTACCGGCCAGATTAGAAGCCGGAACGCCGCCGATTACAGAAGCTATTGGCTTGGCCGAAGCAATAAATTATATGGATAAAATCGGATTTACCACTATCCAAAAGCGTGAGCAAGCGCTATTTGAAAAACTGATTGCCAAGTTACAACATATTAAAAATATAGAATTTTTGGGAGAGCCGAAGTATAAAACAGGACTCGTTTCGTTCAATATAAAAGGAATTCATCCCAATGATTTAAGTGCTATTTTATCAAAGGAAAATGTTTGTGTGCGCGTTGGTCATCATTGTGCAATGCCACTACACACCTTTTTAGGGATAAAAGCCAGCTTGCGTGTATCTTTAGGCCTGTATAATGATTCAAAAGATATTGATGCATTCATATCAGCTCTAAATAAGGCTATAGGATTTTTTAAATGACAAACAATATCAAACAACCAGAGCCAATTTTGCCGGAGCCAATAGAGTTAGATGCACCCATGTTGGACATGGATTTTACAGCAAAGGCTGGAACTCCTTTACCAAAAGGAAGTAAAATTGCGGCGCATGAAGATATTGTGGCGGCTTTAAAGTCCGTTCAGGATCCTGAATTGATGCTTAGTGTGTTTGATTTAGGGTTAATTTATGATATTAAACAAGAGCCTGATGGAAATGTGTATATCAAAATGACTTTGACAAGTCCGACCTGTCCAATGGGGGCCGAGATGATTCAAATGGCGGCAAATGCTGTCTCTTCTGTGGTTGGGGTAGGTGAAGTCAAGGTAGAACTAACCTTTGATCCGCCATGGTCTATGGACAGATTATCCGATGAAATCAAAATCATGATGGGGATTTAAAGCTTAAGTGTTTTCCTCATCCTCTATGTCGTTCATATCTGCATTCAACGCAAGACGTTCATTTTCTGGAATGGCTGCTTTCGCCATGGATAGGATGGCCTTGGCCATTTTAGGATCTTTAATCCTGATATAGCAACGGATAAGCGTTAAAACATCTTTACGCAATAATATATCGGCATCAAACACAGCAGGATCTTGAGACAACTGTAAAGAACAATTTAATTTGCGAGGGCTTTGATCACTTGCTACCGGATCTAAATCTTCATAGAAAAAGTCCACATTGACGCCCAAAACTTGTGCTAAATCCCACAATCTGCTGGCTCCAATACGATTTAAGCCTTTTTCATATTTTTGAATTTGTTGAAAAGTAACAGACAATTCTTTGGCTAAGCGTTGTTGACTCATTCCCAAAATAGTGCGGCGCATTCGTACACGGGAACCAACATATACATCAACTGGATTGGGTTCTCCATTCAGCAAACGCCCGCGCAAATTTCCTTGTCTATCTTTTTTCATGTTGAACTCCTTACTACTTTTACGTGAGTAACATGGTACATAGAAAAATATGTATTGTCAACTAAAAACTTGTGCTTTTTATAAAAGTAGCAACAATTTCAACGTGATTAGAATAAGTGAATTGATCCACCGGTGTTATGGTTTGTAATTGAAAACCAGATTGACACAAAATAGAGCTGTCACGAGCGGCGGTTTTGGGATTGCATGATATCATAATGACTTTAGTGACATTGCTTGCGGCTATTTCTTCGATTTGAGCCAATGCCCCCGCGCGTGGAGGATCCAAAATCACTAAATCTGTGCCATTTAGTTCGTTGCTGGTTAAAGGTGAGCGAAATAAATCCCGCACTTGCCCATTTTCTTTGAGGCAAGCTACAGCCTCAGGTACGTTATCGTAACCCGTGGTGGCAATGTGTCTTTCCAATAATGGAACTGTAAAAGTGCCTTTACCACAGAATAAATCAACCACTGTTTTTTCATCTGAGATATTTTGAAGCATCAATTGAATTAAAGTTTTTTCACCTTCTTTACTGGGCTGCATAAAGGTATCTGCAAAGGCTCCTAGTGGCATTTTTTCAAATAAAGGCTGATTATTGTACACAAGCCGTATAATAGAAGGTTCTTGAGCCAGTTGATTTAGATTTTCTAAAAGATCTAGAGACAATTTAGAGTTTTGTTTTGTTTTAATGTGAATATCCAGTCCAAAATCTGTGGCTAGAATAAAAATATCCCCGGATAATTTCAGGTGCTGTAGTTTTTCTCGTAAAATAGGTAAGATTGCATTAATAGCAGGCACTAACAATGGGCAAGAGAAAATTTCTATGATTTGATGAGAGTGTTCTTGATTAAAACCTATGTGTCCGTGATTAAGCGCAAAACAAGCGCGCCGGCGTGTGCCTGTGGGAACAAGGATAAGCGGTTGTAATGGAATGTTCTTAAATCCAGCGTCTTGAAAAGCACGCCGTATAAAATTTTCTTTTTTGGTAACATATTCTTTTTCGGATAAATCTTGCCAAACGCAACCACCGCAAGAACCAAAATATTGACACTTTTTTTCTAACATGCTTCCAGTATAGCTGTTTTTGACAAAATTGTCTAGTGAAAATTCATGTTTTAATAGGTACGCATAAGGCCGACCAAGATACCTTGAATTTCAATTCTGTCGTCCGTAAAAATACGTGTTTCATAAGCAGGATTGGCAGGCTCCAATGCAATGGAATTGTGGCGTCGATAAAATTTCTTTAAAGTCACATCCATGCCGTCTATTAAAGCAACCACAATATCGCCGTCATTTGCCTGATGTGCACGTTTAATAATAACGGTATCCCCATTTAAAATGCCAGCATTGATCATAGAATCACCTTCAACCAACAGGGCATAATGTTCACCAGCTCCTGTCATATTGGCAGGAACAGATACCGTTTCGTGTTCATCAGCAACAGCCTCAATAGGTAAACCTGCTGCAATTTTCCCATACATAGGAATTTGTACAACGTCATTGGCAATATCTATGGCTTGTTGAGATAGACCCAACTCAATAGCACGAGCTTGGCGGGGCAGGCGGTGAACAACTTCTTTGCGCTCTAATGCGGAAATCAGGCGGTGTATGCTGGATTTGGATTTCAAGCCCATATAATCTTTCATTTCATCAAATGATGGCGCAACACCATTATCAGCAGTATATTTTTGTATAAAATCAAATAATTCTAGTTGTTTCTTGGTCAGCATCTGTTTCCTCCCTTGTTCCTGTTTTGTTCTTATTATAAAGGACTTAATTTAAACTGTCAAGGGCTTTTTTTGTGACAAAAAATAAAAAAATTGACAAAAAACTGGTTGCGGTGTATAATATATGCATTGGTTAAGATTGTTATTTTAAAGGGGAAAACGTGCCATCTATGCACTTACATTTTATAGCCTCGGCTGCGCCTTTAGCTCAAAAAGTTGCAGAAGCGTATCGTAGTCTTTATGGTGAGACTTCGGCAGAAAATGCTGATGTTTTTGTCCCATTGGGTGGGGACGGTACAATGTTGGCTGCAATGAGATTGGCTTTGCGCTATGGAACACCTCTTTTTGGAGAAAACTTTGGACATTTGGGATATTTAATGAATCCATCATATCAAAAAGAGTCTTTGCTGGAGAGAATAAAAAAAGCTGTAACAGTAACTTTTCATCCGTTGAATATAACGGCAACGTTACGTAATGAACCAAAAGAAGTACAACTGTGCGCTTTTAACGAGGGTGTAATCAGGCGTATGAGTACTCAAAGTGCCCATTTACAAGTTAGATATATCATCAATGGGCAGGAAAAGGGGGGCTCAGAACTGAAGCATTGTGATGGATGTATTGTTGCAACCCCTTTGGGAAGTAGAGCCTATTGGCAGGCGGTTGGTGGCCGTTCAATTCCTTGGGCCCGTCCCGTATTGGGAATTCATTCAATTTGTTCACGTGCGAAGTTAGCTTCACGGGTGAATGATAATACAGAAATCGTCGTGAAGCCAATAGACCCATTTCATCGTCCTGTGACCGTGTCCGGTGATAATCAAGAATGCAAAGAGCCAATTTCATCGTGTCGTATAGCTTTGAATCATCAAAAAAGTGTACGGCTGATGTTTGATCCTAAAATATTGTTAGCAAAACAAATAGCTCAACATATACGTTAGTTTTAATTTGAATTGACAAGCCAAGTAATCACTCCCATTTCTGATTTTAGAGGAGTGTTGTTATGTTACAGTGGAAAAAATTTATTCCGTGGTTTGTTATTGTTATTACCTTAATTATATGTTTTAGTGTTCATTATGATCATCAGAAACATATTGAACAATCATCAAAAGGTCAATTAAATCCAATGTCGGTTTTGGTTCAACCCATTCACCGTGAAGATTTTATTATGACCAAAGATTTTATCGGGCGTGTAGAGGCTTATCAAGGACAAACGATTTATCCTATGATTAGCGGTTTTATTCAAGAGATTTTAATAGATGGAGGAGATGCAGTCAGCATTGGCGAACCTTTATTTGTTTTGAATCAAGATATATATCGTGCAAAAGTCGCACAAGCCGAAGCTGATGTGGCAAAAGCCAAAGCAGATATGGAAAATGCCAGTATTTATTTAAAGCGTGTTCAACATACTCCCAGCGAAGCTGTGTCAGAAAATTTATTGGATAATGCTCAAAATTCGTATAAAAGTGCTCATGCAGCCTATTTGGCGGCCGTTGCTGCTTTGGAACAAGCGCACATAGAATTGGGCTATACGGTGTTGCGTTCTCGTCTGGATGGCATTGTTGGTAATTTTTCTGTATCTGTCGGGGATTACGTATCTCCTCAAACAAACTTGGGTTACATATTACAAATATCACCTGTTAAAATAGCTTTTTCAGTGCCGGCCAGAGATTATATGAATCCTGATTTTTTTGATGACTATGATGTCCAACTTTTATTGCCGGATGGATCGGTATACCCCGAACAAGCAGAACTTGTTTTTATGGATAATCAATTTAATCAAGGAACTAATTCTGCAATCGTGTATGTATTGGCAGAAAATCCTCAAGCGATTTTATTGCCTAATAGTTCCGTAACAGTCCGTTTAAAAAAACAATTAAAGCAAGAAATATTGATTCCGCAAACCGCAGTTCAAATGGATGATAAAGAAAACAGTATTTATGTGTTAAGAGATGGGATTATCACAAAATTGCCAATTATAATAGAAGGGACTGTAGGAGATCAATATTATGTACAAGGAAATATCAATCCTCATGATCAGTTAATTATCCAACGTTTAGAGCCAACGATGATTGGGCAAAAAGCACATGGAGTGTTAGAATGAATCCTTCTGCTTTTTTTATTACACATCCCAGATTTTCAGGTGTTATTGCTGTTGTTATGGTCTTATTAGGTTTAATTGCCTGTTTGGTCTTACCTGTTTCCCAATATCCAGCTATTACACCTCCACAGATTGTGGTCAGTACTGTTTATCCCGGAGCCAGCGCTCAAATAGTGGCAGATATGATTGCGACACCTATTGAAAATAAATTAAATGGTTTAGAGGGATTGTTGTATATGAGTTCTAACAGTACAGATGATGGAACTTATACTTTAACGTTGACTTTTGATATTGGAACGGATGCTAATATTGCTCAAGTTAAAGTAGAAAACAGATTGCAACAGGTGCAATCTTTATTGCCGGATATTGTGATACAGGAAGGTTTGGATGTTGTTCAACAAAGCGCAAATATTTTGGGCTTTTTAGTTTTAGAATCTCCCAATAGAACTTATGATGCGTTGGCATTAAGTCAATATGCTTACACAAATATTCAAAACCCTTTAGCGCGAGTTCCCGGTATTGGTGACTTAACAATTTATTCACCCGAAGCCAGTATGCGTATTTGGTTGAATCCCACTAAATTAGTGCAATATAACCTGACAGCAACAGATGTGGTCAATGCAATTGAAAACCAAAATATACAAGCGTCCATCGGGGGATTGGGTTTTGCTCCGGCCAAAGGCAAACCTGCTGTTTTATCTTTAACGGCTTATGGGATGTTATCAACGCCCCAAGAATTTCAACAAATTATTTTAAAAATGGATAAAGATGGCAGTATGGTAACTTTAGCCGATGTAGCAGAGGTGGAATTAGGTGCTGAAAATTATCGGATCAATGCTATGTATAATCGGGCGCCTGCTGTTGTTATTGCGCTCAGTCAGTTACCAAACTCAAATGCTTTGCAAACCATGGCCGAGTTAAAACAAGAAATCAGCAAGCTATCACAATCTTTCCCAGAAGATATGGAATTAAAAATTGCTTATGATTCTACAACGTTTGTAAAGGCGTCCATTTCAAGCATCCTTTCAACCTTGGTCATAACATTTTTATTAGTGATTTTGGTTGTGTACCTGTTTTTGCAAAATATATGGGCCACACTGATACCTTTAATTACTATCCCTGTTTCTTTGATTGCCACCTTTATGGTGATTTATTGCTTTGGCATGGATATCAATATCTTGACTTTGTTTGCCATGATTTTGGCAATAGGGCTTGTGGTGGATGATGCTATTATTGTGGTAGAACGTGTACAGTATTTAATGAAACAACAAAAAATGCAAGCATTGGATGCTTCCATTCAAGCCATATTGGATATAGCCAGTTCTGTTTTAGCAACGACCTTTGTTTTGTTGGCAATCTTTATTCCTGTGGGTTTAATGGCAGGGATGACAGGAAAAATATATGCTCAATTCGCCATTACAATATCTGTTGCTATTGTGTTTTCTGCAATCAATGCATTGACTTTGTCACCAGCTTTATGCGCTATCTTTTTAAAGCACACAAATAATATTTCCAAATTTTTTGATCTTTTTAATCGGGGGTTTGGGTGGATTCAAAAGCATTATTTATTGTGTGTGGATTGGAGCTGTCATCATTTAAAAAGTATTGTTTTGTTATTCATTATACTTTTAGGAGTCATTATTGGTTTGTTTTATCGAACACCCACTTCTTTTGTCCCTCAAGAAGATCAAGGGATTTTATTGGCTAGTGTTCAATTACCAGATATTTCTAGTACGAACGAGACTGTGGAATTACTATCACAAATGAGTGGAGATATTTTACAAAAGCAAGGCATTGAATATGTGATAGGTATTGCAGGCGCAAGTTTATTAAGTGGTGGTGGAGAAAATATAGGAATGTTGGTTGTAGGCTTAACAGATTGGGATCAAAGAACGACAGCTTCATTATCAGCAAATGCTATTTTAGAAGAGCTGATCCAAGAGTATAGAGATAATCATCAAGCTGTGATTGATTTCTTTGCATTACCCGCTGTGCCAGGTATTGGAACCAGCAGTGGTGTGTCATTCCAATTAAATGCTGTGAACCAAAATATTCAGCCAAAAGAATTAGAAATTGCCACAACTAAATTAACCAATGCGTTAAATCATAATCCAGATTTTGTATTTGCGTATAGCCCCTTTCGTTCGGATACCCCACATTTATTTTTGGATTTAAACAGAAGTTTATTGCAATACTATAATATTCCTATATCTAATGTATTTACAACGTTGCAAAATTATCTGGGATCCAGGTATGTCAATACTTTTACGTTGGCTGGTCAAACAAATAAAGTTATTATTCAAGCAGATTTTAATGCGCGTCAATCTATAGAAAATATCGAAGATTTATATATTCCTAGTATGGATGGACAATTGGTGCAATTAAAGGATTTTATGACTGTTAAAACGGTGTTGTCACCCAAAACTATTTACAGATTTAATCAATACCTGTCTGCAGCTGTCAGTGCTGAAACTGCCCCGCATATTAGCTCTGGCAGTGCATTGAAAGAAATAGAAAAATTGTCACAAACTTTGGGCACTTCTTTTGCTATCAGCTGGACTGGTTTAAGTTTACAAGAAGCACAAACTCAAGGTTTAGTGTTGATTTTAATTGCCTTGGCATTTTTATTTTCTTATCTGTTTTTAGTAGCGTTATACGAAAGCTGGCTTATCGCTTTCAGTGTCGTCATCACGAATATTTTCGCTATCTTAGGTGCTTTAATTGGTGTTTTTGTGATGCAACAATCTTTATCAATTTATGCACAATTAGGCCTGGTTTTGTTAATAGGTTTAGCATCCAAAAATGCAATCTTAATCGTAGAATTTATTGTTCGTAATTGCGAACAAGGGATGAATATGATTGCGGCCGCCATCAAAGGTGCACAAGAACGTTATCGGGCTGTGGTGATGACCGCACTTACCTTTATCTTGGGTGTTTTGCCGATGTTATTGGCTAAAGGAGCAGGGGCCGCTAGTCAAATTTCTATGGGCACAACAGTATGGTTTGGCATGTTATTTGCCACAGGTATCGGGGTTATCTTTGTTCCTGCTTTGTTTTGTGTTTTTTATCGTCTGGCCACTCGTAAAAAAGAGCCAAAAGTACGGCGGCGTTACAGGAGAAGAAAATGACAGGAATCATGTGGTTGTTTTTTTTATTGAGCGGTTGTGTTGTGGGGCCTGATTATGAAAGGCCTCAGGTTGTGACAGATAATGAAGTGACAAAGACTTTGAATCTTCATCCTGATTCTAGACAAGTTGTAGATTTTCAAAAATTTCAAGATGAAACTTTGAATGCGTTGATTCAGCAAGCATTAAAAAGTAATTTATCTGTGAGACAAGCTGTAGCGGCATTAAGAGCGGCACGCTATGCTTTGCATATAGATATTGCTGGTTTGGCTCCAACTTTAGATGCCACAGCTCAATATCAAGAAATCCGCAATAGCCGGAACATGGAAACGTTGCTTAAGGAAGATTCTTATCAATTAGGGATAGATGCCAGTTGGGAACTGGATATTTTTGGGCATCAACAGCGTTTAATAGAACAAACGGCAGCAGAAGGGGCTAAATCTTTAGCTAATTTAAATAATGTTTTGGTGTCTTTATGTGCAGAAATTGCACGGGTTTATTATGATCTAAGATTAAATGAAATTTTGATTAAAAAGACAAAAGATAATATTAAAATTCAAAAGGAATTACAACATATTACAAATGATTTATACAGTAATGGTTTAACTGATAAAATTAACCTAAATGAAGCTGATTATTTGACAAAAAATACCCAAGCCAATATTCCTGTTATGGAACAAAAAATTGTGGCCAATAAAGTGGCCTTAAGTTTGTTGTTGGGGATTCTGCCGGATGAAGTTGAAAGGTATTTAAATGTTAAAAAGGATAATCCCATTGCCCATGTGTTGACCTATGATATAAACAGTTTTTATACACTGAATGCGGATGTTATTCGTGAAAGGCCGGATGTGCAAATGGCTGAGGCAGATTTAATAGGTGCAAATGCCGCCATAGGAGTTGCTGTGGCTGAACTATATCCTCAAATCAGTTTCGCGGGCTTGTTTGGCTTTGAAGCATTAAAAAACAAGCCTGTTTTAAATCATGCCAGTTGGATGTATGAGTTGATTCCTTCTGTCAAACTGCCCGTTTTCCATTTTGGTGCGTTAAAAAATAACGTACTGATCCAAAAAGCCAAAAAAGAAATGGCATTGGCCGCCTATGAACAAGCAATATTGCAGGCTATAGCAGATATCAAAAATGCCTTGACGGCGTTGAATCAAGAGCAAAAACATAACGAGTATCTTAAAAAAGCCTATGATAGAATCACAAAAGCGGCAGAGTTAACTCGTTCCAAGTATAAAGCTGGTTTAATCAATTATAGCCAAGTATTGGATGCAGAGGAAAGACGCTTAAGTGCTCAAACAAATTGGTTGTCATCAAATGCCGCTCTGTATCAAAACATTGTCAATTTCTATAAAGTAATCGGTGTTTTTCCGAAATAATCTTGACTTTATATCCAAATACGTTATAATGTTGGCGTTACAGAAAGGATATAACATGAAACTTTATAATACATTGACACGTAAAATTGATGAGTTTGAACCTATTGAAGCGGGACACGTGAAAATGTATTGTTGTGGTCCGACTGTATATAGCTGGCCGCATATCGGTAATTTAAGAACGTATTTGAACGAGGATTTTTTACGCCGGACTTTGGTGCGGGCAGGATATGATGTTACCCATGTGATGAATATTACAGATGTTGGCCATTTAACAAGTGATGGTGATACCGGTGAGGATAAAATGCTGAAAGCGGCAGAGAAAGAAAAAATGGATGTGTTGGCATTGGCTCGTAAATATGAAAATTCCTTTTTTGAGCAATGTCAGGCTTTGCATATTTTGCGTCCAACTGTTGTGTGTCGTGCGACTGAGCATATTGATGATATGATTGCTTTTGTCAAAAAATTAGAAGAAAAAGGATTGGCTTATGTTGCAGGCGGGAACGTTTACTTTGATACAGTCAAGTTTGGTTCCTATGGTACGTTGTCTGGTCAGAACTTAGCTTCTTTGCAACACGGTGCACGAGTGGAGGAAGACACTAATAAACGCAATCCAACGGACTTTGTTTTGTGGTTCACGTCTTCCAAGTTTGAAAATCAGATTTTGCAATGGGATTCCCCATGGGGTAGAGGCTATCCCGGTTGGCATATTGAATGTTCGGTGATGTCCTCTAAATATTTGGGTGAAAGAATAGATATCCATTGTGGTGGCGTAGATCATATTGCTGTGCATCACGAAAATGAACGGGCTCAATCTGAAGGATGCTTTGGCCATAAGTGGGTGAATTATTGGGTGCATAATGAATGGTTGCAGCTTAAAGGGATTAAGATGAGTAAGTCTTTGGGCAATATTTTAACTGTTGCCGCTTTGAAAGAAAAAGGCTATGATCCGTTGGCATACCGTTATTTGGCATTGACTGCACATTATAAATCCCCTTTGTTGTTTACCTTTGAAGCATTAGACAGTGCACAAAAAGCCTATGACAATTTGAAAGCCAGAGTTATTGAAATTAAAAAGAATAGTCAAGGCAATATAGATGATGCAGCGAAAGCTGAAGCCTTAGCTCGTTTTGATGCCGCTTTATTCAATGATGTTGGAACACCACAAGCGTTAGCTGTGATGTGGGAAGTAGTGAAGTCTGGTACTTTATCTGCACCAACAAAATGGGCAATTTTGCAAGAGATGGACACTGTTTTAGGTTTTGATATGGCTGATTTTAAAGAGGAAGCCTATACACCTGATGCAGAAATTGAAGCGTTGTTGCAAGAAAGAAAAGAGGCTCGCGCCGCAAAAAATTGGGCCAGATCTGATGAGATCAGAAACTTGTTAGCTGAAAAAGGATTGGCTGTTAAGGATATGCCGGATGGTAGCGTCCAACTTATGCGGTTGTAGAACGTTGTCTGTTGACTAAATAAATCCCCATCAGGATGATAATGCCTCCATAAAGCTGGCTGGAATACAGTTGTTCGTTTAGGAAGAAGTGTGCCTCTATTGCAGAAAAAATTGGCATGATGTAATAAAGCATGCCGATACGTACAGGACCACCTTTTTCCAACGCTAAGTTCCAAAATAAATAGGCTAAAAGCGAATTGAAAATGCCCATGTATAGCATAATAAGCGAGACGGTTGGGGTCACATTGTCTCCAAGAACAAGCGGATGCTGTAATGTTTCATGAATAAAAGGTGGAATTGTTCCCAAAAAACCTAAACATAAAAGCCAACTTAAAATGGAATTTTGTGATAAATGATCGGGGCGTTTTGTCATCAAAAAGCTGTAAAAACCAAAGGTGAAAGCCATGCCTAGCATCCATAGGTCGCCTATGGCAAAATGAAAGGCTTTTAAATTTTCCATTCGTCCATGTAAAATCACAATAAAAAGTCCGACCAAGGTACATAATAATCCTAAAATTTGTTGCTTGCTTAAGGCAATATCGCCTGCAATTTTAGAACAGAGAATTAAAAAAATTGGACCAGTCACACCAATTAAGGATAAATCAATCGCCTTGACTGTTTCTGAAGCATAGTATGCCAATGTATTACTGATAGTGATTCCTATAATAGCGGTAGAAATTAACCAGCACAGATGTTTTTTCATTTCTGACCATTCTATAACCATTCTTTTCCAAGCAAAAGGCAAACATAAAAGACAGGCAATACCCCATCTGAAAAAAGCAATTTGCCACGGGGTTAAAATCCCAACTAAAGCATTGCCTACCACAACATTTGCGCTCCAAAATAAAACTGCCAAGATGGCTAAAATATATGGATATATCATGTCCTTGTCCTCGGATAAGGATATAAGGCGTTATTGAGTATTAAGCAAGATTTGCGGGCGCATAAAATATTAAACGGTTTTATTTGCCGAGGATGTGTCTGGCAATAAATCAGGCAGGGGATTGGTTGGAAGTTCCGTATCAGAATCTATATCGCGTAGTTTACGATTGACCGCGCGTGTTCTTGTTTCTGCTTCATCCAGCGTTTTGTGGGCTTGTTCCAGTTGTCGTTTAACTTTTTCAACCCAATCACCATACTTATTAAATTCTGTCTTAGCTTCGCCCAATATATGCCATACTTCACTGGACCGTTTTTGAATGGCCAAAGTTTTAAATCCCATTTGTAAAGCGTTTAAATAAGCCGCCAAAGTGCTGGGCCCAGTAATGGCAATATGGTGTTTTCGTTGAACAAAATCATCCAATCCTGGTCGCTTCATTACTTCAGCATATAATCCTTCTGTGGGTAAAAACATGATAGCAAAATTAGTGGTTTTAGGCACAAGAATATATTTTTCTGAAATAGTTTTTGCTTGTAGTTTAATAGCCTTTTCCAGTTCGTTCGCATATTGTTCAACGGCAGCAGTATCTGCTTGTTCTCCCGCTTGAATAAGGCGATCATAGGTTTCAATAGGAAATTTAGAATCAATAGGAATCAATACATCGTCTGGTAATTTAACGGCATATTCTACAACTTCTCCATTGTCTTTTATATGAGCATTTTTTAAAAATTGTTCCGCCGCCAGCATTTGTTCCAACAGGTTGCCAAGTTGAACTTCGCCCCATGTACCGCGTGTTTTGACGTTTGTAAGTACGCGTTTTAATCCGCCGACATCTTGGGCTAGATTTTGCATTTCTCCTAATCCTTTATGGACTTGCTCTAATCGTTCTGAAACTTGAGAAAAGGATTCGCCTAAACGTTTTTCCAATGTAGAATGTAATTTTTCGTCAACAGTAGCACGCATAACTTCCAATCTTTCCTCTAATGATCGGCGGATAGAATCATTAAAATTTAATAAATTTTGGTTCATTTCCTCACGCAAATCTTTGGCGTCACTGCGTAAAATACGCTCTAAACGTTCCATTTCTTCCGAATTTTTAGGGCCCTGCACAATGCCATTTAATCGAATTATTAAAATGACACATAAAATAACGACTAACCCCAATAAACAAAAAACAGCGTATAACATGTTCAATCCTTTCTAAAGTTAAAGGGTTAATGGGCTTCTTTCCAATTGGAACCACAATTGACATCGGCAATTAAAGGAATGCTCAAAGAAACGACCTTTTCCATGGCAGTTTTAATGATAGATTTTGCGGTTTCAGCATCTTTTTCTGCAACTTCAAAAACCAATTCATCATGTACCTGTAACAGGAGTGTGCAATCTAATTGCTTTTGCTTGAGTACTTGGTTAATTCGGATCATTGCCATTTTGATAATGTCGGCTGCGCCCCCTTGAATAGGTGCATTAATGGCGGCGCGCAAAGCAAAGGCTTTGGTCGTTTTATTGTCTAAACCAGTCAGATAAATTTTACGTCCGAAAGGTGTTTCAACATATCCATTAGCTTCGGCAAACTGTTGTGTTTGTTGCATATAGGTTTTAATCTCTGGATATTGTTCAAAATAGCTGTTGATATATTGTTTAGCCTCTTCGCGTGAAATATCCAAGTTTGCGGCTAAACCGAAAGCAGAAATTCCATAAATAATCCCAAAGTTAACAGCCTTTGCTTGACGGCGTAAATCCGGCGTAATTTCTTCCAATGGTAAATGCAGGATTTGGCTTGCCGTTCGGGCATGAATGTCTTCATTATTTAAAAAGGATTCTTTTAATTTTTGAACATTCCCAACATGTGCCATTAAGCGCAGTTCAATTTGCGAATAGTCTGCTGCCAACAAAACATAGCCTTTTTTTGCAATAAATGACCGTCGTATTTCTTTGCCTTCTTCCGTGCGGATAGGAATATTTTGCAGGTTAGGATTGGAACTAGCTAATCTGCCTGTATTTGTGCTGGTTAATGAAAACGTTGTGTGAATACGCAGTGTTTTTTGCGCCAAGCTTATTAAAGCATCAATATAAGTGGATTTCAATTTGCTGAGTGAACGATAAACTAATAATAACTTAGCCAGTACATCTTTGTTTTCTGCTAGATTTTCCAATGCTTTTACATCCGTGATCCAATGTCCGTTAGCGCCGCGTTTGCCACCCGAAAATCCACGTTTTTCATACAGAATTTTTCCCAGTTGGACGGTAGAGTTAATATTAAATTCTTCGCCAGCTTCTTGATAAATTTGTTGAACAATTTCGGATAATTTATTTGTGAAAGCAAAATCGAGCTGTTTTAGGTGGGCTACATCAACTAAAATGCCATTTTTTTCCATTTTGTACAGAATAGAGAGTAAGGGGTTGTCAATATCTTGATAAATTTCCCAAAGTTTTGCATCTTGTTGTAAGTGGGCACATAAATAATTATATACCGCCAAGATGGCATTAGCCTGTGGGGCAGCATATGATAAAATTTGTTCGTTATTGAGGGTTGATAAAGATTGCTTGGAACGTCCTGTACCACACAGAGATTCTTGCGTGATCAAAGATTTTTGTAAAAATATAGAGGCAAGCGTCTGTAAATCATGACTGTGTTTAGAACCATCCAATTCATAGCTCATCAATTCAATATCAGCACAATTTGGTGGAATATTATCCAAGTTTAAAGCGTGACACAAACTTTTAATATCATGCCCGATTTTAATGATGGTGTTATTCTTCAAAATAGGAGTTAATAAATCAATTAATTGTGCTTGAGTAATCGTACTGGAGGCTGCAGTTGAAAATAAATCTGGTGCTGGTTGAATATCGTGTTGAGAAAAAGGAATATAGACTGTTTCCTTATTAGGTGAGGCAAAAGCTAACCCAATTATTTGATCATTTTCTAAAATTGGGAACATGGCTAGGGCTGTAGAAACGCGTTGTAAATAAAGAGTAATATCTGATGATTTATCAAGAACACGATGAGGTGTAACAGTTTGTTTTGCAAACTCTATATTTGAATTTTTAACACTATCTTTTGTAACTTCAACTTTTTTGATCAAACTTTGAAAATTATTTTTTTGTAAAAAATGAATAAGAATTTGTGAATTATAAGGCTTTATTTGAAAGGCTTGAAAATCAGTTGATACAGGAACATTTTTATCCAGTTCGACCAATTGTTTTGAGATTTTAATTTGTGTTAAATCACGCTTAAGTCCTTCTTGGCGCTTTTCCGGTTTAACTTCATCCAAATGATTTAAAAGATTTTCCAGGGATCCAAATGTATTGATGAGTTCTGCCGCTGTTTTGGGGCCGATGCCTTTTGCCCCTGGAACATTATCAGTTGAATCTCCCATCAAAGCTTGGACATCAGGAACTTTGTCAGGAGTTACGCCAAATTTATCCATCACATTTTGCGCATCAAGCATTTTTTTCTTCATAGGATCGTAAATAGATATGCTTGAAGACATCAATTGCATCAAATCTTTATCTGCAGAAATGACGGTGACTTGCCATCCTTGTTCTGTTGCTAGACGAGAGTAGGTTGCAATTAGATCATCAGCTTCATAGCCTTCCATTTCAATCCAAGGAACATTCAAAACATTACAGGCTTCTCGTATCAAAGGAAATTGGGGAATAAGTTCTGGAGGTAGTTCTTTTCTGTTTGCCTTATATTCTGGATAGATGATGTTACGAAAGTTTTTACGTGCAGCATCAAAAACAACGACTAAGTGTGATGTAGAATTTTCTTTGATTAAATTCATCATCATGTTTGTAAAGCCATACACAGCATTCACGGATGTACCATCCGGTCTGGTCATAGGTGGTAATGCATAAAACGCCCTAAAAATATATCCGGAGCCATCAACCAGACAAAGCGTTTTTTCTTTTGTATTCATTCAGATTTTGTACCTTGAGTGGATTCTTTAATTGTTGTATAGGCAAGTATACAGTGCTTGGCACAATAAGGTTTTCCTACAACTGTGTTTTCTCCGCAAAAATGGAAATCTGGATCAGTAGGTTCGCCAATTGGCCAACGACATGTGTTTAACTTTAAATCCAAGATGCTGATTTTATGTTTTTTAGGGTGTGAAACAGCTTTTTGGGGAGCCACAACATTTTTTTTCTTTTTTAGTGGAGAAGGGCGGGTATCTAAATTCAAGCGGTGTACTTTACCAATAATGGAATTTTTTGATAATCCCAAGCGTCTGGCAATCTCCGCCGTACTTGTGCCTTTTGCCCATAGTTTTTTTAAATTATTAACTTTTTCATCTGTCCAAACCATCGTTTTCTCTCCTTTATATAAGGGGAGTATAAGATAAATTTCGATAAAAGTCAATTATTCATTTGGGGTAAATTGTTGCTCCATAAACCAGGAGTCATTTGTTGTAAATCTTTCCATACACTTTCCTTTTGAGGGGTGCCCCATCCATCAGGATCTAACACAGGGTAAAATTTAGCTGCCATCGTATCTAAATGTTTGCTCGCATATTCTTGCATTTGTGGCGCAATTCGTGTGGGTTTTTTGCCTTTCCAAATAGCAATTTGTGGATGCGTTAATACCTTTTTAGGCATCGTTTCTTCTTCAAAAAGAGCAGGGTAAATATAGGCTCGTTTTTCAAAAGGAATTTTTAAAATTTGCTCTAACAAGCGATCTTGCATTTGTACTAATTCTATTCGTGATTGGCGTGATAAATCCAATAAATTTGCTTTTTCTGAGTTTTTTGTTTGTGCAAATGCGGGAAGTGCCAAAATCAAAGATATAAAAAGCCATTTTTTCATTGTAAATCTCCTGTGTTTTGAATCAGATAGTTAGGATTGTATTTCTTCAATAATGCTTGCCAGGCTTCGTAACGCTTAGTCGCCATCATCAGTGGAGCTAAAGACCGAATTTGGTTATTCGTCAGTAATGGCAGCTTTTCCACATCCATTGCCATGTGTGCGTAAGTGACCAGAACCTTTCGGTAGTATGGTTGCAAAAAGAACATATAAAGGATCAAAATGATCAGAAATGAGATAATGATGATGCCAGCTAAAAGTTCATAAGAGAGGGGGGTGATGATCATGGACGTTATGACGTTTGTTATAATAATCAAAACAATCGTGCCAAGGCAAATTTCTCCTGAAATGGAGATGAAAGTTCTAAGGTGTAAGTATATCTTATATAAAACTAATAAAGGTTTATGGTGTAAAATTTTTATTAATGATTTAATGTAATTATTATTGTTACATATCAATACGTTATTTAAAAATGCTAAAGTGTTACTAACATTAAATAAAACTCTGATTTCGGCTAAGGTTACATCTTTTAAAACTGTAGGAATATATGTTGGTAAGGGTTTGTGTGTATCCCAATAAACTGAAGCAAACCAGTAAAGACTTAAAATGATGGCAAGTATAAAAATAAAAGTTATTTGGGAAGCAAAGATACGCTCAATAAGGGTATCTTGTGGTAACGCTTGTTTTTCAAAAGTTAAATCTGTTTGAATGTCTGTTTGAGCAGGAATTAAATGTGTGGAACGGTATGTAACATTCCCTTGTTTATCATGGGTTGATTCAAATGCCTCCGGAACCTGTTGCTTATTGCTACCGAAAAGTAATTGCTTGTTAAAAATTTCAGTTTGAAGAGGAAACAAAACAAGCGCCTGGAGACGGTTAATCGGCAAGAAAAAATTATTCCCCGTTAAATGCAGGTTTAAAGTGGCTTTATCCTCATCAAAAGTAAATGGATTTTTAATCAGATAGCGCAGATGTATCTTATTTGGCCCAACATCCATATTATCTGTGCCAAGTAACACCATATCTGAGTGATTGAGCTTAACTTGATAGGGCATAGTTGCCTTTCCGTTTTGAGTAAATAAGATGAGCTCAAAGGATGCTTTGTCTGGCAAAGTAATTGTTCGGGCAAATTTACGATTTGATTGAGTATTCAGCTGTATTAAATCTTCTGTTACCATAACAGTTTCTGGATCAAGGGGTTGGACAATACTGACTAAATCGGATACATGGTCAACCATTCCTGCCTGTGCTGGATGGTGAAAGGGCGTTTGAAAAGAAAAATTTAATTCTTGTTGAATGGGGACACTTAATGTCATGTTATTGTCTAGTTCCAAATGATTTGGATCTTTCTTTTTCAAGGCTTTTTTCCCTTCAATATAAATCAACGGGGAACCATCTACAGGAATATCTTCGTTTAAATTGACTAAATAAGGTTCATGATTTTGCATCAGTTTTGTATAATCTATTGCAAAGGCAAAAGTGCTGAATAAAATGGAAAAAATAAGGCAAATGTATTTCATTTTAACTCCTGTTTTTCGTCACTGCAACACACATGATACATAGGACATTCATTGCATTTTAATTTTTTGGCTGTACAAATATAGCGGCCCAAAAGGACGAGGGCTAATGCAACACTGGATTTATATTTTTCCGGAACGATTTTTTGTAATTTATCTTGTACTTCCTCGGGGGTTTTCCCTGTACAAATGCCAAGGCGATGTACCAAACGAAAAACATGTGTATCTACGCCAATATAAGGAGCATTGTAAGCTACATTTAAAAAAACACTTGCGGTTTTGCGGCCGATACCTGGCAAAGTGAGTAAAGTTTCAAAATCATCGGGCATTTTGTCATGGTATTGTTTGTGTAAAATTTCGGCTAGTGCCATGATAGCACGTGTTTTATTGTTATAATAGTTAACTGATGTCAAATAAGATTTTACTTTTTCTTCCCCTAAGGCTAATGTTTTTTGCGGTGTATCAGCTGCTTGAAATAAGGCAGGGGTCCTTAAATTCACATTTTTATCTGTTGTTTGTGCGGACAAAATAATGGCAACAATCAATTCCCATGTATTTGTCCATTTGAGTTCGCATTTCGGATTAGGATAGGCTTGATGCAGACAATCAAAAAAATCCCCCCTTTGTTTTGCTGTCATTAACTTTGTCATCAATAATTCCTTTCCAAAATGAAATGGTTTGCTTGATGCAGTAAATCTGCTTTTTCTCCAAAACTAGCGATTGCATCGTCCGCTTTATGCATTAAATCTTCAGCCATTTTGCGGGCTTGATCCAAGCCCAATAATGACACAAAAGTAGATTTTGCTGTTTGTTTATCTTTGCCTAAAGTCTTTCCCATTAAAGCCGTATCCCCCGTGACATCCAAAATATCATCGGTAATTTGGAAAGTCAAGCCAATACATTTAGCGTAAGTTGTTAATGCTTGAAGGTCTGATTCTGAGGCATAACCTGCAATCGCACCAGCAATACAGGCAAAGGTTAATAAGGCCCCTGTTTTTTTGTCTTGCATTTGTTCAATTTCTTTTAAATCAAGAGGCGTTTTTTCTCCGATTAAGTCCATCATCTGCCCCCCAATCATTCCTGATTTTCCCGCCAGCTGAGCCAATAATCCAACTAATTTGATACGAATGGAAGCATCCGGATGAGTAGAGGGATGTGCTAAAACCTCAAAAGCATTAGTTAATAAACCGTCACCAGCCAAAATTGCTGTTGCTTCATCAAATTGAATATGATTAGTGGGTTTTCCTCTGCGCATCGTATCGTTGTCCATAGCAGGCAAGTCATCATGGATCAAAGAATAGGCGTGTACCATTTCTAAGGCCGTGGCGATATTAAGGGCTTGATCTTGTGGCACATTGTACATAGCACTGATGGTCAAAATTAAAAAAGCACGAAAAGCTTTTCCTCCGCCGATGGATGAATAGCGCATAGCTTCTACAACGCGCCGATCCAAAGAAGCCGGCAGGGGCAACCATCTTTCAAGATTGCTGTCCACAAGTTTTCGTGTTTCAACCAGTCTATTCTTCAGAGTTTGCGACATCAAATGTCTCCAATTTTTCTGGTTTGCCATTTTTGATAACCAGTTTTTCAATTTTCATTTGAGCATCATTGAGTTTGGTTTCACAGATTTTTTTGAGTTGCATGCCTTTTTCATAGGCTTTAACCGCATCTTCCAATGGAATTTGCCCATTTTCTAGTTTCCGGACAATTTCTTCCAATTCTGCCATAGCAGCTTCAAAAGTTATTTTTTCTTGCATGTTTTGCCTTCCTTTTTGCAATTGCCTTTCTCTTTATGGCAACAACAACCTTCATGATGCACATGTTGACATCCACAATGACATTTTTCTTTTTTTTCTGCTGGTGCTTTTTTGTTTTTAGTGGCTTTAATTTCTTGCTCCTTATCGGCCAGCTTGCTCATGATATCCCACACGTTTTCTCGGATTTGAAAGATATTTTGTAGTTGGGTAATGTCGGTTGTATCATTTTCCATTTCTTCTAAAAGCTGCATCAGTTCGTCTTGAACTTTAAAAGCTTTTTCTTGAATTTTTTGCATTTCTTCAAATAAAAGCGTTGGATTTTCGGCACAGTCAGATAAGGCTATTAATTGCGTGGTTAATTTTTCCAGTTTTTTTTGCATGTGATTCTCCTTAAGATAAACTCAGTTTAGCTTATATTTTTTTTCTTGACAAGTTTTTTTTGCTATTATAATCTAATTCTTAATAAGGGGGAAATATGAAAAGACTTCTTTTATTGTTTGTTTGTGGGATTGCTGTGTCTGCACATGCAGCAATGGATCCTTTTTCTGTTTATAAGCTACAAACTCCCGAAGGGTGTTTAGATAAAGATCTAACTAAGACTGAGCTTGGTTTGCCTGAGCTTATTCAAATCGGGATCTGTTCTAATCCAACCCTAAGCCGTGAATATATGGCGGTTAAGGCGCAGGAAGCTTCACTGGGAACTGCTAAGGCTGAATATTTACCAAATGTAGAAGCATCTGGAGCAGCTTCAATTTCGGGAAATAAGAATGAGCATGATCATTGGCGGCAATCCGAGCCATATTCTGGGAATATAGGTGCCAGTTGGTTGTTATTTGATTTTGGTGGACGTTCGGCGCGCGTTGAACGGACTAAGGCTTATTTAGATGCCGCTGAATTTAACTATAATGCACAATTACAAGAAACATTTTTAGCAATTAACAATGCTTATTTGAATTTATTAGGGGCTGAGGAAGTTTTGTCCAGCGCAAAAGATAGTGAAAAATCATATAAAAAAGCTTATGAAGAATCTTCTAAACGTTTTGATTTAGGATTAGTGTCGCTAAGTGATAAATTGATGGCACAAACAAGTTATGAGCAATCAAAGCTAGCAACTATTCAAGCAGAAAACACGGTCAAACAAAATCAAGGTAATTTGGCAGTGTTGTTAAATTTGTCGCCCAGTACTTCGTTTAAGCTGAAAAAACCGCCTAAGGATAAGAAAATTACAGAGCTTGAGACAAAAAATACAGTTGAAGAGTTAATGGAATTGGCTTTAACACAACGGCCTGAGCTTAAAGGAAAAGAAAGTGAGTTAAAGGCGGCCAGAGAAAATGTATCTGCCGTACGTGCTTCAACTTTACCAAGTTTATCCGCTAGCGGTTCTGTTGGTTATGGAGATAGTTGGAAACAATCTAATCCATATCAAATGACTTCATCTGCGGGATTGAAAGTGTCTGTCCCGTTGTTCACAGGTTTTGCTGATACTTATAAAGTTGCTGGTGCGATCTATCAAGAACAACAAGCTTCTTTAGCTGTTGCCGCAACGCAGGATAGTATCAAAAATGAAGTGTGGAAAGCTTATCAAAATTATAAAACCGCTGTGTCTGCCTACGGTATTGCAAATGATGTCTTAAAGTCAGCAAAAGAAAATGAACGGGTTGCCATGAAATCATATGAAGTCGGACAGGGGGATATTTTAAACCTGTTAACCGCAACTTCGCAAATGTCAAATGCTAGACAAGAATTGGTTAATGCATTCTATGCTGTTTTAATTAGTAAGGCAAATTTATATCGTGCAATTGGGAGGTTTTAAATGAAAAAGAAATGGCTGATTGTCGGAGTTGCTTTGATCGCATTAGGTGCCGGTACGTGGTATTTTATGCGGTCAGATAGTGTTGTCCGTTTAAAGCCTGAAGATTTTGAAATGGCAAAAGTTGAAAAAGGAAACGTGTCCTATGTTGTGACGGCATCTGGCAAAATTCAACCGATTAACAAAGTGTCTGTCGGAACTCAGGTTTCTGGAATTATTGAAGAAGTTTTGGTGGATTATAATGATGAGGTTAAAGAAGGACAGATTTTGGCCAAGTTGGATATGTCTGTACTCAAAGAAACTTTGAACGATGCCCAAGCGCGTTTGGATTTAGCGGTGGCCAAAAAGAAAATTGCCGATTTAAATTATGAGCGTTTGAATAAATTATATAAAGATAAATTGATTGCCAAGGCAACTTTGGAAGAAGTTGAGGTTGAACGTGAGACGGCCAAAGCCAATGTTTTA
Organism: Alphaproteobacteria bacterium; assembly: GCA_017960645.1. Taxonomy (GTDB): domain Bacteria; phylum Pseudomonadota; class Alphaproteobacteria; order CAAHEQ01; family UBA3637; genus UBA3637. The sequence goes on along the minus strand of JAGCYU010000016.1, from coordinate 11,981 downwards.
AGTAGCCAAGCCGATTTTAACAAGGCCGAGCGTAATTTTGGGTATGCAACGATTACTTCCCCTGTTTCTGGGACAGTTATTTCTAAAGAAGTAGAGCAGGGACAAACCGTGGCGGCTAGTTTATCTACGCCAACTTTGTTCACAATTGCTGAAGATTTAACAAAAATGCAAATTGAAGCAAGTATTGCTGAGGCTGATATAGGGGTGATTAAGTCAGGTATGCCTGTAGTTTTTACGGTTGATGCTTATCCTAATGATGATTTTGAAGGGAAAGTTCAACAAATTCGTTTGTCACCTACAGTGGAATCCAATGTTGTGATGTACACAGTGGTGATTGAAGTGGATAATTCTTCTCGTAAGTTGTTGCCGGGCATGACTGCCAGCGTAACTATTAAAATAGAGGAAGCAAATGATGTACCAGTATTGCCTGCTATGGTTTTACAGTATAAACCTTCAACAGCTTTGCGTAAATCCATTACTCAAAAGGTAGAAATTGATCCTAGTGAAAATGAAGAGGTTGTTTATCAGTTTGAAAAGGGGCATTTGGTGCCAAAGGTCATTGTCAAGGGTTTGACAGATATGACCAATATGGAAATTAAGTCAGGGTTAAAAGTTGGGGATGAAGTTATTTTAGAAGCTGTTGGAGGTGGCAGACGTAAGAAATGACAAAATCGCCTGAAATCGTCATAGAAGTAAAAGATTTATGCAAGACATATTTTATGTCGGGTGGAGCAAGTCAGGTTGTTTTAAAACATTTATCGTTTAAAATTTATTCCGGTGAGTTTGTGGCTATTATGGGCCATTCCGGATCCGGAAAGTCAACTTTGATGAATATATTGGGATGTTTAGATCGGCCTACTACCGGTGGGTATTTTTTGGCAGAAGAACCTGTGGCACAGGCGACAGATGCAGAACTGGCTGATATTCGTGGGAGCAAGATAGGGTTTGTTTTCCAAAATTTTAATTTAATGATGAAGCGGACGATTGCGGATAATGTGTCATTGCCTTTGATTTATCAAGGAGTATCGGATCACGAGCGTCGCGAGCGTGCTATTGAAATGTTAAAGCGTGTAGGCTTGGAAGGGTATGAAAACAGGCTGCCGACTCAAATTTCCGGTGGTATGCAACAACGGGTAGCGATTGCACGCGCTTTAATTAATAATCCTAAAATCATTTTTGCGGATGAACCAACGGGGAACTTGGATACGCGTACGTCCGATGAAATCATGAATTTATTTGCTGATCTGAACAAACAAGGAATCACTATCGTGCTTGTGACACACGAAGAAGATGTTGCAGATTATGCAAAACGCTTGATTAAAATTACGGATGGTCAGGTTGAATACGATGGCCCAAGAAAGGATTATCACCCATGATTTACCAAATTTTAAAAGAGGCATGGATTTCTATTTCTGCTTATAAAATGCGGACTTTTTTGACGATGCTGGGTATTGTTATCGGTGTGGCGGCAGTTGTGTTGATGGTCGCGGCCGGCCAAACTGTGCAGAATGAAATTACCAAGACATTTGATTCAATGGGGACTAATTTAATTATATTGGGGCCGGCCGAGGTTGTGAGCGGTGGCGTACGCGGAGGGCGCGGTCGTCCCAGTATCACTTTTGATGATGTGGAATCTTTGCGAAATTTAAAGGATGTTGAAGCTGTCTCTTATATTGTGGCTACGGCGGTTCAAGCTGTTTATGGATCCAATAATTATGGGGTCAATGTGCGAGGAACAACACCGGACTTTTTAAAAGTGAATAACTGGGAGATTGAAACGGGGGTTCCTTTTACAGAGAAAGATGTAAAGACTGGGAAGCCTTATGTTTTAATTGGTCAGACGGTGATAGATGAATTGTTTGGTTTGCAAAATCCTTTGGGTAAGGTTTTGCGTTTGAAAGGTCAACCTTTTACAGTTATTGGCACCTTAAAGGCAAAGGGTGATAATTTAATGGGACAAGATGAGGATAATGTGATTTTAACCCCAGCAACTGCTGTGCGTCAAAGACTTAGAGGTTCGTATCGTCCCAACTATACTGATGTTGCTTTTGTAAAGGTGACAGAGGAAAATAAGATGGAAATGGTGGCTAAACGTATAGAATATCAATTGCGTGCGCGTCATCATATTAAAGAAGGAGCGGATAATGATTTTTCTATCAACTTGATGACGGAAATGGTTGAAAAGGTCAGGAGTATCGGCTTGATTCTATCCATTTTGTTGTCTGCCATTGCTTCCATTTCTTTGGTTGTAGGGTCTATTGGTATTATGAACATGATGCTTGTATCGGTGACCGAACGGACGCGGGAAATTGGCACGCGTAAGGCTTTAGGGGCGCCAAATCGTTGGATTATGACTCAGTTTTTAGCAGAGTCTTTAATTATTTCTTTTATGGGCAGCTTTGTCGGTTTGATTTTAGGCGTTGTTTTATCCCAAATTGCAGGTGTGATTTATGACAAAGATGTGCCAATTTCAATTTTATCTGTGATTATTTCTGCCAGCGTTGCCGTGTTGGTCGGTGTGATTTCCGGTATTATGCCGGCCAGAAAGGCAATGAAATTGGATCCTATTGAGGCGTTGAGATATCAATAGATTAAAATGGACGAAATGCCCGTAACATAAGGCTTGTACGCTGACCAAAAACGATCGTTTTTGTCAAGACCTTTTTAATCTTTTTTTAAATTTTGTAAAAATGAGCTAAAATCCCCGTCCTATAAGGGTTTTAGGTAAATTCATTTTTCCGAGCTGAATGTCCCGATTTTGATTGGCACAAAACGATCGTATTTGATTTAATGGGGGGAGAAATGACAAAAACTTCAACAACAACGGGGGAAAGATGAAGAAAAATATATTTGTATTGGCTTTAAGTTTGACATTTGCAACTGCTGCACATGCAGAAACAACCATTGAATGGACACAAGCTGGGTGCCAATCCGTTGGAGGGACATGGATCACAGCCCACAGCGCTAGTGACGAAGGTTGTGATGCCGCCCATTGCAACGGCCTTAATTTTTGTAAAAGTACCGCATATATGAATTGGTTTAGCGCATTGATCTGGTGTAAATCTATTGGTAGAAATCTGGCTGATGCCAATCACGTTTGCCCTGGAGTGCCGTTAGCAGAGAATAGCAACGCTCGTGCATGTCTTAATGTTACTGGAACTTCTCAAAACTGGGGCTGGACCACTCTACCAGGAGCCGATAATAAAGCTTTTCATGTGAACCTAAATTCGGGCCCAATGGGTTTTACCAGTCGCTCAGAGGAGAGTTCTAAGGGTAGTTATGCTCTCTGTGAGTAGGTTCCTTTTAACCTTACCTAAACAGTCTTAAACGATTATACCATTTGCGCTGTTTCATCTTGCCTTTTTCCAGCTCAAGCGTTTTTGTTGTAGCGTTGACAACTTCATCTGGGCCAAAGTATTGAATAGCCCCAGGGAATTGATAGTCATCTTCCAATGCCCATTTTTGACGATTATTTTGCAGACACTTGAAAACAGGTCCGTTTAAATCGACCAAAGCCTTTTGAATAACAGGCTTAAATTCGCCATGGCGTTTTTCAACAGTCATCATCATAGTTAAGGGAGTGCCGCCCGCAATCCATTTCCTTGTAGGGGCAGACAAGTTTTTAATACAGGAAATATAACCTGTTTGTTCTGCTTGTAATAAAGCGCAAGCATTATATCCCAAAGCATAACAATAATTTGCATCAAAATTAGATGGGAAAGCACAACGCCCTTCATATCCAAAAAAGTGGGCTTGCCCGGAGAATTTGCCATCATATTTGCCTTCGGCTTTTAATGCATTCAAACGTTCTTTTATCATGCTAATCAACAATTGTTCTGTATCAATTTTAGACACTTGAATATTGCCATGCGGATCACGATCCAATAACAGCTGGGCTTTAATTAACGTTGGTAAAGAATTAAACACTTGAGCACTATCTGGTGCTGTTTGTGACAGATGGTTCAAAATAACCCCAAAACGCGTTTGATCATCCGTTGCTTGTTTGTATTCGGCGCTGTTTTCAACCAAAGCCATAGAATCATTTAGATTGACAATCAATTTTTTCATTTCTGGAATGAATTCAATTAATCCTTCTGGGATCACAGCTACCCCATAATTTTTTCCTTGTTGTGAGCGAGTGACGATTATATCAGTCATCTCGGTAACAATTTGATTTAAAGACATAGCTGAAGCTTCCACTTCTTCGGAAATCAATGTGATATTCGGATGAGTTTGTAAAGCAACTTCCAATCCAACATGTGTGGCGCTGCGTCCCATAAGTTTGATAAAATGCCAATATTTTTTTGCCGAAATAGCATCACGTTCAATATTACCGACCATTTCTGCATAAGTTTTTGTTGCAGTATCAAAACCGAAAGATGTTTCAATTTGGGCATTTTTTAAATCGCCGTCAATTGTTTTTGGGCAGCCAATAACATTGATGCCAGCATTTTTGGATTTAAGCCATTCTGCTAATAAAGCCGCATTTGTATTTGAATCATCTCCGCCAATAATCACAATGCCAGATATGTCCAATTCTTTACAGTTGGCCCAAACTTTCATAAATTGTTCTTCTTTTTCCAATTTGGTACGGCCGGAACCGATTAAGTCAAACCCGCCGGTATTACGGTATGAATCTATGATCTCATCAGTAAAAAGCATATATCTATTGTCCACAATACCGCTTGGACCACCCAAAAAACCATACAGTTGGTTGCGTGGATGAATTTGCTTTAGGGCGTCGTATAAACCAATAATAACGTTGTGACCGCCTGGAGCTTGCCCCCCGGACAAAATAACGCCGATATTTTTTGGTTGCAAATATTTTGGCTTTTTTCCTGATTTAAAAGTCAAAACCGGTTGCCCGTAGGTATTGGGGAACATAGACCTCAATTCCTGTTGATGTGAAATAGAATCTGTCACATCCCCTGTTACAACAGCAACACGACGAATTCCTTTGCGCAAGGCGCGTGGCAGGCGAGGTTGATACTTTGTTCTATAGCTTTGTAAAATAGAAATTGACATAATGTTCTCCTTGGTTACTTTAGCGCATATGCTAGCATTTTTTTTTAACAAATACAAGTAAAAAATATTTGACTTTTAGATTCAGGATGTGTATTATGGCAAACAATTAGAGTGGTTAAGATAGTATGTTGGGAAAAAGGGGAAAAAGTGCAAAAGAAAAATAAATTAACAATGCACATACATTGGTTTATCCTTTGGTTCTCGTTGCTAGTTGGTATTGTTTTTAATGTGCCGTTTTTTCAAATAGTATGGCCGACGTTGCCTGTAATAAACAATATCGGTATGTGGTTCTTAGTATTTACTTTTTTATACTTATTTTATTCCCTGTTTTTTTGGCCTAAAGTGACTAAAATCTTTGCTGCTTTATTTATCCTGTTTGGAGGAACTGCCTTTTATTTTAATTATCACTATCATATATATATTACCCGTTCAACAGTAGCATCTTTGTTTGAAACAAACTTTATAGAGGCTTCAGATTGGATTGGGCTATCATTTATAATTTGTTTTTTGTTTTTAATATGTTGTCCGATATTCTTATTGTATAAAATTAACTTAAAATTTCCAGCTGTGAAAGTGTTAATAAAGCAGCGTTTGGCAATGTTGTTTGTATGGCTTTTGAGCGGGTTGATTATCGGATGTGTTTGGCACACAGATCTTAGTTTATATCTAAAACGCCATTACAATATACGTTATTTTTTGGTGCCGACGAATTATATATCTTCAGCAGTAGATTTAGGTATTTATACTTTTTCAACTAAGCATAAAGAAAACACAATGGAATGGGTAAAAAAAACAGACAGAAATACAGAACCTCATAAAAAAAATTTATTTGTTTTTGTCTTAGGGGAATCGGCCAGAGATGCCAATTTTTCTTTAACTGGTTATTCAAAAGACACGAACGGGCCGTTGATGCCCTATGCCCATGATATAATAGCGTTTAAACATACCCAATCTTGTGGGACTGTGACACGAGTTTCTGTTCCATGTATGTTCAGCCATTATTCGCGCAAAAGTTATGATGAAAGGTCTGCAAAATATGCAGCGAATGCTTTGGATATTTTACAGCATGAGGGAATAGATGTTTATTGGGTGGATAATGAATTGGGTTGCAATAAAGTATGTCGTCATGTGCCTACTGTATATACTTGTACTACCAGGAGTTGTTTTGATGCTTCTTTGAATAACGAGTTATATCAGATGCTACCAGATTTTCATAAAGATACATTTGTTGTATTGCATCAACGTGGTAGCCATGGGCCCAGATATGATTTGCGAACCCCAAAACAGTATCAGAAATTTCAACCTATTTGTGAACAGGCAGATTTGGATATGTGTTCACGTGAAGCTGTTGTCAATTCGTATGACAATAGCTTGTATTATACAAGTATATTATTAGCAGATTTAATGGAACACTTATCAAAATTGACAGATGAGTATAATCCCGTGTTACTGTATATCTCTGATCATGGGCAATCGTTGGGCGAGGATAACCTTTATGGGCATGGGGCAGAGTACGAATTTGCACCCGCTTATCAAAAGGAAGTGCCGTTCTTTGTGTGGATGCCATCGGCGACACGCAAAAGTTTAGGCTTAGATGCTAAATGTTTGCAAGATATGGCTCAACATCAAGTTTCCCAAGATTATATTTTCCATTCTATTTTAGGCCTTTTCGGAATAGCAACAAATGTGTATGATGCTAATTTAGATATCTTTTCTCAGTGCTTTCCTAAACTAAAGTAGAATACATTTTCCTTATTTACCATCCTATATAAGCATCATAGTATGACAGGAGGTTACGATGAAAAAGATGCTTTTATTGGGAGTTTTTGCTTTTTATGTAATGCCGGCGTTTGCAGGTGTAGATGCATGGGCGGATGCTTATCAATCATTTAAAACAGATTTACAAAATAAAACGGGTTTGTCCTATTCTTTGGATGTGTCTTTTTTGCCACAACGTGGTGCGCCATCTGGTAAAGTAACGGCGTGGCAAACACAATATTATGGATCTGCTTCATGGAATATGTTTTCATCTGATACTTTTGGTTCTGGTGTATTGCAAGCCGCTTATACAGCTGTTCGTTACTGGGGTAATAATGCCAATGTTTTAGGAAATAATATAGGCGTGATTTCTTCAGTTAATGATTATCCAAGTAATGTGAATAACTTTGATGAGTTAAGTTATACACATACATTGCCTGGTAAGTTAAAGTCAATTTCTGTTACCTTAGGGCAATTCCCGATGTACAATTTTGATGGGACGGATTATAACAGTAATCAACAAATTAACTTTATCAATTTTGCCCTGTCTCAAAATGCTAGTTCGGTATATCCTACAGCCAGCCTGGGAGGATACATTACATGGGCGCCCAATAATACTTGGAGCTTTACAGTTGGTGGACAAAATGCCAATAATGTTTCGGGGGAAACAATCAGTTGGGACGATTTTCAAAAAGGCAAGTGGACCAGTTTTGTGTCTGCCAGTTGGAATCCAACCATCATGGGGTTAGCAGGTGAGTATAGTATTACTTTATATGATCAACCGTCTGTTAGTGCACAGCCTGTTCACTCTCAAGGTTGGAGTTTTAATGCCCAGCAATTTATCAATAAAAAAATGGCGCTGTTTGCAAGGGCTAACGGAACTAATAAAAGTTTATCTTCCATTAAGCAATCGTATGTGATTGGGGCAGTATATAACAATCCGTTAAATCGTAACAGTTTGGATCAAATCGGATTGGCCGCAGCGATGAATAAATTAAATCGTTCTGTAAATGGGGCAGGGACACGTTCTTGGGAAAATGTATTGGAAGGATATATCTCCGTAGGTGTATCCAATTTTATGACAATTACGCCAGACGTGCAATTTTATATTAATCCCGGTGCTAATGAAAAATCCAATACTGCCACAGTCGTTAGTTTGCGCGCAACTTTGATGTTTTAGGTATGAAACATATATTTGATAGAATTATCCAAGTTGTCGGTTTGGCTATTTTTGCCTTTGCTCTCTTTATTATTGCACAAGAGGTGCATAAAGTTGGTCTTCACCATTTAATCGCTTTGGTGTTGACAACCCCTTGGTGGATTATAGGTGCTGTATTTATCGTTTTGGGTGCGGATTACCTAGTCTTATCTGGATATGATATTTTAGCTTTAAAATATTTAAAAAAGAAATTGCCATATTCTTTAATTTTTAAGGCAAGCTCTGTTGGTTTTGCTATTGGAAATACAGTGGGGCACAGTTCTATTTCCGGCGGAGCTCTAAGATATTTTTTCTATTTAAAACATGGACTCAGTCGTACGAATATTGTAATGTTAATTACATTTGAAACAGTGATGTTTTGTTTAGGGCTTATGGTGACATATTGCGTCGCTATTGCTTTATTGCCTTCGGCACATTTACAATTATCAAAGATACATTTATACCTATTATATTTGTCTGGAGTATTGGTGTTATTATGTTTAATCTTTTACGGTTCTTGTGTATGTAAATTTCATAAAAAGCTGTGCATATTTAAAACACATATAGCAACGCCGACACCGAAAAGCACCATTGCGCAAGTTATTATCAGTTGTATGGACAATCTGTTGTTGAATATTGTGTTTTTTATATTATTAAGGTATCATCTGGATATTGATTTTGTGACGTCATTTGTTGCCTGTGTTTTAGCTATGACAATCGGGATGTGTATGCAGTCCCCGGGAGGTTTGGGTATCTTTGAGGGCTTAATCCTTTTGTTATTGCCACATACGCCGCATGAGAGTGCTGCTATTTTGGCCAGTTTAATTTTGTTCCGCGTTTTATACTTTTTTGTGCCATTTATTTTGGGGTGTTTATATTTCATTCCATATTGGATATGTGATAAAAAGAAATCCCCGCATTAAACGGGGATTCTTTGAAAGTCAATATATTGTTAAACTTAATCGTCATAGACGACAACTTCTTGAACTTCTGAGACTGTTCCATTTCCCGTGGCAGGATTATAAACGACCTCTACCCAATCATCTTCTTCTGCGATAGGTGCATAAGTCCATTCTGCAGGCCGTTTTCCGCGTTTCATTTTGTTCTTTTTATGCATTTTTTTCTTGCGATATGTTGTTTGATCAGTTGTTGCCATAGTCATTTGCTGTCCATTTTCTGCTTGTACGGTAATGTTATTGCCATTGACCGAAGTGACTTTGCCAGAAGCTGTTGCCGCATGTGCTTGATATGAAACCATAAATGCTATTGCAAATGCGCTTAATAATAATGTTTTTTTCATTTTTCCTCCTTGGTTAAAAAACATATCATAAATAGAACTTAAGATTGATAAAGTCATCCTATCCTTAGGGCTAGATTGTCTTTTGTTTATAAAGTTTCTAAATGAGGATGGATTGTTATTGCAATCACTGAACAACTTTATTACAGGAGGAAAATATGCAATTAGGAACTAGGTATCCGACACTTGCCTTTCATACGGGGGGAGCAGGGCAAGCTGATGATGGTATCCCACCACAACCATTTGAAACATTTTGTTATGATTCTGCTTTGTTGCAAGCAAAGATTCAGGATTTCAATGTCATTCCATACACATCTGTATTGCCACCGGAATTGTATGGCAATATTGTACCAGTAGATCAAGTAACAAGCCATTTTAAACATGGTGCGGTTTTAGAGGTGATTATGGCTGGAAATGGTGCAAGGTCTGATGAACATAAAGCCATTGCCACGGGTGTTGGTATCGTTTGGGGAAAGGATAAAAAAGGTCGTTTCATTGGCGGCTGGGCCGCAGAATATGTGGAATATTTTGATACCTTTATTGATGATGATATTGCCAAAGCTCATTGTGAAATGTGGTTGACAAAATCTTTGAATCATGAATTGGAAATTCGTGGCTGTCAACAACATAGTTACTTTGAATTTTATCATAACTATATCAATATTACACAAAATTTTGGTTATTGTTTAACGGCTTTGGGCTTTTTGAATTTTGAATATGCGCCGGTTGTTGAATTAAATCAAAAAAAGAAAAAGTAAATCTTAAAATCCCCTTTCCAATAAGGGAAGGGGATTTTTATTCGTATGCGGGGAGGTTCAGATGAAACGCAAGCAAACAAAAAAAATAGCAGGAACATTGGGTGTTGTCGGTTTGGCTGGTATCGTTATCAGCTCAATGATTGGAGGGGGCATCTTTTCTTTGCCCCAAAACATGGCACAATCTGCTTCTGTAGGCGCTGTGATTTTGGCTTGGTTGATAACGGGTTTGGGTATTTATTTTATAGCAAATACATTTCGAATTTTATCAGATGTTAAACCAGATTTAACTGCGGGTATTTATATGTATGCTCGGTCCGGTTTTGGCCCGTATATGGGCTTTAACATAGGTTGGAGTTATTGGTTATGCCAGATCTTTGGGAACGTAGGCTATGCTGTCATTACGATGGATGCGTTGAATTATTTTTATCCGGGGGTTTTTACCGGTGGTAATAATTTAGCCAGCATCATTGGTGGGTCAATTTTGATTTGGTTTTTTAATTATTTGGTTTTGCGTGGGGTCAAACAGGCTACTCAAATCAACTTAATCGCTACAATTGCTAAGATTATTCCATTGATTTTATTCATTATTATTATGGCGTTTGTTTTCAATATAGACAAGTTTGATTTTGATTTTTGGGGCAAGTTGCACCATGCTAAATTAGGCAATATAGGGACCCAGATTAAAAATACAATGCTGGTGACATTGTGGTCTTTTATTGGCATAGAAGGTGCGGTTGTTCTATCCGGTCGCGCCCGCAGTCAATCGGATGTAGGTAAGGCCACGGTTTTGGGCTTTTTAGGATGTTTAACCATTTATGTGTTGTTGTCTGTGATTCCCTTTGGTTTTATGACACAAGGCACATTGGCAAACGTTCCTAATCCATCTACGGCAGGCGTGTTACAAGCCGTTGTTGGTAAATGGGGGGCTTGGATGATGAATATAGGATTGATCATCGCAGTATTGGCCAGCTGGCTCAGTTGGACGATGATTACGGCTCAAATGCCACAGTCTATTGCAGAGCAAGGTGATTTTCCTAAGGCCTTTAAGACTGAAAACAAAGTAGGGGCCCCGTGTACGTCTTTGTGGGTGACGAGTGCTTTGATGCAAATGGCCATGTTGTTGGTTTATTTTTCACATAATGCGTGGAACACCATGTTGTCGATTACAGGCGTGATGGTGTTGCCTGCTTATTTAATGTCTTGCTTGTATTTGTGGAAAATTTGCGAAGACGGCGAATTTAATACTAAACTGGGCATTTCGCGGTGGAGTGCATTGTTGACAGGTATCATTGGAAGTGCCTATGCCGTTTGGTTAATTTATGCGGCGGGTTTAGAATACTTGCTAATGGCGGTTGTGTTGATAGCTCTTGGCTTGCCCGTCTATGTGTGGGCTAAACGTGAGCAAGGCATTATTGGCTGCGTCTTTAGCCGGAAAGAGCGCATGTTAGCAATCGCTTTGATTTTGATATCCTTTGTGGCAGTTTATGCCTTTTACCGAGGGATTATCCAGATATAAATGCAATTAAGGATGCCAGCCCTCTCTTTTTGAGAGGGCTTTTTGTTATGGAAAAAGACTTGATTTTTTTTAAAAGATTTTATATAATGGGGACAATCGGAGAGTAGCTCAGCCTGGTAGAGCACTACGTTCGGGACGTAGGGGTCGTGGGTCCGAATCCCGTCTCTCCGACCAAACCTACAAAATATGTATGATAATTCCAAAAGTAAACTGCTGTAATTTTTTTATTTATTCACACAAAGCATAATGACTACATGAACCTGCCGCCCCGTGCGCACGAGTACAGCTGGACCCAAATGTAATTTTACCATCAGGTAAGTAGATGTAATGACCTCTATTATTATCCATAGGCATGCTTGTTGTGACTTTGATGGCACTGGAGCTAAGTCCTTTCATGTTGGCACAGATCTGTTTGTCCACGAAGGGTGT
>JAGCYU010000003.1 GCA_017960645.1 Alphaproteobacteria bacterium | reverse complement strand
TACACTTTCCGTTTTATAGTTCCTGATGCACAACAGCCCTATAATCTATAACGACCAACGACCGTCCGTGCATCCGTTTCTAAATCCATATTTACTATTTTTTAACAACTTACCCCGTTTTTGCGGGGAACAGGGAAGATTTTATCAGAAACAAATTGTTTTGTCAAGCACTTTTTTAAACTTTTTTTAAAAATTTATTAACAACTATAAAATTCATTATTTTTCAATAAGTTATTTTGATAAAATTTGCTTAAAAATGTCAAAAAATTTATTTTCGGGCAACCTTTTTTGTTAATTCTTTTTCTAAATCTGGTGTTAAATCAGATTTCAATTTTAAAGCTTTATAATATTGGAATCCTGCTTCACGCTTCCGTCCCAAAGCGGCATAAATATCCCCTAAATGTGCATTAGCAACAGAACTTTGCGGCATTAAATCCACGCTTTGTTCCGCCAAAGTTACCGCTTTAGCATAATTTCCCTCAGCATAATAACCAAAGGCCATACTGTCTATAATATAGGGATCCAAGGGTCTTAACTTATAAGCCTTTTTAACCAAAGCAAACCCCTTTTGTAGATCAATGTTTTTTTCCATCCAACGATATCCCAAATGGTTCAAAATCAAAGCATTCTCCGGATCCAAAGTCAGTGCATGCCGTAAATCTTCCTCTGCAACACTCGATTCGTTTAGTTTATCATAGATAAAGGCACGCGCAAAATAAATATCCGCTTGCTTAGGCTGAGGCATTTGACTAAATTCAGGAACAGAAATAACATGAGAATAAGCTTCCAGCGCCTGTGGCCATTTATTTAAATCTACATACAATCCCGCTAAAATCAACCACAAGCTCAAACTATTCTGATTCGTTGTTTTTAATTTATCCAAAATACTTAAAGCTTCCGTCAATCGTTTTTTTTGGATCAAGTTAATCGCTTGTTTAAACTGCAACGTTTGAGAGCCTGTTTTCATCTGAGCGTAGTAATAAGAAGCTATTTCCGGTTTGCCCATCGCATCCAACAACTCTGCACTCCATACTAAAGACAACAATGCCTGAGGCCGCAAATGTAAACTTAAAGCATTTAGCAACAGTGCACTTTCTTGTGCTGCGGCGCTGCCCCCCAATGCTGTTGAAACATTATAAAAAGCTTCAGCTATACCTAACAACGGCGTTATTGGACGCACAGCTTCCGCCCGCATCAATTCAATAGTCGCCGGCTGTTTTGCTTGTAAAAGCTGTGATTGAACATAAATAGGATTATCCATATTCCACGCATTACGCATGGCATAGAACGCTTGAATTTCCGGCAAATACGACACGACTATTAACGAATCCGATGCAAACTGTGTAAAACTATCGTGCGCCCGTTTTTCATCTTTTAACCACAAACTGATCAATCCTTGATGATACGCATAATACGGTATAAATTCTTTTTTTGATTTTAAAGTTTTCAAAGCTTGATAGGCGCCTTCAACATTGTTTTCAGCCGCAAAGGACCACGCAATCAACAACGGCTTTAATAAATCATCAACAGGATGTTTTTTCTTGCGTTCTAAAATAGTCCGAAAAGAAGCCCACTCTTGCTTTTTTATCGCATAAGTTGCCAACACGTACTCCGTCAACAATCCCGGCTGTTGAAAACGATTTAAAGATTTTGCTAAATCTTCTATTTTATCCAAACGCCCCATAAGCACATTTAACAAATATGCCTCCTTACCTAGGGTATAATTGTCTGGATCTGTTTTCAATACTTGCAAATACTTATCTGAAGCAATTTCCCATTGTTGATTCTGTAAAGCAGAAAATGCAACTAGATATGCCCCCAAATCAACTTTTTCTGGAATTTTGCGGTCTGTCATCCACAACACTTCCGGTACATCGGCATCACCTTTATTGGCTTCGTCCAGCACACGTCCCTTATATTGGGCATACAAAATACCAATAATAGACGCCACGTTTAAAAACAACAAGAACCCTAAAATTAAACGAAAATGTTTATTTAATCGCATCCTACTTTCCTTTTGTTGAAATTTATGGTATCCTTTTTTTAGAAAAAAAGAAAGCATAAAATCAAATGAAGAAAAAATTATTATGGCTTATACAGGCCGGCATTAGCGAAATAATAGAAGAAAAGCCCACCTTAAAATCATTGCAACCAAGTCAGAAAAACACCGCCATTCCTGCTACATACCAAGCAGAAATAACTGCTTTACAAGCAACAACTCTGGACGAGCTGAACAATCTGAAAAATAATTTTTCCCAATGTCCTTTGCATAAAACAGCAACCCATACATTGATGGGGCAAGGCGTCACAACACCAAGCATTATGTGTATTGTTTGTGCACCAAACGCCGAATCGGATAAAACTGGTATCGCATTCTCTGGGGATAGCGGCGCTTTATTAAACAGGATGTTAAAAGCGATTGGACTTGACAGAACGAGCAATACATATTGTACTTATTTAAGTCCATGGCGTGCCCCTGGCAATCGTAAATTAACAGACACAGAAATCGCTATGATTAAACCTTTTTTGGATAAAGAAATTGAATTGATAAAACCAAAAATTTTACTTTTATTTGGGGCCGAATTATCAAAAGCACTTTTAAACATAGATACTCTATCCAAAGCACGTCATATCTGGCATACATACAAAAATATACCCACGCGAGTATCCCTATCTTTAGACACCATCAAAACAACCACCCAACGACAACAAGCATGGGAAGACCTACAAGAAGTTCAAAAAAAATTAAGCTAATAACTCATCCGAGGCGGCAAATTTCTTAAACGCACCAAGTATGGTTTTAACATTTTATCGCGACTAATAATGTGTCCAATGATCCAAACTGATAAAAATGCAACTGTTTTTTGCGCAATATCTATTTTTTTTCCTTTTGTTGCCGCCTGCTCATACGCCTGCCTAAATTCTGCGATGTTTTGAATAAATTGCTGATGCGCTGCTACATGAGCATCTATATCCGGGAAATTGATACGTTCCATCACATCCTCTTCCAAAGAAAAATGGTTACGCACATAATCATAGCACGCTTCAAACATTGCATCTATTCCGGGAAGATTATGTTCATGTAAATCCCGCGTTGCCTGGTTAACAACTTCCAAAAATGCTTTATGTTCATCATCCAAAGGTGGATAATCCAAACTCATCTGATCACGCCATGATATAACCGGCATCTTTGCCCCCCTTGTTTTTATATTTAGACATTAAATAAGAAATGTACAACATCTCCGTCTTGCATTATATAGTTTTTTCCTTCCTGACGCAAGTGTCCTTTTTCACGAGCACCACTTTCGCCCCCGTCTGATACATATTCGTTATATGAAATCACTTCTGCACGAATGAAACCACGCTCAAAATCGCTGTGAATAATCCCAGCGGCCTGAGGTGCCAACGTCCCTTTGCGCATTGTCCAAGCATGCGCTTCAGTCGGACCGCTTGTAAAGAACGTTTCCAATCCCAACAATGAATAACCGGCTTTAATAATACGCGATAAGCCCGTTTCTTTTAATCCTAAAGTATCTAAAAATTCGGGCTGCTCCTCCAATGGTAATTGAGCAATTTCTTGTTCAATACTGGCAGAAATAACAACGGAAGTATTGCCTTGGTCGGCCGCCATCTTTGCCACACGTTCAGAAAACTCATTTCCTGTTGCCGCCGCAGCCTCGTCCACATTACATACATAAAGCACAGGCTTGGCCGTCAACAAGCATAATTGTTTAAATAATTTTAAAGCTTCTTCATCTTCTGGAATAGCCAAACGCGCAGGCTTACCTTCCTGTAAGCATTTCAACGCTGGTTCAATAACGGCCACCCATTGTTTTGCTTCTTTATCACCTGTTTGAGCTTTTTTAACGACACCCACCAAGCGCTTTTCAAGGTTTTCCATATCCGCAAGCATCAATTCTGTTTCAACAGTTTCAGCATCCCGAATCGGATCAATAGAGCCTTCTACATGGACAATTTCATTATTTTCAAAACATCTTAACACATGGATAATAGCATCCACTTCGCGAATGTTACCCAAAAACTGATTACCCAAGCCTTCTCCTTTACTAGCACCACGGACAAGCCCTGCAATATCAACGAACTCCAACTGTGTCGGTACGATTTTAGCTGCATGATCTATTTTCTGTAATTCATTCAAACGATCATCCGGCACCGCAACACGACCCACATTTGGTTCAATCGTACAAAAAGGATAATTCGCTGCCTGAGCATTAACAGTTGCCGTCAGTGCATTAAATAAAGTTGATTTTCCCACATTGGGCAACCCAACAATTCCACAATTAAATCCCATGTTAACTCCTTAAACTCAACTATCAGCATTATGCGATAAAACCTATAAAAAGTCAATATTTCTTTTACCCTTTTTCCATCAAACATAGGAAAAAGCCGTCTGTTCCTGTACGATAGGGAGAATAGCGCTTTTGCTTAATAACTTTATAGTTCGGATGAGATTGCAAAAATAATTCAATCTGATTTTCATTTTCATCCGATGTTAAAGAGCATGTGATATAAGCCAAGTGCCCACCCTCTTTAACATAAGCTTCTGAACGATTTAAAATTTCGGTTTGAGATTTAGCAATATGCATCAATTGCTTTTCCGTTAAATGCCAACGCATGTGGGGATTCCGGCGCCAAGTACCTGTGCCAGAACATGGGGCATCCACCACCACATAATCAAACTGTTTGACTGGGGGTGGCAATTGCGTTTGAATTTCGATGATATCAATATGAGCACGCTTCGCTCGCTTAACCAATTCAAACAACTTTTTTACCGTGATATCATACGCCCATATCAGGCCTTTATTTTGCATCATTTGAGCAAAGATCAAAGACTTACCGCCTGCACCAGCACAAAAATCAAACACCGTATTATTAGGTTTTACACCTATATCCAATGCAACTAATTGCGCCCCTTCATCTTGCACTTCAACTAAGCCTTCTTGCCATGCTTTTGTCGGCGTTAAATTGCAATACATTGACAAAATCAATCCATAAGGTGACAATTTTGTAGGATACGTATTAATCCCTTCTTCCTGCAATATTTTTTGGACATAGAATCTATCGCCAATAGCCCTCAGGACAATCGGGGGATTTTCCAATAATTCAGGCAATTCTTTTTCTGCTTCTGGCACATGCTTTGGAAACCATTCCGGCACTTCCCATTTGATATAATCGGGGGCAGCTTTTAAATTCAGCCTTTCCTTTTCCAAGAGAGCTCTAGCCCGTTCTTCCCAAGTGGACGAAGGATATAAATACTTTAACCGAGCCATAAAACGAATCGTGCGCCATACAGCCTCTAAGAGCGCACTTTTATCTGCCTTATTAAAATGTTTGTGTTCGGAAATATAACTATTGATTAACTCATTTGCGGCAAATGGCTTTTTGCTGATACGCTCCATTAAAACGGCCGTATGTTTTTCCAAACTTGCCGGTGTCATAAACTACCCCACTAAACGGTTCATAAAAGTTTGATCATCACCTTGAATCAACAACTCCATATTATTGGCAATTTTTTGAATGGTTTCAGCTAATACTTTTTGCTCATCCGGGCTAGGTTTTCCCAACACATAATCCACAGTATCTATCGCATGATTTTGGTCAACACCTATACGCACCCGCATATAATCCGGTCCAATATGAGTATCAATATTTTTGACACCATTATGCCCACCAGCGCTCCCACTTGTTTTAACTTTAACCTTACCGACAGGCAACGCTAAATCATCATGGAAAACAACCACATCTTTTGGCGTTAGCTTATAAAACGATAAAGCGGCCAAAACCGATTCGCCGGATAAATTCATATAAGTTTCTGGTTTTAAAATAACAATCTTTTCTCCGGCAATCTCGCCTTTAGCAATCAATCCCTTGCAAGATTTTTTCCAATCGCTAAAAGAAAAGCGGTGGACAATTGCATCCACCGCCATAAAACCCATATTGTGGCGAGTAGCAGCATATTCCGTTCCAGGATTGCCCAATCCCACCAACAAACGCATTCTATTTTTTCTCCTCAGCTTTTTCTTCTGTCTTAGCTTCAGCAGCCGGTGCAGCTTCAGCAGCTGGTGCAGCAGCCACAGCAGGTGCAGGTTGTTCCTCTTCTTCCTGAGCCACCACGATTGTTGCCACAGTAAAATCTTCAGGAGCTGTTAACTTCACGCCTTTTGGCAATTCAATAGCGAAGGCATCAAAAGAAGCACCAATATCACCAGCAGACACATCAACAACAAATTCTTCTGGAATGTTGTCCGGTGTACATTTAATTTCCAAAGTTCTGTGAACGATATTCAACACGCCACCTTTTTTCAAACCAGGGGCAACAGCTTCACCAACGAAGCGCAATGGAATATCCAAAGTCAATACTGAATCTTTAGAAATACGCAAAAAATCTACGTGAATTGGACGGCTGGATACCGGATGTTTTTGAATATCTTGACACAAAACAAGATGTTTTGTTCCATCATCCACAGCAATTTCATACTGACGAGTCCATAAACCCTTCTTGCCCATTTCAGCAACCATTACTTTTTCTTCAATAGAAATCATTTCCGGTGCTTTTTTGTCTCCATAAATAACGGCAGGAACCAGACCTTTAAGACGAATCGCCCGAGAGGCCCCCTTGCCAGCTTTTTCACGTTTTACAGCTTTAATTTGTTCTGCTTTCATAGTAAAAATCCTTTAAAAATAATAAGTTATCAAAAATTTTTCCTCCAGGGGTGAAAAACTTCTGCCTGATCCAACCTTGAATCATTGGCGGTGATTATAGCATATTTTTCATGAAAAATCAAGTGTTATGTGGACACTACTTAGTACGCATCCTGATGATGTCTAATTTTCTACAATGTCTTTGCAATTTAGGTTTCGTTATTCGGTCACAGAGACAAATTTCCCATTTTTGTATTGAACCATAATAAATGGATATAAACTGTCACCATTTCCGGGGAGTATCATATCTCCTATAACGCCTTTCCACTGGCCCATCTTGGTATATGTTTCTTGGGTAAATGGTAAGTTGTTTTTAAAAGTATAGTTGATCAGGTTAAATGTATCAAAAATTTCAGCCGGCAAATAGTAAAGTTCCATATTGGCATTCTGAATTTCTTCAACGGCTTGTGGATAATTTGTTTTAAAACCATCCATAGGGGGAATGGCCGCAAACATATGAAGGTTAATACCCGCAATATTTTCAAGATTGCTTTTGTTTTGGAAAGCATTATCAGCCAACACAATTCCCTTAAACTCCTGCACAGACAATTCTTTGAAAATATTGGAATACGCCATGGATGCTGTTCCTGTCACATACACAATATCGGGCTTTGTTTCTAAAACCTTATACACAGAAATCCGGACATCTAAATCGCGAAACCGTAGTGTTTCCTGAATTGTTAAATGAGCACCTTTTTTCAAAATTTCATCTTTAAAATAAGTTGAGTTAAGAACACCATATTCATCATCCAAGTTGATAATGGCTACTTTTTGCGCTGGTTGAATATAATTTACTAACGGCGTTAATGCGTCTGAAATACTTGAACCAATTCGTTGATAATGTGTCACACCTTCACCCATAGAGATAATTGTGGCAGGGGCAAAAATAAAACCGTCTGTCTTTTCAATGATAGGAATAGTTGCTTTTCCAATGAAGGAAAACAATGAAATGACGATAGGGTCTTTTTCCTTGAGCAAGATTTGATTCAAAGCACTAACGGCTCTATCTGGTTTAGATTCGCTGTCTATAAACTTGATTTGGAAAGGTGCTTCTGGGTGTAATTTTTCCCAAATTTGTGTATATTTTTGCGCTTCCTTTCCAAGATTTGCAACTGTTCCAGTTAAAGGATAAAAAGCATACACTACCTTTTTGCTATCTGGATTACTGCCTTTTTCCTGATACATATTTGTTCCGATGATACCAGCAACAACCAATGCTGCAATTCCCCATCCAACAATACTTTTCCCATTGATCTTTAGCACAGTAAAGCTCCTTATTCTAAATTATAATAAACACTATTTAAACTCGTGCAATCTATCATATACACGATTCGCGGCGTCAAATACATCTTCTGGGTTATCGACAAAAGTTGCAAAGGCTTCTTGAAAAGGAGGCAACATCTTTTCTTGATAAGCACGTGCAATAAAATCTTTCATACAATTCCAGTACCCGAAATAATTTAAAAAAATAATTGGCTTAACAGGATATTCACCTATTTTAAAGCGCACACCGATCGTACCAATTTCATCCAAAGTCCCCCAGCCACCAGGCGCAATCAATATGGCGTCAGCAGAGTTAATCATAATGCGTTTACGTTCTTCCAATGTATCTACAACCTGCAATTCCCCTGGGCCATAAATGCTTGGGTCAGCACACTGTTTTTTCAATAACGATGGAATAGTCACGCCCAACACTCTGCCTTGCATTGAACGCACGCCTTGATAAGCTTGACCCATTAAGCCTGTATCACCTACGCCGTAGATTAAAGTGATATTATTTTCGGCCAACATTTGCCCTGTTTTAAAAACCAGCTCATCGTACTTTGGATCAATACTTTTATTTGATGAACCAAATAAGGCCATTGCTTTATATTCCATGATACCCTCCTAGTCTCCAATAACATACGTACGAGGATATATCGAACCTTCTGGGGCTTGAGGCTTAGACATCCGCCCACATGCACTCAACATCAAAACGAACAAAATTAAAAATAAAATGTTTCTCATATTGTTTAGAGTAAAGAAAAAGAAATGTTTTGTCAATAAAAAAGCGGATTCTCTTTTCAGAAAATCCGCTTATTAAGACAACTACAAATTATTCTTCTGTACTGTCTTTTGCTTTTTTAGTTGTTTTCTTAGCTTTTTTAGCCAAGGCGGCACCCAAAATATCACCCAATGAAGCACCTGAGCTGGTTGAACCAAATTCAGCCAACGCACGTTTTTCATCTTCAATTTCACGTGCTTTGATGGATAAAGTCACTTTATGTGTTTTTGCATCCACAGCAGTCACCTTGGCATCTACTTTTTCTCCGATAGCGAAACGTTCAATCTTTTGTTCGGACCGTTCTTTTGCTAAATCCGTACGTTTAATAAAACCTTTGACGCCATCAACATCAACTTCCAATCCATCGTCTGTAATAGCAGAAACAACTGCGGTAACAACAGCACCTTTCTTCAAAGTAGCCATAGAACCAGCCATTGGATCTTCTGTTAATTGTTTAATGCCTAAAGAAATGCGTTCTTTTTCAACATCAATATCCAAGATCTTGGCTTTGACAATCATACCCTTTTGATAATCTTTAATAGCTTCTTCACTTGGTTTATCCCATGACAAATCAGAGCTGTGAATCATACCATCTAAATCATCATTCAAGGCAATAAATACACCAAACTCAATGACGTTTTTAATTTCACCTTCAATGACATCTCCAACTTTATGTTCATTTGCGAATTTTTCCCATGGGTTTTCTTGCAATTGCTTTAAGCCCAAAGAAATACGACGTTTAGCTTCATCAACTTCCAAAATAATGACATTAACTTCTTGTCCCAAAGTCACAATCTTGCTTGGATGCATATTCTTTTTCGTCCAACTCATTTCAGAAATATGGACCAAACCTTCAATGCCATTTCCTAAATCAACAAAAGCACCATAGTCTGTAATATTGCTAATTTTACCAGTTAATTTATCATCGACATGGAAACGTTCAGCGACCCCCGCCCAAGGATCTGCTTCCATTTGCTTCATGCCCAAAGAAATACGACCTGTATCTTGATTGAACTTGATAATTTGAACTTTTACAGTCTGTCCAACAGTCAACATTTCAGCAGGATTAGAAATGCGCTTCCATGACATATCTGTCACATGCAACAAACCATCTACTCCGCCCAAATCAATGAATGCACCGTAATCTGTAATATTCTTAACGGTTCCTTCGACAATCTGACCTTCAGACATATTCTTAATGATTTCGGAAGTTTGTTCTGCACGAGCTTCTTCCAATACAGCACGACGAGAAACAACAATATTTCCACGCGCTTTGTCCATTTTTAAAATAGCAAAAGGTTGTTCAATACCCATCAATGGTGTCATATCACGAATAGGACGCACATCAATTTGGCTGCCAGGCAAAAAGGCTGTAGCACCTTTTAAATCAACAGTAAAACCACCTTTAACACGACCAAAGATTGTTCCGTTCACATGTTCGCCTTTGCTCATAGCGGCTTCCAAATCACCCCAAGCTTCTTCGCGACGTGCTTTTTCACGAGACAACACGGCATTGCCATCACGGTTTTCATAGCGCTCTACAAAAACTTCAACAATATCGCCAACGTTAACGGATTGGACACCAAACTCTGTTAAAGGAATACGCCCTTCAGACTTTAATCCAACATCAACAACAACTTCGTCTTTATCGATTGCTGTTACAGTCCCGGACACAACTTTACCTTGTAAAGAACTTTTGCCCATAAACTCATCTAATAATGCACCAAAATCTTCATTGACTTCGATGTTTTCTTCTTTTTTCTTAACCATAGATTACCTAAAATAATTTCGGTTGGCCAACGGGTTAGATCCCGCGGACTTAAACGTATTTTTGGGGTTACGACAAAGGCAGGAAAATACAAAAACAAAACTCTTTGCCCCTTCTTTCCCATGAAAGAATTGCGATGATTGTACACTATTTTTACAAAAAAATCAAGGATAAAATGTTATTCAATAATTTCGCCGTTTGAAAGTCCCCACACAAAACGTTTAGGGAACCACCCTTCTATTTTTTTATCTTCATAAACAAAACGCAATCGACAAAAATCACCACTAGGACAACTATGAATTTTTGCAATCACCCCCGGTTGGACATAAGCAATTACCCGACCAGAAACAGATGGGGCGTCCAACAACTTTTCTTCTTCTTGGATAACGACATAGCGTTCTTTAGACAACATTTTTTCATTAACCCATCCAATTGTTCCGTCTTGCTCACGAATTTGGCGCCAAATATCAAAAGAATCCAACACTTCAACGGGATAATGCTTTTCCTGATACACCCATTGAATAGGAAAACGCTCACCCGGTCCCGTTCTTAAGTTGACTTTGTCAACTTTCAATGAAGCAAACTCCTCTCCTTCTGCCATAGCTAAAGAGGAAAGAAAAAGCATACAAACAAACCCTAAAACCTTTAACATACTATTCTTCATCCTCCGATGGTCCAAAACGATTTCTGGGCGTTTTTTGGACGCGCTTGCTGGATGTCATAACCTCATTTCCTTCGGATGAAACATCTAATTCACTGTCCAACAATACGGCAGCAGGATCTGTTTTTTCACTGGCAATAGAAACTTGCCCGCTCACATCTTGCCACCGGATTTGTGTTACAGGCACAACAATTAATTGAGCAACCTCAACCCCACGGCGCAAGACAATCTGTTTTGGAGAACTATTTTGCAATAAAACAAAAACGGCACCTCTGTCTGCCGGATGTAAAATTTGAGGACCATCCAAGACAATCACCCCTTGCTCTCTGGCTAAAGTCGGATTACTGACGATTTGACCGCACCAACCTTTAGGGATACCAATGGCAAAACCAATCGGTACATAGACACGCTCACCCGGTTCAATACGAATAGACGACGGAATCGCCGCGCACAAAGTTAATCCTACATGATATTCAGACAAATATGAAGGCAACGGCAAACCTGCACCATCTGCAGTTCGAGCAATTAACAATGTTGGCAATTTTTGTGTCATTTTTTCTTCCCCTTTAAGTAATTGCCGTAACTGCACGAATATTGCCATCACGATTGATTTGAACCACACGCAACCTTTGTTTCATTTCTTGATATACCAATTCATCTTCGTAATGCCCCTCAGGATTGCTTTCTTTAATTCTTTCAATAAAGGTTCGATACGCCCGCTCAGGACTATCCGCGTGAATCGTTGCAAAACAGTTATCATGTCCGGATCCCATCAATTCCCAAATAGCGGAAGCGTTGGTTGTGGATATTTCTCCGCCAATAATTGAATCTGGTGTAAACCGAAGCACTAAATCAATAGCTTGCGAATAAGTAAATTTATTGGTTGATTCAGTACGTGACAACACCAAATGAACACGGTTTTTATGAGGAACAATCAATTCACGCGTATCTTCTATTGTTATAATTCTTTTATGCTCATCCAACAATTTAATCATATTGTTCAAAAAAGTTATTTTACCAGTTGCTGTAGCACCGCTGATTAAAATATGATCGCCACGCCGAATGGAAAGAACCAATCGGTCATAAGGATCATCCGGATCTTCAATATTTTTTAATCGATTAATTTGGCGCAAACGCCCGCCTTTAACCAAACCAAAATCTTCCATTTTAATAGCAACTTCTTCTTCGTGTCTTCGAATATCCAGTGCGATGCCCCCCTCTAAATCATGATCATCATACCTGATATTTTGTCCCATAATCCCTGTAAAACGGTGTCCATCTGGCAAATCACAGTAAACGACAGGTACGCCCACCTCATCGCCAAAAGGTTTGTCTTGCGTATTTGCAATTGCGTAAAATAAATTACGCAAATACTCTCGGGACAATTTTGGATCTTCATAATAATGCCACGGATAAGTATGCCGACCACGCAACCGTAACCAAATCCCCCCAGGGTTATTTAAAGCGATATCTTCCACATTATCTTGGTTATACCAATAAGCTAAGGGCTTTAAAATCGTTTGTAAAATTCTGTGTGATTCCGAACTTGAAACTAATTCCATTTATCCCCCTAAATGCTATTATTCATCCGACGACGTGCTACCTCTTTTTCCTCGGCGACACCACCTTGCGTCACAGGATTCATAGAACGCTCCAACAACTCGTCTGGCAAAGCATCTTGTTCTGCGTAAGGATTTGTCCCCGTTGAATCCGCAGAAGAAGATGGTGGAGCATAAACAGGCTCATCAGAACCAGAATTAGAATTACTATTCGATGTGTCACTATCACTATTTGATCCCGTCCTTTTATCCACCCAAGAATCAATATCTGGCTTTTTGGCATTCGGAGAATTTTCATATCCTTGGCTCTTTAAGTCCTTTTCATCATCTTGAACTGAACGAAGCCATAAATCTTGCTGAGGATACGCTATCAACCTTGTTCCAGACGGAACGAACAACACAGGTTGAACATCATTTGCTTCTTGCAACATTGTATCAAAGATATCTTTAAAGTTATCAATAAACATTTGGCGTGTTTGTTGACCATAGGTTTGCCCATCCATACCAGAGGATGACTCTGATGATGATGATTTAGAACTTTTATCATTCAAATCAACCATCTTGTTGGTAAGTGCCGTAAAGATAGTTGTCACGAACGGATTTGCATATTTTTGGAACAACTGCTCATCCAAATATGCTGCTACACCACCGCGACCTTGGGCATCCGCACTGGTTGCAGAAAAATTAAACGCTGCCCCGTCGGGTCGAATCAAACGTTCCCAAGTAATCGTTACTTTGGAAGCTTTAGCCTCTCCCGCACTAGACGAACCTGAAGCAGAACCGATCAAACGACTGCCCGCAGGAATGATGATATTACGTCCTGCTTCTGCATAAATATGACGTTCCACCATTGCGGTGACAGGAACATCCGCATAACGCGTATCAATTGAATGCACTAACACCGCCGGAATACCCTTATCCTTTAAAATCATATTGGACATATCCACAGGCCATGTCGATATACTCTTTCCAATACCCCAATCAGCATCTTGATGTTTTTTGGCTTTTGCTAAAACTTCAGGACCGGGAATTTTTAAAGTTCCTCCTGAAGACAATTGTGCAGACATCGATTTTCTACGATTCGTCAATATTTCTTGTTGTTGATCCCGCCACTCCGAAGGTACTGGTCTTGGTGGATGCGGTTGCGGAATTGGCCGAGGATCCTCTTCCCCCAAGCTGCTACCGGAGGGAGGATTGAACAAATAAGGCCGTCCATTGTCACCCATATATCCGATGATCCGATTTGTTCTGGGATCTATAATGCTGCCATTTTCAACTTTCATAGATGGCAAACCCGGTAATGAAATCGTTTGACCGGAACCACCAGCACCAATCCCTGCCAGACCACATTTACGCAAATCAACGGCACCACGGAATTCGCCTTTTAACGTGCCATCCGGATTATATACTTTATTATCTGGCGCCGCACGACCGTACAGATCGTTATTGATATCACGAATAGTTCCATCCGACAGTAATGAGCCCAACTTGGTTTGCCCATCCGTTGTAAACAACTCACAACCGATTAACCGCGCAATTGCTCTATCCTCTAAGTCATATAAATAAACGCCGCTCGGATCTAATTCGGTACCATGCGGATCTGTCCACTCATCTTTTTCAAAATTGTAGTTGCCTAATCTTTCCCTAGCTCCTGTATAGACTTCACCTTTATCTGTGATAACTTTATTTAAAATTCCTGTCTCCGGGTTCCAATCTATGATATCCCCAGGCCCCACAACCCAAGCAATTTCCTTACCTTCTTCATCATATACAGTTCTGGTGGCATCACTCATCCCAATTACTTTTCCATTCACATCCACCACACGACCATGCGCATCTACACGACCAATCATTTTTTTGGCATTCTCCGTATCCTTACTGCCAAATACTGGCCCACGTTCCACGACACCGCCTAACTTTTGCCCACTTGTGTCTAACAACACCCCATCAAGCCCAACACAGCCAATCACAACACCTGCTTCATCCACCGCCATCCCATTAGGCAAGACACGACCCAAATACCGAATTCCACGATATGGCGCCAACGCTTGAGAAGCACCATCATCCGCTTGATCCTCGACTTTTTCTGGATCCTTTTGCGCAAATGTCATCACAGGACCATAACGCACAATATGCCCCAGCGTTTTACCCGTCATATCGCGCACTTCCCGACCCTGAGGATACAAACGCCCAACAGTATTTCCCAAACCATCTATAACCTCGCCAGTATGCGTTGTTTGACCAATGACTTGGCATGCATTATTAACCATCAATTGTTCAGGAACTAAAACACCCAAAACCTGTAAATTCTCTCCTTTGTTCCATGCGGATTCATCCGAAGGTCTTGCTAAAACATAGCCGCTGTGATCCATATATCCTAAATCTTCTCCACGCGAATTGACAATCCGTTGACTGCCATCCATAAAACCCAAAACCCCTTTAAAGCCAACAGCAGAACCAAAGGGCAAGACTCTGCCTTCCAATGGCCACTTGGTCCCCAACACAGAGCCATCATCCAACAAAGAATAAACTTTCTTGTCCGAAGCATCAACCACATCACCCATAACAGTCGTCCTACCCAAAACAGTGTTATTATATCCGGCAGGAATGCCCTGCGTCACTGTATGACCAATATAAGGCATAGAGTTATATACTTTTTCATCTGGAACACCCGCTAAAGACCCATCTGGCAACACGCGCCCTTTAAATACATTTTTAGAACCGATAACACTGCCATCAGCCGTAACTGCTCCCAATTTTTTTGCATAATCATCAATCACAAAACCTGCCTTTAATGCACCACCAACCCATTCTGTTTCACTAGATAAAGCAGAGCCAAACGCCATCTGAGAGGCAATTTTGGCTCCACTTCTGTTCACAATGCCACCAGCACCATCGGAAACACCAACTAGTAATCCATTTTTATCAATGACAGTCGTCAATGGCGTTACCTGACCCGAGATATCATCTTGTACCATGGTAATCCCTGAGGCTGTCGTTCCGCCATAAATTTTACCACCCAACATAATAACACCATTGAAAATTTCTGAACCAGCAAGCTTTAAATTTACCGTTTGTGGCAACCCCATAGGCACAACACCACCCACCACATTTGCGCCACCATCCGCCATCAATCCGTTCGTCATCAAGCCGCCAATCGGACGCATTGTTCCAATCCGATACACATTGGAACTATACTCAGCTTGTCCCAAAGTTTTTGTGGAAGCTTCATCGTTGACGAATAAAGAATTTTGCATTAAACGAGCCACCAATTCGCCATTTCTAATAACATAATCGGGCCCCATTACGGTTCCCAAAACTTTACCAGAACCGGACTGAACAGATGCATCTTCAGTCACCACGCCTGTATTAGATTCTGAGCCGGTTAGCGCATCTGCCCCCAATGGGACAAAACTGCCCACCAAATTGTAAGAAGCATCTAAAATACGGCCATCCAAAGCTATACGTCCCTTTTCGGATTGCTTTTGAACTACAACACCAGCAGGGTTTAACCACCCCAAAACAGTACCATACGGATCCACACCAATTCCCAAAGGCCAACGCCGTCCAATAATACCTTGTTCCTCATGAACAATAAACGGTGAAGCTGTTGCAAATCCAACGCTTTTCCCGGAACTTTGCAAAACGCTTCCATCAGGCGCAATATTACCCAACATCACACCATTTTTATCAATGACAGAACCTTTTTCTAAGACAAAACCTATTGCTTTTCCTTCAGAATCAAGAACTAAACCATTTTGTGTTGGTGTCCCCAAAACGCGCCCACTCTTATCCACGACATTTCCTGTAAAAGAAACCCAACCCAACAGATTATTGGTAAAATTAAATACTAATCCAACAGGCACCGCTTTACCAATAACTCGTCCTCCCGTTCCAAATACAGCCCCGAAAGGAGACACTACACCAATATAGGTCCCATTTTTATCATAAGCACCTAATTGATATTGCTCTTCGGAATTCACAACGATTGGTTTAGGAATAACACTTCCCATGACGCCAGAACCATTAACTAAAATAGAAATAGGCATCCAAACACGACCTAAAACGCGCCCATCTGGCGATATAGCTAAACCATTACCAGCTA
Source organism: Alphaproteobacteria bacterium (assembly GCA_017960645.1). GTDB lineage: Bacteria > Pseudomonadota > Alphaproteobacteria > CAAHEQ01 > UBA3637 > UBA3637. Next base: position 38,227 of record JAGCYU010000003.1, on the reverse strand, counting down.
CTTGCCCTATACGCGTTCCTTTGGACAATACCTCGCCATTCACGTTTGCCCAACCAACTGGCTTACCAAGTGCAGACAACACCTGCCCGACCGGCAAAATATTTCCGACCACACGATTGCTGGCATCTACCACCGATTTATCTGCCAAAACCCTAGCTTGCAAATTATTATCCTCAGTCAAAAATCCAGATGCTTCCATATGTCCCAACAATGTAGAATCCAAAGCAACACCTGCTGAATTCATGGGAATTAATGTTCCTAATACATTTTCTCCAGCTTTGTCCAAAACAGTCAAATCAGGCATGATCCGAGCAAAATCTTCTCCCGCTGGATTCACGGCCGTTCCCATCAAAGCAGAATATGAACCTAAAATATTCCCCTCATTAGACACAATAACACCACTAGGCGCTACAAATCCGATTAAACGCCCTTGTTCATTTGACACCCAACCATTAAAGGCAACATTACCTAAAATTTCATTTGATTCACTGTAACATTTACCATCCATATGTGTCCAACCTGTCGGCAAACCATTATCATCCAAAACAACACCGCCTTCTTCCACAGTTCCCGGAATACGTTTGTATTTATTCAAAACGCAATCCACAATTTTGCCATTTTTATTAACGATGTATCCATCCAAACGGACGCGACCTAATAAAGCCCCCTGTTGGAAAATAGCACCTTGCGGTGTAATCTGTCCAATCTCTTTCCCATTTTGATTGATAACATTTTTGTTGTCTGTTACACATCCCACAGATACACCTTTAGTATCTATAACTTGCCCTGTAACAGAAATCATACCAAGCATCCGACACCCCTCGGCTATTGCAGTTCCAAACGGAACAACAGCGCCAATAACGTCTTGTGAACTGTTCACAACATACCCGTCCGGCCTTACATAACCAACCGGTTCCACGGATTGATTCATCACAACACCATTTGGATAAACCGAACCAATAACTTCACAGGAACGACCAACAACCTTTCCTTTTTTCATAACGCCACCAACCATTTTTTTACCGGCTTGAACCATCCCATCTGGGCCAGCACAACCTATTGCCGATCCTGTCTTATCAACGGCCTTTCCATCTGCATTCATAAATCCTTGCACTCGTCCCGAGGCATTGATAATAATTCCCTGAGGAATAACTTTACCAACTTCATTCATTTCTGAATCTACAATTGCATTATCCAACAAAGCACGCCCCACTAACTGGCCATAAGCATCTTTAACTTCACTGCTATACGTCACACGTCCAAAAGAACGACAACCCGTACTAACACCCACACCATGAGGTGTCATTGCACCAATCAATTCACCTTGTTCATTTGTGACCATACCATTTTGTTGCAAATGTCCAACACGCACCTGATCATCAGATAATACCTCTGCTGTTTTTTCCAAAACAACACCCAAAACTTTACCATTCAAATCTAATGCAGTCCCCCAAGGAATAATCATACCAATTTGACGACCGTCATAATCAACAACCGACGTATCAACACGAGGGATCCCGATTCCTTGGCCTTTACTATCCACAACTCTAAAGCCATTTTCATCAAACTTCGTTGTACCAATTACCTTGCCTTGTCCATCTATAACCGCCACATCGACATACAAAGCAGCACCTATAACATTAAAGTTCGTATCAACAATGGTATTATCACCCAATACAGTACCTATTTTTTTTCCATCTGCATCTATAACTTTCTTGGTACCTTTTTCAATAGATCCCAACACCCTATTGTTTAAACCAACTGGCACTTTATTAGGTTCTACAACAGCAATGATCTTGCCATCTTCTGTAATCACCCCCGGCGGCGAATCTGGAGGTATAGGATATTCTGCTCCTCCAGGCCCTACAGCAATTTGAGGAACGGATTCATCTATATTTTTTTGTTCACAAACAACACAATCTTTTGCATCCGAGGAACGACCAGATATGTCAATATAGGTATCTTGCTTATCAAAGACATCAGCCCTGTTCACCCGCCATGCCACTCTGATTTGATTTTTGTAATTTAATAAAGTTGTTGGTTCCCACTTAACGTCTATTCGACAAGCATCATTTTCCTCTAACTCAACCTTACTGAAACAATTGCCACTCAATTCAAAACCTTCATTCTGTGTTTTGACCAATCGAGGCACATCCTCAAATTTAATGGGGCCTCCTTTTGCTTGAAGCGTGATGACAGCCTCAGCCAAACTGCCCAACTTAACTTGAGAAAAAGTTACTTTAGAGGGTTGCACAAACAACTCAACTTGACGCGAAGTTCCACCTAATAAATTAACCTGAGATGCATCATCGTCAATCGTCGGATCATCCCTAAACTCTAATTTTTTATCATCATCGAAAACTTCAACTTCAGTTTTTTGACGGGAACATAAAACCATTAAAAATAGGATCACCAACAACAGCCCGACAATTGTCAAAAGCCAGTTGGTTCTGGATAAATATTCAGCCGAAACACTTTTCCTTCCCGTAGCCATTTACCTCTAATCCTATTTCACACGCACCACAGAACACGAAAATCCTCTGCGTCCAACTTTACGACAAATAGCATCGCCCGTCTGGGCATCAGGAATCATTCCCGCTCGCAATCTGAATAATTCAACCATATTACCATTTGCAGTTGTATCCACAGAGTAATAAGGTTCATACCCAGACAACACGTCACTATTTTGGGCATAAATATCAGCCCAGAGTTGTTCCAACTCTCCAATTTTGGGACTGGTTCCAAACTCCAAAGCAATTGATTCTTCCGACCCCATTGGAATAACCACCTTATCCCCCGCTTGTGCAGCCATGCTTGCGCTGACATTTACCTTGACATCCTCAGGGATAGATCGCATTGGTTGCCAAGATTGGATGGCATTTCCACAGCGTCCTGAACCTGTTGTATCAGAACAATAAGGATTCACAGCTCCTGCAGCATCCCCATTTCCTTGTTTAGCATACGGATCAAAGCCGCCAGTCGCATTTGCATACGCGCCAATATTTGTTTCTGACACTTGCAAACCAGAAGATGGCACATACGGATTTAAATTCATCTTAGGTGAACCCCCATAAACACTGATAGGCCCTACATTTGGATCAGCCACTGGCAATTTATTTTGGTATGCATACGGCTGTTCTGAGAACGCACTATAATCAGTATATTCCAATCCAGCAGCAGGATCACGACGTAACTTAATACAAATCAATTTCCGACCATTACGCAATACCAAATCTCCAATTGCTTCAACAACTATCAAACGGCTATTTGGACCACGTGTCCTAAATCCAACAGGAACCTCTGTATCTTGCAACAATAAATTAACAATAGGACGCTGTGTCATCGTTAATGCTTTAGGCCCTAAATCAATATATGTAAACACATTGTCACGCCATACGTTATCTGGCGCAATATCCACATCATCTGGGTTGGGTAAATAAATATCTAAATCAAATTTGATTTGTTCGGGATTAACTTCAATCCCGTTATCCCAATCATTGCCACTTTTAGCATTGACAGATTTATCTCCATTACTGCGAACACTCCCACGTGCATTAAACAAAGGAACTGTAGGATCCGATGCCATTGTTGTCACACCATCATTTTCTTTCAACTGTCCGCCATTTGCAACAGGCGTCCAACGAGGTCCCACCAAAACATCCACGACCGATTGGGTAATTTTATCTGTATTATATGTTTCACTGCGCAAATAAACCACGTATCTATTCCCGGACCTACCAAAGATAATCATGTTGCTATCCACACCCAAATAGGATGGATCCGCATACAACATCAAAGAATTCGGAGCAACAACTTCTCCGCCAAAAGATTCAGGAGAACCAATATGCACTTTTTCTATCAATTCCCATGATGGCAGGTTAATCAATGTCATCATACCTTCACGAATGCGAACTGGCAAAACAGTATCAGGCGTCCAATTATATTTGGAATACCCTGGTTTTATTTGACCTTCACCCATGTGCGCCAAAGGATTATTCCATGCCTTTTGTTGCATACCCAATGAATGAATATAAGTTTGATCTACCGAATCATATTCACCCGCACTTTGCGCCAAAGCATCCGCATATTGTGCTTGTTCTGTATTTAAAGGCAACGCTTGTTGCGCCAACACAACAGAACTCATCAGACAACTTCCCAACATAAAAATAATCCGATTGCTTATATATAATCTGCGTTCTAACACTTTGAATCCTCCCAATGTTTAATACATCGCCTCTCCTACCATAGCCAAAAAAGTTACAAAAGTCTAGTAAAAAAAACAAGATTTTTCATCTTTTTTACAAAGTGTTACTACTTTACCCGTCAATGGATACTTTTCAGCAGGGATACACGCCCAACAAGAAAGGAGAAATTAACCAAAGCTTCCCCACCACTGCCAATCTTAAAACCATATTGAAACGAGTCTTCAACACCAAAAGATTTTTAATTGTTGCTACTTTTATTTTTATTCAAATCTGTAATTCCAATTCTCCTTACCTTAAATCCTAATGGGTTTTTTAACCTTTTGGACCAAGAACTCGTCTGACGTTTAGGATCAAAAAACACCTCCAGTACCACTTCATAATCCCCGACTTTTTCCTCAGTTGCAGCCTGGTTCATATCTTTTAATCTTAAGCGAACAATCCATGTAGAAAGTCCATTTTTTGGAGGCATAGGCCTATCCGTACGTAACACTTCCGCTTTCCTTGTAAAATTTTCCCGTTCCATCAAATGCAATATTTGAGCACGCATATTTTGAAATTGACGATAAACGGATTCTTCGCTTCGAGAAGCCAAAAAACTATCCAAATTTGTCCGAAGCTCATACTCTTTCGGATCAGATCCTACATTAAAATAGGAATCAATATACTGTCGCACCAGATAATCTTGTAAATTACGATCGTTCAGCTGTTCCGGGGCCAATCTTTCAATTGAAATAAGCTGTTCGTCCCGAGAACGAATATCCAAATAAAAAGGTTGCACACGTAAAAAAGGAACGGCTCCGGAAATAGCAATTAACAACAACACATTGGCCAAAATGCCCAATACTGTCATCATTACAAAAGCACGTGCCATCCAAACATAGCGCTCTTCTTGTAATATCTGACGATGGGTCTTTTTATTTTTTTCCAAAGGTTGTTTTTTATTTTCCACGCATACCACCTCATTTCAAAGTGTTACTACGACAACCATGCAGGCAATTCAGGAGCTAGGTCCAATTTCAAACAAGCACAAGGAGATTTTTTGAGCTCAGAATATTCTGTGCCGATACCAACCGGTTCTTTTTCATAGATTGACCCGCAGGCCACAACCAAAGCGATCAAACCAAACACCAAACAAATACAAATTTTCCTTTTCATTTTCTATTCCCTTTCTTTTGCCAGTATATCACAACTTTTTTTATTTTCAACTTTTTTATTTGCTATTTTTGTATCATCAATTTACAGATCTATCCACAGCCACAAAATATATTCCTAATGGATTCGAAAAACTTGGACTGAAAAAACCATCGCCAGAATATCTATATGCCAAAGAAATTGTAATAGGTCCAATTTTTCTCATGCCATCTATTCCTTTACGATATACATCAAATGACACCATATACGAACCCGCCTGAAGTTTTCTGACAGTTTTAATATCCACAGTTTGTATAACATTATTTTCTTTCAGGCGCTCTGGATTTGCCTCTTTTGCAGCAAAAGAGGCATACAGTTGAGGACTTGATAACTTCTTCACACTACCGTTTGGCCCCCATCGCCTCAACATTTCCACATAATCAGGAAGAATTGTGTATCGCATTTCAACATAATAACGTACCATCATTTCTTCCAACAGTTCCCGCCAAGCCTTATCTGTTTTAAAATCATCAAACGGGATAGCCCCAACAAAACCACTCTGCCCAATATCTTTCGGCACAACAAAAGCCAAAACACGCAATGCTTGCTGCGCTTGTAGAACTGTTAATGACAAAAAAAACATGAGCAAAAACACAACACTACAGGCCACCATACTGACCGACAAAATGAAATCTGCTCCTTTTTGCTTCCAAGATATACCCTTCATCACTCCTATGCCTTACATTGACTAAAGTCAAACTCTGGAACATCTGTTGGAATCTTGTCGTCTGCAATACCCTTAAAATAATCCATCAAATCATTATGTGCATCCATTTCCTTCATCTTACGATCCAGATCCACAATATTCGTTTCCGTCAAATAAACCTTTCCTTCTGCATCTCTTTTCAATGCATCCATTATCAAAGCTTGTTGTTGCTGCGGCGTAATCTGACTAACCAAAACCATCCCCTTCATCATTTCAGGAAAGGAAGACTGTATTCTATTTAAAGCTTGCTGTTTTGCTTTGGAACGATAGGCACGTTTAGCAACTAAATCTGGATGCTCCGCGTCCTGCGCATTTAACTGAGCGATGTATACTTCTGCTTCTTGCAAGGCCGTTTCTTTGACTTTTTTTAAATCCGAACGAACTTGAAGCAAACCCGCCCGTTGTGTTAAATCCAAATCATTATATACCAACCCAAGTTTTGCTAAATTTTCACGAAATTGCCTTATTATTTCCTGTTGAGTTTTTAAAATATCTTTTTTCCCCAATTCCGCATTATGAAGCGCATTTCCTGACTGTACGATAGAATCCAATACATTCATCGTAGGCTCATTCTCATCTTCTTCAGAGGCCTTTGCCCTTGCCGCCTTTGGATTAATAAGTTCTGCACCATATTTTTTAGGATTTTTCGCTATATTACGAAATATATTACGATTAATCTTCTTTTTACTTTCATCCAATTGCTCTCTGACCAAAATGGAAACAGGAATAATAGAATCCTCATCTTCTAAACTTTCATACTCTTCTTCTACCTTTTCAACTTCCTGTTGGTATTCTTTCACCGCCTTATCCAAAACAACATCAGAATTTTTATAGTTGCCCCCCAAAGCAAGCTCACCACACTTCTTTAAATTCTTCATGGTTTTGTTTAATACAGACAAATTTTTTTCTGCAAACTCTAACGACTCAGACAAAGTCTCCATTGCTGGAATTTCTGTTAACAGATTATGCGCATCCATTGCTTGTTTTAACGGGTTATTGGTTGTTTTAATAAAGTTTCCTTGGGCAGGCAAATCACGCACTTCACGCCCCGGCATCACGCTAAAGCGCATTCCTGCATAACTAGACGAAACACTTAACGCCACCAAACAAACGCACACAAAACTCATTGCCCTCATGTCTATCCCCTCCTACCTCTAGTTATTAACCACAGCTGTTGGATCTATTACAGGCGTACTGATTTCAGGCGCTGTAGAAACTGGCTTTATATACCTTTTTAATGCCTCTGAACGAATACGAGTCCGAGCCCGCGCCACCTGATATTTTACAATCAACAAAGAGTTAAACAGTGCGCGCCGCGCAGCCAATGTCGCTAACGTAGATTTCGTGTTTTGATATTGATTTTGGATTGCAGCTTCCGTATCCTGGTGCACACTTGCTAAAATGGCAAAAGTTTTTTTCATATACAAAGCCTCAACCATTGCCCAAATAGCCTGTTGTTGTGCCGTATATAAAATTTTTGCTTGGTGTTCTTGAATTCCCTGATTGGATTGATCTTTAGCCAAATTCCAATCAACCAACGCATCTGTTAATTCTTGCGCCGTTGCGGTTTTTAAATCCATATCAGCTTCAACATAAGCATCATGCATCACAGGAACATTTGATAAATCAAACTGTTTCAACTCAGCAGAAAAAGCATCCATCGCTTCAATTGTTTTGTTAAGCTCAGGAGGCCCAATCCATTTATCAGTCACATGTCCTTCATCCCCTACAAACTGTGCCAAAATTTGACCAGATTTATCCATCCATGCCGTCACACCGGCATTGGCAAACTGCAATGCTATCCCTGCATAATTCATCATAGGCCAAAAAGAAAATGGAGATTCAGGCAAAAGATCGCTTTCATGCATCAGCTTGCGTCCATAAAACATCACATATCCTATAGCCAATAATGCTGTGTTAATTACAGTATGTGCAATATATGCATCCGTAGCACCCGCATATGCCCGACGAGGCGCAGTGGTCATAACACTTGTACACAATAAACTGGCGGCACAAACAGACAAAATTGCTTTCTTCATCATGCGTTTTCCCCTCCTGTAGGATTCTCAGGTGTTTCTGAACTTGAATTATCATCATCACTCGTTTTTAAATTTGCTGGAGCAGGAATGATTTCAATTGGCTGCAATTGTAAAAACATCGCTGCATCAACTTCTAATAATTGCAACTGCAATGCTATATCCGCCATCAAGGCACGGGTTGCGGCTAACCATGTTTGATCCATACCAGTCACCGCACCAATCAAACCATCTCCATTAAAAGGGGCCGTATTAACAGATTCTAAATCAGGAATTAAACGTCTTTGAACCTCTTGGGCCAACAAAGAATATTCCGATCCGATAGCTTGCAAATACTGCGTCCGATTTCTTTTTGCTTTATCTATTTTAGCTTGTGTTAATTGATCATTATCTTCAACAAAAAACGTCTCTTTAACAAACTTTGCAGTATCATCAACCGTCATCAAATTATCAATTCTGTTATTCAAATATGGCCAAGCACTTCTTTTGGCCCCCGTGAACTTTAAAATTTCGGTATCATCTGAATCATCATTGGAATCATTAATCACCATAGAAGCGCCGCCTTCAAAAATATTCTGCCGCACATAATCGTAGGCTGTTGTAGAAAAACCTTGGGAAGTTGCACTTCCGCTCATTTCGGCCTTTACATATTTTTCAGACCCAGCTCCCAATGCATCCGCCTCTTCTTGCGTCACAATAACAGTAGCTCCCATTTCTGGCTCAGAGAATGATGCAATCAAACTGGCGACAGTCCCTATTAATGAAGTAACAGAATCACCTCCCATCCATGCATTTGCATCAGCTAAAGGAAGCCAGGCACATGCAGGCTTACACCATATACACCCAATCAATACAAAACTATACAGTAATTTTTTCATGAATCATCCTCTTTTTCATCTTGTTTCGGAAAAACTTCTAATTCCACACCAACTTCAGAAACGCGCCGTTCGGATGTAGATAATAAATCCATAGCATATACAAACGTTATTTCTGGAACAATTGTATTGGCTTGCACAGAAAATCTTTGTAAATCAGACCAAAAATCAGAAACTGTCGTAGAAGTTGAAGTTGCCACCAACAATTTTTTTAAATTTTCATAGAATTTTCTAGCACCGGCCACATGCGCATCCAACGTTCCTTCCGCGCCATTAACAGCCTGAATAAGCCAATAGTTTTGGCGCTCCCTTGCACACGAAGCGCTATCAAAGGCAATACATTGACCTTGGTCATTCCGTTCAAGACATGCATCACATCCTTGGTTGATAGCAACCTGTTCTGCCTCGGTACACAAACGTTGCGTATACTTTAAACATTCTCCTGTTGTTGTGGATCGTTGAGTGCATTCAGAACAGTAATCAGACAACAAAATTTGAGCGTTCGCTTCACGTATAGCCCTAAATCCTTCTCCTTGTTCATTTTCCTCGGCATCTGTAAATAAATTCACAATGATATCTGGGACCATAGCGGCACGCTCGGCTTGTTCTGCCTGCATTTGAGCCCCCTCTTCCTCAGTCACCAAATCTGCACCAGAAGCCCCCGTTGCAGAAATACCAGGTCCTTCCCCCATACCAATATTATTTTTAATTTTTTCAAACCCAGCAGTCGCATCAATCTCTGTTTTGTTTAGTTTATAGCCTGCCGCAATATTTGCCACACGCGCAACCAACCCGACAACATCTGTCCACAAACACACCCCTATTGGCCAACACAGAGCAGGAATAAAAGGCGCGTAAGAAGGACGCGATGTCATCAAAACAACGGCAACCGCTAATACCCCAACCGTATTCTTTAAACTTTTTGTTATCTTCATGGCATCCCCCTATTTCACCCGTACCAACGCATCTGCGGCATCTACAGCCAATGTATTGGCTTGCACAGCATCCAGCATATTCAAACGCCCGGCAAGCTCTAACTCCAAACCACCTAAAATTTTGACTTGTCCGGATAAACTTTCGCCTCGCCCCACAAAACCTTCCAGTTGTTGCAAACGCTTTTTGCTGTTATCAGTTGCACTGACAGCTTGGAACAATTCGGCCTTAGCAACCCCTGTTAATGATACTTTTTGCTTATTAATCACTCGACGTTTTATCTGTAAGGCTTTATCCTCATCAGAAACATTTTTACGTAAATCCTCTTGCAGTTGTTCTGTATCTAAAGTATTCGGATTCACAGCCTCTGCTTCGGATGATTCTTCGGCTGTCACATCATCTAATTCGGGTGTTCCAAACTGTTCTTGAATAGCCGCAGTCATAGCGGCGCTCGTGGCCACAGCAGGGCTCAACACTTCGGTATTCACATTCCCATCATCAAACAATGCCTCAATCCCTGTCGTTGTTAAAGCCATCGCATGGACATCTGTTTCTGTTAGATATTCTTGACCGGATGCATAACTTTCCAAATCTTCAAAATTACCAATTTTGCGTTCTGCCGCTTGCAATGTATCTGGAATCCCCTTCCAATGCGTTTTCCTCTTCATCCTAGGCAAAACCTCTAAAACATCCACGACAGCACTGGAAACATCCATGCCGAATTTCCAACTGAAACCCGCATCCAATAAAAATGTCGATATTGACATACCATCCAAGCCTATCGAAGCTGCAGACATAGCGTAAAAAATAGCCGATTGCGTTTTGGCATCAACAGCATAACTTTGCACAGGGGTTGTTACAATCGTTGTTCCTAACAAGAGTGCCATCAAAGTTTTTTTCATCTCATACCTCCCTACTGTGCATCCGCATCTGGTTCTGTTTCAGTATTTGTCTTCGTTTGTTGAACAAATCCTGAATCCAATAAAACTTGAGAAGCCGCAACACCTAATTCAGCAGAACTTAACGCAGCCGCCCGCAAAGTCTCTATTAAATTTTCACGAGCAATGTCTGAAGCCGCACCAATAACACTGGCATAATCCATCGCAGAGGCCGAATTTAAATATGTCAAAAGCAATTCAGCTCTTGCGGGGAAATCTGCCGAAATAGCATTCATCCCTTCTGCAATCTGAACCCCTGCGTTTGCATATTGACGAGCCAACTCCATACGGCGTGCCAAAATTTCTCTTTGATATACATCCGTATCTTTCACATCATCTCCATCTGCACTAGAACCATCCGCATTTTCTTGTCCAGACTGAGAAACAATGACCCCAGGTGTAATCGGCATAGTGGATTCAGTTTCTTCTCCAATTTTTGTACTGATCCAGCGCTCAACATCAATGGGAACAGCCTGTAATAAAGCAATAGAATAAGCCACGGCAGAAGAAGGCGTCGTAGCTCTTGTACCACCGCCATCCATATTCATGGCTGTTTGATCAATGGCACCCATAGCATCCCCAATATCTGCAGCATCAATAATCACCTGCTTCACTTCATCCACCGTTTGATCCTGAATAAATGGAAGAATAGCCGCCAATATTGCACGAACAGGATCAATTAAAAGACCATCTCTGGCCATTGTCTTTGATTTTCCAGCCCCCTCATCCTCCAAATCCACATCTTTAAGCTTATCCATCAAATCATTAGCTGTTACTGGGGCGCCATTATCGTCAATCGCACCTGCTAATTTTGCATCCTCATAAGCCTTTAAAAGATTATCAACCAAGGGGCTTTGTTCATTGTAAGCCTGCTTCACTGCATTATATAAAGCCTCTCCTGAGGGCACACCCTGACGGTCATCTGAGATAAGGGTACTATAGGCATTGAAAAGATCATCCTCAATCTCTGATGAATATTGTGTATTATTCTGAAAAATTTCTCCTATTTTGTCATAGCTGGACTTCAACGTTGGAATAGATTCAGCCCCACCATCCCACGCACCAAGCTTAGCTCCCTGACTGTATGCTCCTTTTGCATCCGTGTAATTTTGATAAGTTTGTTGTTGAGCTGCAGTTCCATGTGTCATAATGTCCTGATATCGCTCTTGTGCAGCAGCAACCTTTTTCTGAAACTCCTGTGTTTTAGAACCTCCCGCTGGATTTTTTTCTTGATAATCAAGAAGCTCCTTGGTCGCTCTATTTACATCATTTTGAGCTTGAATTATTTCGCGAGCCTTTGCAATATTTACTTGTGTATCTGCTTTTTCTTTTAATTTTGTCAATGAATCCAACGTCTTTTGGTATCCTTTTTGTTGTTCGCTTGACAAAGTCTGAAGCGTGGCCTCATAATCAGTTTTTGTTTTGCCAATGGCAGCTGCAGTTTTTTGAGCAGACTCTATTGCCGTCATTTGTGCAGCAGCCTCAAGACTTCGCTGACTTTCAAACTCAGTTTTAACGGCTTGATTTGATGTACCACTGTGATACTGCAAACTCAAATTATGATAAGTTGTGGTTGTTGAACGAGGAGCCGGTAATGATGTTGCTTTTTGAGAAGTGGCATAACTGGACAACGTTGTCAACTGCGCTTGTCGAACAGAATCATACTCTTTTGAATTCTTATCCATTTTAGGTTGGACAAAACCCTCGGGCCGTTCATCGGAAATACGCAATTTTGTATCTTCGCCACTATCATCCCCACTGCTACCGCTTCCGCCAGAAGAACCCGATCCAGAACCGGAGCCCGCCCCTAAACTCCCAGCTAGGTTAGTCGCTTGATTGCCCAGGTTGCTTACGCTGCCCAATGTTGAGCTAGCCGAACCAGCAGCATTACCAACCGCACCAATCGTCCCCATGACGCCAGAAGAAGAACCAACATTTTCCACCGCTGTCCCTGTACTTTTTGCGCTTGAGCCCAAATTTTGCAGTGCGCTACCTGTACCGGAAATACCTGATGCGATATTTTGTCCGGTTTGCAAGGCTTCTCCCCACGTAGCTATCACGGGTAATGTACAACCTATCCCCGCGACCAAAGCAACACTACACAGCAAAAATTTGGAAAATCTCTTCATCTTTCCCCCTTTGACTAAGACACTTTTACTTCACTTTAAAAGAGAATTTTATAAAAATCAAGTACTTTTTTGTATTTTTTATTCTCTATGTATGCAAAAGCAACTGCATCTTGTTGATGGATAAAAGTCAATTTTTCCTTGACGCTATACCAACGCTATGGTATAATGTTTAGGTCGGTCCCGTAGCTCAGCTGGATAGAGCAACTGCCTTCTAAGCAGTAGGTCGAGCGTTCGAATCGCCCCGGGATCGCCATTATCCCTGCCGTTTGGTGGGGCTTTTTATTAGGGGTCAAAAAAAATCCTGGGGCGAAAAAAACGCCCCGTTTGATACGAGGCGCTATCAATTTTTCTTCTTCTATTTTGGTGCGACCATCATACCCATGTTGCGCCCTTCTAATTTAGGGGTTTGTTCCAATTTCGCGATATCGGCAACATCTTCCTCTGCTCGCTTCAATACGGCTTTACCTAAATCCACATAGGACATTTCGCGACCACGAAAACGCAAAGTGAATTTAACCTTGTTTCCTTCGGTTAAAAACTTACGCGCATTCCGCATTTTAACTTGATAATCGTTATCCCCGATATTAGGGGTGAATTTAATCTCTTTAACTTCTACAACCTTTTGCTTCTTTTTGGCTTCATTTTTGCGTTTTTGCAATTCGTATTTATACTTACCTGCATCCATAATTTTGCAAACAGAACCATTAGCGCCTGTTGAAATTTCCACCAAATCTAACCCTGCATCATAAGCTTGGCGCAAAGCTTCACGTGTCATAACGATACCAACGTTATCACCTTGCTCATTAATTAATCTGACTTGGGGAACTGTAATTTTTTCATTTACTCTTGGTTCGTCCTTATTAACCGACGGACGATTATCGTTATCCATAAAATATGTAATGGTCAATCCTCCTAAAAATATATTGGAACAATTCCAAGGGTAATTATAGCATTTTTTTAAAGACAATCAAGTTTTTTTTTGCTATAGTTATGCCATGCATATAATCGCTTTTATTTTTTATATCATATTATTAGGGATTTCTTTTCCACTACACGCGCAAGAGCGAAGTTCGGATTTTCAAGAATTTGCGTTTGGAAAAGCGCGGATTTTAAGCTGTCTGACAGGAATTCAAAAACAAAAGAAATTGTACACAGGCATACATATTTTACCTAATGAAGATTGGTCCATCCAAGACCCACAGCTGACATGGACTGCCTCTGATGGCTCTGTTGGCAAAGGATTTTTCCCTCTATTTCAACCTTTTGCGGACGAGCTTATTTATCCAGCTATATTTATTTTAAAACAAAATGAACAAAAAACAACTTATACAGCGCAAGGGAATATTCGTGCCTGCCGTACCCAAAGCGGCTGTCATGATTTTCCTGCGGACTTTAACCTTACTTTATCGCCACAACCTGCTTTACAAACACCTCAGTGTATGGCCATCATTACATCATTAACACACACGCCAAAGCCATGGCCCAATACCATTCGCGGCCAGGCTATAAATAAAAATGACTCAGTTCATATCATGCTACAGCTTCCCAAGCCATCAACAAGAATAAAACTTTTTAATCCGGATAGAACACCTCTCATCCCACAAAATATACAATTTGAACATTTGATGGTTTCATTTGACTTGCCTTCATCGGACTATGACCATACAAGTTTTATTCTGAAAACTCCAGATGATTTATATGAAATAAAATTGCCTATATCGGATCCAACTACGCCACCAATGAATTCCAAAATTCCTGTTTCAGGATGGATACAACTCTTGTTATGTTCTTTGCTTTTTTCACCATTATTTATGGCCTGGGGAAACAACAATCACATATCTGTTCAATCGTGCAAAAAATTTAATTATTACATTTGCATTGCGATTGTTTTAGCTTTTGGCATCGGCCTTTGTTGCACACCGTTTCCCCATCTTTGGGCGACACAACCATTACATAAATATTTATCCATCGCATTGATTCTTGTGACATTATTGTGGGGAAAAGCCAGCCCATTTTTAATTCTTCTAGGCGTGATTTTCATGCCAAAACCGTTATGGGATACACTACAGATTGTATCCACATCCGATCGCATTTTATTTTTGTTAAGTTTAAGCGCAATTTGGTTTATCCTTTTCGGACTCAAAATAAAATACGCTCCCCACATTCACCGTTTTTTTAAACAATGGTATAAACCAACGCCCAAAGGGGCCCAAGCAAGTTTTGCCCTCCCGCTCCTTTTACTTTTATGCTATACAATTTTTTATTTATAAGAATCTCGCTGTTGACAAGCCAAAGAATCAACCAATTCATTTAAAGGATTGCCCGCATGCCCTTTAACCCAATGCCATGTTATTTGATGACGTTTTAATTCTGGCATAAGTTGTTGCCATAACTCTACATTTAACACAGGCTTTTTATCGGCACGCTTCCAACCACGAGTACACCAACCTTCTAACCATTTGGTTGCGCCTTCTAAAACATATTTACTATCTGTATATAACTCAACCGCACAGTCTTCTTTTAGTGCAGATAACCCCTGAATAACTGCGGTTAATTCCATTTGATTATTTGTTGTTTCTTTTGCCCCACCGGCCAGTTGTTTTTGAGAACCTTTATATTCCAATACACATGCCCAACCACCTGCCCCAGGATTCCCAGAACAAGCACCATCTGTATATAACGTGACAGTTTTAATCTTCTGTGTCATACTTAATTATGGTGTTATACAACTCCTTAGCGGTCTTGCCTTGACGTAAGGACAAAACGGCAGGCTCATTACGCAACAAACGAGACAACTTTGCCAACGCTTTTAAATGGTCAGCCCCCGCATCTTCAGGAACCAATAATAAAAAGATCAAATCAACAGGCTTGGCATCAACAGATTCAAAATCCACGGGTTCTGTCCGTGCAAACGCACAAAAAATCTTTTTCAATTTTGCCAGTCGTGTATGAGGCAACGCAACACCATATCCAATCCCTGTTGTGCCCAAACGCTCACGTTCAATCAAAGCGTCTATAATAACATTTTTATCCAAATTAGTTTGTTTCGCAGCCAACTCTGCCAATTCGGTCAAAAGTTGCTTCTTGTTTTTTGCTTTTACGTTAGCTAAAACTGCATTAGCACTTAATATCTCTGATATTCTCATAGGCATCCTTATTTGTTTTTGGGGTCAATCCAACCGATATTGCCATCTGCACGCCGATAAACCATATTCAAACCACCATGTGCAGTATTACGGAACATCATCGCACTTAACCCAGCCAAATCCATCCGCATCACCGCGGTTGCAACAGTACATAGTGGCAATTCTGTTTGCATCTCAGCAATAATGACAGGAGCATCCCCGACAGCATCTTTATCCTCTTCAGCATCAATAACAGCCATATCTACCATTTCTACAGTACTATATTTATGTCCTACCAACTTATTTTTATACTTACCAAGTTGACGGTTCATTTTTGCTAAAGCCCCATCCACAGAAGCATAAGCATCCCCGGCAACACTTTCTGATACGACAACCGCGCCTGCCACAGGATGAACAGTAATCTCTGTTTTTAGCAATTCTCCAGAACGAGAAACTTTGACATTTGCATCTACGGCATTGGGAAAATATTTTCCGGCAATATCCGCAACCTTTTCAGTTGTATAGCTTCTCCAGCTATCACCTAAATCAATTTGATGTCCTGTTATATTTATTTGCATAGTTTATCCTTTTCTGTTAGAATCAATGATAGTTCATCTATACTCGTTTTTTGAAAGTTTGTCAAGTGCAACAAAAAAATCCTTCTCATCTATTGGGTCTATACATTCATTGGCCATATTGTTTAAGCAAATGTCCCTATTGCGATTTTGCAAGTAGCGTGTGTAAAAATATTGATGAAGAGGCTTTGTTTTGGGGTTATAAACGAGATTTACAACAATTTAAAACTGACCGCCCCATAACCAGCATTTTCTTTGGTGGTGGAACACCCAGTTTAATGAGTCTTCCGTTTTTAGAAAAAATAATCGCGGAAATTAGAAAAAATTATTCGCTAGCTTCAGATATTGAAATTTCCATGGAAGCGAATCCTGATGCCATTTCGTTGGTTAAAATGCGACAGTTTTATGAACTGGGGATTAACCGCCTTTCCATTGGTGTCCAAGCTTTGAATGACAAAGATCTAGCATTTTTGGGGCGCAAACACTCTTTAGTACGTGCTTTGGAATGTATTGATGAAGCAAAAAGTGTTTTTCACAATATAAATATGGATTTAATTTATGCACGGCAAAAACAATCTGTAACAGCATGGGAAAAAGAATTAACCAAAGCCTTATCACTTAACCTACCTCACTATTCCTTATATCAATTAACAATTGAGGAAAATACCATTTTTTATAAACAACATCAAAAGGTAGCGACAGATATTCAAGCCCAAAAATTATATATTGAAACAGATAAAATAATGACAAACAAAGGCCTGCCGGCTTATGAGGTATCAAACTATGCAAAACCAGGTTTTGAATGTCGTCACAATTTAACCTATTGGCTAGGTGCAGATTATATTGGTATAGGACCGGCCGCCCACGGACGATTGGGTTTAATTGCCACAGAAAATCCTCGCTCGGTTCAAGCCTGGTTACATCAAGGAACAACATCCGAAACTTTAACCAAAGATCAACGATACATGGAAAAATTGCTGATGGGACTCAGATTAAGAAATCACGACTTTCCAACACAAGACATCCCCCAACACAAGCTCCAAGAAGCCTTAAACAAAGGCTGGATTATACAAAATAAACAAGGGATTCGTCCTACTTTGCAGGGAACAATCGTATTGAATCAGCTGACTTTATTGCTATTAAATTAAGGTTCATAACCATCATTAGAAAAACGAGTCGGTTGGACAACAATCGTTTGATTTCCCAACTTTGTAACCAATTGTAACGCACGCCGGTTTGTCCCATTTTCTTGCAAAGACACAAGCCCATCAACACCTTGATAAGGAATATGCCGCAAATCATCCATAGAAAGCCCTTCATTTAATCGTTCAAAAATCATATTCAAAGCATCATACATCAAAGATGTCAAGCGCATAGGACTCTTACCAAAATAATGGCGATATTCTCTGGCAAAAGCCGAATACCCTGCATCTTCCACATCTGCAAAAACAATTCCGTTGACTACTTTGTCTTGTACCTGCTTAACCGAAGTCAAACCATATACTGGAATTTGATGCGGACTAATATCATAAAAATTTAACAAACTGGCTAATTGCCGCAATTTAACCCCTGATTCCAAAACAAATAACGCATCAAAATCAATGCGATCTTTCATCGGTGTATTTGCTAAAATTTTTTCTTTCTCAGTTAACTGTCCTTTGTCTTTATAAATTTTAGGTAAAATACTTAAAACTGCGGGCGTAAAATTCATTGTATTTCCATCATACAAAGATACCTTCGTTAAAGCCATTCCCGGACAAATCTTAATTGCTTCATCTAATGCGTTCATAGCAATTTCACCTGTTTTATTTTCCGGACTTAATACTGCCAAATGATATTGTCCTTGATCACACGCGTAGCGCACCAACTTTTGCAATTGATCTGGCACCAAAACCGCCAATGTCGCGGCATCAGGCCGTACAACCGTTGTATCAGAAGTAAAAGTCAACATCGGTTGAGGCATCCCCGCTTTGGTAATGGCTTCAACCTCTGCAGAAAATACCGGACCTAAAATAACATTTGGCTTTTGTGCCAACGCCCAATTATATGCTTGCACAGCCCCTTCTGCAGAACTTTGTGTATCAAAAAATAATAATTTAAAAGGAACAGATGAATGTTCAAATAAACTTAAAAGTGCTGTTTTCTGTAATGCTTGTCCAACCTCTGCGGACTCCCCACTTAAAGGCAATAACACAGATACCGTCGGCACAGATCGCTTTGCTTCTGATGTCACCACAGAACCATCTTGAAAAAAGACAGGTTCATAGCCTGTACATGCGGACAAAAACATCAAAGCTGCAACCCAAATAAAACGTTTCATATTTTTCCTTTTCAAAAGTGACTATTATATGGTATAATAGTATCTGAAACTTTTCAAGTATTATTTTAACTAAAGGGAAAACCAATGCTATATTTAGTTGCGACGCCCATAGGCAATTTAGGGGATTTTTCTGAAAGAGCAAAACAAACTTTACAATCTGTCGATTTAGTTGCATGTGAAGATACACGTACAAGTTTATCACTCTTTAAATTATTAGGCATTAAGGTCAAAGCAACCACCGCCTATCATGACCACAATGCAACGACTGTATATCCAAAACTTATTAAAAAACTTCAAGCTGGACAAAATATAGCTTTAGTTTCTGATGCAGGAACTCCTCTGATTTCTGACCCGGGATATAAGCTAGTACACGCATGCCGTGAACAAAATATCCCCGTCACCACCATCCCTGGAGCAAACGCAGTCCTATCCGCGCTTCAACTGTCTGGCTTGCCAAGTAATCGTTTTTTCTTTCAAGGATTCTTACCTCCAAAATCCGGAGCAAGGCAAAAAGTTTTGCAAGAACTGGCATCCATTCATGCAACGTTAATTGTGTATGAAACATCAAATCGGTTAATCCAAACTCTAACAGAAATTTTACACATTATGGGAAATCGTCAAGTGGCGGTTGTGCGTGAAATTACAAAAAAGTTTGAAGAAACAAAAATTGCAACAATTCAAAATTTAATCCAATTTTATCGGGCACAAGGCGAACCAAAAGGAGAACTAGTTTTAGTCATAGAGGCTGCTCAAAATGCACACCCGGCACAAGAGCTGGATTGGCCAGCCCTTATTCAATCTGTACGACCAAAGTATGCCCCAAAACAAGCTGCACAGATTTTATCAGAACAAACGGGATTAAAAAAGAATGAGGTTTATCAAAAAATTTTGGAATATGAAAAAAAGAACTAATTACAAAACAGGACACTTTGCCGAAAAAATTACAGCATTGTTGTTAATATGTAAAGGCTACCGGCCGATTGCATGTAATTTTGTAACGGGGCGTGGCACAGGCGCGGGTGAAATTGATTTAATTATGAAGCACGGAAAAACACTAGTCTTTGTTGAGGTCAAAAAACGTAAAGATTACATAACGGCCGCCGAAGCAATTACTCAAAAAAATCAACTCAGAACTTCCCGTGCATCCGAAGCTTTTTTAAGGCGTTATCCACAATACTCGAATTGTCAAATCAGATATGACGCTGTTTTATTTTTTCCAAAACATTGGCCCGTGCATATCAAAGATGCATGGCGCTTATAAAGCTGGCGGAATCACTTCAATTTGTGTCAATTGATTGTGATTTTTTTCTATCACAGAAAAAGTCCACCCGTTGATATTAAACGTTTGCCCTTTGCTGGGAATTCTTTCCAAATAATACATCACATAGCCCGCCAAAGTCGCAGCATATTCATCCGATAAATTCCAATGAAAATGCCGATTTATATCTCTTAACGTAGCACTGCCATCCAAAATATATCCTCCATTTGGACTGCGTTGCCAATGGAACGTAGAGACCAAAATATCATCTGATTCATCCGAAATATCCCCAACAATTTCTTCCAATAAATCTTCCAAAGTTAAAATACCTTGCCAATCACCATACTCATTAACAATAATGGCAAAGTGTTCATGTTTTTTCTTAAAAGCAATCAACTGATCCAGCAAAGAAACTGTATTCAAAACCGCCCATGGTTTAACACAATAATCAACGATGTCTATTTCTATTTTCTTTTGATAATATAACGGCATCATCTTTAAAACGGAACGTGTGTGTAAAATACCAATAATATTATCCCGTCGACCTTGATAAATAGGAATGCGGCTATAAGGTGTTTTTTCTACAAACTTAAATAACTCGGGCATAGAAATATCCACGCTTAACGATTGCACCTTGGACCTGTGTAGCATGATATCCCCCACACTCACTTCATCCAAATCTAACACACTGGATAACATTCTTTTTTCTTGAGGCAACACATTTTCTGCTTGCATTTCGATAGCCCCACGAATTTCAGATTTTAATGCCTCGTCCGGGGATTGTGCTGTTCTGGCTTTGGGCAATAAGCGCATAGCAAGTTTGGAAGCAGCATTTAACATACGAACAACGGGACGCAATATTTTAACTAACCAATATAGAACGGGGGTACTCTTTAACGCAAAAGGCAACGCATTATTGATAGCATATGTTTTGGGCAAAATTTCTGCAAAAATCATAACAACGATGCTAACCAAAAAAGTAGAAATAATTACGCCATATTGCGGGCCAAAAGCCGCCACCAACAATCCTGTAGACAGTGCTGTAAAAGCAATATTGACAATATTATTTCCGAACAATAAAGTTCCCAAAGTAATGCCTGAATCTTTTTTCATCCCTAACAAATGATTGGCCCAACGATTACCTCGTTTTGCCTGTTCATGCAATAATGGTTTAGACACAGCTGTTACCGCCGTTTCTGTGCCGGAAAAGAAAAAAGAACATACTAATAAAAAAAACAAAATCAAATAAGCCATCTTAATTCCTTTGCTTTGATATATAAGGAGTAATTATTCCACATTTTTCCAATTCCTGTAACACACGGATAACTGTTTTTTGCGGACGTTCGGCAAAAGATTCTATCGTTAAATCGGCCTGAGCATATAGCGGATATCTTTCTTGAACCAAACTTTCAATAACTTTTTTGTTATCCAACGCAGGCACCAAAGGACGATGTGTGCGCCCTTCTGTTCGACTAGAAATAACTTCTGGCCCCGCTTTCAACCAAATAGAAACAGCGGCCTCTTTTGCCAATCGGCGTGTTTTTTCGGATAAAAAAGCACCCCCACCAGAAGACAAAACGCAAGGCCCTCCTTGCAAAAGCCGCGCCATGACTTTTTCTTCGCCCTTGTTAAACTCTACTTCTCCGTAACGTGCAAACAAATCCGACACGGAAAAACCTGTTGATTTTTCAATTTCTTTATCAGAATCAACAAATGGCAAATCCAAGCGTTTAGCTAACAAACGCCCTAAGCTAGTTTTACCAACCCCCATCATTCCGACAAGCAATAAGATTTTTTGTTGTAATAATTTTTGTCCCATGTTATGATAATAACACGAAAACAACCATTTGTCCAGCCTAAGGAGAAAAAATGAAAAATACAAAACCCAAATATTTGACTTTCATAAAACTGTTTGCCATTTTAATTGTTATTTTTGTCATCATTATTGCGTTGTGTGATTTTACGCCATCCCCACAACCGCAAGAAATTACAATTCCATTTACGCGTTAGAGAAAACTTATGTTTGAAATTGATGCCTTTTTAGAAATGATGCAGGCAGAACGGGGAGCATCCTCAAATACTATTGCAGCCTATCAACACGACTTGGAACATTTCTTTACCTTTTTACAAGCCCAAAATCAAACACCTCAATCTGCACAACCAGATATTTTGCGCAGATATGTTCAAAGCATTGCTGATGCAGGGTATGCTGTTAAAACACAAAGTCGCCGTTTGTCTGCCATTCGTGAATTTTATCGTTTTCTTTTTTCCGAAGGCATAATCAAACAAAACCCCACAGATTATTTGGAACTTCCAAAAGTGCGAAAATTCCTACCCAAATATTTAAGCGAAGAAGATGTCAATACGCTCATTGCCGAAGCAAGTGCGCAAAACATTCGGTTATACACGTTATTAGAGGTTTTATACGCATCCGGCATGCGTGTCAGCGAACTGGTTGGATTGCCCGTTTCTGCCGTCACGCGTGAAAAAAAACACCTGTACATTATTGGTAAAGGCAACAAAGAACGTATTGTTCCTTTGAATGATAAAGCGTGCCTTGCTCTGGATAAATGGTTGCTAATCCGAGAAAACAATATGCGCCCAGGAGCAAGATCCAAATGGCTTTTCCCGTCAAAATCTCGCTCTGGTCATTTAACGCGGGACGGATTTTTTAAAGAGTTAAAAAAATTAGCCCTTGAGATTGGATTAGACCCAGAAAAAGTCTCTCCTCATGTCTTTCGCCATTCTTTTGCTTCACATTTGGTTGCCCATGATGCAGATTTACGCTCTGTACAAAAATTGCTGGGCCATGCAGATATTGCAACAACAGAAATTTACACACACATTTTACAAGACAGGTTAAAAAAGGTAGTTGAAAAATCTCATCCTTTGGCATATAATATCCCTGCAAAGGAAACAAATGAAGATTATTGACAAATACATTCTCAAACAAGCAGTTATTGGATTTTTAACCATCCTGATTAGCTTGACCATTTTGATTTGGTTGACACAATCGTTACGCATGATTGATATGATTGTAACAAAGGGTGTTTCTGTACAAATCTTTTTAAAAATGACCCTGCTCATCCTACCCAACTTTTTACAAATTCTTGCACCACTTGCTTTATTTGCCGTCACGTTATTTGTTTTCACACGAATGCAATCCGACAAAGAACTGATGGTACTCAGCGCAGTTGGTATGAGTTCTGCCCAACTAATAAAATCACTATGTGGTTTTGCTTGTATTCTTGTTGTACTTGGTTATCTGTTAACTTTGTTTGTCATACCTCAATCTTATACCGAACTCAGGGAAATGAAGTGGAAAATTGCCAACAATCTATCCCATCTATTGCTACAAGAGGGACAATTTTCATCTTTAGGCAAAGGAAAGACACTGTATATACGGGAACGCTTAGGTGATGGCAAAGTAAAGGGAATTATTGCTTATGAAGCCAAAGGACCTAAAAAAACGATTTTGATTGCTGATGAAGGAGTCATGTTTCAAACAAATGATGGGATTGGTGTAACTCTGGGACAAGGATCGCGCCAGGAATATAATACGCAAACCAAAGGGTTTTCTGTCCTGAAATTTGATAAAAACACCATTTCTTTCAATGATAAGTCATCCAAAGAATCACGAAAAACTGATGTCCGTGAATTACCCCTATCTACCCTGTTAAACGCAACGAAACATGATGTGCCGGATCGCGTCACCTATCGCAAGTATAAGGTTGAAGCAATGAAGCGTTTAACACAACCTCTTTACAACTTACTTTTTGTTTTATTAGCTGCGGCGGGTGTTTTGTCAGGCTATTATAATCGCCGAGGAAAAAATCGTCAAATACAAATAACCATCGTCGTAGCTCTGCTTATTCAATCCGCCGCTTTAGCCTTTGAAAATATCGCAGCCAAAAATTTATGGGGATTGATTTTGATGGGGGCTAATATAGCAATTCCTTTAACCCTCTTGTATTTTTGGTTATTTTGTGGTAAAAAGATAACTATGTTAAAATTAACGATTATACTTTTAAGTTTGGGTTTAACAACCAACGCATTTGCCTTTCCAAAGGTAAAAACCGACAACTTGAATAAAAAAGACCCCATTCAGTTTGCCGCAGATGATGTGTCTTATAATATTAAAACAGACGAACTGGTGGCAACAGGAAATGTTGAATTTCAACAAAACGGAACAACCTTTACAACCGAAAAAGTTTTTTATAACAAGAAAAAAGACTTGGTGACGATGCCGGAACCCATTCAGTTAGTCTTAGTGGATGGAACAAAAACAAACGTTGATAACATGACATTGGAACCTCAAACAGCACACGCTATTGCAAAAGCGATGGAAAGTCGTTTTATTGACGGTAGTTTTATGAATGCGCAAGAAGCAACAATGCAAGACGGCAAAGTGTTTACATTAACAAATGCTTCCTATACCCCTTGCGATGTTTGTGAAAACAAAGCGCCTTTGTGGCAACTGTCTGCAAAACAAGTTACACAAGATTTAAACGACCACGTTATTTCTTATAAACACGCATTTTTGGATATTAAAGATATTCCGGTATTTTATTGGCCATACCTACAAATGCCGGATTTTACCGTCAAGCGTAAAACTGGATTTTTAGCGCCGGGATTCCGTCACAATTCTACGATGGGTTTTGCCATAGATACACCAGTTTTCGTCAACATTGCGGACAATCAAAATTTATTATTAACACCCATTATTTCTATGTCTGTCAGACCTTTGGGTATTGCCGATTATTCTGCACGCTTTACAAAAGGCCAAGTACATATCGCGGCCAGCGGAACACAAAGCGAAAATATGAAAAATGAAGGACATGTTAAGGCCGGATTTACCTATGATATCGCCGAAAATTGGCGATTAAAAGGCCAATACTTCCATTCTATTACAGACACATACTTTCGGCGCTATGATATTCCAAATGTAGATGATTCTGATTCTTTTTTGGAAAGTTATTTAGGGGCTGAATATTTTGGAAATCGCCTTTATGCACGCATGCAAAACTGGGGCTTCCAAAGTTTAGTTAACGGCGTATCTTCCAGAACTATCCCTATCATCTTGCCAACATTCAATGTTATTTACAATACACAGCGCTTTGGCGAAACGCCAGCTTATGCCTATACACAATTGAATGGCGCTTTCTATAATACACGTGAATATTTTAAATCCAATCGACTGTCCATTACACAAGGGATAAAAGTTCCCTATACATTGCCGATTGGGATTGCAACAGAAACAAACGTGTCTGCCAGATTGGACGGGTATGCCATTGATACAGGAAATGATCCTATTGCCAACAAAAAGCCAAATGAAACTTATGACAAAGGAAGATTTTATCCCACAGCCTCTTTAAAAGCCAGCTATCCTTTAATTGCCTCAAGTGCCAATTATTCACAGATTTTAGAACCAATTGGAATGTTGGTTGTGGCCCCGAATTCTCATAACAGTGAAGATATTCCCAATATCGACAGTCAAGTTTTTGATTTTAGCGATAACAATTTATTTTCTGATAATCGCTTCGTTGGATATGACCGTGTAGAGTATGGAACCCGTATTAATTATGGTGCACAATGGAAAATATACAACCACAACAAAAAGAATCAGTCCTTATCTGCCCTTTTTGGACAAAGCTATCATTTTCAAGAAAACAACGAATTGTCCAGCGCTATGGGCTACGACCATCACCTATCTGACTATGTAGGACAAATCCAAGCAAATTATGATTTTGCACGGTTGACCTATCGTTTCCGGTTGGATCAAAAAAATTTCGGGGCCAGAAAAAATGACATTGATTTAGCCCTCGGTAATCAACCGTTGCAAGTTGGGGTCAGGTATTTATTCCAAGGCAATTATCGCCTGGATAATACATCCTATTCCGAGCGCAAAGAAGTCACTTTCTGGGCAAAATCTCAACTAACAAAAAGTTGGCAAATTTCTGGGGATTATCGTTATAATTTAAAGAAAAATGGTGGCCCCATTCAATATCGTGTGAATTTACGTTATGACAATGAGTGTACGGCTGTTTTGTTTGATTTAAAGAAATCATACGCACGAGATCGTAATTACAGAGGCGATACCTCATTTATGGTTAAGTTCATCTTGAAAACATTAGGCGGAGTAGGACAATGATAAAAAGAACCATGATATTTGTCACCATCCTTATGTTTAGTATTCCTGGCTATACAATGAATATCCTGGCCACGGTAAATGATACACCTATTTCGCAATGGGACGTTGACAATACCGCTAAACTGTTAAAGCTTCAACAGGCCGAAAGGTATGCAAATGAGCCCTTGTCTGTTTTAAGAAAAGATGCTTTGGAGAATGTTATTGACTCAACCTTAAAAAAACAAAAAGCAGCCAGTTTAAATATAAAATTACCACCTCAAGAAATTGACAATGCCATTGCACATTTGGAAATGCAAAACAATATGCCAAAAGGCGGTTTTTTAAAAATGTTAAAACAACATGGTATTCCAGAAAAAATTTTACGCAATCAAATAGAGGCAGACTTGGTATGGCTCAGTTATCTACGATCCGAAGCACAACATGTCACTGTATCTCAAACATCTGTCAACAAAAAGAAGCAGATAATAAAAGAGGACTTAGAAAAACAAGGCATTACCGAGGATTCCATTCTTTTATGGGAACTAGCCCAAGGTATTTTACCGGAAAATGTAAAGCCAAACGCAGCACTGGAATCAAAAAGTTGTGATTCATTTTTAGAGCATATTGCCATTGCCTCTTCTGCGAACTCAGCAAAACGAGGCTGGGTCAATCCAAGCGATCTTCCCGAAGAATTACACAGCTTACTTTCCGACATTGCCGTAGGAGAAACTTTAGGCCCTTTAAAGACGCCGCAAGGAATCTTGGTTTTTATGAAATGTGATGTAAAGTCACAACGCGTTATGCCTTCGGCATCCGAAATAAAAGAACAAATGGAAATGGAACAAATGGAAATGCTGTCAAACCGTCTGCTAGAAATGGAACGACGTCGTGCAGCAATTGAATATAAGTGAGGTTACATGGAAACAAAACTTTTAGATGGACGTGCTTTAGCCGGTAAAATTCAAGAGCAAGTTGCAAATGAATTAGCCGTGATGCAACGTGTTCCAAAACTGGTAGTTGTATTGGTTGATCCCTCAGAAGCAATCCGGATTTACGTTCGCAACAAACTCAAACGGACCGCAGCGGTGGGAATACAAACAACAGTGCAAGAGCTATCTCCAACCGTCTCAACGGAACAAGTTGTTGCTATTGTTAAAGAGTTAAATCAAGATAAGTTAGTAGATGGCATTTTGGTGCAACTCCCCCTGCCAGACCATATCAACACAAATACAGTTATAGAAACCATTGACCCGAATAAAGATGTTGATGGGCTAACTAGCGTTAATTTGGGACGTCTAATGGCAAACATGCCTTATTTAGTGCCTTGTACGCCTCTTGGATGCCTACACTTAATTCATCAAGCAAAGGCCGATTTAACCGGACTAAATGCCGTTGTTATTGGCCGTTCACGCTTAGTTGGTCGCCCTATGGCTCAACTCCTGCTGGCGGAAAACTGCACGGTAACAATTGCACACTCTAAAACACGTAATTTGGCAGCGTTATGTCGCACTGCCGACATTTTAGTGTCTGCAACTGGACAACCGGGGCTGATTACAGATAACTATATTAAACCCGGCGCTATTGTTATTGATGTGGGAATCAGCAAAACTAAAGATGGTCATATTACTGGTGACGTAGATATGGAACGAGCAAAGGGTATTGCTGGTTGGCTGACTCCGGTTCCTGGCGGCGTAGGACCTATGACAATTACAATGATTTTGACGAATATGGTCCAAATTATAAAACAAAATTTAGATAACAAATAAAAAAAACACTTGACAATGTTTCTCTTTTTTCTTATAATGGAGATACATTCTCTTGTTTGATTATAGAGGGTGGGACTTGAAAAAGCCCCGCCTTTTTTAGTAAAAAGGAAAAATGATGGAAATTACAGACCAAGTACAAACAATTATTGAACCCGCTTTACTGGATATGGGCTATGAAATTGTACGTATTGCTTTAATAGGCGGAGATATAAAGACTTTGCAGATTATGGCTGAACGCTCAGACAGACAAGACATGACCGTTGATGATTGTGAAAAAATCAGCCGTACTGCCTCGGCTTTGTTAGATATTACGGATCCCTTCCCTTATCGCTGGATTTTAGAAGTATCCTCGCCCGGCATTGACCGACCTTTGGTTAAACCAGCAGATTACGAGCGTTTTAAAGGGCATGAAGCAAAAATTGAATTAGCCCAAGAAATAAACGGACGCCGTCGTTTCAAAGGCATTATTCAAGGAATTAAAGACAATATCGTTTTCTTAAATTTTGAAGGAGAAACCATTTCATTTGCTTTTGATGACATTCAAAAAGCAAAATTAACATTTCAAGATGCAACATTAGATAACAAAGGAGAAAAATAAAATGCAAACCTCAACATTACCAAGACCAGAACTTATTCAGATGGCAGATATTGTTGCCCGTGAACGTGGCATTGAAAAAGAAGCTGTGTTAAAAGCCATGGAAGACGGCATTTCAAAAGCAGGTCGTTCCAAATATGGACCGGAATATGATATTCGTACCACTATCAATCCTAGCGATGGTTCCATTCATATGGCACGGTATGTTACAGTGGTAGAAGAAGTCATGGATGAATTTACCGAAATTTCTTTGGCCGAAGCACGCAAAACAAATAAGTTTGCTAAAATCGGGGATGAAATTATTGACAATTTACCTCCTATGGATTTTGGACGAATCGCCGCTCAAACAGCTAAACAAGTTATTTCTCAAAAAGTACGTGAAGCAGAACGTTCACAACAATTTGAAGAAATGAAGGACAAAAAAGGCGAAATTGTCCATGGAATTGTCAAACGTATTGAAGCTGGAAATGTTATCGTTGAATTAGGACGTGCAGAAGCTTTATTGCGGCGTGATGAAATGATTCCAAGAGAAATGTTCCGTGTTGGCGATCGTATTCGCGCTTTGGTTTTGGATGTACGCAACGAAGTTCGTGGGCCACAAGTCTTTTTAACACGTTCTCATCCAGATTTCTTGGCAGCTTTATTTAAAGCTGAAGTACCAGAAATTTACGATGGAATTATTGAGATTAAAGGCGTTGCTCGTGATCCTGGTTCTCGGGCAAAAATCGCTGTGTATTCTAATGATTCTACACTTGATGCACGCGGGGCTTGTATTGGCATGCGCGGAATCCGTGTTCAAGCAGTCGTCAATGAATTACAAGGTGAAAAAATTGATGTAGTATCTTGGAGCGCAGATCCTGCAACATTTATCATTAACGCTTTGGCCCCAAATGAAGTGTTAAAAATTGTTATTGATGAAGAAGCAAAAAATGTTGAAGTTGTCTTAAATGAAGAACAACTATCATTGGCTATTGGCCGTCGTGGTCAAAACATTCGTTTGGTCAGCCAATTAACTGGATGGCATATTGATATGATGACAGAAGCTCAAGAATCTGAACACAGACAAGCCGAGACACAAGGTCGTTTAGATTTATTCACAAAGGCTTTGGATATTGATGACATGATGGCACATTTGCTGATTCAAGAAGGCTTTGCCAGCGTGGAAGATATCGCCTATATTGCTTTGGATGAATTAACATCTATTGAAGGGTTTGATATAGATTTAGCAACAGAACTTCAAAATCGTGCCAAAGCCTATTTAGTGGCGAAAGAAGCCGAACATGCGGCTAAAATCAAAGAATTGAAACTGGCAAAAGATTTGGTTGAGTTTGAGGGCTTATCACATGAAATGTTAGTTAAATTAGGTGAAGCAGGCATTAAAACTTTAGATGACTTTGCAGATTTAGCCGGCGATGAATTCCAAGAAATTGTCGGGGCTGATGCAATTGATTTAGATAAAGCAAATGCTATGATTATGAAAGCTCGGGAGCATTGGTTTGAAGCAGAAAAAAAATAATTTTTCAACAAAAGGCATGCGCACTTGTTTTGTATGCAAAACAGCGGCTGATAAGCACGATTTGCTTCGGCTTGTCGGTCGTCCGGGACAAGTACTTGCATTTGATGCAAAACACATCTTACCTGGTCGGGGAATGTGGGTTCATGCCGAAGGTGATTGTTTGCAACAAGCCATTGAAAAACGTTTGGTTTACAAGGCGGCCAAAGGAACTGTTAAAATTCCAGACAATTTTCTGTCACACATCAAATCTCAACTGGACAAAAACATAAACTCTGAGTGCAAGGAGGGATCATATGAATGATTCAACGAAATTAACACTTTCTGGGAAAACACTTTCATTAGGCAGTACTTTACGCCCTAATATGAATACGATGAATACAGGGCATGGTGGTGTCCATGTGGAAGTGCGCAAAAAACGCGTATTTACGCAGGAACAAAAAACTGCTCAATTAACAGAAAATACAGCTCAAAAATTAAAACTGTTACAGGAAGCACAACGTATTGCAGAACATGCCAAGCAACAGGAAGAAGAACGTCGTGCAAAACAAGAAGAAGCTCGTTTAGAAAAAGAACGCCGCGAAGCTGAAGCAGCCAAAGTTGCCGCATCTGTTAATATGCCAAACCCGGACAAGCCCAACAAAACTTCTTTTGATAAAAAGAAAAACCAAGATGACGATGAAGCATTGTCTAAAAAGAAAATGGAAATGCCTATGGGCACCAAAAGTTCGTTTGAAGAAAAACGTAATAATAAAATGAACTTAAATGCCTATAAATCCTATTCCAGTGGGGATGAAGATGATGACGACGAAAACGGACCACATCATCACAGACGTTCTTTAGCGTCTATTAGGCGCGCTCGTGAAAAACAATATCAAAAGTTTTTGAACGCCCAAAAAGGCCCTCAAGAAAAAATCATTCGTGAAGTCGTCATTCCCGAAACAATAACCGTTCAAGAATTAGCTAACCGTATGAGCGAAAAAGGGGCTGATGTTGTTAAAACATTGATGAAAATGGGTATGATGGTGACAATCACTCAAACGATTGACGGAGATACAGCCGAATTAGTTGTTACAGAAATGGGCCATAAAGTCAAACAACGTGTGGCTGAATCTGATGTAGAAAATGTTTTGAAACACGATGATATTCCAGAAAGCGAATTCTTGCCTCGTCCACCGGTTGTCACTGTCATGGGACACGTGGATCACGGAAAAACATCTTTATTGGATGCTTTACGCTCCACAAACGTTGCAGCTAAAGAATCCGGAGGTATTACACAACATATCGGAGCGTATCAGGTTGTTTTAGCCAATGGTAAAAAAATTACATTTATTGATACCCCGGGACACGAAGCCTTTACAGCTATGCGTGCACGTGGAGCCCAGGTGACAGATATTGTCATTTTGGTGGTTGCCGCAAATGATAGCGTGATGCCACAAACTATTGAGGCTATTCATCACGCCAAAGCGGCCGGTGTTCCCATTATTGTTGCCATTAACAAAATGGATGTCCCCGGAGCCAATCCTAATAAAGTACGTATGGATTTGTTGCAACACGAAGTTGCAGTAGAATCAATGGGGGGAGATATTTTGGATGTTGAAGTTTCTGCCAAAAACAAAACGAATTTGGATAAACTGGTTGAAGCTATTTTATTACAAGCAGAAATGTTGGATTTAAAAGCGCCACAAAATTGTACAGCCGAAGGGGTTGTTGTGGAAGCCCGTATGGAAAAAGGACGTGGCTCTGTTGCAACCGTTTTAGTCAAGCGCGGCATTTTACATATTGGGGATATTTTTGTGACAGGCCAAGAATGGGGCCGTGTCCGCTCTATGACAAATGCAAAACAACAAGTATTAGAAACAGCTGTGCCCGCACAGCCAGTAGAAGTTATAGGCTTAAATGGGACTCCTGCTGCAGGGGATGATTTTGTGGTGGTAGCTGATGAAAATACGGCCCGAGAAATTTCTGCCTATCGTGCCAGAAAAACGCGCGAACTTTTGAACGTCAAGCGTTTGGGCGGAACCGAAGGATTGCTTGCACAAATTAAAGCAGGCGAAATGAAAGAGGTTCCTGTTTTGATCAAAGCAGATGTACAAGGATCTGTTGAAGCCTTAATTGGTGTATTATCTAAAATCAAAAATGATGAAATTAAAGTTAATATCGTGCATAGCGCAGTGGGTGGCATTAACGAAACAGATGTTGCTTTGGCTAGAGCCAGCAAGGCTTTAATCATCGGCTTTAATGTACGTGCAAACCAAGGTGCTCGTGCAGCAGCAAAACGTGACGGCGTTGATATTCGTTATTATTCTATTATCTATGATGTAGCAGATGATATTAAGAAAGCCGTTGAAGGACTGTTAACTCCGGAAGAACACGAAAAAATCATCGGCTATGCGGAAATTCGTCAGGTTATTTCTATTTCCAAAGTTGGTAAAATTGCCGGATGTATGGTTACAGAAGGACTGATTAAACGCGGAGCAAAAGTACGCTTGTTACGCAACGATACTGTGATTTATACAGGGGATTTGGAACAACTCAAGCGCATGAAAGATGATGTGCGCGAGGTTAAAGAAAGCTTTGAATGCGGCGTTAAATTGGATAAGTTTGATGATATTAAAGTTGGAGATATCATTGAATGTTTTGAAATTGAACAAACTGCTGTTAAATTCGTAGCAAAATAGGAGGGGTTATGAGAAGTAAAAAAGCACCTTCGGAACGCCAACTCAAAGTTGCCAACGAAATCAAACGAGTCCTTGGTATGATGCTTATCCACAATGATTTATTCATCGCGGGATTAAAGGCTTCCTATGTCATGATTACAGATGTAGATATTTCTCCAGATTTATCCTTTGCACGGATTTTTATTCGTGCCATTGAACCAGTTGATTCCGAGGAACAAGTTGAATTACTGCAAGCCCATAAAGGCGTATTCCGCAAAGAAATCGGACATAAAATGATGCTCAGAATCGTCCCCGATTTGGATTTTGTTGTGGATACTCGCCTTGATAACGCGCAACATATTGATGAATTATTAAGTTCGCCTAAAGTGAAAGCTGACATTGAAAAATATAAAGAATAATTTAAATGGATTTATGGTGATTGATAAGCCTTATCAAATGGGCTCAACACAAGTTGTATCTACGCTAAAATATTTTTTACATCCAGCAAAAATTGGCCACGCCGGTACATTAGACCCGTTAGCAACCGGGGTTTTACCTATTGCTTTTGGAAAAGCAACACGTTTAATTCCTTATGTCATGGATAGCAAAAAGACCTATCAATTTCGGGTAAAATGGGGTATTGAAACAGATTCGGATGATTTAGCCGGTCAAAAAATTGCCACCAGTAATAAACGTCCTTCCTCAGATGAAATTGTAAAAATCTTAGCTAAATTTACCGGACAAATTATGCAAACGCCTAATGTTTTTTCAGCTATTAAAGTTAACGGAAAACGCGCTTATGACCTGGCCAGAGCAGGCCAAGAAGTCGTTTTAAAATCTCGCCCGATTACAATCTATAATCTTTGTCTGCTTAACAACGATATAGAAAGTGCCACATTTGAAGTCGTTTGCAGCAAAGGCACTTATGTCAGGACACTAGCTCATGACATATCCCATGCGTTGGACACTGTCGGGGTTGTCACAATGTTACACCGAATAAATTGCGCGCCTTTTGATATCACACAATCAGTTCCCTTAGAAGATATAAAATCCGGAAAAATTACTGCCGATACTTTGCCCTTGATTCCCATGGAAAATGTATTGCAAAACATACCCATTTTGACATTTTCTGAAGCAGAAATCGTCCGCTTATCCAAAGGACAAAGATTATCTTGGGCGAAACTGGAACATGAACAAAAAACATCTGAAAATGGCATTTATTGTGCCCAAGTTGAAAATAAAATTTTAGGGCTTGTGCAAAAGGATAATCATGTTATCCGCCCAGAGTTTATTTGGGGTTGATTTTTTATAAAAATTCGTGTATAATGGCAACGTCTTTTTTGATGAAGATGTTGTTGACCTGACTGACCGATATCTCGGTTTGTGCCGATAACATGGGAGAAAAAGGCCGTTAACTACAAATGAAAGGAAAGAAAGATGTCGTTCACAAAACAAGCTAAACAGCAAATTATTGCCGATTTTGCAACCAAACCTGGGGATACAGGTTCACCTGAAGTTCAAATCGCTGTATTAACAGAAAAGATTAACGCTTTGTCTGAACATATTAAAACCCATAAAAAAGATTTTCATTCCCGTCGCGGATTGATTTCTATGGTTACAAAACGTCGTCGTTTGCTCGGCTATGTGAAGCAACAAGATCCTGCGCGTTATGACGCCCTTGTTGCCCGCTTGAAATTGCGGAAATAATTTCGCTCTCGGAAGGGGGGTCAAGGGACTCCCTTTCCCATATATGTATGAAAGGAAAAGAATATATGACAATTTTTAATACGTTTAAAGAAGAAATCACTTGGGGGGGAAAACCTTTATCTATTGAAACAGGAAAAATTGCTCGCCAAGCAGATGGATCTGTGATTGTGCGTTATGGCGATACAATGGTACATGCTACAGTATGTGCTGCAAAAACAAAGCCTGAAACTTTTGAAGATTTTATTCCATTGACCGTTAACTACCAAGAAAAAACTTATTCAGCCGGTCAAATTCCGGGGGGATTTTTTAAACGCGAAGGCAAACCAAGCGAACATGAAATTTTGGTTTCTCGTTTAATCGACCGCCCTATTCGTCCTTTGTTCGTCAAAGGATTTAACAACGAAACTCAAGTTGTTTGTACGTTAATTTCTTATGATAAAAAAACTCAAGCCGACATCGTATCTATGATTGCTGCCAGCGCTGCTTTAACAATCTCTGGTTTGCCATTCTTAGGTCCTATTGCAGGGGCTCGGGTCGGATATATTGACGGGCAATATGTTTTGAATCCGGATGTTAAACAAATGAAACATTCTGATTTGGATTTAGTGGTCGCCGGAACACGCGAAGGTGTGTTGATGGTTGAATCTGAAGCTCAAGAATTATCAGAAGAAACAATGTTGGGCGCTGTTGAATTCGGTCATGAATCTTTAAAGCCAGTTATCGACATGATTATTGCCTTGGCAGAAAAATGTGCAAAAGATCCTTGGGAAGTTCAAGAAGAACCAGCCGAATATGCCACAGTTCGTGCCGAAATCAAAGAAAAGTTGGGAGCAGATATCGCTGCTGCTTATACAATCCATAATAAGTTAGAACGCCAAGCTAAATTAGACGAAATCCGTTCACAAGCAAAAGCTTTGTTTGAAGGCAAAGATGCCGAGTTAGCTATTTACGAAAAAGTGTTCCATGAATTAGAAGCCAGAACAGTGCGCGATTCGATTTTAGCTGGCAATCCACGTATTGATGGCCGCGATACCAAAACAGTTCGCATCATTGAAACAGAAGTTGGACTATTGCCAAAAGCACATGGTTCCGCTTTGTTCACTCGTGGCGAAACACAAGGCTTGGTTGTAACAACTTTGGGAACAGAGGATGATGAACAAATCGTTGATTCTTTGGACGGCGAAGCATCTGAATCCTTTATTTTACATTACAACTTCCCACCATTTTCTGTGGGCGAAATCGGACGTTTAGGCTCTCCTGGTCGTCGTGAAATTGGACATGGTAAGTTGGCATGGCGTGCAATTCATCCTATGTTACCAAGCAAGGAAGAATTCCCATACACAATCCGTGTTGTATCCGATATTATGGAATCCAACGGTTCATCCTCTATGGCCACTGTTTGCGGTTCTACATTATCTTTGATGGATGCAGGCGTTCCTATGAAAAAACCTGTGGCAGGTATTGCTATGGGATTGATCAAAGAAGGTGACAAGTTTGCTGTTTTAACAGATATCTTGGGTGATGAAGATCACTTGGGCGATATGGACTTTAAAGTTGCCGGAACAAAAGACGGTGTGACCGCTTTGCAAATGGATATTAAAATCACATCCATTACAAAAGAAATCATGGAAATTGCTTTAAAGCAAGCACACGAAGGCCGTATGCATATTTTGGGCAAGATGGCAGAATCTATTGCCGCTCCTCGTCCAGAGGTTAGCCCAAATGCACCACGCATTCAATCTTTCCAAATTGATAAGGATAAGATCCGTGATGTCATTGGCTCCGGTGGTAAGGTCATTCGTGAAATTACCGAAAAAACTGGTGCCAAAATTAACATCAGCGAAGAAGGTGTTGTGTCCATTGCTTGCACGGACGGTGAAGCTGGTAAAGCTGCCTATGATTGGATTAAAGGCATTGTTGCCGAACCAGAGAAAGGTATGGTTTACGATGGCACTGTTGTTAAGATTATGGACTTTGGCGCATTTGTAAACTTCTTGCCAAACCGCGATGGCTTAGTCCACGTATCCGAAATCAAACCAGAACGCGTTGAAAAGGTCACCGACGTTTTGAAAGAAGGCGACAAGGTTAAAGTTTTATGCCAAGGCGCCGATAATCGTGGCAAAATTAAATTGTCTATGAAACGCGTCAATCAGGAAACTGGCGAAATCATTGAATTGCCAGAACCTGAACGTAAAGAACGTCATCATGACAAAAAGCACGAGGATAAACCAGCAGAAGCAACAGAACCTGCTCCAAGCGCAGAAACTCCTGTTGAAACACCTGCGGAATAATTCGAAAATCAAAACAAAACACTCCTGCAATTTTGTGGGGGTGTTTTTTATTGTTTTGTTAATGATAAGTTATCCCCTATTCCATTCATACATAGCCACAGCGGCGGCATTAGATACATTTAATGACTCTATAGCAGAATTCATCGGCAATTTCACAACCATATCACAATTTTCCATGGTCAAGCGCCGCATCCCATCCTCTGCCCCCAAAATTAACACACATTTTTTGGGTAATTTTCTGTCTGTAATATAATCTTTGGCATACCCATCCAAACCAACACACCAAAACTCGGCCTTTTTTAACATATCCATTGCATGGACTAAATTAGACACTCGAATCACAGGAATCAGTTCGGTTGCGCCGCTGGCAGATTTTGCTAAAGTACCAGATTCGGATGGCGCCCCTGCCTCTGGCATAATAATCGCCGAAGCATTAAAGGCCACCGCAGAACGCATAATCGCACCAATATTATGAGGATCCGTCACCTGATCTAAAACAATAATCAAACACTTGTCTTTATCTTTCACGCCTTTAATAAATTCTTTTAAGTCCACAGGCGACAACGGTTCGCATTTTGCAACGACACCTTGATGTACAGCCCCTTGCCCAACTAAAGAGTCCAAAAATTTTCTATCTGCGGGATGCACGGGTATATTTTGCGGCAAATTCATCTCGGCCGCGGTTTCTTTGGTCGCATAAATTTCCAAAATGCGACGCCGAGGATTTTGCACTGCCATCGCCACCACATGCTTACCATATAAATACAGGCTTTTAGATGTTGATTTTTGCATAACTTTTTTCCTTTGGATAAAACAATCTGTCTTCAGATATACTTTGGGAAAAACGATTCACACTCTCCATAGAAAAGATTGTACAAAAAATCTCTTGACAAAGCAAGAAAAAAACGGCATAATATTCGTACTTTCGTGATCGAAAGGAACTGCCTTTGTGGAAAGGTGGGTGAGTGGTTAAAGCCAACAGACTGTAAATCTGTCCTCTTATGAGTTCGCTGGTTCGAATCCAGCCCTTTCCACCAGTTGCGGGTGTAGCACAATGGTAGTGCAGCAGCCTTCCAAGCTGAATACGTGGGTCCGATTCCCATCACCCGCTCCAATAATGCAAGGCTTCAATTTCCATTTGGAGGTTTGCGAGTGAGAAAACACTTGAAAATCAAAGAACCGAAGTCGCAAGACTTCATTTTACTAACTGATCAGTTAATGAAAGAAAGTATAAAATGACAAAAGAAACATTCCAAAGAACAAAACCGCACTGC
>JAGCYU010000002.1 GCA_017960645.1 Alphaproteobacteria bacterium | reverse complement strand
TTTTTCCTGACAAAAAAATGCAATTAACTGAAGGACCAAATGTCCCCATCTTAAGAGAAATTGAACAAATCATCGGTGGACGTCCATATTTTGTGCCTCTTGAGGTTTGGGATACATTAGATTTAATTAACTGGACAATTAAAAACAATAAACCCTTTACACAAGAGACTTATGCAAAATTGGGTAAATGGAAAGGTATTGCCGGCGATATAGAGTTTTTAGATGATGGCAATGTTATCTATGAATTTTATTTGGCAACTTTCAAAGATGGAAAAATTGTTCCTGTTGAGAATTAGTTTTTATATTTAATTTTTGTATAAAAAAACAGGAAGCATCTGCTTCCTGTTTTAATAAGGTGTCTTGAGTTATTACTCGGCTGTTTTTTCTTCAGCTTTTGTTTCTGCTGGTTCAGCAGCAGGAGCTGTTTCTGCTTTAGCCTTTTTAGCGGCTTTTGAAGCAGCTTTGTTGGCTTCGGCAGCCGAACGAGCAATGTTTACACGAACGATTTGTTCTACATCAGGATGCAGCTTTAAGGTTACATCAAAAATGCCCATAACCTTGAATGGTGCATTTAATGCCACAAAACGACGCTCAACTTTATGACCTTTTTCAGCCAAAGCGTCACAAATATCGCGAGCAGTTACGGAACCATACAATTGTCCTGTTTCTGCGGCTTGACGAATAATAGTGACTGAAACACCCTTTAATGCGCGAGCCAAAACCTCAGCATCTGCTTTTAACTTAGCATTTAATGCTTCGTATTCAGCTCGTTTTGCTTCAAACAATTTCATGTTATCAGCCGTTTTACGCAAGGCTTTTTTTTGAGGGAACAAGTAATTTCTTGCATATCCGTTTTTAACTTTGACGACATCCCCCATTTGACCTAAACGATCAACACGTTCCAATAAAATAATTTCCATGTCATCCTCCTTAATTTTCGCTGATGAATGGCAATAAAGCCAAGAAACGTTGACGTTTGATTGCTTTGGCAAGACTGCGTTGATGTTTGGTACATACACCAGACATACGAGCAGGGATCATTTTGCCACGTTCAGAGATATACTTTGATGTCAAACGGACATCTTTGTAATCAATTTCTTTTGCGCCAGCTGCACAAAATGGGCAAGCATGGCTGTGTCCTAAAAATGTTTTTTCCATCTTACATATCTCCTTCTGAAATTTCAATCTCAGCTTTTTCATCTTTGACGCGTCTATGTTTAGATTCTAACATAGCAGAGGGACCTTCCTCTAAAGCATCAACTTTGACAGTCAAATAACGCAACAGATTTTCATCCAAACGCATTAACCGTTCCATTTCAATCACTGCAGTAGCGGGAGCATCAATGTTCATTAATGTATAGTAACCTTTGCGGTTCTTTTGAATTTTATAAGCCAAATCGCGAAGACCCCAGTCTTCAGTTTTTGTAACTTTGCCGTTGTTGGCTTTAATAATAGCGGCAAACTTGTCGGCCAACTCTTTGACCTTTGCAGGTGTTAAGTCTTGGCGTGCGACAAAGACATTTTCATAAAAAGGCATTTACCTTCTCCTTTTGGTTTTTCTCGTTTCGGTTTATACGCAATTTCCCCTATGGAAAGGCGCTTGAAACATAGCCCATCTTCCGTAAAATGGGCAAGGATTCACGGAATGGCTTGAATTATACCAGATTTAAAAGAAAAAATCAAGTACAATTTTACGGTTGCCTATTATTTAAAAATTGGCTGATCTGACTCAGATCCTTGCTAAAAGCGCATTTGTCTTTACCTGTGAATGGTAAATTAGTATCTATCAGACGTTCCGCATAGTAATTTAAATCTGCACATTCTTGAGGTGTAAAACTGAGGTGATAAAGTTTAATCGTTAAATCTCCTACTGTTAATTCCTTTTTCTTCGATGCTTCACAGGAAAAAATGCGTTGTGACATTAAATTTAAAGCTGTTTTTTTATCCAATTCTTTTTGTTGTGTAGCCAGTTGAAATAAGCCCAAATTTTCCTCTGCGGCTGGGCATCCAAGTAAAATGGCTCGCCAAAAATAGGTAAAGGCTTCTTTATCATCTTGAGGAATCCCATACAAGCCTGCAAAAGTAAAATACCCCATCATATTATTTGCCAAAGCGGATCTTTGTTGAGATGCTTTTTGAAGCAAAGGGATGGCTTCTGTTGGATTGTAATAGGGGCTATCGGGGCGCACATATAATAATGCCATTTGAGTAATGATTTGGCTTTCTCGTTCAATGGGTAATCCGCCACGTTGTAAAGCATAGTTATAATAGCTTATGGCTTTTGGAATTTGATTTTTTTTGAAATAGATGTCTCCTGCCCAAGCAACAGCAGGCCCATCGCCCAATTTTGCGGCCATCATGCAATAAGCTTGTGATTGTGGTTGTTTTGGATGGCGTACACATATCTCGTATAAAGCATGTGCAACTTTGTTTTCTTCTAGTATAGGGGGCCATTGTGTGGTGGCTATTGTAACGTCATTAAAGCCACATTGATCATAAATGGCCGGGTTTGGTTCCAATTCTGCACGTTGGAGCAGGGGCAAACATTGTTCCATGGAAAGCGTTTGTGCCTGTGCTGGAAAATAGCTAGCCAACACCAAAACAGTTGTAAAAAAAAGATTTGTGTTCATACTTATCCCCCTCGTTTGGACAATAATAATGGCAGTCTAGCAAAAAAAATACGTGTTTGCAAGTCTAAATCTTACTTTAGTTTTTGAAAAGCTTGCTGGACTTTTTGCTCTATATTAAAAGGGCGTTGTGCTTGATGTGAAAAATATGCCAGATATTCAATATTGCCAGAACCACCGGTAATAGGAGAAAAGGTTAATCCTTGAATAAAAAATCCATTTTGTTGAAATGCTAAAATTAGGTTGTTCAAAATATCAATGTGAACTTGTTGATTCAAAACAACGCCTTTATATTTGTCTGCAATTTCTTTGCCACATTCAAACTGAGGTTTAATCAGACAGATTACTTCTTGAATATTTTGCAAAGAAGCCAATTTCTTTAAGATTTTTGTGACGGATAAAAAAGAAATATCAATGACAGCAACTTGGGCTTTTGACATTTTTTCAATAGGAAAAGAGCGAAAATCCGTTTGCTCGAATAATGAAATGCGCTTATCTTGACGCAGCTGAGAATCCATTTGATTTGTGCCTGTATCAATGGCAATGATATGTTTTGCCCCATGTTGTAAAGCACAATCGGAAAAACCGCCTGTGGATGATCCTATATCCAGTACAGTCTTGCCTTTTAAATCAATCTGAAAATGGTGAAGTGCCTTTTCCAGTTTTAATCCCCCGCGGGATACATAGGGCATTATTTCCCCAACGATGGATAATTGAGCAGTGTCTGAAATATCTGTGCCGGGCTTGGTGATGACTTGTCCCTGATAGGTAACGATTCCATCCTTGATGGCTTGCTGAGCTTTGGTGCGAGTTAGAAAAATTTTTAGTTCAACTAATGCTTTATCTGCTCTCATTAATATATTGAAATCCTTTAAAAAATAAACCGCCATTATCGGCGGAATAAATGGTGGGTGTGATTGGACTCGAACCAGCGACCTTTACGATGTCAACGTAACGCTCTAACCACCTGAGCTACACACCCATTTAATCAAAACAATTATATTCATACCAGATTTTTAAATAAAATGCAAGGACTTTTTTGAATTTTTTTGCTTGCATTAACAAATATGCTTATGTTAAATATAGTCTTATAGGTACGGATTATTGATGAGGAGGAATATGAAATGGAAGCCAAAATAAAACATGATTTGTTAAAAATTGCTGTTGCTAGTGGCGTAAGTGCAGGCTGCTTTGTTGTGTCGCCGGGATTACGTGATATATTCATGACTTATGGGAAAGACATTGCTGATGTCATAGCAATCATTGCTCAAGCGTTTGGTGCCAGCGGATTGATTGTAATGACAATACGGATTATTCCATATATATACCATTTTATTAAGTATGGTTTGGATTCGTTACGTCGCGAAGGAATACAAAAAGGATCAAATTCAAGTAGTTTTCAGAAAGAAAAAACAGACAAACTTGGCAGAGGGTTGGCTAAAGCCAATAGTAAAAATGAGCAAAAGGATTCTCCTGTTCGTATAAAGCAAAGCTCAAGAAGAGTTGTGTTACGTGCTACTACAAAATCTGAAAAAGGAAAACAAATATCTTAATGAGTAATCTTCTTTTACTAATACTTTGTGTATTGCAAGCCATTTTAATGGTTGCAATCTGTGGTGTCGGCGTGATTGCTCTTTATTTTGCGTTTAATTCTGGTTTTATGCGTAACCCGCCTCCGGTCCCATCAACTGGTAAAATTAAAAAAGCCATGATAGAGGCTGTTGCTAGACGTCTTGCCAAGAAAGACAAGCAAATTGTGATGGACTTGGGAGCGGGTTGGGGGACTTTGTTATTGCCGCTAGCAAAAAAATTTCCAAAACATACTTTTGTTGGGATTGAATATGGCTATCTTCCTTATATCATAAGTAAGTTTCGTGCCAGAAAAATGCCAAACCTGAGCTTTGTGCGTCAGAATTTGTTTGATGCAGATATTTCTAAAGCCGATGTGATTTTTTTGTTTTTGCTGAATAGTGCTATGCCTAAAATTGAAAATAAATGCCAAAAAGAAGCTAAACCAGGGGCGTTGATTTATGTGAACCGTTTTCCTATGCCGAACTTAAAGGCAAAACAGGAAATTTCTTTTGGAACAAAATATGATACCTGCTATGTCTATGAAATTAAATGAACATTGGCATGGAGCGTTGTTAAAGTACTTGACAATCCGGATAAAATAGATTACAATGCGTTCCTGATAGGTGATGGCGTTTACTTACGATCATTTGTCAGTTGCCGCAGTAGCGTAGTGGTAGCGCACATCCTTGGTAAGGATGGGGTCGAGAGTCCGATTCTCTCCTGCGGCACCATGTCTTAAAGCCCTTAACAAAATAAGGGCTTTTACTTTTGTTTGCAGGCTATCTGGCAAGTCCGATAGTCAGATTGTTAAAAATCGCTAAAAACAGCAAATTATCGGACTTTTCTGTTGCTTTGTGCCATAATTTAATGTAGAATAATGATATAACAACTGGAGAAAGGAATTAAA
This sequence comes from Alphaproteobacteria bacterium, assembly GCA_017960645.1. Taxonomy (GTDB): domain Bacteria; phylum Pseudomonadota; class Alphaproteobacteria; order CAAHEQ01; family UBA3637; genus UBA3637. The sequence continues at coordinate 9,248 of JAGCYU010000002.1, read as the reverse complement.
TGAAAAATGCATTGATTCTACATGGAACTTGTGATAAGGATGAATACTTTGATCTGAGTTATCCTTCACTTTCGAATTCCCATTGGTTTCCATGGCTGCAAAAACAATTTCTATGCCACGATATTTTGTGCCAAACACCTGAGATGCCAAAAGCCTATCATCCCAATTATAGTGATTGGAAAGAGACATTTGAAAGAGTTTATAATAAGGATGTCAAAATTATTATTGGTCATAGTGCGGGGGCGGGATTTATGCTTAAATGGCTACAGAATAATCCTGATGTCAAATTGGAAAAATTAATACTTGTTGCTCCGTGGTTAGATCCAGATAAAGAATACGGAAATTTTCTGGATTTTCAAATGAATAAGGCAGCTTTAAATAACATCAAGAAAGTAGTTCTATTTTATTCCTCCGATGATGAAAAAGAAATTATAAATAGTGTAGATCAAATTTTATCGTTTTATAAGAATATCAAGGTTCAATCCTTTGAAGACAAAGGCCATTTTGTTTATAGCACTATTGGTTCAACATTTTCTGAACTCTGGAAAGTTATCGTTCAGTGATTTGAGTTTGCCTAGTAGTTTGTTGTTAGCAGAAGTCCGATAATCGCAAAGCAGCCCGCACCATGTTTTAAAGCCTTCAATCAAATGAGGGCTTTTTATTTTAACCGCAAGCGTTTCGCCGAGTCCGATAATGGTAAGTCCGAAAAATGCCAAAAATCACCAATTATCGGACTATTAAATATGATTTTTTATATTCCAAAGCTATGAAAAAGCCTCTATCAGCACAATGACAGAGGCTAAAACTAATCTTGACTTCTATTTTAATTTTTTATCTAACTTACTCAAATCCTCTACTAATTCCATATTAATCTTTTTCACCAACTTTTCCAATCGATAGTTTTCATTTCCGTAATAGAATCCCTGAAGCCAATCTTCTTTTTGCGTGTATTCTTTGTTAAAAAATTCCCTCCCTTTTTTATCAATTAAGCGATACTGAATTGTGATTGTATTATAAGCTTTACCCGCCGGAAATCCCAAAAACCATAACAAATCACCAGGCAAACTTAAACCATAAAATGTCCAATAACGCTCCAATTTAAAATCTTTAAGTGTTCCCTCCAAAATCAATGGACTTTCTTCTGTATTAAAGCTAAAATACACGTTCTTGAAAATGGATGCATTATTAAGTTCCTCAGCTGTCGTCTTAGCTAATGTTTCCGATGCAGTTCCAAAATTAGCTAACGCCAAAGGAAGACCTTCTGGCGTGTTCGCTTCAACCAGTTGACTGTATGGGACAAGAGGTATCCAAGCTAAGGCCATGTATTTTTGAGTATTCTCATTCTGTCTTATATCCCTGAATGGAGGAACAACGATTATTTTCTCTATTTTCGGTTTTTCATAAGATTTTGGTTCGCTGGTATATCTCCACGTCTGAACGCTTCCACAAGCTGTAAGCAATAAACAGAGTACCAAAACTGCAATTTTTTTCATATAAAATCCTTTCGTTGAATATTATACATATATTCTTACACAAATCAAAAAATTAAATCAACATATTTTTCGCAATTTTTCTTTTAATTTTGGTGTGATTTGAGTCCGATAATCGCAAAGCAGCGCGCACCACTAAAAAAGCCCCTTAGGTTTAAGGGGATTTTTTTGTGATAGTTTGTTGTGGAAATAGGACTCTCGGGGGGAGAGGCCGTTCACGAAGCTTTAGCGAAGTAGACGCCCTTTGGGCGGTCCCGAGCTGGACGAGGGATGAGCGACAAGCGAACATTCTCTCCTGCGGCACCATGTTGTAAAGCCCTCTTTCAAACGAGGGTTTTTTCTTTTGTTTGCAAGCATTTCAGCGAGTCCGATAGTTGGACTTTCAAAAATGGCTAAAAACCGCAAATTATCGGACTATTTCTTCTTTTGTTCTTTTTGCCATTCAGCCCTAAGCTTTGAATAAATAGCGGTACTTCTGAGCCCCTTGCCAGAGGCCGCCAAACTGTCATCTCGCATTATCCCATCCAATTTATAACCACATCGTTTAGCTAGATTGACGGATGGGATATTATCTTTATCTGTACAAATTTGAATTCTGTTGATACCACGTTTAAAAAATTCTGTTTCCAGCGCAAGAATTGCTTCGGTCATATATCCCTTCCCTGTGTACTTTTCAGCCATATAATAACCAATTTCACCAGATGCCGTCTTATAATCAACATCTTTCATATTGATTTGACCAATCAATTCTCCATTTTTTAAAAAAATATTATAATCAGCTTCTTTTAATTCATGCCATAATTGGCTACTTTTATAACACTTTCTATAACTTATTTCAGGTGTATTCTCTTGCCATGCAAACCCTATCCATTTGCGTAAAAACTTTATATTTTGTTGAATAAGATTTGAAAAGGCAGTTGCCATTTCAAATGTCGCAGTTTCTCTACCTTTCAAAATAAGACGTTTTGTCTGAATTTGTGCTTTAAATTTTTGTTGTTTCATTTTGATTATTTCTCCCACTACATTCTAGGAGCAACATATCATAATCATTATGAAGTGTCAATATCTTTGCCAATTTTTCTTTCAATCCTGATGTGATTTGAGTCCGATAGTCGCAAAGCAGCGCGCACCATGCATTATAACCCTCTTTCAAACGAGGGCTTTTTCTTTTGTTTGCAAGCTATTCGGCGAGTCCGATTGTTGGACTTTCAAAAACAAATAAAAATCGTAAACTATCGGACTTTTATCAACAAAATTGACACCAAGAGCATTTTATACTACAATGTAGGCAACTATACTAATGGAGGATTTTATGTTTGAGCTTCAAGGAACTAAAACAGAGCAAATTGAGCTGGCCTTTTTACTGGATAGTTTGCAAGAAACTAAAACAGGACAACGAATTGTTGGACAAGTTGAGCATCTGATGACGGGTAGTCCTTGCATTTTAAAATTCAATAAAACAATGCCCCATAAAGGTTTGTGCGAATTTAAACAAGTCAGTTTAAATCCCATGCGCTTGTCAACACAAGATGAGCAAATTGCTACGCTTGGACATGAGTTTGCTCATGCTATAATGTGGGATATTACAAAGGTCGCACAGCACAATGCTACAACAGAAGATGAATACGCCTTGGCTCGTTTGCTAATGGAAACTCACGGTCATATGATGGGAGATTTGATTTTGCAAGAATTAAACCCGCGTGACCTAACACAAGAGAAAACAGAAATTTTACCTTGGTGGGAAACTGTAGATTTAACAACAAAAGAGGGGCGAACTTTATACCTTAAAAAAGCTTTGGTAGGGCACACAGGCTGGGCAGAAGATGAGCTTCAGAAAATACCTCGACCAATGAAGTTTGCACATGATGCCGATTCTAAGATTTTTGCAGAGAGTTGCGCTGCCTTTTTAAAAGCAATGGATACAGATGTAACTTTAGATGAAGCCTTACAAATGAAACCTTATACACAATTTTGGCAAGATTCCACAAGTCGCAGCGTTTGGCTCACTCTGAAACATCTTTTTTCTCGTTAGACAAGAATTTCTTGCACTTTACGGTAAGTGATTCTTTTCTTTAAAATTGTATCTGATTTTAAAATAGGTTGACATTTTATGTAAAAGTTTTTAGACTGGTTTTATCAACTTTAAATGAAAGGAAAAATATGTTGATTGCTCTGATTATTTTGGCCGTTTTGGCCCTTTATGGTGTTTCTGTGTACAATGGATTAGTGAAAAATCGTCAGCAGGTGAAAGAAGCGTGGAGTACGATTGATACGCAATTAAAACGGCGGTATGATTTAATTCCTAATTTGGTTGAAACTGTCAAAGGATACGCCAGCCATGAAAGTGGTACATTAGAAAAGGTCATTCAAGCTCGTGCCACGGCTATGAGCCAAACGGGCGCTAAGGATAAAGGGAAGGCAGAAGAGGGGTTGACCGGTGCTTTAAAATCCATTTTTGCACTGGGTGAAAGTTACCCCGAATTGAAAGCAAATACAAACTTTTTATCGTTGCAACAAGAGCTTTCTGATACGGAAACAAAAATTCAAGCAAGCCGTCAATTTTACAATACTGTTGTGATGGGATTGAATTCTAAGATTGAAATGTTCCCAAGTAATATTTTTGCCAAGTTATTCCATTTTGAAAAGGCTGATTTCTTTGAGTTGTCGGGCGAAGAGGCTAAGGCTGCTCAACAAGCTCCTCAGGTGAAATTTTAATGATAAAACGCAAAAACGTTTACCAGCACATCGCCGAAAATAACTGGAAAATTTTCGGCCTTGTGTGTTTATTTCCGATTGCCTTAACCGCTTTTATTTATCTGGCTTTTGTTCTGTTTAGCATACTATCTGCGCAATCTCCACAGGAAGCTAAGGATATTATGGCAGTCTTTTGGCAGACAATTCCCTTTATTTTGTTGCTTTGTACAGGATTGACCATTTTATCTTGTCTGATGGGGGACAAGATGATGCTGTCGTTTGCAGGAGCGCATTTGTGTCAAGATAATGAAGAGCATTTAAAGGTGCGTCGGGCTGTGGAAAATATTGCCTTGGCGGCAGGTCTTCCTACACCGAAAGTTTATTTAATCAATGATGATTCATTAAATGCATTTGCAACGGGTTTTTCGCCACAAACAGCTTCCATCGCTTTGACTACGGGAATTGTAAAAAAATTAAAGCCCTTAGAGCTAGATGCCGTTATAGCACATGAAATGGCGCATATTAAAAATCGGGATATTCGATTGAATATGTATGTGATTACGGGGATCGGTATTATCGGCATGTTTGGTGAAATTTTGATACGTCAGTGTGGTCGTTCCTCAAACAGCCGTAATAAAAACGAGAATGGGGTGCAAGGTATTTTCCTAATCATTGGCCTTTCATTATTGTTATTTCGTTATTTTATAGCACCCTTTATACATATGGCCATTTCGCGTAAACAAGAATTTCAAGCAGACGCTACAGGATCTTTTTTTACACGTAATCCTGGGGCATTGGCATCTGCTTTGCAAAAAATTTCGTTGGACCCCCGTGTGGAAGCATTGGATAATTCGCAACAAATGGCTGCAGTCTGTATCTATAATCCGCTAAAAAAAGTAGCAAGATTATTGGATACGCATCCGCCGGTTGAAGAACGTATTATACGTTTGCAAAGTATGCTGTAGAGGAAAAATTATAATGTTAATCATCAATGGTAGGATGGACGATGAAAATAATTTAGAATTTATTAAAGCCACTATTTCTTCTTTGATATTGTTTGCTTTTTTTGTCTGATTGTGGCGTACTTTTTAACCGCAGACCGTTTATTGTGTGAACGGTCAGGAATCTTTGTGAATTTTCAGCACGCCCTATTTGGAAACTTTCTTATGTGACAAATTAAAAAATTGAAACAAATAAAGCATATAAAATAAAATTATTCAATAATTATTATTTTAATTTAATATCAATATGTTATGAAAAACATATAAAGTTTTAAAATAATTTTTGCCATATAAAACAGAGATTATTTTTTTATATATTCCTCGTTATTTAGGATATATCATGATTCTGATTATGACATATCTGGGCTAAATTTAGATAGCCGTTATCCCGTCGACCAGCTTCTATAACTCTAGGGTCATTTGATGATAAGACAAGTTTCTGTTTTAATTCTAGCAAATTTTCAGATGTGATGCAAGAGGGAAGCTCAAACAATGTTAACACTTCTGATGCATGTTGATAGGGGATTTTATGCGATTTCATGTATTGTGCAGCAGTGTCATAATATGACCCTAAAGCACAAGCAAGTATTCCATGCTTTGCACAAAAATTTATTATTGCTTTTGATTTAAATTCTGCCTTTTTAGGAAAATAAAAGTCTGAAAACGCTATCTGCTGAGCATGCTTTCCTCTGATGTCTTCTTGGGCAGGTTCTATTTTCATCTTACTTAAAAATTGAGCCGTTAAGGTATTTAATGCATCTAATCGGTGCATTTCTGGAGTAACTTGCACAATCCCTACAGAGCATGTGTTATAATAAACAGGGCAACCTTGTTGTTTGGCTGCTTCCCATGCATACATCAAACCTTCTCTCAAAGGTCTAGAAAGGTCTAATTCAAAATACAAGCCATTTTGTATACGATAAAAATGATAAGATGTCTTTTGTTGAGTATTTTTGTAAATTATGAATAGACCGTTTATATCTCTTTCGGGTTGAATTTCATTTTTTTTCATATTGTTATCCTTTTGATGCGACCCCAAGTGGTTTAGATATCATACCCTAATAACAAAAATATGTCAAGTTTTTTTAATTTGACAACCGGGTTTTTATTGACGAATTGTATAGTTAAAGGCTTGCCAATATGTTATATAATGTTCTTTAGGGGAAAGGTTTAAATTGAATCTATTAAATTAAGTGTGCTGATCATCGAAAAGAATAAAATTTTTTGAAGGTGTTTGGGAGGCTTTTGTAGATTGTACAGGAAGAGTTTTTTGTGATTTCATTCCTTTTCCTGCTATTATTTTACGAACAATTGAATCGCTAAAACGGGGGTCATCAGGATGTTTTTGATGGTAATGAGCTAAAACGTGATCAGGATCTTTTTCATCTTTTAAATCTTCGGCAGTTAAAACATAATTTCCTTTTTCATCTTGAAGATTAAGGAAAATTTCTGCTATAACATTTTTTTGTTTATCTGCTAAAGCTATATGTGTTGGAGATAATGCTAAACCATCAGAGAGTATTTTAATCCATTCTTTGTTTAAGCAACTCAGGCCGAATATTGTACAAACTGTTTTGTGATCTAGAATTTTGGATAATTTATCTCCTTTATGTGTTGATGTTAAAATATCTTGGATTAAGTTTGGCATACCCATAGCTATTGCTTTATATAAAAAATCTTTTATTTGCTCTTGAATTAAAGGGGTATCACGGTGAAGTTCCAAAAATTTCCAACGTTGTTGTAATTTCTTTTCGTATGTATCTAAATCACTTTGAGTTTCTAAAGAAAAGCCTATAGGAGGCCAAAAAACTCTTGTGGTTGCTTTATTAATAACAGAAGCTTTTTCATCATTTGTCAACTGTGATAATAAGGCATTGGCCTTTTCTTTATGTCCGTTAAACAGTAATTGAATAAAACGATTGGCTGGCTGTTTTGCATCGCGAGGTAATGCTATGCACAAAGGTAAATATTCTCGTCCTAAACGAAAAGCTTTTGGAAAGTGATGAATGCCGATATCTGTATCGTGTATTGGAGCAATAAAATCATATTCGTCTTTATAGTGTAGTGTTATACTTGGAAACAAGTTCATGTCCAATATGTCTTGATAATCAAAAGGTCGTTTTGTTGTTTCTTTTTTTAACATTTCTTCATAGATGGCTTTCCATTTCGGCACCGAAAGATCTGTGAATTTGAAAAATCCACGAATAGAGGATATAAATTTATCAGGGCTGAAGGCATGTTTTAAACAATATTCCATCCAAACACAAAATTCAAATCTATAGGCAATCAATTCATTAATTATGCCTGTTTGGTGCATCGCCAAATTGTTAGTATCTTTCATCTCAGCCAATTCTTTGGTATAGAGCTCCGCATGTTTTAATTCGTGGGCTAAAGTTGCCATTAATGGATTGTGGTTATTGGTATCATGTTTAAAGACAATATTGTTTTTACGTGGATTATAGGCAGCAATTGCAGTTTGTTCGGCAAAATATTGATTAAAAGAAGTTGCATCAATTGTGAGTGGAAGTTCTGGTCTCCAGTTTGAAAATTTCAGAAAAAGAGGAGGTTCACGGTCGTTTAAAGAATACAAATCAACCATAGCTTGTTGTAGTTCACGTTCTTGAGGAGATAAAGATTCTGGTTTAGTTTGCTCAAAATCTATAAAGTCTTTAAAAGTTACTGTTTTGGGCTCACTGTTGCTTGTTTTCCCAAGGTATATAACTAAAATATTATCTAACGTATTTGCCATAGTGAAAAACTTTCAAGTTTGTTTCGAAAAACACGTCAAAATGATACCTAAGATGATAAGTAAAAAGCAAGTGATTTTTTTGAATACGCTTGTTTTTTCATGGAAGTGAAAGCAACCTGTTGAATTGATTAATAAAGCTATGACCAATACGAACAATGGTTCTGTGGCTTCAATCGCTGTACAAATAACAGGAGATAGTTTGGATAAGGCTATTGTGGAAGTAGCAATGGCAATAGCTGTTAAAAATTCAATTATTACAAAAAATTTAAATTGCTTTTTATAGATTGGGAATTTGCGTTTGATGGCATATTTATTGCGCACTGATAGCAAAAAAGTAAATGGAATTAAACCAGATATCAAATTAGGATAGACTAAGACATTGATAAAATTATGATCCCATTCCATAACAAGTTTTGCTAAACATATACGTATGGCTAATAAGAAACTGGACAAAAACATGAAATAAAATGCCTTATTAAGTCGCAATCGTGCGCGTGTTTTTTTACTTAATATACTGGATGTAGCAATAATAATAAAAAATCCTATATATTGTTCAACACTTAGTGTTTCGTTTAATAAGATAAAAGCCGCGAATGGTACGAAAATTTTACCCAAGGCAAATAAAGATGAGACAATAGATGTGTCCGTTTTTTTTAATGCGGTATAGTATGGATATAAATAACAAATATCAATGGTAGCAATCAACAGATAAATGATAATGCTGGATAGGGTAGGGATTGTTGGAACCCCTAAAAGCAAAACTAAAGGCGTGAATAAGGCATTTGTCAAAGAAACAAAAAATACCATGACAAGGGGACGTTTAAAAACGGCCAAAGATAAAAAGCTTTCTATGACCAAGGATGTTGCATAAAAAAGTGGCGCTAAAAAGGCAATTAAATAATAATAAACTGATGCTAGCATGCACTGACTTATAGCATAATTTGCTGTAAAATGCAATACCGGTTACTGAAAAGTTAAAAATTATTTATTCTTTACAAAAGGTATGGTGTCACATTACCTTTATTCACGTGTCAATGAGAATAAAATAATTTTAAGCAAACCTAAACCTGTTGGATATTCTGAGTTCTAAAAATATTAAACTCTCTCCTTATTCCATGCATAAAGCATAATTAGAAATCTTTTCCCGCAGTGAGTTGGTGCCTCGTGTTTGGATATTGTTTACCCCCACAGCACCTGAAGATAGAATAACATAATAAGAATGCGATGCATCCACAGGCAAAGTTGTCCAAACTGTTGTGCTATCAATGCCTTTTGCATTAGCGCACGCTCCTGTAGCCGAATTCCATCCGCTGG
>JAGCYU010000015.1 GCA_017960645.1 Alphaproteobacteria bacterium | reverse complement strand
GCCATGCCCCCGTTACGTAAACGAGTCAGCATATCGCCCAAAGGATCTGTCATAGACATCTTTTCTTCTCCTTACCAGCTGGATTTCTTCATACCAGGAACTTGTCCTTCGCTGGACAATTTTCTGAGTTGAATACGGCTGAGTTTTAATTTTCTGTAATAACCATGAGAACGCCCAGTTAATTCACAACGATTGTGAACACGAACTTTGGACGAATTGCGTGGCAGTTTAGAAAGCTTCATTGCGGCATCAAAGACTTCTTCCGGACTGGATTTTTTGTCCTTAATAACCTTTTTTAAAGCTGCGCGCTTAGTGGCATATTTTTTAACCAATTTCTCGCGTTTTTTATTTCTGTTAATTTGACATAATTTTGCCATGCTTATTTTCCTTCCTTCTTAAAGGGCATTCCAAAACCAGCTAACAAAGCTTTTGCTTCTTTGTCAGTCTTGGCGGTTGTGCCGATAATAATATCCATACCGCGCACTTGGTCCACCGTGTCATAGTTAATTTCCAAAAAGATAATTTGTTCTTTGATACCCATAGCATAGTTGCCATGACCATCAAAACTTGTGGCAGAAACTCCACGGAAGTCACGAATACGTGGCATCGCCATTGTAATAAAACGATCCAAGAATTCATACATTTTATCTTTACGCAAAGTTACTTTACAGCCAATAGGCATGCCATCACGCACTTTAAATGTAGCAATAGACTTGCGAGCATGTGTAATCACAGGCTTTTGTCCAGAAATTGCTTCCATTTCCTTAACAGCGGATTCAATGGCCTTTTTGTCCTCGGTAGCTTCACCAACACCCATGTTCAGAACGATTTTGTCCAACTTGGGTACTTCCATTTTGTTTTTGTAACCAAATTCTTTGATTAAATTTGGAGCAATCACTTCATCATATAGTTTTTTAAATCTTGTTTCCATGTTTTACTCCTTATTTATCAACAACTTCGCCAGAACGTTTTGCAACACGAACTTTGCGACCGCCCTTCTCTACTTTGTAACCAATCCGAGTTGCCTTACCATCTTTTGGATCAATATAAGCAACATTGGATACATGAATGGGCATTTCTTTGGAAACGATACCACCTGCAGATTCTTGTGATGGCTTTGTATGACGCTTAGCCACATTGATGCCAGCAACAATCACCTTATTTTCCTTTGGTAATACAGTTGTAATTTCGCCTGTTTTACCTTTATCTTTTCCAGTTGTTACAACAACTTTATCGCCTTTTTTCAGTTTCATATTATAAAACCTCCGGAGCCAAAGACATCACTTTGACGAAACCAGCAGCACGTAATTCACGTGTTACAGGGCCAAAGATACGAGTTCCAATAGGCTCTCCTTGTTTATCAACTAATACAGCGGCATTTGAATCAAATCGAATAGCAGATCCATCAGGGCGACGGATTTCCTTTTTCGTACGAACGATCAAAGCACGTTGTACTTCACCTTCTTTGACTTTGCCACGAGGAGCTGCTTCTTTCACAGAGACAATAACTACATCTCCCACAGAAGCATAGCGCCGCCCAGCACCGCCAATTACCTTAATACACTGAACTTTCCGTGCGCCGGAGTTATCAGCTACTTCAAGGTTAGTTTCTACTTGAATCATTTTGTTTTCCTTTCTTGATTCACAGTTTACTTTTCCGTCACTACCATCCAAGTTTTAGTTTTGGAAATAGGACGGCATTCAATAATCTGAACAGTCTCACCAACTTTGCACAGATTCTTTTCGTCTTGCGCTGTATATTTCTTCGAGCGTTTGACATATTTTTTGTACACAGGATGCATAACACGGCGTTCAACACGAACGACAACGGATTTATCCATCTTTGTACTAACAACAACACCTTGTAAAACACGTTTTGGCATGTTTATTTTCCTTTCTTAGCAGCGGGCTTTTGATTAACCGCAGTTTTAATCTGGGCAATTTCACGACGGATTTGTTTACGACGTGCAGTGTTTTTTAATGCCCCTTGAGCTGCTTGAAAACGCAGGTTCATTGCTTCTTTTTTCAAATCAACTTCCATAGCTTTCAATTCAGCAACAGATTTTTCTTTAATTGTTTTGAATTTCGTCTTTGTCATCTTACACCTCTTCATCAACTGTTCTGGTTACGAATTTGGTTTTGATAGGCAACTTAGCAGAAGCTAAACGCATAGCTTCACGCGCAACTTCTTCGCTAATACCATCGCATTCAAACAAAACACGTCCTGGTTGAATACGTGCGATCCAAAACTCAATAGATCCCTTACCTTTACCTTGACGGACTTCAGGCGGTTTTTTGGACACTGGAACATCTGGGAATACACGAATCCACATACGTCCTTGACGCTTCATGGCATGAGAAATAGCACGACGGGCAGCTTCAATCTGGCGAGCTGTCATACGGCATGGCTCCAATGCCTTTAAACCGAAAGATCCAAAGTCAACTGATGTTGCAGATGAAGCAACTCCATGAATCCGACCTTTAAAAGCTTTACGAAATTTCGTCTTTTTTGGTTGTAACATTTTGCTTCTCCTTAACGTTGTTCACTCAAGCGCTTATCTTGAGCCATGGGATCACGCCCCAAAATTTCACCCTTATAAATCCATACTTTTACACCACAGGTTCCATAAGCTGTATGGGCTGTTGCATAACCGTAATCAATATCAGCACGTAATGTATGCAAAGGAACGCGTCCTTCTAAATACCATTCGGTACGAGCAATTTCTGCGCCGCCCAAACGGCCACCACAGCTAACCTTAATTCCTTCGGCACCTTGACGTAAAGCAGATTGTACTGCACGTTTCATAGCACGACGGAATGAAATACGTTTTTCCAATTGGCTAGCAATATTCTCAGCGACTAATTTTGCATCAATTTCTGGTTTACGTACTTCTACGATGTTAATGCTAACCTCATCCCCTGTTGCTAATTTTGTCAACTCTTTTTTCAAAGAATCAACATCTTGGCCTTTTTTACCAATAACAACACCTGGGCGAGCACAATAAATTGTAATCTGTGCCTTTTTTGCGGGACGTTCAATTACAATATGGCTGATACCAGCAGCCGCCAATTTTTTGTTTAAGAAATTGCGAATTTCGATATCTGCCAACAATTTGTCACCATAGTCTGCGTCTGCAAACCAACGGGAATCCCATGTGCGGTTGATACCTAAACGCAACCCATTTGGATTAACTTTTTGTCCCATTAGACACTCTCCTTTTTATCATTTTTTTCTTTTTTAGCAGCCTTTGGTGCTTTTTCTGCAGTCTTTTCTGCTTTAGGAGCTTTTTGAGCTTCTTTTTCCGCAACCACAACTGTTAAATTTGAAAAAGGTTTCAAAATCTTGTGACCTGCACCTTTTGCAGCAGCATGCCACCGTTTCATCACCATTGCTTTACCAACATATGCCTCTGCAACATACAATTTATCAATATCCATACCAAAATTGTTTTCTGCATTAGCAATAGCTGCTTGCAATACCTTTTTAACATCCGTTGACACCCGTTTTTTAGAAAAGGTCAACTCGGCCAAAGCTTTGTCAGCCTTTAATCCACGAATAGTTTCTGCCACCAAATTCAACTTTTGTGGAGAAATACGAATTAAACGTGCTTTTGCATAAGCTGTTTTTACTTGTTTCTTCATCTTATTACTCCTGTGTTGCCTTGGCATCCGCAGCCGTATGTTTAGAGAAAGTCCGTGTTGGTGCGAATTCACCAAACTTATGCCCAATCATGTTTTCATTGACCGATACAGGAATAAATTTATGACCATTATATACGCTGAAATTCAAACCAACGAACTCAGGCAAAATGGTTGACCGACGGGACCATGTTTTAATTACTTCATGACGACCATTTTTTTTGACTTCCTCTGCTTTTTCCAACAGATAGCTATCAACAAACGGTCCTTTTCTGACAGATCTTGTCATCTATGCCTCCTTATGCTTTCTTCAATGCGTGACGAGAACGTACAATCATACTATTCGTCCGCTTGTTGTTTCTTGTCTTTTTACCCTTAGTCTTCCAGCCCCAAGGTGATACAGGGTTACGACCACCGTTAGTACGACCACCATGTGGGTGATCCACTGGGTTCATCGCAATACCACGTACGGAAGGACGACGTCCTAACCAACGTGCACGTCCGGCTTTTGCCAAAACAGTATTTTGATTATCAGGGTTTGACACTGCGCCAACTGAAGCAACACAATCCGCTAAGACCAAGCGTAATTCACCTGAACTTAAACGAATTTGAGCATATCCGGCATCTTTACCAATCAATTGAGCATAACATCCAGCAGAACGAGCTAATTGACCGCCCTTGCCTGGTTGTAATTCAATATTATGGATAATAGTGCCGACTGGCATATTCTTTAAAGGCAACACGTTACCTGGCTTGATATCAGCATTTGCAGAAGCAATGACTTTATCCCCTTTTGCCAAGCGTTGTGGTGCCAAAATATAAGACATTTCACCGTCATCATATTTAATTAAAGCAATGAAGGCTGTCCGGTTTGGATCATATTCCAAACGTTCCACCACGGCAGGAATATCAATCTTTTTCCGTTTAAAATCTACTAAACGATAGGCCTGCTTCACACCGCCACCACGACGACGAGAAGTCATGTGACCATGATTATTACGACCACCTGTAGACTTTTTACCTTCTACTAATGTTTTATACGGAGCACCTTTGTGCAGTTCAGACCGATCAATACCAATCAAGTGTCTGTTGGAATTTTTTCCAGATTTTTGAGTCTTTAATGCCATGCTACACCTCCGCAGTCACATCAATAGTTTGACCTTTGGCCAAAGTAATGATTGCTTTCTTTACATCTGAGCGAACACCCTCTTTACCACGGAACATTTTAACTTTTCCTTTGTTAACCAAAGTGTTCACCGCTTTTACTTCTACCCCAAAGACACCTTCAACAGCGGCTTTAATCTCAGGCTTTGTTGCTTTTGCAGCAACCACAAATACAACCTGATTATTTTCAGCAGACTTCATGGCTTTTTCTGTAATCACAGGACGAACCAAAATATCTGTCATTTTAGGGGTTAAACTTTTCTTTTCGGACTTCTTAATCATTATGCTAACCGTCCTTCCAATTTTTCAACTGCATCTTTGGATAATACCAAAACATCACGACGCATCATATCATAAACATTTGCTCCTTGAACAGGCAACACATCAACATTTTTGATGTTGCGAGCAGACAAAGCAAAATTCTTGTCTAATTGTTCACCGCCAACAAACAAAATGGAATCCCATTTATTCGCTTTGAAGGCCTTAGCAAAAGCCTTTGTGCTCACTTTAGAAGCAGTCATATCATCCAAAACAAACAATTTCTTTTCTGCTACCTTAGTTGACAAAGCCACTTTCATAGCTTTTGCACGCAACTTTTTGGTCAAGCCATATTCATGAGAACGAACAACTGGTCCAAACACAACACCACCATGATACATTTGAGGAGCGCGTTTTTCACCTTGACGAGCACGACCAGTACCTTTTTGCTTAAATGGCTTAATACTGGAACCGCTGACTTCGCCTTTATCCTTGACCTTATGAGTCCCTGCCCGACGTTTGTCTAATTGCCATTGAATGACACGTGCCAAAATATCGCGGCGTACTTCTGCACCAAAAACAGCATCATTTAAATCAATGCTTCCAACTTTTTTTGCAGATAAATCAATTACATCATACTTCATGGTCTTATTCCTTTACTTCTTCTGCTTTAACTTCGGCAGGAACTTCTTCAGCCTTAGGAGCAGCTTCTTCTTTTACTGCTTCTTTTGCTGGTTCTGCTTTAATTTCAGCTTTTAAACCGGCAGGTACTGGACCAACGGCTTGTTTGCTGCGTTTTTTAGCATCACTGACCAAAACAACAGCATTATCAAAACCTGGAACGCCACCTTTAACCATAATCAAATTACGGCCTTCATCAATAGCAACGACTTCCAAATTTTGAACAGTCACGCGCTCATTACCCAATTGACCAGGCATTTCTGTGTTTTTCACAACACGACCAGGCCATTCACGGTTACCCGTAGAACCACCTGAACGATGTGTTCTGGACACACCGTGGGTTGCGTTATCACCATGGAAGTTATACCGTTTCATAACACCAGCATAACCTTTACCCAAGGAAGTTCCAACAACGTCCACCAATTGACCAACCACAAAGTGATTTGCGCCAATGACAGAACCTGCAGGAATTAAACAATCCTCAGAAACGCGGAATTCAACCAATGTTTTTTTAGGTTCTTGTTTTAATTTTGCGAAATGTCCTTTTTGAGGCTTGGCAATATTCTTTTCTTTAATCTTACCAGAACCTAATTGGACAGCGGTATATCCGTCTTTTTCCTTAGTACGAGTATCAATAACTGTACTGTCAATTTCCAAAACAGTAACAGGCAAACGATCTCCGTTTTCTTGGAACAGACCCATCATACCGACTTTTTTTGCGATTACACCTGTACGCATAGTCTTTTTCCTTTACACTTTAATCTCAACATCTACACCGGCTGCCAAGTCTAATTTCATTAGAGCATCAACAGTTTGAGGTGTCGGATCAATAATGTCGAGCACCCGCTTGTGGGTTCTGATTTCAAATTGTTCACGTGACTTTTTGTCCACATGGACAGAACGGTTCACTGTGAATTTTTCAATACGTGTGGGTAATGGAATCGGTCCGACGACACGAGCCCCTGTCCGTTTTGCCGTATTGAGAATCTCACGGGTAGATTGATCCAACAACCCATGATCAAAAGCTTCTAAACGAATTCTAATTTTATCCATTTTATACCTTCCTTAACCAGCCATTTTTGCTTTAATTTCATCCGCAATCATTTGCGGCACGTCTGCATAATGAGAGAACTGCATAGTGTATTGAGCACGACCTTGGCTCATAGAACGCAATGTTCCAACATAACCGAACATTTGCGCCAAAGGTACTGTCGCATCAATAACACGAGCATTTCCTCGTGAATCCATGTTGTTGACCTGTCCACGGCGGGAATTCAAGTCACCGATAATATCCCCCATATATTCTTCCGGTGTAACGATTTCAACTTTCATGATTGGCTCTAATAATTTTGGACTTGCTTTAGCCATACCTTCACGGAAAGCTGCACGAGCCGCAATTTCAAAACACATCACGTTGGAGTCAACATCGTGATAAGCACCATCATACAGATTTGCTTTAAAGTCTGTGCATGGGAAGCCAGCCAAAACACCAGTTTCCAAAGCTTGACGCAAACCTTTTTCCACACCAGGAATATATTCTTTTGGAACATTACCACCAACAACAGTGTTTTCAAATTGGAAACCTGAGCCAGGAGGTAATGGTTCAAATTTAATTTTAACACGAGCAAACTGACCAGCACCACCAGATTGTTTCTTGTGTGTGTAGTCTTCGTCATAGGATTTTGCAATTGTTTCACGATATGCCACTTGAGGTGCACCAACGTTTGCTTCCACATGAAATTCACGTTTCATACGATCCACAATAATGTCTAAGTGCAATTCACCCATACCTTTGATGATTGTTTGTCCTGTTTCTGTATTAGATGTTACACGGAAAGAAGGATCTTCCATTGCCAAACGATTCAAAGCCATACCCATTTTTTCAATGTCTGCCTTTGTCTTTGGTTCCACAGCAATTTCAATAACTGGATCTGGGAATTCCATCTTTTCCAAAATAACATCCATATTTTCTGCACAAAGCGTATCGCCGGTTGTTGTTTCCTTTAAACCCACCAAAGCAACAATATCACCAGCATGAGCTTCTTTGATATCTTCACGGTGGTTAGCATGCATTAACAACATACGTCCGATACGTTCTTTTTCGTCTTTCACCGTATTCTTCACATAGGTTCCTGTTTGCAATGTACCTTGATAGATACGAGCAAATGTCAAAGATCCTACATACGGGTCATTCATAATTTTAAATGCTAAAGCGGCCAGAGGTTTATCATCTTGTGAGGCACAAACATACTCTGACCCGTCTTTTTCATGAATACCTTTTGCTTGAGGAATATCTACCGGAGATGGTAAATAGTCAACAACGGCGTCCAACAATAATTGAACGCCCTTATTTTTAAATGCAGAACCACACAAAACTGGAACAAATTTTTGTTCAATTGTTCCTTTGCGAATACATTTTTTCAATGTGTCAATATCTGGTTCATTGCCTTCCAAATAAGCTTCCATAGCTGCATCATCCATTTCAACAGCCATTTCAATCATCTCTTGACGATAAGCATCAATTTTGTCTTTTAATTCGGCAGGAACATCCTGATATTCAAAAGTGGCACCTAAGTCCTCAGAATGCCACACAACTGCACGATGATTTAAAACATCAACAACGCCAATAAAGTTTGCTTCGGCACCAATAGGATATGTCATAACCATTGGGCGAGCCCCTAAACGGTCATGAATCATTTTAACACAACGTGGGAAATCTGCCCCAATACGATCCATTTTGTTCACAAAGCAAATACGAGGAACACCATACTTATCAGCTTGACGCCACACTGTTTCGGATTGAGGTTCAACACCTTCCACACCACCAAAAACAGCGACAGCACCATCCAAAACACGTAAACAACGTTCTACTTCAATAGTAAAGTCCACGTGTCCCGGGGTATCAATAACGTTGATACGGTGACCGCGCCAAAAAGCTGTTGTAGCCGCGGATGTAATTGTAATACCACGTTCTTGTTCTTGTTCCATCCAGTCCATCGTTGCAGCACCGTCATGTACTTCACCGATTTTATGAGATTTACCAGTATAGTACAAAATACGTTCTGTTGTGGTTGTTTTACCCGCATCAATGTGGGCCATAATACCAATGTTACGATAGAGTTCAATTGGAGTTGTTCTTGCCATAATTCCCCCTTACCACTTAAAGTGTGCAAATGCTTTGTTGGCTTCAGCCATGCGGTGAGTATCCTCACGCTTACGTACAGCAGCACCACGATTATTAAATGCTTCTTGCAATTCAGCAGACAAACGTTCTGTCATTGTCTTTTCACTGCGATCACGCGCAGCAGAAATAATCCAACGGATAGCTAAAGCCTGTTGACGTTCTGGGCGAACTTCTGTAGGAACAGGATAGTTTGCACCACCAACACGACGAGAGCGTACTTCTAATTGAGGTTTAACGTTATTTAAAGCCTCTTTGAATACTTCCAAAGCAGGCTTACTTAATTTCTTTTCAATATCTTCAAACGCACCATATACAATGCTTTCTGCAACCGATTTTTTACCAGCCAACATCAAGCAGTTCATAAACTTGGCAACAACGATGTCATTGTATTTTGCATCGGCCACCACTTCGCGTTTTATTGCAGCATGTCTACGTGACATAATCTATTCTCCTTATTTAGGCCGTTTTGCGCCATACAGCGAACGAGCTTGTTTACGATTAGCAACACCTTGAGTATCAAGGGTACCACGAATAATATGATAACGAACACCGGGCAAGTCTTTCACACGACCACCACGAATCATCACAACACTGTGTTCTTGCAGGTTATGACCTTCTCCTGGGATGTAGCTTGTAACTTCAAAGCCATTGGTTAAACGAACACGAGCAACTTTACGCAAAGCTGAGTTTGGTTTTTTTGGAGTTGTCGTATAAACACGCGTGCAAACACCACGTTTTTGTGGGCACGCCTTCAAAGCAGGAACTTTGTTCCGCTTTTTGACTGATTTCCGCGACTTGCGGACCAATTGGTTAATTGTAGGCATTTAATCCTTTTCCTTCTTTTACCTTATTAACAAAAAATCTTTCATCAACCTTTTCAGGCGGACAAAAGCGTTCATTTAATCCAACAAAAAACAACTCAACCCTTTGTTTTTATTGAAAGAACTTGCCGACTTTTTGATTGAATTTTCTTACAAAATCCCCCAAAAGTATCGGTTAAGTGGGAATGATTATAATCTACTTTTCCACGTATGTC
Organism: Alphaproteobacteria bacterium; assembly: GCA_017960645.1. GTDB lineage: Bacteria > Pseudomonadota > Alphaproteobacteria > CAAHEQ01 > UBA3637 > UBA3637. The sequence continues at coordinate 18,294 of JAGCYU010000015.1, read as the reverse complement.
AAGCACTTTTTTGAAATTTTTTGAGCACCGAAATTTCAGTCCTTTATTCGTAAAAACAAAATTTCTTGACAAAAATAAGAATTTAGGGTAAAATACAATCATGTTTTAAAGCTGAAAGGGATAACATGGAATGTTTCATACCTCTCATACTAATACCTCATCTACCAACCCGCGAAGAAGCTTCATATTATTTAAATTCACAAAGAGAAATGTTCTCCGGCTTGTCTGAGAACGACATTCGTGAACATCATAACGCCAATGGTGATATAGCAAGTTTACTGGCACTGGATTTATCGCTTGGGGTTCTTCATTCAACACATAAACACTCTACATTAAATCCATCCGTTTTAGTAGAAAACGTACCGGCACATTTACCAAAAGGATCTTTAAACCGAGCAAATTATGCTAATATTTTGACTTTGTATGCCCTTATTACCTTGTACGATTTACAACTTTCCTCGTATTGTTCCCAACAAACACACCAGAGTCTGTCCCGTCTATTACAGACTTTACAAGCTATTGATATTGTTGAAAGAGCTGTTTCAGACTATGCTTCAAAACAAAAATCTCAACAAGCAACGACAGCCGCTGCCAAACATGCAGAACGAAAAGGGAATCCCCCTCCTCCACCAAAACAAAAATATGTCTCAGCCAGAGAAATTTTACAAGGGATACCCCAAAATACCTATTTGAATTATGGACGAAAATTAGTTATCAATCGTTTAACAGGAAGTGAAGTATGGGATTTAGATCATTGTTCAGAGACAACCAACCCTCATCATGCCCACAGATTGCACACGATAAGCCGTATAGTCAGCGATGTATTTAGAAAATTAAAACCTTATACAATCAATGATTAAAAGTACGCATAATGCGTCCCTGCTCGCGTTTCCATTCACGCTGTTTAATTGTTTCACGTTTATCCCGAACATTTTTCCCCACACATAAAGCAATTTTAATTTTTGCCAAACCTCGGCTATTAAAATAAAGATCTAACGGCACAAGAGTTTGCCCTTTTGTACGAACAGCGACAGCTAATTTTTGACGTTCTTTTTGATGCAAAAGCAATTCTCGTGACCTGCGTGCGTTTTGTTCAACAAAGCCACCATTTGAGGCGTCATATTCGGCGATATAAGCATTAATAAGCATCAACCGCCCTGCTTCAGGCGCTATATAGCTTTCGGCAATCTGAGCCCGCCCGGCACGCAAAGACTTAACTTCTGGTCCTGTTAAAATTATGCCAGCCTCCCACGTATCCAAAATCTCATAATTAAAACGTGCCTTTTTATTTGTTGCAATTGATCTAATATTTTGTTTATCCATGTGTATCCTGAGTACCTTATATAATGTATAGAGTCATCATGAGCTGTATATTAGCAAAAATTCAAGCAATTAACAAGTTTTTTCTGTAAGATAATTTTTTTTTAAAAAAGCCTTGACAATTAAAATTACCTATGCTATACCGCGACTAAGTATTATTTAACGAAGCGAGGTGCCATGGAACAACAAAATAGAAACGAATATGAATACGGTCGTTCAATGCTAGAGACATTAGGGGTGGTTGCATTGGTTGGTCTTTTGATTATAGCTTCACTTGGTGGCTACAGTTTTGTTATGAAGAAGTGGCGCGCACGTCAGACAATTGACCAAATCAGTGCCATTGCTGTAGGTATGCGTGCAGGAAACTTGGCGCAGCGTTATCAAGAGGGAGAAATTATACCTGTTTCACAAATTGTACGCGGGATCAAAACTAAAGAAGGTAGTAATAACAAGGTTGCTGCTTTGCCGGACAGCCCTAATTCTTCCGCCTATGTGACTTCGTACGGAACGAATCGTTACATGTTGACATTGGAATTGGATCCAGATACACTGGAAGAGTTTTTGGACCAACTTAATAAACAAAATAATGTTGTCGTTACTCCTTCAGGCTCACATAGTCATAACACACTTGGCGATCAACATTTTTTTGCTCAACTATTCTTATCAAAATCCGCAGTGGCGGCAACTACAATTACCCAAAACAATAACCTTTATGGGGCAGATATAATTGGAATTGCCACTGGATGTTCTAATGCAGGTTGTCAAAAAGTCAGTGCGCCTCAATTGCGTCAAAAAAAAGGAAAAACAAAGGAGCTGGTCAATGACAATGGGAAAGTGACTGTTGCATTATTTTGGGGATGTCGCCAAGGAACATATGATTATTTTTGGGGTGGAGATTGCCATGAACACGAGCAAGGAAAATGTACTAAGAATGAACACTGTCCAGATACAGAGTTTGGAAAACACATTTGCGATTTATCGACAAATACATGCGTTATGTGCACGGAATCTTTGCATTGTACAAAAGACACTCCCAATTTAGTGGACGATCCAAGTGAAATAATAGATCCAAGTCCTCGTAATCTGGATTGGAAAGCCACAACATGTAGAGGAAAAAAGTGCACAGAGAAGGCTTGTGAAACAAATACAGATTGTCCAGATACTGAGTTTGCTCGCCATATTTGCGATTTATCAACCCATACGTGCGTTATGTGCACGGAATCTTCGCATTGTACACCACAAAGTAATAACCTGGCTGACAAAAGTAAAATAACGGATAGTCCCACCCCTTATGAGGATGATTGGAAAGCTAAGATATGTGACACGTCTACAAAAACTTGCATAGAATGCTGGAAAGATAACGATTGCGACACCAAATTTACGCGTACCATAGAAAGTGGCGATGAAGTCAAATGGGAAGGCGTAGAAATCGGGACAACCTATGAATGGGATGGTATTTGCACGACTGAGACACATGTGTGTGCTGCTTGCAGATACTCTTCTAACGGGACAAACGAAAGAGGATACTGCCCGCCCGAATTACCTATTTGTACAAATCCAAATACAAAAGATGCCGATTGTTTGCCTTGTCTAAGAGGAAAACAATGGAATAACCAAAAGCAAAAATGTGTTTGCCCTGAAGGCACATTAGAATACAATAATGAATGCGTTTCATGTGTGGATTGGAAATCAACAACACAAGCCAATGAAGGCTGTTCAAATGCTGGTCAACCAAACGATACATGCATTGTGGATAGTAATGAAGAACCCAACACCAACAAACACGGATGTCACGACTGTGCTGTGGATTATAAAGCGGCTAACGGAACAACGGCTTCTGCCTGTCCTAAAAATTCACCTGTGTGCAGCAACTATACTCGTGCCGAAGACAATGCAGATTACACATGCTATAGATGTCAAAATACAGAGGCAGATACAGAAGGCCAAGATGGTAAAGTTCCAAATGATGCTGGCTGTACCGATGATGAATATCCGTTGTGCGGACAGAACAACGCTGGATTAATCGATAAAGCGTTCGGAACGACTTGCTATAGATGTATCAATGATAAGGAGTCAGACACAGAAAAAGATACAGGTTGTCCCGCCACAGCACCATTATGTGATGCAGATGAAGGCCAGTATGGGACCAGTTGTTCAGCTAAAGCTGTGTGCTATAACACTATGCCTGAGGCACAAGTAGACAAAGGATGCGAAGCTGATCCAGCCAAGCCTATGTGCAATAATCCAGTACTTAACGGCGCAGGTACTGCGTGTATGAAGTGCCAAAACGATCAGCCGGATCAAGAAGGAACAATTGGTCAAGTTCCAAAAGATACAGGATGTCCGGAAGATCAATTCCCAATGTGCGGAGCATCCAGCCAAGGATTTGGATTACAATGCTATAAGTGTATTAATGATAATCCTGATAATGCAAAAGATACGGGTTGTCCGGTCGATGCCCCATTATGTGATGCAGATGAAGGCCAGTATGGGACCAGTTGTTCAGCTAAAGCTGTGTGCTATAACACAAAACCCGAAGCACAAGTAGACCAAGGATGCGAAGCCGATTCTAATAAACCTATGTGCAACACGACGGTTGATCAAGGGCCTGGTACAGCATGTTATAAATGTCAAAATAACGCCCAAGAGGAAGCTGGAGTTGTGCAAGCAACACCAGACTGGGGTTGTACCGACCCAACAAAACCTTTGTGTAATACTAAAAAAGTAAACGGTTTTGCAAATACATGTAAAAAATGCCAAAACAACAACCAAGAGGAAGCTAATTCAATCGTGCCCATCCGAGACCTTGGATGTACCGAAGAAGAGTACCCTTTGTGTGCAGTTGCGACAGCCAATAGCTTTGCCGATTTATGCAAGGCATGCCAAAACACCAACCAAGAGGAAGACGGTGTAGTTCAACCTATCCCAGATCTTGGCTGTACCAACTCGGCAAGACCATTGTGTGGTAATACGGCTGCCAACGGTTTTTCTACTGCATGTCGTAAGTGCCAAAATACCCAGCAAGAACAACCTGGTGAAATTGAGGCAAAACAAGATCTTGGTTGTACAGACGCCAATTCCCCGATGTGTGGAACAACGACAGATGGCGGATTTGCTAACACATGCTACAAATGCATCAACAACCAACCGGACGAGGAAGACGCTAACCATAAGGTGCCTGCCGATACCGGATGCGGAACAACGTTACCAATGTGTAAGCCAGCAAGCACAAGTACTTCATTTGGTACAGGGTGTTACCAATGTATCAATGATAAGGAATCGCCTATGGAAAAGGATACAGGTTGCCCCGAGGAAACACCTGTATGCGATGCCGAACTGGGTCAATATGGAAACACATGCTCTGCCAGATGCGACGGCTGTATAGATGCTCAAGGAGTTTGTATTGAAGATGGATGTTTGGACGGAAATGAATGTATCAATCCAAACGCTTACGATGACCTTTACACAGATAGTAATGGTATGTGCCAATGCTATCCAGCTGTCCGTACAGTAGATGTTCTCGCAGATACTATTGGTTGTACGGTTTATGATGACGATGATAAAAAACAGGATTCTTCAGATGGGGATATACAGGATGAGAGGTTAACTGCATGTTATAACTGTTCAAACATAAGTCGGGGAGATGGAAAAAAATGTCCTACGTGGCACAATTCTCCTGTTTCTGGATGGGAACGTGAACGCGAATACCAAATTCCGGTGAACTTTTATTGTCCACGTTATATGCATGTGTCTGATAGTATGACAGCAGATGACTTTGTATCCAGTTCATATCCTGCGGGTATTGGGGTGACAAGTCCTGCACATCCATCTCAGCCTGATGGGAAAAAGCTCAAAAAACGACATATTAACACTATTACTCCGAAAGTGTCCGATGTAAATAAAACCATTGTTGGTGATAAAACAGCGATATTAAGAATTAAAGACCGTTGGCTTGCAGAAGTTGGTATGAGTACCAGTGGATACTTCTACTTTACGACGGAAAGAGACAACGAAAACTGCAGTGGAACAGATTGTCCAATAATATTGTCGGTGTCTGTAGGTTGGTCTGATAATATGACTCCAGAGGCTAAGGCCGATGCGGAGGCTAGGGTGTGCAGACATAAAAAGAAGATCTGTGGAAAAGATGGTCAAGCTGATTTCTAACACTGGTTAGAAATAGTAAATCCCACAAAAATCCCTGCTTTCAACAGTGGGGATTTTTAATATGTAAAAGAAAAAAGAGCAAAGAAGCTCCCTGCTCTTTTGAATTAAATGCATAAAAGTTAATTTTCTTCGCCGAATTTATCTTTAACTAAAGCACACAGGGCCTGGACTGCTTGAGGGGCATCTTCCCCTTTTGCTTTGATAACTAACGTCTCGCCCAATGGGGCAGCCAGCATCAAGAGTCCCATGATGGACTTACCGGAAACCTCAAATCCGTTCTTTTCAACAAATATGTCACATTTAAACGTATCTGCTAACTTAACGAAATTAGCCGTGGCACGTGCATGAAGGCCTTTTAAATTTTGAATTTTAACCTTTTTAGAAATAACATCTGTTTCTGTTTTACCCATTCAATCCCCCTTTGTTTGCACAACAACATCAGATGCAACGGTCATATATTTACATCCGGCTTCAACCGCAACGTGAACCGCCTCGGTTAAAGACCGATTTCTTTCCCGAACCAACTTAACCATAGCAGGGATGTTGATGCCTGAAATCACCTCAATATTGCCTTGATTCATTAAAGACAACGCCAAGTTGGATGGCGTTCCACCATACATATCTGTTGCAATCACGACCCCCTGCCCCTGATTAGACCGGATAACTTTGTCCGCTAACTCTTGACGTTTAAGTTCTATATCATCGTTAGGTTCAATAGCAACACATAATATGTCCGGTTGAGTGCCGGTTAAATGCTCCAAAATACGCTTCATTTCTCTGGCAAAACCACCATGTGCGACAATTATAATACCTAACATACCCCATCCTTTTGTTGCAGAAAACGAACAGCTGCCACCACTTGCAAATCATTATACACAAAATTCGGATTAAAAGTAAAGAGCGGAATTTGAATTCCTGCCAATGTTATTATTTTATAGTGCGGCATACGCTCAATTTTATTGCTCACTAATTGAACAACGCAAGCCACAGGAACGTGAGTTGTATAAGGCAACTTCAAAATTCCGACCCCACGTACTTCCACTTTGCCGGCAATCTCCGGGATAACTTCGGCATATACCTGCTTTCCTTTCGAATGTAAAAGCGTGACATCGTCGGAAATCAAGCGCGCGTTATGATTCATTACCAAACGCAGGGCCAAAAAGCTTTTACCCACACCAGGCCTACCTTGAATCAATACTGCTTTTTTTCCTAATTTAACAGAAGTTGCTAGAATCTTTTGCATACAAAATTGGCGTTCTCGGCGGGAGTCGAACCCACGGCCCACAGTTTAGGAAACTGTTGCTCTATCCATCTGAGCTACGAGAACACCCTTTCCTTGTCAGCCTATTTTTTCAAAGCAGCTAAGGCTTCGCAAGCAATACGTGCCAACAAGAAATAGCCCAACCAAGCAGCCAATCCGAAAATAAAGCCGGATAAATTCATATCAAACAGCATCCCCAACAGCGGGACCAATTCTAAAAAAGCTAAAACTAATACAACATACCAAATAATAATGGCCGCCTTAGACAGAACGCCCCCAATCTTATTGGTCACAACAGGCTTTAATGTCAATAATTCTTTTATATTCATTTTTTTCTCCTTCATTTAAGTTTACGCATTGTGGGGAAAGCCAATACATCCCGAATAGATGTATTGCCCGTTAAAAACATAATTAAACGATCCATGCCTATACCCATTCCCCCTGTGGGTGGCAAACCATGTTCCAAAGCTTCCACAAAGTCATCATCCATCATATCAGCTTCTTCATCTCCTGCCTCACGAGCCTTTACTTGTGCTTCAAAACGCTCACGTTGATCCAACGGATTTGTCAATTCCGTGTAAGCATTACCCATTTCTTTTCCGTTAATATACGGCTCAAACTGTTCTACTAATCTAGGCTCTGAACGATGTGTTTTACATAACGGATTCATAGATTTCGGATGATCCATAACAAATGTCGGTTGAATCAGGTGTTCTTCACATTTTTCTTCAAAGACAGCTGCCATAACATGGCCCCAATCCGCATCATCTTCCACATGAACTGCTAATTTATCTGCGACAGCGCGTGCCTCTTCATCAGATTTAATAGCCAAAAAATCAATACCCGTGTATTCTTGTATTAAATCAGCCATTGTCCGACGTGCAAATGGTTTAGATAAATCAAATTGTTTGCCATCATATTCTATTTGCAAAGTCCCATTTACATCCTGACATGCCTTGCGTACAATTTCTTCAAACAAATCCATCATATCGTTGTAATCATTGTATGGGATGTATAATTCCAAGCAAGTAAATTCCGGATTGTGCGTTGTATCAATACCTTCATTGCGAAAATCCCGAGCAAACTCAAAAACGCCCGGCATTCCCCCGACAATCAACCGTTTCAAAAACAACTCTGGAGCAACACGCAAGAATAAATCCATATCTAAGGTATTATGATGGGTAATAAATGGTTTTGCAGTAGCACCGCCCTTAATCGTCTGCAAAATAGGCGTATCCACCTCAATCAAACCGCGAGCCAGCAAAAATTGGCGCATAGACTCGACAATCTTGCTTCGTTTGATCAAAGTTTCAATTGTCTCAGGATTCATAATCATATCCACTTCCCGATGACGATATTTTGTATCTGTATCTGTTAAACCGTGGAATTTTTCAGGCAAAGGCAACAATGCCTTGGCTAACATAGTAATCTCTTTTGAAGCAACAGATAATTCACCTCTTTTTGTGCGTCGAACTGTTCCCGTAACTCCAATAATATCCCCGATATCCACCATGTCCAACATTTCCAATAACGCTGGCTCAGAACTTTCTTTGGAAGTATAAATCTGAATTTTGCCTGTCGTATCATATAGGTCTATAAACATACCCGAATTACGTACAGCACGCACACGACCCGCCACAGAAACAACATCTTCCGTTTCGGTTCCTGACTCTAAATTTTGGTACTTATCATTTAAAGTTTTGGAAGTTGCATCTGGTTTATATGAATGGGGATATGCATTAACCCCTTGATTTTCAAGTTTCTTTAACTTTTCCAAACGAATTTGTCGTTGTTCATGTCCCAAATTATCTTCCATAGTCATTGTTTGTACCTTTCAATATTAATTCGGCTAAGCATACTGCCTTTTAAATAAAATGTCAATGAAAAATAAATTTATTATTCATATAATAAATAATCTCCTCTCCCAGAATATTTCAATTTTTTACTTGATTTTTATTTACTTTATGCATAGACTAGAGAATGTTTTAATCAGGAGGTTTGCTATGACACTATACATTATTTCTTGTATTGTTGGATATTTATTAGGTTCTATTCCCTTTGGTTTAATTATCACTTATTTGGCAGGAGTCGAAGATATTCGCCAAATTGGCTCGGGGAATATTGGAGCAACAAATGTTTTACGAACAGGACATAAATTTTTAGCTTTGCTCACATTACTTTTAGATACGTCAAAAGCCGGACTTGCTGCATGGTTGTGTTGTTTATTTGGAAATCCAGAATACGGGTATCTTGCCGGTATTTTTGCTGTTATTGGGCATAATTATCCGTTTTGGTTACATTTTCAAGGAGGAAAAGGTATAGCCTCCACGCTGGGTTTATTATTGTTTATGACACCATACGTAGGGATTGCCACATGCTTAACTTGGCTTGTTGTAGCACTTATTTGGCATTATTCATCTTTAGCAGCATTGGTTGCTTTAACGACAGCGCCTATTTATGCTCTTATTTTTAATGAACCACTTGTTGCTATTTTCAGCTATGCTTTGCTGTGTTTATTAGCTTTTCATACACACCGTGCCAACATTCAACGATTAAAAGATGGAACAGAGGGTAAAATTTCATTTTAAGTAAGATGCAAAAAGAACAAAATTTAATTAACTGTCTGCGCTTAAGCATGTCCGAAAATGTGGGGCCTGCAACGTTCAAGCGTTTAGTCAGTTTTTTTGGCTCAGCAGAAGAAGCTTTAAAAAACATAAATGATTTTGCTCAAATGGGAGGACGCAAAACAAAAGTTCAAATAGCACCTATAGCTAAGGCAGAAGCTCAATTAAAACAAGCAGAAAAAGTCGAAGCAAGTATTCTGACAATACAAGATAAAGCCTATCCAAGTTTGTTAAAGCATATATCTGATCCTCCCCCTATTCTATTTACTCTTGGAAAACAAGAAATTTTAAACAAAGAAATTCTGGCATTAGTTGGCACACGCAACGCTTCTTTAAACGGCAAAAATTTTGCCCAATTTTTGGCTCAAGAATTGGCAACACAAGGTTATGTCATCGCGTCCGGCATGGCCAGAGGCATTGACAAGGCCGCCCATATAGGAGCTTTACAAGCGCCAGAAGGAACAACCGTTGCTGTTTTGGGGACAAGTGTTGATACTGTTTATCCTGAAGAAAACAAAGATATTTATGCGCAAATTAAAGAAAAAGGTTGTATTATTTCGGAATTCCCTTTTGGTACGCAACTTAACCCTGTTAATTTTCCCAGACGCAATCGCATTATTTCCGGCTTATCACAAGGGGTTATTGTCGTGGAAGCCAATTTAAAATCAGGCTCTTTGATTACGGCAAAAGAAGCTTTAAGCCAAGGCAGAGAAGTTTTTGCTGTTCCAGGTTCTCCGCTAGACCCACGCTCGGCTGGACCAAATATGCTCATTCAAGACGGCGCCACATTAGTCACAAAGGCTTTGGATGTTATTGAAGCGTTAAAAAAACAAACCACTTTCCACTTAAAAGATACACTAAACGCTACCGATTATAAACTGGACATGAAACAAATTCAAAATAATCTGGAAAAAGCCTATGATATCGTCATGGAAAATCTGGGACCAGAAATGATTGAAATAGATACTTTAATCAGAGCAACTGGATTGGATTCTCAAATGGTTAATGTTGTTTTAACTCAACTAGAATTAGCTGGTCGTTTAGAGCATTTTACAGGAAACAGGGTCGCGCTTATTTATGGGGTTGAAAAATGAAATTAGTTATTGTGGAATCTCCAGCCAAAGCCAAAACCATCAACAAATATTTGGGTTCAGAATACCAAGTTATGGCCAGTTTTGGACACATCCGCGATGTTCCTGCCAGAAACGGCAGTGTTCGTCCAGAGGATGATTTTGCCATGGATTGGGAAATGACCCCTCGTGGCGATAAAACAGTTCGTGATATTGTTCGAGCTTTGGAAAAAGCGGATTCTTTATATTTGGCTTCTGACCCTGATAGAGAAGGAGAAGCCATTGCTTGGCATGTTGTACAAGAACTCAAAAGGCGCAAAAAGCTAAAGTCAGATATGCCTGTATATCGTGTAGTTTTTCACGAGATTACCAAAAATGCCATCTTAGAAGCCATCAAAAATCCTCGTCAAATTGATATGCAACTGGTGGATGCTTACCTAGCTAGACGTGCATTAGATTATTTAGTGGGTTTCCATATTTCTCCTCTTTTGTGGAAAAAATTACCAGGAGCAAAGTCGGCAGGCCGTGTTCAATCCGTTGCTTTGCGCCTTATTTGTGAACGGGAAAATGAAATTGTTGCTTTTAAACCTCAAGAATATTGGGGAGTCAATGTTGACTTAGCCACAATTCAGCAAGAAAAATTCAGTGCTAAATTAAGCCATATAAACGGCGAAAAATTAGAAAAGTTTTCTTTAAATAACAAAGAAATAACTGATGAAATCAAAGCAAAGCTTGAACAATCTACATTTTCTGTTTTAACAATAGAAAAAAAACAAACTAGGCGCAACCCTGCTCCGCCATTCACAACTTCTACTTTACAACAGGAAGCTTCACGTAAATTAGGATTTGGTGCAAAAAAGACTATGCAATTGGCCCAAAAGCTTTATGAAGCCGGATTGATTACCTATATGCGTACCGACAGCATCAATTTATCGGATGAAGCTGTTAAAGTTATCAGGGAATATATTGGGGGTGAATACGGCAAGACTTATTTACCTGGAAAAGCACGGGTTTATAAAAATACCAGCAAAAATGCCCAAGAAGCACATGAAGCTATTCGTCCTACCAACGCAACTCGTTTGCCAAGTTCTTTAACCATAGATCTTGATCAAAAACGTTTATATGAATTGATTTGGAAACGTACAATAGCCTGTCAAATGGAATCGGCTGTTTTGGATAAGGTTGGCATTGATATTTTAAGTACTGATAAAGCTTATCAGTTACGTGCAACGGGTCAAACCATCGCTTTTCCTGGATTTATCAAGGTTTATAAAGAAGATATTGATGATGATAAAGGCGAAGATGACAATGCCTTATTGCCACCTATGAATCAAGGGGAACATTTAGAAACATTAGCTGTTTTAGCAGAGCAACATTTTACAGAGCCACCCCCACGCTTTTCCGAGGCAAGTCTAGTCAAAAAATTGGAAGAATTGGGAATAGGACGCCCCTCTACATACGCAACTATTTTATCTGTTTTACAGGAACGTGCATATGTCAAACTTGTTAATAAACGTTTCGTCCCAGAAGATCGCGGACAAATTGTTACGGCATTTTTGGAAAATTACTTTAATCCCTATGTGCAATATGATTATACAGCGGGAATGGAAAATAAATTAGATGACATAACAAATGGGTCAATTCAATGGAAAGATGTTTTGAAAGATTTTTGGGTTGAATTCGATAAAACTGTAAAAGCAACGGAACCTCATAAAATGGGAGAAGTATTAGAAACAGTTGCAAAATCATTAGAACATAGCCTTTTTCCGACAGAAGAATCCCGGCTCTGTCCAGAATGTAAAACGGGCAGACTCTCTTTGCGAGTTGGTCGCTTTGGTGCATTTATTGGGTGCTCTAATTACCCTAATTGCAAATATACCAAACAGTTTGCGACGATTGAGGCAGAACACGATGAAAACGGACAACCTATTGAGCCAACGATAGAGACAGAAAACAAAACAACTATATTGGGCAAAGATGCCAACGGATCGGATATTTCGGTTCGAAAAGGTCCCTATGGTTGGTATGTCCAACAAGGATTAGGCAAAGATGCCAAACGTGTTAGTTTACCAAAAACGATGAATCCAGAAACCATTGATATTAAAGAAGCCTTGTCTTTGCTCACATTGCCGCGCGTACTGGGACAAGATCCTCAAACCCACGAAGATATTGAAGCGGGTATCGGCCGCTTTGGTCCCTATGTCAAACGTGGGAAGACTTTTCAATCATTAACAACTCAAGACAATGTTTTAACTATTGAATTACCAAGGGCATTAGAGCTTTTATCAGGGGTTCAACCCAAAAAAGAAGCAAAAGTTTTAGGAAAATGGCAAGATTTAGAAATCACTTATCAAGTTGGGAGATATGGCCCCTATGTCAAATGGGGACGCGTGATGGCAAGTGCTAAAAAAGATGGAACGATTCCGACACTTGACGAAGCAATTATTTTAGTGCAAAATAAGCTAAGAGAAAAATAAAGGAGTACAGAGTATGATTAGTTTTTTTAATAAATTGGCAGACAGCTGGGTTGCAAAATTGATTTTAGCGGTATTGGCCTTAAGTATGATGGCGTTTTGGGGACTAGGCGGTCTTTCCAATACCAGCAATTTTAATGGAACTGCCATTACTGTCGGTTCCAAGAAAATTTCAATCAATCAGCTACAACGCGCTTTTGATACAGAGCGGATTAAATTAACACAATTGATGGGCCAACCTTTAACTCCCAAACAAGCTATAGACATGGGATTGTTGTCACAAGTGATTCAACAACAAATCAACGAAGCTTTACAAGAACGTATTCATGACGAATTGGGACTTACAGCTTCCAATCATGCCGTACAAAGATATGTGGAACGACACCCGGCTTTCAAAGATAATCTGGGACACTTTGATCAAAACCTGTTTAATGCCTATTTAAATCATACCAAAATGAATCAAGCTCAACTGGCTCAAGCGCTACAAAAAGAATTAGCCAATCAGCATTTGGCCAATGCAATTCGTTTAATCGCCCCTGCTCCAGATTCATTGATACAGTATTGGCAAAACTATCAAAATGAAGAACGCGATGTTGAGGCTTTATTAATTAAACAAGAACGGTTAGCAGTTAATAAAACGCCATCCCAAACAGAATTAAAGGATTTTTATGATGCTTATATGGAAGATTTCCTGCAACCGGAAACACGCAATATTAACATTGTTTTAATAAATCCTGAGATAATTAGCAAAAATATTACCATTTCTCCACGAGAGTTAGAAGAAACTTATGAAGAAAAAAAACATACCTTTGATATCCCAGAAAAACGAGATATTGCCCAGATTCGCTTTGTAACGGAACAAGATGCTCAAAAGGCTTTACAATCATTAACGCCAGGCAATTTTGAAGAAATAGCTAAGAAGAACGGCCAAACAACTGAGGCCACAAATTTTGGAGAAGTTGCACAAAATGAACTCTTACCTGAATTATCTGAAGCGGCATTCCAAGCAAAAAGTGGCACATTGGTCGGCCCTGTGGCTTCATCTGTTGGTTGGCATATTCTTTTGGTGCGCAAAATTATTCCTGCTCGCAGTACGGATAAAGCAACCATTTATGCAAAATTAAAAAAGCAATTGGTTCAAAGTCGCGCCTATGATACGATGTATCAAACCGTTCGCGATCTTGACGATTTATTGGGCGAAGGTTTGTCTTTAAATATGGCAGCAAAAAAATTGAATTTACCTGTACAGTCTTTCAAAAATGTTGATATTTCTGGCGATCAATTACCTGAAAATTATCGCAATAATGAGCTGTTGCAACAGGTTTTTACGAGCAAATTGAATGAACCAACAAATATGGTTGAGCAAGAAAACAGCTTTTTGGTGGCCGAGGTTAATGCCATTACCCCTGCTAGTACTAAAAGTTTTGAAAGTGTTTTACCAGAGCTAAAAGCAAAATGGACTCAAGAACAACAAGCGTCTTTATTGCCTCAAGTCACGCAAAAAGCTTTGGATACTGTCAAGGCCGGTGTCATTCCTGCAGCCCAAGGGGAAATTATCATTGAAAGAAATATTAAGCGTTCATTGGCAAAGCATGTACCTTCCGAAGCCTTGGTCGCTATTTTTAAACAAAAACTTGGATATCCAGAAGCAATCGTTATTCCTTTGGCAAATGCGAACCTTATTAGTGTTGTTAAAAAGGTTTCTCATCCAAAAGATAATACGACAGATTCAGCTACTGTTAAAAAGCAATTGGAACAAGAGATGTCTGACAATATGCGTACAGCCTTCATTGCTGATTACACTTCACAGTTAGGCATTGAAATAAACATGCCGGCCATTCAAAAAGCATTTGAAATTTACAAAGATTGATGATTAAAAAGGAGGTACCCCGTGAAAAAAAAGCTGTTTTCTCAAAAGCCTAAAAAGAACGAAGCCGAAAAAGCAGAAGCGGTCCAATCTCCTCATAAAAAACATCCCTTTTTGTTAAAAGTATTGGGATGGGTTGTATTTTTGATTATGTTAAGTCTAGGATGTTTTTTACTTTATCCTGAACTGGCTACACCTCAAGCATCCTTGGCAGAATCAAATATCATCAAACCAATAAAAATGCCAGAGCAAAGAACACTTGCATCCAATGTAAAACCAGTAGAGATTATTCAGGCTCAAATAGTTCAAACTTCACCTGATAAAGAAGCAGGCACTGTTACAGAGGAAACTATTGTAGTCCCTGCTCCTGTCATCAATCCGCAAAACACTCGTCCGGAACAAGCACAACAACCTGTTGCAGAATCTGCGATCACAGCGCCCACAACACCGGAGCGGCCCAAACCTGTCTTTGCTCAAGTTCATTCTGAAAAACAATTATCCGCGCCACAGTATACCATATTGCATGCTTTAGCATTTAAAAATGCGGTATTAGGGCACAAAAATTGTCGCGGGTATGTTGAAGATTTACTCCACCTTGAAAATCCGACAGAAATCATGAAAAAAGTGGTCAAAGCTTTCCTTCCTTATTGTTTACATCAAGACGAAGATCGTGATGATATCAATATTTTCTTGGCACATAAGAAACAAGCGATCTTGGCAATATTTCAACAAAAACATTCAACAATTACCGCATATTTTTATGCCTTGCCGTGGTTAGTTATGGATATTCATAAAATTCAACCGACAACAAATGCTCCTATGGATGTACTGGACAGGTTACATACAGCAATTTTGGAAAATAATACCCAAGATGCTTTAATTGAATTGGACAAACTTCCACCCAGAATTGGGGCTATATTCAATGATGTGCGCCAACAATTATTGGAACAGCAACAACGTTTAACCATTTTGGACGAGTTAATCGTGTCACTTGTCAACAAAGGAGAATAATATGATAAAATTTTTACTTGTACTTGTTATATTGTTTGCAGCCATGGCCTTTATTTCTTCGGAACCATGGTTTATTACCATCCAAATGTTTAACTATGAAGTGCGTTTTTCTTTTGCATTAGCGTTGTTCTTTTTATTCATTTTATGGATTGTTTGGTCCATCATCAAAAAGCCCTTTTCTTGGCTTAAAAACTTTCATTCTTGGCTCCAAAGGAAACAACAACAAAACAAAGAAAACTTTTTATTTCAACTTCTTAATGCGCTGGCGAATACAAACTATGAAACCTATCCAACGGTATTGTCTAATGCTAAAAAGTTATATGGAGAAAAATCCCAAAACTATATGTTGCTAAAATCCATCTTAACACCTAATCAACAATTATTTGACCAAATGACAAAAGATCCATCCACGTTTTTAGCTGGCACCCGCGGTTTAGTCCGAGAGGCTTTGGCTCAAGGCGATATCACAGAAGCCACGCGATTATTAGGAACTGTTCCAGAAAAGCAACAAAGCATGTCATGGGTCCAACAGGCAAAATGGGATATTGCCCTGCTTCAAAATGATTGGGCAACAGCTTTAAAAATCCTGGACATACGCAAAAAATCATACGATAAAGCGATATACCTTGCCTATCGTGCCTGTTTATTACTACAATTAGGGTATGTCAAAGAAGCCTATGAGCTGGCACCAACCCATCCTGCGATTGCTGTTGCATATGCCAAAGCCTATCCAAAAAAGGCTGAAAAAGCTTTGATGCAGGCATGGAATGTCCATCCAACGTGGGATATTTATTCGGCTTATGTGCAAGCTCTTGCCTCCCTGCCCCCGGAAAAACGCATGAAAGCTGTTTTAAGATTGATCCACAAAAATCCGCGCTCTCGTTGGGCATTGATGGCCTGTGCAGACATGGCGATTCAAACTAAACAATGGCAACGGGCCAAAGAAAACTTGGAAGTTTATTTGCAAACCTATCCGCTGACAAAAAAGGTTGCCCTCATGATGGCGCAAGTCGAACGTGAAGGTTATCACCACAGCGATGCCGCCACCGATTGGGAAACACGTGCGACCGAGGCAGAAGACATTACCAGATGGATCTGTGATGCTTGCAACCATCGCATGGAATCTTGGGAAGCGCTGTGTCCGCATTGCAACGCACTCAATACCATCCAACCATTGGGCTAAGCATTTTTCTTTTCTGCACAATGATATAACCTTTTGCATCTGAATTGGGAGCTAGCCCGCCGGCCCCAATTTGCTAACGGGCGCGGAGCCGCATCCAATCGACAACCAGTCACCGGCTGCCTCATCCCATTCTTTTCATCCCTTAAATCAAAGGGGAAACGACACTTTTTTATGGTGTGGTGAATTCGCCTGAGCCTTGGTTATAGAACAATGTTTTTGTCACCTGATCATACATAGCAGGAACCCCACAAATTGTTTTAACGGGGATGAAATCAGGGTGTAACGAATTCCCCAGAACCTTCGTTATAGAACAATGTTTTTGTCACCTGATCATACATAGCTGGCTCATTATTACAACGTGTTATCACAGGGATGAAATCACGTGCAAAAGAACCATTAGAAATACTTATTCCATAAATTCGTAGAGCTTGAAATGTTCCCGTTCCTCTATTATCTGCAAACAGCCTTTCCGTATTTGCAGATGAAGCTGTAGAAGCTTTTGTAGCAGAAACGCTCACATTTGAAACAGATAAATTCGTTGCGCCCGTACTAGCATTATATGTATATGTAAGTGGATAAACTGTACTTGCAGAAAGCGCGCTAGATGAAGTCTTATCTACAGCACCAGAGAATTCATACAAACGAAATTTATTATTGGTTGATACTTCAATATTCAATTCATTAGAAGCCGAATACCCACCTATAATACAAAGTCTTTTACCTGTAGTTGGCAATGCAAAAGAGCCTGTAATTGAAATATCCTTTGACCAATCTATTGTCCAACCCGTATCAATATACTGACTCCCTGTGCTTTCCAAATAATCCACTTTTGTGCAAGAATTTGTGCAAGATCCATCAAAACAATCGCATGTTGTTGGGGTACAAGCACATCTGTCGGTGGCAACATCATAGTATTGATTATTCGGACAAATTGGATCAGGTTCGGTATATCCAACGGGTTGACACATAGCAAAAGAAGTATAATTCATGGTATTTTGATATTCTGGATTGCGCACATCAGCCTTATAAGAACGCACGCAGTAAAAGGAACACTGACTCCTGTTTTCAAGCCATAAAAAGCCACTATAGCCATTACCAACAAATAAATTAAGTCCATTATAAATTCTGCGTGCTGTCGGATTATTATTGCACTGTGTTGTCCCTATGGTAGCACGTGTTATCATTTCTTTCCCTAAACTTGCACAGAAATCTTGGGCACTCCACCAATCCATTTTAGTGTTGGATTTAATCCATGTTCCATTACCCATCGGGGTTGTCCCATTCGCAAACGTTATTGTCTTTTCCGTATAGGACGGATGT
>JAGCYU010000014.1 GCA_017960645.1 Alphaproteobacteria bacterium | reverse complement strand
TGTACAATGTGCAACCAGTAGGATATTACCCTTCTTACTTACACCAAGAATACGAAAGCGATCTTCATCCTCTGAGTTCTTCTCATCATATTCCAAGAGCGCATACTCATCATAGAATACTGTCTTGGCTTCTTCAAAAGAAACTCCATGCTTTTCTTGATTGATTAAGTTTTTGTTTTCATCCCATTCAAAACGTATTGTGTCCATACATACATTATACATACGTTTGCCATATATGTAAACTCATAGCAAGTCAGGATCCTATATGGTTGCCAAGAGGCAGCAGTGTGTCTATTTTAAAAATACACATTTAATATTGGGACTTTTATTACTATTTAAATTTTAAGCAATGTTTTTTTCCTATAACATATAGGTTAATTAAGATACTTATTATATTTAGGGGACTACAAAATGCGCATGAATAGGGGGCTATAGAGATTTTATTGGGACTTTCTTTACGATTTGCTAGGACTTTTATTACTAATTGCTGGGACTTTTGTTACGGTGGAAAACTTTTTTATTGGGACTTTTATTACGATTGTCAAAAGCCGAAAAGAATGGAGTGCGCATGAATACTGAGGGTAGGAAGATGTGGATAAGTCATTTTTATTGGGACTTTTTTTACGATTATTCTTATTGGGACTTACATGTTTACAAATAAGTACCAATAACATAAAATGATAAGGGATTAATCTGTTGGGGGCATACCATGAAGTACGATGAAAAGCTTGATATCTACACACAAAGGGATTACAAGGTAGTCAAGAGCAATGAGATAGTGCAGAAGGCAAAGTATGATCTGAACATTACAGAGCTTAAGACTTTTGCATTCATCTTGTCAAAGATAAAGCCAAACGACAAAGAGAATCAGGAATATGTTTTCAGCATAAAAGACTTCTGCCTGGTGTGTGGAATCGATTATAAGAACGGCGGTAACTATAACCACATTAAAAACACCTTGAAGGGATTGCGTGATAAATCCTTTTGGCTTATTGATGAGGATGGAAAAGAGACTACTGTAGGTTGGCTTGGAAAAGTAAAACTTGATAAGCGCAGTGGAAGGGTAACGATAAAACTTGATGAGGATATTCAGAAGTATGTCCTGGGCCTTTTCAATAACTATACTCAGTACAGTTTATTATCAACACTTCCAATGAAGAGCAGTTACAGTTTCAGGATATACGAACTGTTAAAGAGCTACGCTTTTACAAAATCACATACCTTTGATATTGATGATCTGAAAAGTAAGCTAGGGGCTGCAGCTTATACCAACTTCAAAGATTTCAGAAGAAAAGTATTGGAAGTTGCCACAAGGGAGATAAACGAGTATACAGATTTAGAAATAACCTGGGAGCCGATCACAAAGGGTAAGAAGGTTATAGAAATAAAATTTGATATCAAACAGCGTGACAGCTGGGGGCAGTACCTGAATATCAAAAAAGCAAATGAGCAGTTGGAAAAGAAAACAGAAGTAAAAGGACAGCTGTCTATATTTGATTATGAATCAGCTGATGGAATGAATTATGATAACCCGGTGACTATAACAAAGGGATGAGGGGAGTAGCAATGATTATTTATGGAATTTTAAGAAGAGCAGAAGTAGGATCCATTCTTTTCAGTGGAAGTTTAAAAGAGTGCAGGGAGTTTGTAAGGGAAGATGAGAAGTTAGATCTGGACGATTACGACTCTGTAAATATTTGTGAAGACAACGGAATCATTGTAGAGAGAGTTTTGGAATCACGGCCGGCATATCAATGCATGGTATGACCAACAAAGAATAGGATCATTTTGAAATTTTGGGTGTCCATAAAATGGATGCCCTTTTATTTTTGTTGCCAGGAACCGGGAGAAAAGTGTTTAGAAAACCAAGAGCAAGATTCGCCTACGTGATCACACTTGCAATCTTGCTAATCAGGACGCAATTGAAAATTGCTAAATGGCAGCGGTGCTGCTTTTAAAAATCATACTTCGCAAGTGGGGCAATGTGGGACACATTTGCTAATTTGCAAGCAGTGCATCGGTGTACACCATCGCAAATTTGCAAGTGGTGGTCCGGTATATACCGACACCAATTTTGCAAATTACTTGTTAGGATTACACCCTAAGACCCAGCAATCAAAATTAAAATTTTGAGCCACGCCTACGGCTGAAAAAATTAAAAGTGCAGATTCAATTTTAAAAAGGCAGCAGCCGTCCGGACATAACAGCTCAGGGTTTAGCGCACAGTTTTTGTGTATGCCATATCGAAAAAGTTACTGCATCAAAGATGGTAATTTCTCAGAGGAAAGACGGTAATTATTTTTTTGAAAGGCAGTAATTTTTATTTTGAAAGGTGGTAATTTCAGATCTTTTTTTAGGAGAAGTGAATTACCGTCTTTGAACATTCATAGGGTGCATGGTTGAGCTGTTTTTGAAGTTGTAGCAGCTCCACCTCACAAACAGATGGGTACTGATTACCGTCATTAAAAATTGAAACTGTATGAGCCTGAATCGAATCAGATCGGAATGTTTTTTAGAATCAAATTGGAATAGTTTTTGAATCAGATTTTGAACTGTTGGCCTGCTGTGAAAATTTTAAAAGTGTATGTTTAAGGAATCAGTGTTGGAATCCAAAATGAAATTTTCTTTGTGTTGACAAGGTAAAGGATTTTTCATTTTTGCGCAAAACAGTTTTATCAGTTTTGCCAAGATGGGATTGGGGAGTGTTCCCCAACAAGATGTCTTGTACGTACAAAGGCGCATCTTGCTCTTGTTTTTGAAGTGTATTTTTTAAAAAATGTTATAAGTTCCATTGCTAGTTATTCAGATATATCTTTTAAGTATTGTTGTATTATTCCTTTTTGAAGCTTTGCTTTTTCATCAGCGGACATTGTATCGTATTCTAATTTTCCCATATCGCCACAATATGTTTTTGCCAAATCCAACTCAATCTCGCCATTTATTCCGTAAGTGCAATCGCCGTAATCATTTTTCCATGTCTGGAAATTGTCAAATGTAAAACGTACATAATCATATATCCGATTTATAAGAAATACGAACCCCCCAAATGATATAAGTGAATTGTTTACAGCAACACTTTTTATTATGCCTTCATGAATATTGCCGAATGGATCAACATATTTACAGTGATAGTCCGATAGGCTGAAAGCAGTAAACATATCAATGCTTACTCCATGTTCTTGTCTGTCTGTATCGTGATAGTTTACTACATAAAAAATTATAGATATACCGGTTGCCCCTAAATAAAACAAAAAGAGTTTATCTTGTGTAATATCAGCATCAAGTATAGGGAGTGACGTGTGGGGCAATACAATATCAGACATACCCATAAGATAGTCTGCAGAAACATCCAATACATTAGCAAATTTATGTGCATTATCCCAATCGATATTACGCTTTGAGTTTTCAAGCATGCTTATATATTTACTATTAAAGCCTACTTTTTCTGCTAATTGTTCCTGGGTTAACTTTCGTAATTCACGACATTGCTTCAACCGTAACCCACTCAATTTGTTTAAGTTAATATCTGTGTATGTTGTCTTTTTCATAGAATCCCCATCATAGGTAAACAAAAAGCGTTTCCTACTGTTTGTTGTAGTATATCCAACTAATTGTTACCATGATTATAACAGATATGTACATATATGCAACAGACGACAAATAAAAGGAGAGAACGTAAATGAATAAAACAAGCACTATGGACAGTAACGAAAAGATAACTGTAGACATTAAAGGTTTGATGGGAATGTGTTCTGTAGGAAGAGCTACTGCGGAGAAGATCGGCAAAGAAGCAGGTGCGGTTACAAAGGTTGGAGGGCGTAAATTATACAACGTTCGTTTAGTGCAACAGTATATGGATTCACTTTCCGAGAACTCCAGCGAGGGAAAAGAAAGTGACTAATGAAGAATATGGAAATTATTTAAAGAGTGATGCCTGGAAACAAAAAGCAGAAGAGAGACTGCGGATTGATAGCTACAGATGCAGGGGATGCGGAACATGTGGAACCACTGTAAATCCGCTTGAAGTTCATCATATGAGCTATGTTCATATTGGTAATGAACGTGTTTATGAAGAGTTGATAACACTGTGTCATGGTTGCCACAAGCTTGTTCACAAGATGATGGAAAGGCCAACTAACAGCGATGGTCGATTGGGTTGGAAAGACAATCCAAGGATTCCAACATGTCATGTCTTCACTGTGAGTGGTTCGGAACTGAATTACATAGAGGA
>JAGCYU010000013.1 GCA_017960645.1 Alphaproteobacteria bacterium | reverse complement strand
AATTCCTCTTTTATTTCTCTAACCGCACCTGACAAAGAATCGTCCCCTGCTGTTAAATGTCCTGCACTAGAAATATCCCACATATTTGGATAACTGTCTTTGTTAGGACTTCTTTTTTGTAAAAGTATTTCATCTTGATCGCTGGCAATCCATATATGCACAGCTTTATGCCAATCGCCATCTCTGTGTACCTCTGAACGAGCTTTAGTTTGTCCAGTTTTATTGCCTTGCTCATCTAAAAGATCAAAAAATTCTACCATTCTCTGCTCCTTTTTACCTGTAATTCATTGTATCTGATTGACGCCTTTTTTGCAAGGAAATAATTATGAGAGTTCGATAATGATAAAAATTTGACCATTTTTAAAATTGACTTTATCGAACTCACACAAGTGTATGAAAACAAAAGAAAAAGCCACCGATTTAAAGGTGGCTGTATTAAATGGTGGGCGCGCAGAGACTCGAACTCTGGGCCCGCTGATTAAGAGTCAGCTGCTCTACCAACTGAGCTACGCGCCCCACCGAACGCGCTTTATTATACGCGCAAAACACAATCTTGTCAAGAAAAATATGCACTCAAAGATATCCCTACTACGCCCAGCACTTTTTGCTTGCTTTTTTTGATACAAGCGAGTATAGTGCATAGTAGATTATGGTTTAACAGGGTGTAAGGAGGAAAAATGAAATTAAAATGTTTGTTGTGTGCAAGCGCTGTTTTAATGGCTGCCCCCGCGTTGGCGGATGAAGGAGATGGTAAATGGACATTGAATTTGCGTGAAGTATCTTTGAATTATTCCAATACTACGGTTGGAAATGCAGAGGAATATCAAGATTCGCCTATTTCTCAATTTAGTATGGACAGCCAATACAATATTGTTGGCAAGTTTGATGCTTTATTGGATAATGAACAAGAGGATGGGTTATGGCGAACCAATTTATTACTGAACTATGGTAAGGTGAAAATTAAACCTGTGAATGAACCAGCCAATACTACGGAAAGTGCCGATAAAATTTGGTTGTCCACAGAATATGCTTTTAAAACGTGGAATATGTACGATACAGACATTGGACCTTTTGGTCAGGTGGCTTTTCAAACAGAATTTACGGCCAATCAAGATGCACCAAGATACAAAGTTTTGTCTGCTCGCGAAGGTATTAAAGCCTTTGAAGGAGAGTATGTTAAAGAGTTGTATGTGGCCGCTGTGGAAGAATATGATTTCACTTATTCCAACAAACGCAATACAAAGTTTGCATGGGAAGTCGGTACACGTTTGGAATATCCTTTCCGTGAAGGGGTGAAGTTCACTGCAACAGGTCGCTATACAGACTATGTTTATTATTCAAGATACGTTGCAACAGATTTGAAATACGATCTGGATTTGACAGCCAAAATGGAAGTGGCAATGACAGATACGATTTCTTTGGCGCCATACGTCAGCTATCGGCGCGGGGAAGCGCGCGGCGCAAGAAAAGCCGGGGATAATTTTGTTATTGGCTTGTCTTTGAAATATGCTGATATATTTAACTTAAATTAAAAGGAGAAAGAAAATGTTAAAAAATTTTATAAAAGAATTTAAAACTTTTGCGTTAAAAGGTAATGTGCTGGACATGGCTATCGGTATCATTATCGGTGCCAATTTCAGCAAGATTGTTGACAGTTTGGTCAAAGATATTTTGATGCCACCTTTGGGAATGTTGTTGGGCAAGGTGGATTTTTCTGACCTTAAAATCTCCATGGGCTCAGAGCCAGATGTTGTGACAATCAACTATGGTGTGTTTTTTAATACAGTTATCAGCTTTGCTATTGTTGCTTTTGCTGTGTTTTTGTTGGTTAAAGCTATTAATAAGTTGAAAGCCAAAGAAGCAAAGGATGAAGCAAAAGCTGCACCAGCTCCAGCAACTAAGAAATGTCCTTATTGTTGTATGGATGTGGATGTAAAAGCAAAGAAATGTCCATATTGTACAAGTGCTTTGAAAAAGTAAAGCTTGGCAGTTCAAAATACGCCCTGATTTAATTCGGGGCGTTTTCTTTTAAAAAAGCTTGATTCATGGGAATGTTTGTGTTATGGTCTTAAACATGAAAAAAATAAAAGCGTTGTGGATTTCTAATTTCAGTTTATTTGTGTGGGGAATTCTTTCCAGTTTTGCATTTGCTCCATACTTTATTTTCCCTTTGATGTGGTGTGGGTTGGCTTTGATTTTTTACCGGTTAAATAGTCAAAGTAGATGGCGTGGTGTATTGGGTGCTTTTTGCTTTGGATTTGGGTTAGGTGCTGCCGGTATGCATTGGTTAAGCCATGCGATGCTGTTGGATGATGGCCAGTATGCGTGGATGATTCCAATTATTTGGATCGGATTTGGATTATTTTTTGGCCTGTATTATGCCGCGACAGCTTTTTGTGCCAGCTTTAGCCCTAAAGGAATCAGGCGCTGGTTGGCTTTTGCAGGTTGGTTTTGTGTGTTTGAATGGGTGCGCTCTTGGTTTGCCACAGGCTTTCCTTGGAACGTTATGGGGAACATTTGGAACGGTTATTTGCCTATGTTGCAAAGTGTCAGTGTGTGGGGTGTTTATGGTTTAGGGTTAGTGACGGTTTTGGCTTTTACCAGTATTGCTTTGGGTATCAAAAAAATCCCCTTTGTCGCCAGCCTTGTATTTATGATAGCTTTATGTGGATTAGGGGCTTTAAGGTTATATAATTCTGAAATCCAAGATGTGTGGGGGATCAAGTTACGGTTAGTTCAACCCAATATTCCGCAAACTTTAAAATGGAATCGCCAAAAAGCAAAAGAAAATGTCTCTAAGTTAATTCATTTGTCAAAAGAAAAAAATGCAGATATTACGCATGTTATTTGGCCAGAATCTGCTGTTCCATTTTTGTTGAATTATCATGAAGATGAACGTGTAAATTTAATGGGGGCTATTCGGCAAGGTTCGTTTTTGTTGACAGGCGGTATGCGGGCCGTTGATGTGGTAAATAAAACTTTGGCAAACAGCTTGTTTGTATTGAATGATTTAACGGATATTTTGGCTTATTATGATAAGATGCATTTAGTTCCTTTTGGAGAATATGTCCCTTTGCGCGGTATTTTGCCATTGGATAAGTTTGTTCCTTTTTCGGAAGATATTGTCACAGGAACCCAAGGTAAAACCATCGATATAGAACAGGCTAAACCGGCCGGTGTTTTGATTTGCTATGAAGTTATTTTTTCAGGCGAAGTTGTAGATAAAAATAATCGTCCTAAATGGTTGGTGAATATTACAAATGATGGTTGGTATGGGATAAGCTCGGGGCCTTATCAACACTTAGCTATGGCTCAAACACGCGCAGTGGAAGAGGGGTTGCCGTTGGTGCGTGCTGCCTATACAGGTGTTAGTGCTGTGATCGATCCATATGGTCGCGTTCTTACTTCTTTGCCTTTGGGGCAGGAAGGTGTGCTGGATGCACGGTTACCAATGGAAATTGCGCCGACCCCGTTCGCTTTATGGGGAAATAAAATTCCTTTGTTGCTATCCGGTTTGTTCATATTATTGTCTTGTAAGGTCAAGTTTAAATTCAGAAAAAGAAAAACCGCTGCAAATAATGCTTGACAAGGATTGTAAAACCAGGTATAATACCGTCAGTTTGTATTGAAAGGAAAGTGTCATGAAAGTTCGTTGTTCATTAAAATCTGCCCGTACTCGGGATAAGAATTGCAAGTTGGTTAAACGCCGTAATAGTAAGGGTAAGCAGATCTTGAGAGTTATTAACAAAAAGAATCCTAAGCTGAAAGCGCGTCAAGGATAGGCTTCTTGATTGAATTTTAACCGCCCATTTTAGGGGCGGTTTTTTTATTCTTGAATTGTTTTAGTTTTGTTGGTCTTTTTCCCTGATTTTCCATGTTCTACCCAAGATATCCCTGTGCCAGGAATAGAATAGGTGGTACGTTTTTTTCCTGTCGCACTGGTAGTCCGCCTATAGCCCGGGACGCCAAAACTCCAACCAATGCCATGTTTGCTAAAGTTAATGCGCAATGGCCCTAAGTTAAAAGATTTTCTGAATATAAATCCCATGATTTCCTCCTTTTTTCCCTAGCATACATAAGAATATAAAAATAGGCAAGCATTTTATTAAAAAACCGCCAAGAAAAATCTTGACGGCTTTTAAGATTGTTGTGCAATAATTATTCAATGACTAATTCTGCACGACGGTTTTTAGCACGATTTGCTTTTGTATCGTTTGGTGCAACGAAATCTGTAGCACCGTAACCTTTAGTAGAAATGCGTTTTGCGCAGATTCCGTTATCGACTAAGTAAGCTTTTACAGCTTTTGCACGTCTTTGAGATAAATCTACGTTATAAGCAGCATTTCCTTGGCTGTCAGCATAACCGTTAATTTGAACTTTTTCATCTGGGTTTGCTTTCAAACGCTCAATGACTTTGTCCAAACCAGCTTTATCAGATGCTGTTAATACAGCAGAATCAAAAGCAAATGTCGCTGGGCTTGTCGTAAAGACAACGTTTTCGCGATTTGCTGGGCACATATCATCTTCTTCGCACAAAGTTGCGCAAGCAGATGTCATTAAAGCCAAAGCGGCGATTAAAGCTAAAGATTGTTTTTTCATAGTATCTCCTTTTGTAAGAATCAATTACAAAAGCTAATGTAATCGCATTATTTAAAAAAAGCAAGCATTTTTTTAGAATAAAAATAAAAAATAAAAATGGGGTTGACAAAATATCAAAATAAAGGTATAATAATCACCGCTATCGCGGGGTAGAGCAGTCCGGTAGCTTGCCAGGCTCATAACCTGGAGGTCATGTGGTTCAAATCCCATCCCCGCAACCAAAAATCACAAGTCGTCTGAAAAGGCGACTTTTTCTTTTGTTTGCAAGCGCTTGTGCGAGTTCGAATGTTTCAACTCAAAAAACAGCCATTTTCTTAGATTTACGAACTTTTGAAACAAAAAATCCTTTGTTTTCAATAATCGTCCCTTGGGAGCCTAAAACCACCATCCCAGAAAATAGGGCTTGATTTCATCCTGCTTTTTATGTAAAATGATTTCAATATTTTTCGCTAGAAAGGAACTATTATGAAAAAGATAAATTGGAAAGGTATTATTGGTTGGGGAATTGCAACATTGGTAGCTGGATTTATTCTTTATACAAATATCCAACAACAGAAAGTACCAACTGATAAGAAAAATGTTTATATTCTTATTCCTTTATCTGGACCAATAGCACAATCTGGTAACGATTATCAAAAGGCCTTAACACACGCCTATAACAATTTGAAGAACCCTAAAATTAACCTTGTTTTTTTGGATGATGAGTTTAATCCCACAAAAGCCGTCACAATGTTAAAGCAAGCGACCTTGAATGATAACAATCCATTGGTAGTTGCTTGGGGTGCTATTATTTCCTTTGCAACTATACCAGCAACTAAACCCGGATTTGTAATGGCTGGGGGAACTGTGGAATTAGATGATTTGAAAAAATTTGATAACTATCATCGTTTTTCTGTGGCCTCTGGTGCTACAACAGAACTAGCTTCAAACTATTTGGCAAACAAAACAAGAAAATAGGACTTCTATATTCTTATGATATGTATGGGACAAATGGATTGAAAGTATTTCAAAATGTAATGCAGAAAAACAACGTGCCTTTTGTCACGATGGATTTTGAACCAAATACATTTTCAATCCGTGAAATTGCTACCAAATTTTTACTCAAAAATCCGGATGTGGATACTATATTCATTTCTGCCACAGCGACAGCACCTTTTTTGAAACTGTTTCAGGAATTAAGAGAACAAGGATTTAAAGGACAAATTGTCTCAGATATGTCATTTGCGCAGAAATTCGTATTAGAATCTTTGGGAAAGTATGCGGAAGATGTCATTTTCGTCACATTAGAACCACATTTGGATGAACCGAGAACACCCGAAGCACAAGCATACCGCAAATTTGCACTATCAAATGGTATGTATCCTTCATTTAGTTCTATTGAAGGTTACGACATGGTTAATATTATTAATGATATGGTGGAAAAACAAATTCCATTTAGCCAACAAAGTTTTATGGACATGAAAAAATATGCTGGTGTTTCCGGAACAGTTCTATTCCCAAGTATTGGTAATTCCGCATATCCATTTATTTTGGCAAAAGTCAAAAATGGCAAGGTCATTCCTGTGGAAGAATAATGGTTCGTGAATTGCGCACTGTGTCCAACCATTAAACTTAGAGTCGTCTGAAAGGACGACTTTTTCTTTTGTTTATAAGAGCTTATACGAGTTCGAATGTCCAATCGTCAAAATTGACTATTTTTCTAGATTTACGAACTTTTGGCACAAAATTTCCTTCAAAATCAATACAAACTCTCTGGGATCTCAAAATTGCTACCCCAGAAAATAGAGCTTGATTTCGTCCTATTTCTTATATAAAATAACCTCAAGATTTTTGATGAAAGGAATTATTATGAAAAAGATAAATTGGAAAAGTATTGTTGGCTGGGGAATTGCAGCATTGGTGGCTGGATTCATCGTATATACCAACATGCAAGAACAAAAGGCGTTACAAGAAACGGGCAAAAAAAATGTGTATGCTGTGTTGCCTTTAACTGGTGGATTATCGTATGTGGGACAAGAAGCCCAAAAAGCCATTCAAGCCCACATGGCATCCAAAGACAAATCCTTTAATGTGATTTTTATAGATAGCCAATCACAAACATCAACTGCTTTGACATCTCTTTTATCCAAGACATTAAATGAAAAAGAGCCGATTGTATTATCCATTTTAACTTCTGCAACTTCGGCTATTTTGTCAGGCGCACCAAAGAACTCTTTTATTTTCGGAAATTACATCACTTCCATAGATGAAAAGTATAAAAACTATCAGTTGTTGACAGGTGAATTAAATGAAGTAATGTCTCCTATCAAAAAATATCTGGAAACAGCCCCCATTAAAAAGATTGCAGTTGTATACATAGAGGATGATTTCGGTTTATTGGAAGCAAAATACTTGGAAAAGAATATTCGCTCTGACCAAAAGATTACACAGGTTATGCCGTTAGCACCCAAAAGCCTTGATACCAGAATTGAAGCACTTAAACTCATGAAAGACGAACCGGATGCTATTTGTATTTTAGGAATAGCCACCATCGGTTATACCAACATTATCAAATCATTGCGAGAACAAGGTTATAAAGGGACAATTATAGCAGATTATGCCTTTGCAAACCCACATGTCGTCAGAACTTTGAAAGCAGACGCAGAAGGTATCATTGCCGTCACGGCTATTACTGATACAAATGCAAAACTGGACGAAAAAAATCAACAAGTCAAAGATACTTTGGCTCGTGTGGGGTTGAGGGCTTATACTTTTCCCATTCAGATTTGGGATACTTTGGATTTAATTCAGTATTCTTTGGACAATAATTTACCATTGACACAAGAAACATATACAAAAATGGGTAAATGGAATGGAATTTCCGGAGAAGTTATCTTCCCAGGAAATGGTCACAGTTTATATCCATTCGTTTTGGTTCAATACAAAAATGGTGAGTTCGTTCCAGTAGAAAAATAAGAGTTCGTGAATTGCGCACCCTGCCCAACCAAAAAACACAAGTCGTCAGAAATGACGACTTTTTCTTTTGTTTGCAAGCGCTTGTGCGAGTTCGAATGTTAAAGTGTCAAAATCGGCTATTTTCTTGAATTTACGAACTCTTGTGACAAAATTTCCTTTGTTTCCAATGCCCGTCCTCTGGGAGCACAAAATACGAATCCCAGAATTACTTCAAAAAAACAGCTTGCTTTTTCACAAACCTTTATGTAAACTACCTGTGATGAATAGGAGACTGTATGAAAAAGTTTTTGGTTTATTTTTTGTATTTAGGATTATGTGGTTGTTATGTGCCAAATTTTCACGAATCTAAACAAGAAATTCAAATTTTACATACTCCAGGGATTAATTTTAAGGTTGATGGACAACTACAGCAAGAGGAACATTTAAATACTGTTCAAAAGCTCACCGTTAATAGATCCTTTAAAGATTTGAAAATTGTGCTGGAAAAAGAAGGTTTTGAAAGCAAGCAAATAACACTTTCCAGCCATTTAACTGATGATAAATGGGCTTTGGAATTGCTAGACTTAGACCATCCAAACAAATCTGGCTGGTATTTGATGCCACCAATAGAAACAGCCTCTTTGACTGGTCTCGGATTTTGGAAAGGCTTTACAGGACCTTATACGTTTGCACAAGAAAATGGAGGAGCCGCATGGGCCCTCGTACCTTTAACACCGGTGACAACTGTGGTAGGTACATTGGTGGGGTTTGGTTTTGGGGTAGTGTTTGATATTTTTAATACAGTTGTTGGTATTCCCGCTGTTATTATCACTAATCCATGGTACGAATATAATAACGAGATTGACTTATCGAAAGTTCTTTTGACTCCGACACCAGAATTTAAACAAAAATGTCATTCTGAAAAAAATAAATTCATCGGCAATCATGAATGCCTTTCCTGTCAAATTAACCGAGATATTTTTGCCTCAAAAACGGAATGCGCTTATTGTCCTAATCGTGAGTGGAATAAAGGCCTGTGTAGGTTGAAATGTAACATCAACTCTTTGAGAACAAAATGGGGTGAGTGTAGATCATGTCAAACAGACGCTCCATTCTATGATGTATCCCCAAATGAATGCCAACAATGCTCTGATCGAGAATGGATAATGAACGGCTGTTATTTGAAGCAATAAGTTCGTGAATTGCGCACTGGAGCCAACCATAAAGCAAAGGGGCAGCCGTTAGGCTGGCCTTTTTGATTTGTTGTGAGGGATGAGGTGAATGGACCACTGGTTCGGCTGGAACTTTAGTGAAAGCAACGCCTTTGGGTGGGCTTTTAGGGTGAGCGCCCCCCGCACGAATAAATCCCATTCCACGAAAAACAGCGTTCTCAATGTTTGCGTCTTTTTGTGGTGTGAGGTTTCTTCTTTGTGCGGCGATACTTTAAATAAGCGCCAAAGCTGCTGAACGTGACAAAGATTTCCAACAGGCCGGCCCAGTTTTTAATGCTGATTTGATAGACCAAGAAAATGATGCTGTTGCACCCACATAGAAACCTGAGCGCTTGAGGTTTCAGCCACCAGTTGCCGAACAAGCTGATGGACGAGGTGATAAATATTAAAACAGATGAGATGCCTTGGTACGTAAAAATAATAATCAGCAAGTATAATATTTGAAAAAGGATGAAAAACAGCGGCCATTTTTTATTCAAATGTTCTTTGATGTTTGCCGCAATTAAAGCCATAAAATTGATGATGAAAGCAAAAGCACCGCTGATAGAGCCCAGACAATACAGCCCTGACACCATGAACAGGTTGGCCACTAAATTCATAAACAACATGTCTTTTTTATGCGGTAAAAAACGACTTAGGCAATAAAAAAGATAATTGATGACTGTAAAAATATAACCCAATAAAATCATTCTCTCCCCTTTTTGAAATTAAAATATATAGATATGCAACGGATGTCAAGGAAAATAGAGGCCTCTGCTATCTATAGTCAAACAAAAACCACCCTGAACGAGTGGTTTGAGAAGAGAATCTGTCAGCTTTCGATTATCGGGTCCACATCACAGTATGGTTGAAAAAATTATTTATTTTTTGATTATATGAAAATCACTTGTTTGCTAAGTTATCTATCGTTTTTCCTACTTCTTTCATCGTTGAACAGACAGCTATGGCGCCAGCAGTTATACATTTTTTTCGATACTCCTCTGTATCGTTTCCTTCTGCGCCAACGAAAGCTATGCTTTTCATTTCAGCAGCGTTGGCAGCTTTTAAATCATTCAAACTATCTCCAATAACAATACAATCCTTTGGTGCATAACCTTTTGTTTGAGCTGCTAATAAAAATAAATCTGGCTCGGGTTTGCCGTGTTTAACCATATCTACTGTAAAATAATCATTTGTAGACATATATTTTTCAATCCACTTAAATTGTGTCATTTTCCATGCATGTTGTTCTTTTGTAGCTCCCGTGGCAATACAGTGAGCAACACGCTTGTTTTGCATCACGTTCTCAACACCCTGAATCGGTTGCATGAGGCGGGTTCCTTTATCCTTTTCGCTAGCATCAATTTTTTTCATAAAAGTCTTATCCAAAATTAGGTCTGGAAAACGTTTTTCCAAACGTTCTTTTCTTAATTTATCTGCGATCCCAACAAGCAAATTTAATTTTTCATCCTCTGTCAAAGAAATATTTCTTTCTTTTTTCAATGTTTCAAGCCAAACCGCAACCCATAATTTTTCGCTATCGGCTATTACCCCATCAAAGTCCCAAATAATTAATTTTTTCATTTTATATATTCCTTTAATACTGATATAGATTGTACGTTATAAAATAAACCAATGCAAGTCATTTTATTTGAAATGGTTCAATAATTCGCGATTTTTAGGAATTAATAAAAGCCCTCGTTTAAATGAGGGCTTTAGAAATGGTGCCTGGAGACGGAATCGGACCGCCGACACAGGGATTTTCAGTCCCTTGCTCTACCAACTGAGCTATCCAGGCATGCAGTCACGTATTATACAGATTTTTATATCAAAGTCAAGATATTTATCAAAAATAATCCAAGAAAAGTGTTCGGCGACTTGAAAATTGGCCCATTGAATGCAATTTATGGGGTTGATTTTGAGTTGGAGTTTAGGTCCTCCTGTGAAAACAGCTCGGGTTCATCAGATGGTTGAGATGCAGGACTTGGTGCATCAAAAGGCAACAGCGGTTCTATTAATTGCGCTTGTCGTTCTTGTTCCAGCAACAAGGCGCGTTCTTGGGCATCCATCTCTTCTTGGCGTTTTAAAAACCGATAAAGCGTCATTTTGTCCACATTTAAACGCTCGGCTATTTCTTTTTTTTGTAAGCCCTGTGCCATCAATTCGTTTAGCTTGGTGCGATTTTTGGATAATTTTAATAATCTGTTTTTAGCGCCAAAAGGTCGGCCCAATTTTCGGCCTCCTTTTTTCAAGCTTGCCAAAGAAGAACGTGTTCTGTCCGATATCAGTTGGCGTTCTATTTCGGCCGATAGTCCAAAAGCAAAAGCCAACACTTTACTTTGAATGTCTGCTCCCAACCGGTAATGTTCTTTAATCGTCCATACTTGACAGTTTTTTTCCAAGCAGTATTGTAAAATGCTCATGACTTCCAATAAACTACGCCCCAGGCGTGATAGTTCCGATGTAATTAAAATATCGTCCGCTTGCAATTTTTTTAATAAATCTCCCAGCGCACGTTTTTGTAAAGGTTTACGACTGGAAATAGTTTCTTCCACCCAGCGATCAATATGTAAATTCTGGTGCCGCGCATATTGCTTAATTTCCAAGCGTTGATGTGCTACGGTTTGCTTGTCTGTGGAACAACGGCAATATCCATAAATTTTCATGGGACTCCTTTATGGTTGGGATGGGCTTAGGGTATTAAGGCAAGTTAAAGAACAGATTTTGACATTGGTACATGAAAGTATAAATAAAAAACTGCTGATGCATTTTATACATCAGCAAAATTTGTATATTACAAAAACGCTAAATGATTTTTAGTAAATATGTTAACGCCCCTCAGCAACAGGTAAACTTGGTAAATCATGTTGTGCAGAAGTTGTTATATTTGGATTATGAACAACGACATGGGTTGTGTTTTTTCTTAAAACCGCGGAAATTGTATCGTGAGGGTATTTTTTTTGTGTTTCTGTTTCTCGCTTGAATTTCATCCATGATAGTTTGGGGGAGGGCATCCTTTCCCATTGTTGACGGCGTTGCCAACGTTTAGCTGCAATAATGGCGGCAATCTTCTTTTGTTTTTGGTATTTGGGTGTAAACGTTTGAAACATACCATGTAAAACACCACCTTTATCTTTGCCTTTGGTAAATTGTTCTTGTAAGGCTTCTAAATGGTAAACGTCAAAATTGTGATAACAGGCTTCATCAGGTTTGCCAGATATAATTTGACCCGCGGCATTGGGATGTGTTTCCAGATATTCTTGTTTCATCCCGACAGGTAAATTTTGGCACAGATATTGCAAAACCGCTTGTTCTTGCTCTGAGGCCGTTAAGTTTTGTTTTTTTAAAAAGTGGGCAAAAGCGTCTGCTTTGCGCACAGCAACATTGGCTAAAAATTCACAACCTGCCTTCTCCAATTTCTTTGGTGATAGGGCTGCATAGGCGCCAGCAAACATTATTGGTGTTGTTAACATCATAACGCCCAGCCCTGTAACTAAGCTACCAGCAAAGGCAAGGGACCCAAGCGTAATCATGCTTTTAGGGTGTTTATAAACTAAACCATGTATCACACGGCCCAGGCGGTTGCGTAAAGCCTCTTTCCCTAAGATAACACGCCCCGCTGGAGTTTGATTAAATGCTTCTAATAATTTTTGTTGATCCATGGCTCTATACACTCCTCATAGTGATTATACTCCAATTTCGCAATTTTGGCAAGAATTTTATAGTTAAACTTTGGGTAAACAGGGTGTTGATGGAGTTTTAGAAAAGATAAGAAGAGTGTAGCTCAAAAGTATTAATAAATTCTTTTGGGCAAGGGGGATTTTAAGAAATTTTTGTTGCATTTTCATTTTTGTTGTGTTATGATAATCATGCTTAGGTTTAATGCCCCCTAAGCTAGGAGTTAACAATCCGACAATCGATATGGGCAAGACGAAAGTCTGTCGGCATCCGCCATAGAACTATAACGGCTTTGTTTATATATTCTATGAGTGGATGCCTGCTGAATAAGGGGATTCACCCAAATAGGCAGGACTATTTTTCATATCGATTGTAGTTGTTAACATCCACTCACTTTGAACCAGTGAGTGTTTTGTTTAATTGGGCAGATGCAAGGCTAGATGATGGGAAAAACTTGCTCGTTTTTTGGACAGAGGTCTTTAGGTGGTCGTTCCCAAGAAATCGCCGTGCGTTTAGAGCAAATTATGACAGATTTAATTCATCAGGGGGTCGATACTTTTTTCGTTGGCAATCATGGAGAGTTTGATATTTTATCCAGTCAAATCGCCTGTAAATTAAAACAGCTGTATCCTCAAATACAGGTTGTGGCTGTCTTGTGTTATCCTAATGAATTGCAATATTTAAAGTGTTGTTGTACCGATTTTTTAATGCCGGAGGAGGTTGAACTTGCCCCAAAACGGGCGTGTATTGTCAAGCGTAATCAATGGGTCATTGATCATTCAACCTATGTGATTAGTGGCGTTGTAGGGAAAATAGGTGGCGCCTATGATTGTATCCTTTATGCGGATAAAAAAGGGAAGGTCGTTATTCACAGTATTTTTTTAATGTGTGATTTTATAAAATAACTTGACAAAATTTTCAAAAAGTATTACAATATTGCCACTCTTTTTTAAGAGAGACATAAGAAAGGAACAGAATGACTGATAAAAAAGAAAAAATGGGGCCATTAGCTCGTAGATGCCGTATGGTAAGTATTTTAAATAAGTTTCGTTGGCTTAAATCTTTTAAAAGAACTGATGAGGAGTTAAGAGAATTAGCATTGGTTGGTCCTTGGATAGCAGAGAAATTCGGCAATGCAAGTGGCGAGGATGATATGACGTTTGTATTGCGTGATGCCGCCGGAAGAGTGGTTAAATCTTTTCAGTCGGTAGATATGGATATCTTACGTGAAACAACTCCTAATTTAACAAATTCTCAAGCGCAACCTGTTTATTGGATTTATACTGCTAGTGGATGCTTTATCAGTACAAAAGGGGATAGTTTCGAATATTTATTCGAGCAAGATGATGACTTTCACGAGGATGCGTGGCATTTGCGGGAACATAAAGATGGCAGAAAAAATTGCTGGACAGATACTGTATGTAAAGGCAATCACACAAGGCGCTTGTATTTTGAACAACTGGCAAACGGAGCTATTATCACGCGTCGGGAAAATTATGAGGGAACGAATCTTGTTTCTGTTAAGGGAAATGGAAGGTTTTCTTCATTTAAGTTCTCAGATGGTGTGGAAAAATAGACGATATACTTCCTGTTAAAAAAAATATAAAATTAACGCCGTATCGAAATGATGCGGCGTTTTTGCTTGACAGTAGAATCTAAATTGTGATATACATTTTTCAAATGGAGAATGACCGATGCAATATACTGTGAAGTCAAGCGAAATAATGGGCTTTTTAGGCTTTATAATGGATGCAAAGCAAGAAATGAAGGGGGACGCTTTGTATGAGCTTCGTGTACTGTTGCAGGATATTGACAAGGGTACAGCACAGCAGGGTCATCAGACATTATCCTCAACGCTGTTGTATCATGTGCCAGAACTTAATTCTGTCTTGGATATTCAAAATTTAGTGGTTTCCTATTGTAAAACAGATGTGGAAAATGCAGGCAAATTAAATGAACTCATTCAATCAACGTACTTGGATTATCAAAAAATATATGCTGTAAAGTCCGAACTTTTGACGACATACGCTCAAAACATTACTGCATTATTGAATCAAAAAAATGGGGCAATAGCAGCTTTAAAAAATGTTGGACAATTTTATGGGTGGCACGTTGAACCAGATCATGAAATGTTGGGATATGTGTATCCAAGCTCAGAATCGGGTGGGAGTAGTTTAAGTCAAGAAAACGGGACATTTCAAGTTGTTGGCGTAAGACCTGATCAGTATGATTTGACTGATCCCCAAAGGCAACATAACCAATTAGCAACTTGGTTCCATGAATCTGTCCATGGCGTTTTTGAAGAATCTGGCGCTGAAAAAACTTTACTGGCTTATTTAAAACAACCAGGGAATCGTCTTGTGCAATATATGGTGGATCATCCCGAGTTTCGGCGTAAGCCTCAAGAAAATCCTTTGGAATCCGCAAGGGCTTTAATTGATGAATCTTTGACCACAGCTTTTCAAGGTTTATTTGAGCGTGAAAAATTGGGTGGAGATCGGCCAGTTTTATATCAAAATCCTGTATTTGATTTTATGGCTCATAAAATGATGGAGGTTTTACCAGAACAAATAAAAGCCGGAAAAGTTTTTGATATCAATTTTATTGCTCAGTTTGAAAAAGAATTTTTAAATCCAATTGCCCAAGTCACTATGCAAGAAACAATACAAAAAAAGTTAAGAAAAGAAAAATGTAAGGAAGCTGTAATACGTTATTTAAAGGAGAGTTTTGCTCAACAAAAATGTTCTTTTCCTCAAAACTTTTTTGCGCCGAAAGGAGATCCTGCTTATCGTGTGGATAACTGGCGCGTGGCTAATATGTTACTGGAAACATTTACGCCTTATATAGATTCTGGGATGCCCATAGATGAAAAACTTTTACAAAAAATAGAACAACAGCACCCTCAAATAAAAACGCAAGTTAGTGAATTGATGACGCATAGCGTATATGGGGTATTATCTATGTCTGCTAGAAAAGGGAAAGCGTCATCGACAAGTAGTGAAATGTTGTATGGTCGGCAGATGCGTGAAAAAATTAACGCCGTATCGAAGTGATGCGGCGTTTTTATTTTGTTGTTCCTGTTTTATTTTTTCTTTTTTGCAACAGGTTTTTTTGCTGCTTTTTTCGGTGCAACTTTTTTCAAAACTTTGCTAATAACCTTTTTGACAACAGTTTTTTTTGCAGCCTTTTTAGGAGTGGCTTTTTTTACAACTTTTTTAGGAGCTGTTTTCTTTGCTACCTTTTTAGGAGCGGCTTTTTTTGCAACTTTTTTAGGAGCTGCTTTCTTTGCAGGTTTTTTTACTGCTTTTTTTGCTACCTTTTTAGGTGCGGCTTTCTTAGTTACGGATTTTTTTGCTGGTTTTTTCATATTTTTCCTCCTTTGCTTGTTCTCCGTTTCCAATAAAACTTTATCTATCAACTTGTCGTGTCCATAGGAGGAATTTACCATTTTTCATCCCCCTTTGATGAATACTCCGAATGCACTTTAGCATACATAAAATCCAATGTAAAGTATTTTTTTTAAAATTATTCATATTTTTTTATTAGTTATTTTAGATTTTTGTTTTGGCATCTTTACTTTTTTATGAAAAAGTGCTATAATTCGTGCCATCTGGTTAACAAGGAAATCGAGGAAATCATGTCGTTAAATATGCGAAATATTGCCATTATTGCTCACGTTGATCATGGCAAGACAACTTTTGTAGATGCTTTTTTAAAACAATCTGGCGCCTTTCGTGAAAATCAACAAGTGGCTACTTGTGCGATGGATTCTGGTGAGTTGGAACGTGAACGTGGTATTACAATTTTAGCAAAATGTACATCTGTTGAATGGCACGGGTACCGTATCAATATTGTAGATACGCCAGGACATGCCGATTTTGGTGGTGAAGTTGAACGCATTTTATCTATGGTAGATGGCGTGATTGTGTTGGTAGATGCAGCAGAAGGACCTCTGCCTCAAACAAAATTTGTAGTCAGTAAGGCTTTGAAGTTAGGATTAAAACCAATCGTTGTAATCAATAAAGTAGATCGTGCCGATGCGCGTCCAAATGAAGTGAATAATGAGGTGTTTGATTTGTTTGCGAATTTGGGGGCAACAGATGAGCAATTGGATTATCCGATTTTATTTGCCAGTGGTCGCGATGGTTGGGCTGTTGAAAATTTAAATGATGAAAGAATAAACATTGAACCATTATTTAAAAAAATTATTGAACATGTCCCTGCGCCGGTGAGTGATATCAACGGGCCATTTAAAATGTTGGTGACAACTTTGCACATGGATCCTTTTGTGGGGCGTGTGTTGACGGGACGTATTACATCCGGCCGTGTATCAACAAACGAAATGATTAAAGCTATTTCACGTGATGGTCAAACAATTGAAACAGCGCGTGTGAGTAAGATTTTGGCTTTCCGTGGTTTAAAACATCAAGCAATTGAATGTGGTGAAGCTGGTGATATTGTTAGTATTTCTGGATTCCAAAAAGCAACGGTTGCTGATACGTTATGCGCTCCTTCTGTCACAGAAGCAATTCAAGCGCAACCAATTGATCCGCCAACTTTGGCCATGACTTTTTCTATTAACACCAGTCCTTTGGCCGGTAAAGACGGTGATAAAGTAACTTCCCGTATGATTTGGGATCGTTTGGAAAAAGAAGCCGAAGGTAATGTGGCCCTTAAAATTGCTAGAACAGAATCCACGGATGCCTTTGAAGTAGCTGGTCGTGGCGAATTGCAATTGGGCATTTTAATTGAAACAATGCGCCGTGAAGGATATGAATTATCTGTATCGCGTCCGCGCGTTGTGATGAAAGAAGAAAATGGGCAAAAGCTGGAACCAATGGAAGAAGTTGTCGTTGATGTAGATGATACATATTCTGGGGTTGTGATTCAAAAAATGAGTGAGCGCAAAGCAGAATTGACTAGCATGACTCCTTCGGGTGGCGGAAAGACACGACTTGTTTTCTTAGCACCTTCTCGTGGTCTTATTGGTTATCACAGTGAATTTTTAACAGATACATGTGGAACTGGTGTAATGAACAGAATTTTTGATAGCTATGCCCCATATAAAGGTGAAATTAAGGCGCGTTCCAATGGTGTATTAGTATCTACAGAAGCTGGTAAATCTGTAGCTTATGCTTTGTGGTATATTCAAGAACGTGGCCCTTTGTTCATTGGCGCAGGAGAAGATGTATATGAAGGTATGATTATTGGTGCAAATGCAAAACAAGGGGACATTGATGTGAATCCTATTAAAGGTAAAAAATTAACAAATATGCGTGCCGCTGGTAAGGATGAAGCTGTGGTCTTAATTCCTCCAGTCAAAATGTCTTTGGAGGCTGCTTTAGCATACATCGCAGATGATGAATTAGTTGAGGTGACACCTAAAGTGATTCGTTTGCGAAAAAAGTATTTAGATTTGAACGATCGACGTAAGTTTGAACGCGGACGTTTATAATATTTATATAGGGGGAAAACTCAATGCCATTATTACAGACAGTAAAAGCTATTTTAACACGACGTGCTATTTGGCCATTTTTAGGGTTGGGATTGGCCAGTCAAGCCCCGATGTATTTGGTAGGAGGAACATTAAAATCTTGGTTTAAAATGGAGGGTGTGGATTTAACGCAAATAGGCATCTTTAGTTTGGTTTTAATCCCTTATTCTATTAAATTCTTATGGGCTCCATTTATTGATTCTGTAAATTTACCTGGGGCAAGTTTTTTCGGGCGTAAAAAAACTTGGGGATTTTTAATGCAGCTGATTTTGATGGGATTATTGTTATTTTTATCATGTTTAAATCCCACTCAAGACACATTAGCAATTTTTATTATTTGTTTAATGATTTCTTTTGCTGCCAGTACGCAAGAAACAGTAGCAGATGGCCTGCGTATAGATACATTACAAGGGGATGATTTAAAAGCTGGTTGTTCTGCCTATGAATTGGGTATGCGATTAGGTATGTTATCTGCGGTGGCAGGTATGTTGTTTTTATCTGCAAAAACCTCATGGCAATTTGCGTATCAAGCGTCCTGTGTATTGATAGGTATTGGTGCTATTTCATTATGTTTTGTGTCCGAAAAACAAGCGCCAAAAAAAATGGTGCATTTTAAGCAAATGATCGTTTCTCCGTTTTTAGATTTAATTCAATATAAAGACTTTTGGATATTATGTTTATTCGTTGTTGCTTATAAATTATGTAATTGTATGTTGGGTCCAATGGCCTATCCGTTTTATTTCGATATTGGATTTACCCGCGAACAAGTGGCAGTTGTCTCTGGGACATTTGGTGTGTTTGTGACAATGAGTGGTGTTTTATTAGGTGGATTAGCGATGCTTAAATGGAACTATAAGCAATTGTTGTTGTGGTTGGGTGGTATAGAAATTTTTACCTCCATTGCTTTTGCCATTTTTGCTTTAATAGGTCCAAGCATGCCCGCATTCTTTGCTGTTATTTTGTTCGATAATATTTTGGCAGGTATGGGAGGCGTGGTATGGATTGCGTATTTGTCTAGTTTGTGTAATCGCTCTTATTCGGCAACACAATATGCATTTTTTAATGCATTGAATATGATTCCTCTATCTATCTTGGCTGGAGCCAGCGGATTTTTAGCCAAGCACATGGGATGGCCTATCTTTTTTGTCTTTACGGGTGTTTTAATGTTGCCGGCTTTATGGATGATTAAAAAAGGATATCCGTTCCAAGGAAAACTTAGTTCAAAATAACAACATCGTTTTCATCAATCATATTAAGGACACGTGCAGCTTCTTCTTCAAGCACGTCTTTATCTAAGGCATTATGATTTTTGAGCGCATCTGTCTTTTGTGTTAAAGCTTCTTTTTCTATAACGGTTTTACGTGCAATTTCTTGTGCTTCGGAAATCTCATCTTGTATCTCAATTAATCGGAACAGGCCTCTGTTCCCCCAAATGCCATGATACACAAAATAGGTAATAACCAGTAAGCATAAAAAAGTAAATAAATGTGGTTTTGGAAGAATCATGGTGTGTGCTTTGCAATTGTTTCTGTATTTTCAGTCATGCCTGGTGTGTATAAAGTCGCTTGGTTACGGCCATGTTCTTTAGAATGGTACAAGGCTAAATCTGCTTCTTTTGCCAAGGCTGCAATATCTGATTTCTGACTGAAAGATACGCCCAAGCTAATCGTAACAGGAATTTGTGTTGTGCCAGAGATGAACATTTCTTTTTCAACCGTTTCTCTTAACTTATTAGCTGCTACAAGGCCTTCTTCTGGCGGGGTATTCATTAAGAAAATAATAAATTCTTCTCCTCCAAAACGTGCAATAACATCTGATTGTCGCATGGTACGTTGCATGACTTCTGCTAAGTGCTTCAATACAACATCTCCCGCGTCATGACCATAGGTGTCGTTAATGTTTTTAAAGTGGTCAATATCTAACATGATGACGGCAAAAGGATTCCCCGTGCGTTCATGCAAAGCAAAAGCTTGTTTTGTCATAGCTTCAAACTGGCGTCGATTGTAAAGGCCTGTCAAGGTGTCGGTAGAAGCTTGAACAAATAATTCTTGTTCCGTTTCTTTGTCTTTTGTTATATCTGTAAAGTTAATATACAAAGTTAATTCGCCATCCAATTCTAGAACACGAGCAGACAAGTTAATCCATAAACCAACGCCGTTATAAGGTGATTTTGCTTGAATTTGAAAGGATTCCACCACAGTTTGCTTATTGGCTAAAGCAATCAATTCTACACGTTTTGTCGGATCTATAAAATAATCGGCAAAATGGATTTGAGATATGTCTATATCTGGAACACCCAAAAGGTGTCGTGCAAGCGGATTAATATATAGAACTTGGTCATCCACTAATTTCGTAATAACAATAGGGAAGGGGGCAATATCCCATAAACTATAGCGTTTCTTCTTTTCTTGGGTTAGCTGTGATTGTAACGATAAACAAGATGATTCTACAAAACGGACTTGCGCAAATAAGATAACAGAGATAGTAACCCCATAAATTAAAATGGATAGAGGCCACCACATCGTTGGTAATAAATCAAAAGCAAGTAAAATTTGGTAAGCTGCTACTAATAATAAACATTTCCCCGTGGCGGAAAATAGTCTGATTTGTGCGCCAGTAGGGATAAAAAAGAATGAGATGCTGGCAAAAAGTAAAGATATACTCCACATCAATGCGGGCGCATTTAATAATAATGTTTCCCAAGGGATAAAGAATCCAAGGGCCGTAATCAGAAATACCAATATAAGTGTAAAGAAGAGCGGTAACCCCAAATATTTCATCGTTTTTGGCAGGTGTGGAAACAAACTAGAAAGCAACAGGCCAGAACCAATGGTTGTTATGCTTAAAATAAAAATAGAACGAGCCATAGGAGAAACGGCGAATTCCGGATTTAAACTTGGCAAAAATGGAATAATAAACAAAACTAAATACTTAATGGCTCGCATGCGAAAGGCCCAACAAATGAGCCGAAACCGAGCATACTGAGTATTGAGGCTGTAAAATAAATCAAAAACAACAGCCAACATCATCGCGCCAAATAAATCAACGCTGTCTAGTTGAAATGAAGACGACGCCGCAGGCATCAGATGATCAAGCATGTGTTTTTCTCCCTTTTCCTTCATCATAATCCGTAAAAAAATAAAAATCAATGAAAAAAAGTAATTTAACCGCTTGCAAAATACGATAGTATGACCTATATATGTTTCATCAGTTTTAACAAAGGAGTGAAAAATGGGAAAAATTTTAGGTATTGACTTGGGTACAACAAACTCTTGCATGTGCATTATGGATGGCAAGAATGCTAAGGTTTTGGAAAACCGTGAAGGGGCAAGAACAACACCGTCTATCGTTGCTTTTACAAGTAAGGGCGAACGCTTGGTCGGTCAGCCGGCTAAACGGCAAGCGGTGACAAACCCTCAAGGAACATTGTATTCTATTAAACGTTTAATTGGTCGCCGTTTTACAGATAAAATGGTTGAAAAAGATAAGGGTATGGTTCCTTATAAGATCGTATCTGGAGAAAACGGGGACGCTTGGGTAGAAGTGGATGGCAAAAAATATGCTCCAAGCCAAGTTTCTGCATTTGTCTTGCAAAAATTAAAAGAAGATGCTGAAAGTTATTTGGGCGAAAAAGTCACTGAAGCAATTATCACTGTGCCTGCTTATTTCGATGACTCTCAACGTCAAGCCACAAAAGATGCTGGAAAGATTGCCGGATTGGATGTGCTTCGTATTATCAACGAACCAACTGCTGCAGCATTGGCCTATGGTATGGATCAGAAAAAATCT
Source organism: Alphaproteobacteria bacterium (assembly GCA_017960645.1). GTDB lineage: Bacteria > Pseudomonadota > Alphaproteobacteria > CAAHEQ01 > UBA3637 > UBA3637. The sequence goes on along the minus strand of JAGCYU010000013.1, from coordinate 90,195 downwards.
GGTACTATTGCAGTGTATGACTTAGGTGGTGGTACGTTTGATGTGTCAATTTTGGAAATCGGCGATGGCGTATTTGAAGTAAAATCCACGAACGGGGATACTTTCTTGGGTGGTGAAGACTTTGATGCACGTATTATGGATTATTTGGCCGACGAATTCAAAAAAGAAAATGGTATTGATTTGCGTCAAGACAGAATGGCTTTGCAACGCTTAAAAGAAGCTGCAGAAAAAGCCAAAATTGAATTGTCTAGCCAAACTCAAACAGATATCAATTTGCCATTTATTACGGCTGATGCAACCGGTCCAAAACACTTGAATGTGTCTATGACCCGCGCTAAATTGGAAAGCTTGGTTGAAGACTTGTTGGAACGCACCAAAGGACCTATGGAAAAAGCTTTGAAAGATGCTGGTTTAAGCAAAGGCAAGATTGATGAAGTCATTTTGGTCGGTGGTATGACTCGTATGCCTGCTGTTCAAAAATTGGTTCAAGACTTCTTTGGTAAAGAACCACATAAAGGTGTGAATCCTGATGAAGTGGTAGCTATGGGTGCTGCTATTCAAGGTGGTGTGCTCAAAGGTGATGTAAAAGACGTCTTGTTGTTGGATGTGACACCATTGTCACTTGGTATTGAAACTTTGGGCGGTGTGTTCACTCGTTTGATTGATCGTAATACTACAATTCCGACAAAGAAGTCTCAGGTGTTCTCTACCGCAGAAGATGGTCAAACAGCTGTGACAATTCGTGTGTTCCAAGGTGAACGTGAAATTGCCCGCGATAATAAACTGCTCGGTCAATTTGACTTGGTTGGAATTCCTCCTGCACCACGTGGTATGCCACAAATCGAAGTCAGCTTTGATATTGATGCTAACGGTATTGTGAATGTGTCTGCAAAAGATAAAGCCACAGGTAAAGAACAAAGCATTCGTATTCAATCTTCCGGTGGATTATCAGACGCTGATATCGAAAAAATGGTTAAAGATGCAGAAGCACATGCTGAAGAAGATAAGAAATTCAAAGAAGCTGCCGATGCTAAGAACCATGCGGATGCAATGGTTGCCAGTACCGAAAAGTTGTTAAAAGAAAATGGTGACAAGATTGCCTCCGCTGATAAGGAAGCCATTGAAGCTTGTATCAAAGAGCTGAAAGATGCAATTGAATCTAATGATACAGAACACATCAAAGAAAAAACAGAAGCTTTGCAAAATGCCAGTATGAAGATGGGTGAGGCTATGTACAAAGCTCAACAGACCGCTGGTGATCAAGGTGGAGCCGAGGCTGGTGCTTCCGACGAAGGCAAAAAAGCTGATGAAGAAGTTGTTGATGCTGACTATGAAGAAGTAAAAAAATAAAATATAAATAAGTGCAGGGCGGACCAATCATCCGCCTTGCTTTATGCGTAACCTTGCATACAAGGATATATTATGGCAAAAACATACTATGAAGTTTTAGGGGTAGCACAAACGGCGTCGTTTGATGAAATCAAGCGCGCTTTTCGCATTAAAGCAAAGGATTGTCACCCCGATCATCATGCAGGGGATCCTGTTGCAGAAAAACAATTCAAAGAGTTGGCTGAAGCTTACGAAGTTTTAAAAGATGACCAAAAACGTGCTACCTATGACCGTATCGGCCATGAAGCCTTTGTGAATGGCATGGGAAATTCTGCGTTTAGCGGCGGTTTTGGTGGATTTGATTTTTCCGGAACAGGGTTTGAAGATATTTTTGCCGAAATGTTTGGGATGGCGCGTGGAAGGCCTAAAAATAAAAAAGCTCGTGGCGAGGATATTCGATTAGATTTGGGTTTAACTTTGGATGAAGCCTATCATGGTATCAAAAAAACAGTGACATTGAATACCTATAGCCCTTGTGCAAAGTGTGGTGGTTTGGGCGGAAAACGCTTGGATACTTGTGCTACCTGCGGTGGAGCAGGTGTGGTGCGTCAACGTCAAGGTTTTTTTGTGGTTGAAACAACATGTCCAGTATGTCATGGAACTGGCAAAGCTGTGCAAGAGCCATGTGCTGATTGTCGAGGGACGGGACGTGTTCGTCAAAAACGAGATGTGGAGATAGATATCCCTGCAGGTGTTGATACCGGTGTTCGCATGCGCTTAGCGGGCGAAGGAGATGTGGCGCCCAATGGGGGTGATCGCGGCGATGTTTATGTCTTTTTGAATGTGAAGCCTCATGCATTGTTTAAGCGCGAAGGAAATGATTTGTATATCGAAGTACCTGTGCCAATGACAACAGCCACTTTGGGTGGTAAAGTTTTTGTGCCGACGATGAATGGTAAAGGGCAAGAGTATGATGTTAAGGCTGGTTTGCAATCGGGCACAGAGGTTAAGCTTAAAGGCTTTGGTATGCCGGTGCTGAGGGGGGATAGATATGGGGATTTATATGTCCGATTCCGTGTGGAAACCCCAACCAATTTAAGTGCAGAGCAAAAAGAATTGTTGCGACAATTTGATGGGGCCGGCAAAAAAAATTCTTCTCTGTGTGAAGATTTTAAGAATCTGGTCAGTAAAATTTTCTCTTGACTTATCATCTAAAATCGTGTACAATATCGGGGTTTTCCCAAAAGGGCTAAAAAGAATTGGCTGCCCCGCGGGTGTCGTAACAAATAAAAAAAGGATAAGAAAATGCCAAAATTAAAGTCTAAAAGCTGCGTGAAAAAACGCTGCAAACTCACCAAAAACGGTAAAGTTAAAACTGGGCACGTGAACAAACGTCACTTGTTTATTCACAAGGATAAAAAACGTACGCGTCAAGCCCGTCGTACTCAAGTTGCTTCTAAAACTATGAGCAAAGTGTTGAAATTTTTTATTCACGGGGAAGGAGTGTAATCCATGGCAAGAGTAAAACGTGGCACGACTGTCCGTGCAAAACATAACAAAGTTTTGAAATTGGCCAAAGGGTATCGTGGTCGTAATTCAAAAGTTTTCACTATTGCGAAAGAAAAGGTTGAAAAGGGGTTGCAATATGCCTATCGCGACCGTCGCAAGAAAAAAACAGATATTCGCCAATTGTGGATTGTGCGTATTAACGCTGCAGTTCGTGCAAATGGTATGGTTTATTCTCGATTTATGAACGGTTTGTCCAAAGCCGGTATTTCTTTGGACCGAAAGATGTTAGCAGATCTTGCTTTGAATGATGCTAAAGCTTTCGCTGATTTGGTGGAGAAAGCCAAAGGTGCTTTGAAAAAATAAATCGCAAAGAAAATCAAAACAAAGCCGTTTGGAACTTGATTCCGGACGGCTTTTATGTTATAGTATAAGGCATCAAAACAAAGGAGTTTGTATGCAACAATTAGACGAAATAAGGGCAAACACGTTGCCATTGATTGAAAAAGCTGAAAATTTATCAGCCTTAGATGCTGTTCGCGTTGGTGTGTTAGGGAAAAACGGTTCCTTGACTGGCTTGATGAAAAATATGGGAGTTATGTCCCCCGAAGAACGCAAAACTTTTGGCGCCACAGTCAATGCTGTGAAAAATGAAATCGTGTCTGCTTTGGATGCTAAAAAAGCCGCTTTGGAAGCCAAGGAAATGGCGGATAAATTGGCTGCAGAAAGTGTAGATGTGACTTTGCCGGCACGTCCTGTACAACAAGGACGGATTCATCCGACGACACAAGCAATGGAAGAAGCCTTAACCATTTTTGCCCAAATGGGGTTTGAATTGGCAGAAGGACCAGATGTAGAAGATGATTGGCACAACTTTGAAGCATTGAATTTACCTAAAGAACATCCTGCACGTCAAATGCAAGCTACATTCTTTTTTGATAATAAAAATATGCTCAGAACGCAAACTTCTGGAGTGCAAATTCGGACGATGGAAAATCAAAAGCCGCCAATTAAGATTGTTTGTCCGGGTAGGACTTATCGTCGGGACTACGATGCAACACACCTGCCAGAGTTCCATCAGATTGAAGGGTTTGTTGTTGATGAAAAAGCAAATTTAGCAAATTTAAAATCTGTCTTAGTAGAATTTTTTAAATTATTCTTTGAAACAGATGATGTTCAAGTACGTTTTCGTCCAAGTTACTTCCCATTTACAGAACCATCCTATGAAATGGATTTAGGTGGTGTTTTGGCACGTAATATTGGTAAGGAATGGATTGAACTATTGGGTTGTGGCGTTGTGGATCCTCGTGTTTTACAAAACTGCGGTATTGATCCAGATAAGTATCAAGGCTTTGCATTTGGAGTCGGATTGGACCGATTAGCTATGATGAAATATGGTATTCCGGATTTACGTCCTATGTTTGAGGCAGATATGAAGTGGATTAAACACTATGGCTTTGTGCCATTGGATATCCCAACCGTGACTTCTGGACTTTCTTTAAATGGAGGCAAAAAATGCGATTAAGTTTAGCTGTGTTAAAAAAATATTTAGATACAAATGCGTCTGTCAAAGAACTTGCAGAAAAAATGACGATGATTGGTTTGGAAGTTGAAGAAGTTCAAGATTTGGCAACTTCTTTGCAAGGCTTTGTTATTGGGGAAATTAAGGCTGTTGAGCAACATCCAAATGCTGATCGTTTGCATGTTTTGCACGTTTTTGATGGTAAAGATACATTGCAGGTTGTATGTGGTGCGCCGAATGTGCGTGTAGGGATGAAATCTATTTTATCATACCCAGGATGTGTGATTCCTAAGTTTAATGAAAAGTTGGAAGAAAGTACTATTCGTGGCGTGGAATCTCAAGGTATGATGTGCGCTGAAGACGAAATTGGCATTGGTACAGATCATACCGGCATTATTGATTTAGATACAGATAAACCTGCTGGTACGCCTGCAGCCGAAGCATTGGGTGCGGATGTTGTATTTGATGTGAATGTGACTCCGAATCGTCCAGATTGTTTTGGTGTAAAAGGTGTTGCACGGGATTTGGCTGCTGCAGGAATGGGAACATATAAAGATCCTTATGTTCCTGCAATTAAAGGGAGTTATGAATCTCCTGTTAAAGTGGAAATTCAAAATGATACCTGTCCAATTTATACGGGGCGTTATATTCGTGGTGTTAAAAATGGGCCAAGTCCTGAATGGATGCAAAAAGCACTTATTTCTGTTGGTTTGCGTCCAATTTCTGCGTTGGTTGACATTACTAACTATTTAAATATTGCAGAGTGTCGTCCTTTACATGTGTTTGATGCCGATAAATTACATGGTAATATTATTGTGCGTGCTGCTAAAGAAGGTGAAAAAATGATGGCTTTGGATGACAAAGAATATACTTTGTCTCCTGAAGTATGTGTGATTGCTGATGAAGCAGCTGCACAAAGCATCGCCGGTATTATGGGTGGCGTAGATACAGCTGTTTCACAAGATACTGTCAATGTGTTTTTGGAAAGTGCCTATTTTGCACCTATAAAAATTGCTAAGGCAGGGACATTAACAGGCGCTTTATCCGATTCACGCAGTCGTTTTGAACGGGGTGTAGATCCTGCTAGCGCTGTGGATGACAATGCGCGGGCAACCCAAATGATTTTAGATTTATGTGGCGGAGAACCGTCTGAGATAGTTATTGCCGGTAAAGAACCTGAATGGAAATGTGAAATTGATTTTGATTGGAATCAAGTTAAACGGTTAACTGGGTTGGAAGTTCCTCAACAAACTATGGAAAAAATCTTAAAAGATTTAGGCTTTGGTGTCAAAGGCAATAAAATTTCTGTTCCGTCTTGGCGCGTGCATGATGTATCTTTACAGGCAGATTTGGTGGAAGAAATTACACGTATTTATGGTTTGGATACTTTGCCAGATGCGCCGATGCGCGCTGAAAAATTGCCGATAGGGACGTTGTTGCCGAATCAAAAGCGTGAAAGTACGGTGCGCCGTGCGTTGGCTAATCAAGGTTTGAATCAAGTGATGACATGGTCGTTTATGGATTCAAAACTGGCCAAATATTTCGGATCCAAAAATTTGCGCCTGTCAAACCCGATTGCATCTGATTTGGATGAATTACGTCCAAGTTTGGTGCCGAATTTATTGTCTGCCGTCAAGCGTAATCAAGACAGTGGCGTTGCTGATGTTCAATTGTTTGAAGTGGGACCGGAGTTTTATTCTGATGTCCCAGGTGGCCAAAAGTTGGTTGCTTGTGCAGTGCGGGCAGGGAATGCGCTGCCAAAATCATGGTTGGAGTCTGCACGTGGTGTAGATGTCTTTGGCGCTAAACAAGATGCCTATGTTGCTTTGCGTGCTGCTAATGCGCCGGATAACATGGTTGTGGGCCATAATGTGCCATCATGGTATCATCCGGGACGTGCTGGTACTTTTCAATTGGGAAAAAATGTGTTGGCTGTTTTTGGTGAGTTGCACCCGATGGTTTTAAAAGTCTTTGACATTAAGACTCCGGTTGTAGCGTGTGAAGTGTATTTAGATGCAATTCCTGCCGTTAAGCAAAAAGATAATAAAATGCAACCTACACTCAAAAAATCCCAATATCAAGCTGTGACGCGTGATTTTGCATTTGTCGTTGATAAAGATGTAGAAGCTCAAAAAATCATTTCTACTATTCAAAATGTGGATAAGAATTTGATTCAAAATGTGTCTGTTTTTGATGTTTATGCCGGTGATAAATTACCGGACGGTAAAAAACAAATTGCTGTACAAGTTGTTTTGCAATCTATGGATAAAACATTAACAGATGCTGAAATTGAAGGTGTGTCTGCTCAAATATTGAATTATGTACAAAAAAATACCGGAGGCGAGTTGCGCAAATAACGCTTGCAATACCTTAAAATTTCAATATAATAAAACTGTTAATCTTAACAAAGGAAAAAGGATGGCTAAAGAGGAAGTATTACAATTTACGGGAACAGTAATAGAAGCTTTGCCTAATGCAGTGTTTCGTGTTCAATTAGAAAACGGACATGAAATTATTGCCCATACATCGGGCAAAATGCGTAAATTTCGTATTCGCGTGATGGTGGGGGATAAGGTGGATATTGAAATGACACCATATGACCTGAGTAAGGGGCGCATTGCTTTCAGACATAAGGCTTAATTCATATAAAGGGAGACCCTATGAACGTGATATCACTGCCGTTGGTATTGGGAACATTATTTGTTACCTTTTTTTGCATATACTTGGGATGTTTGTTGTGGAGGAAAAGGCAAACGGACCGGTCCTTTGAAATCAAAAAACAACCTTTGCTGGCAGGTGCTGTTTATTTAGGAACCCTTATGCCTGTGGCGGTCGTTGTGTTTGGTGGATGGTTATTGCCCTTAAGTGTTTATGCATTTTTTGTGTTTACAGGTTTAATATTGTTATATTCGTTGGTGCGTTGGAATAATATCAAGTATTGGCTGTTGGGCTTGCCCATCTTATGTTGCTTTGGCACAATGATTTTGACTGGTTTAATTCCAAGTTCTTCTGTGGCGTGGTATGAATATGTTTTATATGCCCTCTTTTGGTCATTATTTGTGGGCATATTCGTTGTGTTTGATCGGATACCGTGTTGTTCATATTTACAAGGAATTATTTGGGGTGGATCTGCATTATTAGCGTTGATGGTTTTATCCAACATTCCATTGTTTTTTTCTATAGTGGGATCTGTTCTTTTTGTTGTCATATTAGGTTTAAGTAAAGTGATGGTTAAGTGGCAAGTGCCTAATTTAGGTCCTTATGCGGCTGTGTTAGTTGGCTTTTTATGGGGCGCATTATTCACGGTTGCTTTAATGTACCATCAATTTTTACCTGTCATTTTGATGTTAAACAGCTATATTTTTGCTTTGACTTTCGGTTTAGTTTTAATGTGGAAATTTATACGTAAATCAAAGGGAAAGGGTGCAGATTTTGGTCAAGCCATCTCTTCTGAGGCGTTAGCTTCCATTTTCGGATATATATTAAAGTATTGTGGGCTTTTAAGTTGTATAGGAATATTGCTGTGGAGTGCAACAATCGCTTATCCTGAAATAGCAACTGCGTCTGTGTGGACAGGCGTTGGAGTTGTTATATTGATTTTCTTTTTGAATTTATATAATTGTATTCGAGATGGCGGTGCTCCGGCCCCAAGAATACGAGATCTTATTTCAAATGCAGTTCAAGGTGTTAAAGTGGGGATAGTTGCGGCTAAAAAAGAAGTCGCAGAAATGGGGATGTTGTATCAAGCAAAAAAAGATGCTGTACGAAATAAAACAGTAACGACTTCTCAACCACAAAAACCAGCGCTTAAGAAAGGATCAAAAAAACGGAAAAAATGATACCATTATATGAAAAACCAGATTTACAAGGGGAGGCAGAGTTTGATTTGTACTCTCCTTTTTCACCCTCAGGGGATCAACCGCAAGCCATTAACGAACTTGTGGAAGGGCTAAAACGTAATGAACATAATCAAGTTTTAATGGGAATTACGGGTTCTGGTAAAACTTTTACAATGGCGCATATTATTAAAGAAATGAAGCGACCGGCTTTGATTTTAGCACATAATAAAACTTTGGCGGCGCAATTATATGCAGAAATGAAAAATTTTTTCCCGAACAATGCTGTGGAATATTTTGTATCATACTATGATTATTATCAACCGGAAGCTTATATTCCCAAAACAGACACTTTTATTGAAAAAGATAGTGCCATCAATGAACAAATAGATCGTTTGCGCCATAGTGCTACACGTCACTTACTGGAACGCAGGGATGTGATTGTTGTGTCATCTGTATCCTGTATTTACGGTATTGGAGATGTTGAAAGTTATTCTTCAATGGCGTTTTCATTGAAAGCAGGAGATACAGTTGATATTTCGGACCTTAATCGTCGTTTGGCAGAGTTGCAATATAAACGAAATGATCTTGCTTTTGAACGTGGATGTTTTCGCCAAAATGGGGATGTATTGGATATTTTTCCTTGTCACTATGAAGATTTAGCATGGCGGATTTCTTTGTTTGGGGATGAGATTGAGTCTATTTATGAATTTGATCCGTTAACGGGTAAGAAAAAAATGGAGTTGAAGGAAATTACAATCTTTCCCGCCAGTCATTATGTGACGCCTCGTCCGGCGTTGAGTCAAGCCATTAAAACAATCAAGGAAGAATTAAAAGAACGTTTGGCATTTTACGCGGCCGAAAATAAACCCTTAGAAGCAGAACGTTTGCAACAACGAACACGTTATGATTTAGAGATGATGGAAGCAACGGGAGCGTGCAAAGGGATTGAAAATTATTCCCGTCATTTAACTGGTCGTAAACCGGGGGAAGCGCCACCAACTTTGTTTGAATATTTGCCAAAAGATGCGCTTGTTTTTGTGGATGAAAGTCACGTGACTGTCCCCCAAATAGGTGCTATGTATAAAGGCGATAGAGCCAGAAAATCAACGCTTGCCGAATATGGATTTCGTTTGCCCAGTTGTTTGGACAATCGGCCTTTGACTTTTGAAGAGTGGGACAAAATGCGCCCCAATACTATTTTTGTTTCGGCTACACCGGGGCCTTGGGAATTGGAACAAACAAAAGGTGTCTTTACCGAGCAAATTATTCGTCCAACGGGATTGTTAGATCCTGAATGTATTGTGCGACCTGTGGCAAATCAAGTAGAAGATTTAGTCGCAGAATGTCAATTAGAATCAGTTAAAGGACATCGTGTATTGGTGACAACTTTAACTAAAAAAATGGCAGAGGATTTAACCGAATACCTGAACGAAAACGGTGTGCGCGCCAAGTATATGCACTCGGATATTGATACATTAGAGCGTATCCAAATAATCCGCGAATTGCGGCTGGGTGATTTTGATGTTTTGGTAGGGATTAACCTGTTGCGGGAAGGCTTGGATATTCCAGAGGTTGCGCTCGTTGCGATTTTGGATGCAGATAAAGAAGGTTTTTTGCGTTCTTCAACTTCATTGATTCAAACCATTGGGCGTGCGGCACGGCATGTGGATGGTCGAGTGATTTTATATGCTGATAAAATAACAGGTTCTATGCAATATGCTTTAACAGAAACCAAACGGCGCCGTGATAAACAATTGGCTTATAATTTGGAAAATCACATTGTGCCTAAGGGAATTCAAAAAGCTATTCCTGATCTAATTAAAGACTTTAACGATTTGACTGGAACAAAGGTTGAATCTGTTGAAGAGTTGCCGGATTCCATAGAGGTATTGAAAAAACAAATGCGTGCTGCCGCAGAAGATTTGGATTTTGAAAAAGCAGCTAAGTTGCGTGACAGAATTAAAAAGTTAGAAAATATGACTTTGAACGAGATGTAAAAAGGACTTGCCTTTTCTTTGAAAACATGCTAGGGTAAGCACATACGGATAAGGAGAAAATATGATTAAATTGTTTGCATTTTTAACTGCGCTTGTGGGGTCGGTGAAGGCTTTTGCTAATCCTGCGTGTACGACACTATGTCCATTGATTGTAGGGGCATCCTTAACTCTGGCTCAACGTATGGGGGTCAAAGATGAAGTTGTGGGCGTATTGTCCGGCGCGTTATTAGCTATCTTTGGATATTGGATGATCCGGTTTTGTGAAAAAAGAAATTGGAATTTTCTTGGGCGCAATATTATTTTAATGTTATTGTCTGTTGGCTCCATTGGTTTTGTGTATATGGGAACATTGGAATATAAGCCTGGATTGCATTGGAATTTGTTGTATATAGATTCCTTCTTGTTGGCGGCCTTGTGTGGTGCAGCCGCTCATATCTTAGGGGTTACTTTATATGGTTATTTAAAGGCTAAAAATGGCGGTCATGCACATTTCCCATTTGAAAAAGTTGTCATACCAATTTTATTTGATGCAGTGGTGTGTTGGCTCTTTTGGGGAACAGACCTATGTGATTGTCAAGAAGTGTTGATCTTGAAATAACAGAGGTAAAAAAAGGGGGAGGAATGAAAGCAACATCAGAATTTTGCTATCAACTGGATGGAAGCGGCAGAGCAAAGCCTGTTCCTTTTAAATCTGTGCCAAGGTACCCTAAAAAACCTGTGTGGATTCATTTGGATTATACTAAGCCAGATACTCAAAAATGGTTAAAGGGATTAAAATTATCCAGAACGATTTTGGAAAACTTATTGGATTCTGATACGACACCACGATTTTTTACTTATAATAAAGGCGTAATGTTGGTATTACGTGGCATAAATAAAATTTCAGATGATGATGGCATGATTGCATTGCATATGTGTGTTGAAAAAAATTTATTATTAACGCTGTCGCATCGGGCAATGCCATCTTTAGCAGATGTTTTGGATACATTTAAACACAAAGATGGTCCTAAAACAATCTCAGAGTGTTTGGTAGCTATTGCACGCCATATGACGAATCGGATTGAAGATGCATTGGTTGCTATTAACAATGAAGGGGACGAGTTAGAAGATGCTGTGTTAAGTGAAGTTAATTTTGCACGTGATTCAGATTTACGCTCACGTTTGGCAGTATTGCGGCATGAGATTATCAGCTTGCGGCGCCACCTATTGCCAGAACGAGAAATGATGGCCAAAATGATTATTGCAACCAAACCGTATTTTTCGGATAGCAATCAAGGAGAGCTGGAAGAAATTGCCCGAGATATGGCAGCTATTGTTTCAGAATTGGATTATGCACGTGATCATGCAACGGTTATCCAAGAAGAATTGGATTCACAAACCAATATCAATATCAGCCGCATTATGTATTTAATGAGCTTGGTTATGGTCATCTTTACTCCATTAACATTTTTTACAGGGTTATTAGGGGCAAATGTTGGCGGTATCCCCTTTGGTGAGCATCCTAATGGTTTCGCAATTATTTGCGGTTTGTTGGTGATTTGCGTCGTTGTTCAGATTTGGTTGATTCGCAAGTTAAAATGGTTTTAAATCACCATTTTTTGCACTGCTTTTGTTGTGCCAAATAGGACTCTGGCGTATCAATTGCAGAATTTTTAGCATTAATTGTTTTGTTAATGTATTCTTGTACAGGGTGTAGTTTTTGAACTAAAGTATGGACATATTGATTGGCAATATTTTGCATTTCTTCATCATTTTTAGGGGAATAGACAGGTAATTGGCCTATTTCTTGAATTAAAAATGTTTGAATTTGGGGTTTGTAAAAAGGAATGGATTGTTTGAAAATTTCTACATGATAATTTTCATGTTCTTTGATAACGCGATAGGCGCAGCTGGATTTTTTATATTCATTGGATAAATAAACGTTAATAAAAGGTTCTTGATACTTTACCACAATGTCAACAGAGGTAGGACAAGCATAAGTTTTCTTTTTATACATAATAGTTTGGGCTTTTAATATAAGTTGTAATGAATTAATTGTTGGCGGAACTGTGACTCCTTTTATACAAAATGTAAAACCTTTTTGAGTTAAACACTCCTGTTGTCCCAATTTGGCACAGAATTGTTTGGGAGTTAAATTCGATATGTATTTGACTTGCGGAATAGGAAAATCAATGTTGATTTTTGGTTGTCGAGGACAAACTTGCTGTATTGTTTTTGCCGTCGCATTCGCAGGTTGGGTGTGACAGAAAAACAATATAAGCAATATACATAAAAAATGACATATTTTTGGCATGCAACTATTATGTCATAAAATAATATGAAAAGTAAAGAAAGATTTTTTTGTTTTACCAATGTTTGCACAGAGCTTGAGTTGCCGCATAGGATTCTGGTGTATCAATGGCAGCATTTTTTTCTTGGATTTTATTATTGATATGTTTGATCAACGGTTCTAATTTATTCATAATAGAGTCAAACTGTCGTCCCATGGCGGTTTGCACATTTTCATTTTTGGAAATAACAACAGGCGGAGTTGATTGAACTGCTTTTTTTAAAGCTTCTTCAATATCATTTTTAAAAAACAGCATCGCTTGTTGAGAAACGGCCACATGGTATTTTTCATGTTCATAGATAGCTTTATAAGCACAACTTGAAGGTGTATATTTTTTATCAATATAAACAGTTAAATCAGGATCTTCAAGTACAATGTCCAGTTCAGAAATGCCGACACAAACTTTATCATTTTGTACAGTTGTACGAGCCTTTGCGTCTCCGTTCAATTGTAATTGAGAGACCGTTAACCCTAAAGTATAAGGGGACGCTTTTCCTTTTGCCTTCTTTAAAAAATCCTGTCGTGAAAGAGTTGTTATATATTTGGGAACGCTCATATTTAATTTAACATTAACGCGGGTGTTAATAGCACTACAAAAAGAGGTTGCATTTTGTGCAAAAACAGGCGATACTGTCCATAACATTAAAAAAAAGAATAACTTTTTCATGTAATTTAGGGTAACATAAAGGAAAAATAAATGCAACAAATAATTTCATGGAATGTTGCTTCGGTGCGAGCAAGATTAGATAATGTTTTAAAACTCTTGAATGAAAAAAATCCGGATATTGTTTTTTTGCAGGAAATCAAAACAACAGATGACACTTTCCCAAGTTTTGATTTTTTGACAGAGGGCTATCAAGCCGTTATAAATGGTCAAAAATCTTATAATGGCGTTGCTATTTTAAGTAAAAAGCCGTTAGTGAATGTGATAGATGAATTGCCAGGGTTCCAAGATGGTGAGCCAAAACAGGCACGCTTTATTCAAGCAGAGGATCAAGAGGGGACAGTTTATATTTGTGTGTATGTTCCAAATGGAAATGCACCGGAAAAAAATCCGCAAGATACCTCTAAATTACAATATAAATTAGAGTGGATGCAGGCCTTTAACGCGTATATTGATGCCTTATTGAAACAAGGAAAATCTGTTATTTTTGGTGGGGATTTTAATGTTATTGAGCGTGATACGGACGTTTATAACCCCGATGCGTATAGGACTAATGCCTTGATGGTTGCGCCTGTGCGACAAAGATTTGCCGAGCTGAACGCTTTGCCTGTGACAAATACAATACGTCATTTTAATCCAGAACCACATACTTATTCTTTTTGGGATTTTCAAATGATGGCATGGTCAAAAAATTGGGGAATGTTGTTGGATGCATTATTCGTGTCAAATAACTTGATGCCCACTGTTACAAAAGCAGGCGTTTTAAAAGAAGTGCGTGGATGGGATAAAACTTCAGATCATGCCCCTATATATTGCACCTTAAATAAATAAGGACTTGCAGTTTTTGATTTTTTTTGGTATAACGTTGCACATACTGTGTTATGTCGTTTTATCGTGAGTGAGAGGAAAATATGAAAAAATTATTATTCGTCTTGTTGTTTGCCTGTGCAATAGTAACTTCAGTTCGGGCTGAGGATGCTCCTGCTTCCAAGGAAAAACCATGGTATTGCCGTTTATGGTGTAATATTAAAACAACTTGGAATACAGGGGAGATAGAAGGATTTTTACCCATTAATACATGGCATAACAGATGGGTATATGAGCATAGCAAAGCGCATACATATAACGAAAGGCCTTGGGGGCTTGGTATAGGTAAGTATCGCATGGATGCGGATGGTGATCGTCATCGTCTAGTTGCTATGGTATTCCAAGATTCTCATGATAAGCCAGAGCCGACTTTTGCCTATTCATGGCAATATTTGTTTCGAAAAGACAAGACTGTCCGTCCTTCTTTGGGATTAATGGCCGGGATTACTTTCCGCGATGATTACGATTGGGTGCCAATTCCGGCTATTTTGCCTGTAATGGGGTTGGATATCGGGAATTTTTCTATTGAAAATACATATGTTCCTGGGCTGGGTGGCAATAACGGTAATGTTTTATTTACGTGGCTCAGTTGGCGGTTCTAATTTATCAAGGCCGTTGATTTGAATAATTTTGCTACGGTTATTGATCCCATGTAAAATAGTAAAAGCATTTTTAGGTAGACCTGTTTCTTTTGCTAGAAATTGAATGAGGGCTGTATTCGCTTTGCCATCTATGGCAGGGGCTTGCAAGGCAATTTTATAATGTGTGTTATTCCACATACCCAACCACCCTGAACGTTTTGCATTGGGTTGTACACGAACTTGGATAGTACAACTATTTTTTGTTGTGCAATTCATTTTTCAGTTCATCAATTTCTTGTTGCAACAGCGTAATTTGGCTGTGTAATGCTTCAATATTTGGATTGATTTGATTTACAATGCTTTTGGCAAAATGATATTTTTGAGTATCAGCCCGAAAAGCTTTGTATATACGATACACAGCATATACACATGCCAAAATGAATATTAAATCCAATGCCCAAATAGTTACCGTTTCTGCCGTTCCCGCTATCATCTGCAAAGAAGTATATTTTGCATTGGCACTTGTGCGATCAAAAAGAGCAGATAAATAAGAAACTAAACTGCCGGGATTGCTGAAGCTTGTCATGCCTTTTAAAATGCGAACGCGTTCCAGGGATTGTTGTAAAGATAAATCAGCTTGATCTAATCCAAAATGATGTTGAATGGCTACAGGTAAAGTTTGTTTGTACCACCACACACCGCCTGCAATAACACCAAACCAAGGCAATTGCCATAAAGTGCAAGAGATCAAACGACAGATAGGGCGAAAAATTGAAATAAAAAAAGATTTCGATGAGCGCATAAAGAACCTTTCTTAAAAAAAACTATAGGGGTCAATATCAATGCGTACATTGACGCTTGATGGTATTTTAACGCGATTTACCCATGGATGCAAGATATTTTGTAATGTGATATTTTTTGTGGCTTTAACCAATAGACGATAACGGTTTTTATCTTTAAGCTTTGCCAAAGGGGCAACCACAGGCCCAAGGACTTCTAGTCCAGGCATAGAAGGTGCCGTTAATGCTAAATTTTTGGCCGTTTTATATGTTAAACTTTCATTTTTTCCACTAACAATAATGGCGGCTAATTTTCCAAAAGGCGGCATTTTCAATAGCTTTCTGGCGGCAATTTCTTCTGTTAAAAAAGTATTTCTGTCATTGTTTTGAAGTGCTTTTAAAATTAAATTTTCAGGGCTGTAAGTTTGCAAAACCGCTATTCCTGTGTTTTCGGAACGTCCCGCGCGTCCCATGACTTGTTGTAACAATTGAAAGGTGCGTTCCCCCGCACGTAAATCGCCTCCTGCTAATCCCATGTCTGCATCTATGACTCCAACTAAGGTCAGATTTGGGAAATGATGCCCCTTTGCCAATATTTGGGTGCCGATTAAAATATCAATTTCTCCCTTTTGAATTTGGTCAAGCAGGTTTGTAAATTGTTTCGGACTATTTAATGTATCCGAGGTTATAGTAGCCGTTTTTGCTTGAGGAAGCAGGGTTTGTACTTCTTCCGCTATTCGTTCGACCCCCGGTCCACACGAGATAAAACTATTTTGTTCATGACACGTGGGACAAATATCTGGTCTTTTGCGCGTATAGCCACAATGGTGGCATTGAAGCGTATGTGTTTTTCTGTGTTCTGTTAGCCACGCTGAACAGTGTGGACAGCTGAGCTTTTCTCCACAAGCACGACATAAAACCAACGGGGCATAGCCGCGACGATTTAAAAATAATAGCGATTGTTGGTGTTGATTCAACTTTTCTTGCAACAGCTGAGCTAATCGTGCGGAAATAAAACGTACAGGTCCTTTTTCTTTATTACGCATATCAACAAGTTCAATTTCCGGTAAAACAGCACCTTTAAACCGTTCGGTTAAGTGAATGTGTTGATATTTTCCATTTTCCGCATTGCAATAGGTTTCTAAACTGGGGGTTGCGCTGGCCAAAATAATAGGACAAGGGGCTTGTTTAGCTCGGACAATTGCCATGTCTCGTGCATTATATAAAACGCCATCTTCTTGTTTAAAGGATGCATCATGTTCTTCATCAATAACAATCAGACCCAAGTTTTGAAACGGTAAAAATAAGGCAGATCTGGCACCTACAATGACTCGCGAGGCTCCTGAGCGCACAGCTTCCCACGTATCACGGCGCGTTTTTGCTGTGATAGAAGAATGCCACAAAGCCGGGTACACCCCAAAACGATCTTTAAAACGCTCTAACCATGCGGTTGTTAAAATAATTTCCGGCAACAGAACCAGAACTTGTTCCCCTTGCTTCAAATGTGTGGCGATGGCTTCAAAATACACCTCTGTTTTCCCAGATCCTGTGATGCCGTCCAACAAGGCTACATTGAATCCTCTTAACGACAGCAGTTGTTTGATAGCTTGTTTTTGTTGTTCGGAAAAATCCAGTTGTTTAAAGTCCGGTCGCGGTGTGTCAAAAACAATGGGGTGTTTACTGATTTTTTCAATTTCCGGATTTAGTGCCATTTTTAAAACAGGGCCAAGTTTGCTTAAAGTATATTTTGCAACCCAGTTGACGAATTGAATCGTTTGTTGCGGCAGTAACGGCAGTGGCAAGACTTGGTCAATAGGTTTTAGTTTTTGAGCATCCAGTTGTTGATTGATAGGACTGTCCCACACCACACCCAGCACATGTTTGCGCCCTAGTGGAACTCGTACAAATGTGCCAACGGGCAAACTGTCCGGCGCCATATAATCATAGGCATCAACAGCTAGAGGACAAAGGACTGTTATTTGTTGCATTTTTTCCTTTTTCGTTTTATCATACCTGTTATTAAGGATACACGAAATGACAGAAGAATACAACCCTTTATCTGTAACCGCCAACTTGGAAGTTCAAGAATCCATCAACCAATGGTATGCACATTTGGTGAGTACACGCCGTTTATCCAAATTGACCGGCGAGTCCTATTTTTTAGATATTAAGACATTTTGTCATTTTTTATATCAACATCTGGGAGAGGTTATTTCTTTTGCGGCTTTAAAAAATTTAAAAATTACGGATTTTCGTTCTTTTTTGGCTTGGCGGGTGGATTGCAACATATCGCGATCTTCAATGGCTCGGGAAGTTTCAGCATTAAAAAATTATTTCAAATTTTTAATGCGCTCTGGTTTGCTTGAGAATGCTTATGTAATGGCTTTACATTCTCCTAAGGCCGGCAAAACTTTACCCCATCCTTTGAGTGCCAAGGATGCTAAACTTTTTTTGGATAAAGCCAGGTCTATTCCAAAACATGAATGGGAAGGATGGCGCGATAAGGCTTTATATACGTTGTTATACGGTTGTGGTTTGCGTATTCATGAAGCTTTATCATTGAATGTAGGTGATTTCCCCGCGACAGGTGACGCTTTTGTGATTACCGGAAAAGGCGGCAAACAACGATTAGTTCCTGTGTTACCTGCGGTTCGTCGAGCCATTCAAACTTATATGAATCATCATCCGAATCCAACCCAAGGAACTCCCTTATTTATTGGGGGTTGGGGCAAGCGTTTAAATGCAGGCGTTGTACAAAGAAATGTTCGTACTTTGCGAAAATTACTTGGATGGCCAGATACTGTAACACCACACGCTTTGCGCCACAGTTTTGCCACGCATTTGTTGGAAGGCGGTGGGGATTTACGTACGGTACAAGAGTTATTGGGACACAGTTCGCTATCTGCCACACAAAAATATACGGAAATTACAACCGAACATTTGGAGCGCGTCTATCAAAAAGCGCATCCACGGGCACATTAATCTTCGTCCAGATAAAATTCTTTTTCATCCACTTCAACATGACATTTATTGCCGCGCCATTGCCAATCTATGACAACATCGTCATCTAAATAAACGGCAAGGTCACAAAAATAATATTTCTTTTTCAGATTGCGTTGTTGAATATCTTCAAACTTATAATACACTTCATGAATACCATACGGATCCATGTAATGTTTTTGTGGCGCCCCAAAGTTATCGTATAAAGAGACAGCAGATTGCCCATGATATAGTGTTGCGCGTTCTACATCAATAAAAACGGGCGTCTGTTTGCGACACGCTAAAACAACGAAACAACAAAGTAAAACAGCTAATCCCTTTTTCATAAGTTTGATTGTAAAAGTTTTTGTGTGAAGTTGCAAGCTTTTTTCGCATCGCTTGAAAAAAAAGATAAAATGGCGTATAATATTCTCCATGAAAACAGAAATTTTTAATTTTGAATTACCCCAAGATTTAATTGCAAATTACCCTGTTGAACCCAGGGATGCCGCTCGGTTATTGCATATTGATGGGATGCAGTTGCAAGATAAAACGATGCTGGACTTGCCAAGTTTATTACGTCCAAATGATGTATTAGTCTTTAATGATACCAAAGTGATTCCTGCACGGTTATACGGGATGCGGGGGCAGGCTGCAATTGAATTAACGTTGTTTAAGCAAATCAATTTATCCACTTGGGAAACGTTGATTAAAAATGCCAGGCGTTTGAAAATTGGAGATGTGATTCAGTTTGTTCCAGATTTTTATGCCACTGTTTTAAATAAAACAAAATCGGGCAGTGTGGTTGTGCAATTTAATGTAGCGGGCGCAGAGTTATTTGCGATGCTTCATACGGTGGGGACAATGCCGTTGCCGCCCTATATCAAACGAGAACGTGGTGGATTAGAGTCCGATAAATCGGATTATCAAACAATGTATGCTAAACATGAAGGAGCTGTTGCAGCACCAACAGCAGGCTTGCATTTTACGTCGCGTTTGTTTGAGGCTTTAGAAAAGAGCGGTATTCAAAAAGAGTTTGTGACGTTGCATGTGGGTGGAGGAACTTTTTTGCCCGTTAAGGTGGAAGATACAGATAACCATCACATGCATGCAGAATATGGGATTATTACGCCCGAAGTTGCTGAGCGTTTAACACAATATAAGCAAGAGGGCAGGCGCCTTGTTGCTGTTGGGACAACCTCGCTCAGATTGCTGGAATCTGCCACAGATGATCAAGGCATTGTTCACCCGTTTACACAAGAAACCTCTATCTTTATCACCCCCGGGTATCATTTTAAAGCAATTGATGCTTTGTTCACAAACTTTCATATTCCAGAATCAACGTTGTTTATGCTTGTGTGTGCTTTGGCCGGTATTGATGTGATGAAAAACGCATACAAACATGCCATAGAAGAACGATATCGTTTTTTCTCCTATGGCGATGCGTGTTTAATTGAAAAAGCTAAAAATTAAATTTCCTGATTTTTGGTGTTCAGCCAATACAGCAACAAGACGCTGGCGATTGTTGATAAGCATAATGAAGCCAAAAACGACAGCGTTGTTGTCAGGATGGTTATTGTCAGCATATTGACCACAAGAAGACCTAAGCTGGAAACCAAGCTTGTGCGCCACAATTTGCCTTCTTTATAGGGCACCCGTGCGATGGCAGCAATAATCAGCGATAATAACACCGTAAATAAGAAAAGAACCCAACAGCTTAAAAACATACTGATTGCTGCAAAGGCAGGAATGATATAGGAAGACATAAAGCTGAGCATATCCGGTAACGAAAACAAAACGGCTTCATCATAGTTCGGAATAGAATAAATCTTTTGCAATGCACCTTGCCCTTGAACAACAACATTGGTGCGTGTGACATAGATGCCCGGATGAGAATTGACGGGTACTTCTGTGCTGGAAGTATCAACGATGACAGGGATATTTAGTCCAGGAAATGCGCGAGACCACACAACGTCATCTTGAATTTGCCCGTTTTTGATAGTTAGTTTTGGGAATTCTTGCAAGAAAGCTTGAGCCTCTGGCGATGCCGTTAATAAACGAAGTTCTTGGTTAACACCTAAATATGTGCGATACGCAATAAAAACGGATAATAAAACCGAAATTAATAGCGTGATTAATATACCACGACTTTTGCCTTGCTTTAGCCAGTTTGTGAACTTTTTCATACTTCCTCCTTTTGAATGCACTATATTAGATATATTGGACACACTTTTGCAGATTTGTCAATACATTTTGCAAAAATATATGATTTTTTTATACTGTTTTATGATGGTGAGCGCGGCGTTATTTTTCCTCGCAGAGAGCATAATGAGATGTAAGGTTATTAGCGCCATAATTACGAACGTTATAGCCGCTTGGAATAATTGTCCCACTTGAAAGGTTTACATCAAAGGCTGCGTCTATTCCAGAGCCTGCACTAGTCCAATAACGTTTACTGGTACCAATACCTGTCACATTAGGGCATGTGTTACTCGCAATCATCTGTGTATTAGGGCATACACTGGCAAAACTCGCTAATTTTCCCCCAATAGCTTCACACCAAGTAAAGGCAGACCACCAACATGAATTCTTCTGGTTTGCTCTTAAACAAAACTTCTTGCCATTACAATTGTTGGTCAGGTTTGTGTCGTTAGGGTCGTTGCACAGACCGCCCAAGTCAGCTCCGTATTTGTTGGCCGTTATAATTTGACCGCCATAGGTTGTACAGTTGGCCCAAAAATCGGTCATTTTGTTACCCTTTTTTAGGGGGTAAAATGTGAACTGAGCCAATTTGGGGGGTATTCCATACCCTTTTAAAAGCAAAAAAAGCCTTGTCGAAATTTAGGTATTGCGGCCTAAAAGATATTAGGAATCATTTCCAGTTTCAAACTTGCCGGAACCAACATTATAGAATAAAGTTTTTGATACTTGATCATACATGGCAGGGCGTCCACGTACATCGGTTACAGGAATAAAGTCAAGTACCAATGTTTCATTATCGTAAAACTTAACGTAATATATTTTTCCATGGAAATTGGTTTGTATTGGAGATCCTTTTTGGCTGACTGCAAACAAAAATATACTGTATTTTCCATTTGCAAGTGTTGCATTGACATTATAAGAAGATCCATTCACTGTAAATGAATCCTTATTTGCAGTAAAATGATACTTAGTATCTAATGCAGCAGCAATTAATGCATCGTTTGATTGATTTCCAATGTTGTATCCCAAAAAAGGATTGTTAGCGCCTTGATTCGTATTAAAGGTAATAGAGAAACGATCGCTACTTTTATTAGTATCGCGGGCACCTAAAACTTCTTGCCAGGTTCCTGTTTTCTGGTGCCATGAAACTAATGCTTCAACCTTGAAATTTGAAGTTCCAATGTATTTTGTATCAATGTATTGAGAGCCTGTAGCTTGTAACCAATCCCATTTTGTACAAGAATTGGGACATGAATTATCAAAACAACCGCATGTTTCTTGGTCTATAAGACAGGGGGTGTCGCATTCTCCTTCTACATAGCATCCACAAGGTTGGATAATTTTGTTATAAGGGCCACACAATGCACTACGTTTATTTCTGCGTGAAATAGCGTTTGGTTCTATATCAGCTTTTAAATCATCCTTTGATACTTGGTATGCTGTACATACATCTGCTGATGCAGGTTCATTATCAAACCACCAAAAATTAGAGGAATTCATAAGTTGTTTGCGTGCTGTCCAACAGCGTGGTGATTTAGTACAGGCCATGGGATTGATATTGTTGAAAAAGATATTTCGTTCTGCAACGGGTCTAGATAATGCGGCGCAGAAATTTTGGGCGCTGTCCCAACTCATATGGGCGGAGAAATGATCCAATCTTCTGTGATGTAGTTTTCTCCGTCGGTAAAGGTAATGGAATAATCTCGACGATCGTCAAGTACACTGCGACATAGGCCAGTTTCAAAATAACATCCTTCATCCGAAGTAAAGGTAATCAAGTCACAATATTGTCCTCCTGTGCAATCGCTGTTTGTGCGGCAGATTTCTTCACAAGTTTTTGTGTCCTTATTGTAAATTTTATCTGCTCCACAAGGATCCTGATAGGAAATGTCGGCACATATTGCGCGAACATCACTCCTTGATTTTTTCATTGTGTCAATTTCTCATTTGTTGCATGGCGATAAGCAAGACATGCTGAATCTTCTTCCAACCAAAATACAACGCTTGATTTACCTAATGATGAATATGTTGCGGATTGTGAACAAGACCTGAGTCCTAACCCTGTTGCTAATCCACATAACTGCGATCTAGTAATCACTTGACGTCCTAGTTTATGACAAAGATCTTCTGCACTTAACCATGGCATATTTTTCGTTGACATTTTACATGTGTGGTTGACTGTGTTGCCATCAATCGTAGTTTGAAATTCTAAATCTTGTGTTACCTCATCCACAGGGCGGCACACACCCATATAATTTATGTTACCAGCGCATTCGCCTTCGTCCCAAGTTGTTTCATAATGACAATATTCGTTATTTGGACATTCATCTACTACAGTTCCATTTATATCTGCGGAACAACGGCGGGCAACACATGTTTTGGCCCCCGGTGAATAGTAAGGGCGTGTAGAAGGACAGCGGTACCCTCCAAAATCTTTTGGCATACACATGGCCACAGCTGTTTTTGTCGGCCCAAATTTTACTGTGCCAGAATCTGGAATATTTAGCGTTCCTAATTGACATGCATATGTAGTGTCGTTCGTTCTTTTTACGTGAACCAATAGATTATTTGCAAAAGCATTTCTTAACATATATCTTAATGCATAATCATCGCATGTGATAGTTGAGCCTTCTGCGATTTGTGTGATGTCTCCTCCTGGACAAAAAAGTTCCTCAGTCATCAATGTCATACCCAAGGCATCGCAGAAGTTTTCTGCACTCCACCGATTCATTAGCCCTACACCGCCGCTTCCGCTTCTAACCCATGTTGATATTTGTCCATCTAACTCCAATGTTTTTTCACTTTTGGAAATATTAGTGCATGTGCCATTTTGTGGTGAGGCCCCATGTGGGGTTTTGTCTGCGGATTGGCAAAATTGTGTTTCCAAACAGTCGGCATTGCTTTCGCAAGCTACCGGGGCTAGGCATGCTTTTGTTGCTTCGCTATTAGATGTTTTCGAACACGTCGTGCCACTTGGGCAACAAGCATAATATCCTGTACTGATTTCGCAGCAGTTTCCTTCTGGACAACATACTTCTTGGTTGTCTATCACACACTTGCGATTATTTGCACAGCACGCGCCATCTACTACAGTTGTTCCGCTGGCGCAACAACTGGCTGTTTCTCCTCCTCCGTTGACGCGTTCATTTGGGCAACAAGTCTGATTATTAATGCAAGTTGATGTCGTCGTGTCACAGCATGTGCCACCACAATTTATATGGTTTGGATTCACTCCTCCTGTTCTGCATAAGCTACCATCGTCTGTACAATCATATAGGTTGGGATCATAGCACGTTAAATTACACAAGCTTTGTCCTTCTGCGCAACTAACAGCCTCACATGGAGCATCCCCGGAAGCGGCATTTGGATACTTAGAACAAATGGTCTGTCCTTGTGCATTTGTGCATACTTGATCTTTTGGACAACAAATATCTAAACCAGCAACTGTCAGAGGGGTGGTTGTTTCTTTATTGCAACACAGATTTTTATACCCGATTTCGCCAACAGCACAGCATTTTAAAGCTGCAGCTTGTTCTTCTGGACAGCATATACTATTTTGTGAACATACTTCTCCTTCTTCACAGCATGTTGTATTATCTTGACAGGCCTTATAAACTTTACAACAACCAACAGCAGTACAACGCTGATCCGAAGCACACGCCGTATTATTGCACCATTGTTCTTCTCGAACACAGTACATATTTTCTTTACATACATAATTTTCGTTTGAACAGCATACATCACCACATACGTGTTCTAAAGCACAACACGTACCATCTGACATAGCCTTTTCATATTCAGTGCATTGTGCACATTCATAATATGAGGTCGCTTCATTTAAACGGCAAGTAGCTCCTGGGGCACAACATGTATAACGGTCTTCTCCTACCTGACAAATCGGACTTGTATCTGAACCAGAATAGGGAGCACGTTGACAAACTTCATTATTTGGATATAAGCATTCATGAGTTTCGGGATTATAGCATTTTGATCCGCAATAAATTTCCCCAACTTTGCAAATTTCTGTGGCTGTACAATTTTGACATTCTTGAAGATCGTTTTTAAAGTGAAATTCAATAGAGTTTTGATCTTGGTCACACGCATCTTCATCCCCGTTGACGTTTGTATATTCATTAACATTGACTTGAAATGGAACTTTATATTGAGCACTGAGTACAAGTTCGCACACTTTCTGAGGCACATCATTAACTGTCACATAGAATTGATCTAAGGAAGCCCCTGCTTGAAAAGTATATCCCATATCTGAGTCAAAATGACTGGTATCTAATGGGGTTAACTCGGTGCTTGGTGGATTTTTGATAAGTTTGGAAGAATAATCTGTAGCGCGTAAATTTATTTCATAAAGTAAAGCATCGGCCCTTCTTTTTGTTTGGAAGCGTTGATAACCGTATAACGATGTCAGGCTTAATACACCCATAATCGCTAATACGCCCAGCATTTCTACATGCTACGGCCTGTTTCGGCCTTTGCATAATCTGGTTGCTTCCTCATCCATCCCCCTTTGCAAGCTTTATCTTTTTAGACAGCTACACACGCATAGTACGAAAAATTTTTCTTTTTGGCAAATATTTTTTGTTATTTTGATTTTTTTGATAGCAATATATGAAAAATGTCCCTGGTCAAAGATGGTTGAAATTTACTGAATCTCTTCCAATGAATTTAACCTACAACTTGTGTTCACTTAATCGGTGTTTCTGTCTTGGTAGAATTAATCCAAGTTAAACATCACATCAATAAAAATGTATTTTGTTAAAAAATAGTTTATGACTGTTTTTTTGAACAAAATTATAATCTATCTTAAAAAAACATTGACATTTTTTGCCGAATCTGATATAATCAACAAAACTTTTTTAGGTGAAAGGGAAAATTATGGAAGAAAAAGCACTCTCTCTTGCGGAACGTATTGAGCACATTGCTACAGATTCTAGGTTGTCGGACCAAACAAAAACGGCAATCGTTAATCGCATGAAAAGAACCGAAAGTTGGTATGATTTGATGGCAAACTTGGCTATTCAGGTTTCCCCGGAAGAAGCACGAACATGGGCTGAAGATTTAAAAACATTTTCATCTGCTACTCCAAGTGCCTTTTTAAATTATATGAGTACATGGAAGACGCCGGATGATCAAGTCGTTTCTTACGCATGGAACTCTATGAATTTGGGGAAAATGCCTGCCGGTATCGTTGGTGGAACCTCTTCTTCAATACGCTATGTAGAGAGTTATGAAAATCACAGGCATGCTTCGGAATATATTCAATATTTACGTTTGTTGCACAATTATATTGGACAGGTTGAAGTTCCAAAACAAGTTTTTAGCGGCATTGATAACTCTTTGTATAATATAGAGGGTTGGCATACAAAGGCCTTAATGAATGGTAGTTTATTATACCGTAAGTTATTAGAGGACAATGCTATCCAATTCGGAGAGAAGTTAAATTTGTGGAAAAGTTTTTCTCGTACTGAGTTAATGGGGCTTGTAGGTTTGGATGCAAACGGAAGAGAAATGACTGCAGAGCAACAGGCAACATTTATGAAGGGGATGGTCAAAACTTATGAAATTAATGGAGGGAAAAAGGCCGAACAGGATGAACCATTGCCTGAGATGCAGGTGGAGCCCATTAAAGAAAAAACACCTTCAGAAGGATTCTTTAAGGCAGAAAAAGTCAATGGTAGTCTTGAAAGTTTTGATTTAGCTCCAGAACTTACAAGTGTGATCTGTCAAAAAATAAAAGCATTGACTTTGCGCAAAAAAGCGTTTGAAAAATGGTCTGCACGATTACCCAAAAAGCAACGTTTTTGGATGATGGTGGCGGGGAGATTTGTTCTTAATGGAAAACTTGACCGATTGGAAAAAAAGTATGATAAGATGTATGCAGAGACAGCAGATAGGTTGTATCCACCTAAAAGTTTAATGAAAACTACTAGAGAGTTTTTGAGACGGGTGATGCAGCCAGTTGTTCAATGGCTGTGCAAAAATAAAAAGAATTTAGCTACTATAGTCAAAGAAGATATTGGTGTTATAAAACAGATTTTGCAAGAAATTAAAAATTCTTCAGAACATAAAAGTGAACCAGAAAAGCGTAAACCAATGCATCAATGGCGAACCGTTCGTGCAAACCAACCACAGCCCGGAAAATCTGCAGAAACTCCTATTGTTGGGGAAGGATTTGAAAATGGCAATATGGTTACAACATTATTTTATACGAAATCAAATAAAATCGTTCGTATAACAACACTCAGAAATGGTTTAAAAAAAATCGATACGATTATTATTTCTCGTGATGAAGGTAAGCAGAATGCCATTTGTGGAAGAGTTGCAACATACTATGAACGTACACGTACAGATATTTGGGGCAGAAAAACAGTAGAACATCTTGCCTCCTTGACGGGTGAAATGCAAAATGGAAAGGCCGGAGTTTATGTGAATCCGCATGACGGCATTGCCCGCAGAATTAGTTATCTGTCCATCAGGGAGTTCAATTATTGGAAGCGACAAATGGAAATGGCTAAAGCCAGAAAAATTATGATTTATAAACAGGCTGTTTTGGGTAAATCCAAACCGACTAAGGTGCGCAGAACTATTACTCCAAGACCTGTCGTTAAAAACGATCATACACCTACAGAACTTTTTTCTGTAAGAAATATGGCACGAGCAGGATAGTTGATCTTTAAGATCATTGTAAAATAGACAAGAGGAAGTCCGGTAAGGCTTTCTCTTGTTTCGCAATTTGTTCCAATGTTTCGCCCTGTGCCATGCGGTTATGTGTGATGCCATGCCCCGTAATCAAAACAGTGTTCATGCCCGCATTTTTACCGCCTAAAATATCGGTACGAATAGTATCCCCTACCACAGCACAGCGTCTGGGTCCTACTTGGACCATCTGTAGTGCAAAATCATATATTTGTCGGTATGGTTTTCCAATCCAATACACCTTACCACCATGTTTTTCATACCATATAGCAAGGCTTCCTTGTGTCACATATTTTCTTTGATGAATCATAGCAAAATAATCTGGATTTGCACAAATGGCCGGCAGCTGGTATTGCAAAGCTTTTTTTAATTCAGGAATAAAAGACCTAATAGATTTTAATGTTATATTTTGACCGTCTTTAACCTTTTGAGGCGCCCCTAAATAAACAACAGATGCCTTGGAAATATCATCAGTCTGACGTTTTAAAATGCTGTGCAAAATCTTATCAGCCGGTAGTCCAATTAAATAATATAGGCTATGTTTTGAGTTGGTTATTTTATCCATCAGGGCATGTTGTTCTAATTCAAATTTAAGAATATCTCCGGACGTCACAACATCCGTATAATGTACTTTAGGCAATAATCCAAATTGACGATAGTTTTTTTCGAAATCTTCTTTGAGCATAGTTGTATTTGTCAACACATATATTTTCTTATGTTTTTGGATTAATTGCTGACAAATATTTAATGCTTCAGGATAAAATGCTTTTCCATCCCATAATACCCCGAACATATCAATAAAAAATGCATCAACTTGCTCAGCAATATCCAACAAAGAATTTATTGTTTTAGTCACAGGTTACACTCTTATTTTCGTTTTTTACACTGATCCACTTCCCCAACGTAAATTCCCAGAGATTGTGCCACTTTAACTATTTCGCCCCGGGGATTAACTGGCGTTGTACCCAAAGAAATGCTTTCTTTTAAAGAAATATCCGAAACTTCTCCTTTCGCATGTACAACAACCCGATTTGTTTTGCCCTTAGCCAATAAATCAATGGCATGTACACCAAAAGCCGAAGCTAATAATCTATCCGCAGCCACAGGTGTTCCAGAACGTTGAATATGACCTAAAATATTTGTTCTGACTTCAAATCCATCTTTTTTAAGACGCTCTTGAAAATACTGGGATACGCCATAATACGTCGCACTGGAAACCCCAAAATATGTTGCCCCATCATTTGCTATGGCATAATTGCCATCCGGCTTTTTAATTCCTTCTGAAATAACAACTAAGGCGTGGCCACGTCCAATTTTCTGGGCAGCACGTAAATGTTTTACCAATGCATCATAGGAATAAGGAATTTCAGGAATTAACACAGCATCTGCAAAGCCTGTGATAGCCGATTGCAACGCCAAATGTCCGGTTGTACGTCCCATAACTTCAACTAACATAACGCGATGATGACTGGCAGCCGTGGTATCTAATTTATCCATCGCATCCATAACCACCTCTCTAGCTGTGGAAAAACCAATAGACAAATCTGTCCCCGGAGCATCGTTATCAATTGTTTTAGGAATGCCAATCATTGCAATATGAGCTCGCTTACATAAATTAGCAATAATCGTCATGGAGCCATCACCTCCAATAACAATTAAAGCATCTAATTTTAATTTTTGGACACCTTCTGTAAAACGTGCCACAACTTCTTGTTCTGAGATTTTTTCTCGCTTACCACTATCATAAGACAAAACATTACTATTATTGGTACCTAACATTGTTCCACCTAATGTGGCAAAGGGAAATTCAAAGCTTGCCAATGTTAATTGTTCATATTCCATAGGACGCACAATCAAACCATTTATCCCATTATGAATGCCATACACTTTCCAACCACGGCGAATAGCAGAACAAGTGCAAGCGCGAATAGCTGCATTTAAGCCGGAGCAATCTCCTCCGCTTGTAATCACGCCGATTCTTTCTATTTTCTTTTTCATTAATCCCCCCACTTTTCATCAGTTATAATTCAAAGTCTTTGCCGAGATAGGTGCTCCGCACTTTTTTATCAGCAATAATTTCTTCCGGAGTTCCCTGTTTTAAAACAACACCGTCATGTAAAATATAGGCACGATCAATAATGCTGAGTGTTTCACGCACATTATGATCTGTAATTAAAACCCCTATGCCGCGATTTTTTAACTGCGCCACCAAATCTTTAATGTCTGCAACCGCAATAGGATCAATTCCGGCCAAAGGTTCGTCCAATAAAATAAATGAAGGGCGCCCAGCCAATGCTCGCGCAATTTCCAAACGGCGTCTTTCGCCACCAGACAAAGAACGTGCCGATGAAAAACGTAAATGTTCAATAGAAAATTCTTTTAACAATTTATCTAATGCTTGTTCTTGCTTGTCTTTATTCGGTTCAACCTGTTGCAAAACAGCCCGAATATTATCTTCCACATTTAAACCGCGAAAAATAGATGCCTCTTGAGGTAAATAACCAATCCCCATTCTGGCACGCCTGTACACAGGAAATTTTGTAATATCAACACCATCCAGAGTAATTTTTCCTTTGGTTGGTGCTATTAAACCAGTCACACAATAAAAGGACGTTGTTTTTCCTGCGCCATTTGGGCCCAATAATCCGACAGCTTCCCCCTTTTGGATATACAAAGAGACATCCTTTAAAACCAAACGTTTTTTGTAACTTTTACTTAAATTATGAATAACTAAACCTAAATTTTCTGTCATATTTTTCCTTTAATTTTTAATAAATTCTTGAGGCATAAAAGTCCCTGTAACACGCCCTTTTTTCTTGCCAGAGGAAGTCACTTCTTCGTTCTTTAAATTGCTATTTCCGGTCACCATGTTCAACCACGCCTTAGACCCTTTGATAAAGCTTTTCCCTTGGTGTAAAACAACGTTGCCGGTGACAGTAATAATTTGGGTAGCTGGAATATATTCTCCATGGTCTCCTGTAATTTTATTTTTAGCATTACTAGCAACCACATTTCCTTTTGCTAAAACAGATTTTACTTCATTTTCTTTATCGTTTGTATAATACATAATCATTTTATCTGCCGTAATTTTATTTTCTTTATCGATTGTCACAACATGACCAATTGCCTCGATATGATCGATACGTGTTTTTTTCTCATCAACATAATACAAAATAACTTTATCGGAAGTCAAGACTTTTCCCTCATTTGTTACACGTACATCTTGATTTGCTGTAATTGTTTTCTTGACGCGATCAATATCCATGCCGTCTTGCGAAATAACAGTCAACTTGCCTTGCTTTGTATTCAAATGGGCCGTTGATTTCTTTTTAAAATGGACATATTCCCCTTTATTAATCATATGAACCCCTTGAGCATTTAAAGTGCCGGCGGGACCGCGAATAGACACAGGGCTATCACTCTCTAAAACACCATCATAAGTCATATTAACCTGACTTGCCTGGATGATGTATCCGTTATCTGTGGTCGCATGTACACGGTCTTCAAAGAACATATATTTTTCATTTTGATAAGCTAAGCCATAAGGGCTACGAGCTGTAATGGTTTCGCCACTATTTAGCATATACGTAGCGACGGGTTTTTCCAAACGAACGATGTTGTTTTCTAAATCTATTTCCGTCACTTTTTCAGCAACGGTTGTTATTTTTTTATGTTTAGGATCTTGAGAAAAAAAACGCACATTTTCTAAATTGATATTGGGGGATTCTTTCATTTGTTTGACAGATGGCAAATTAAATCTCTCTTTGTCCTGGATGAATTGTGGCCAAACAACAATAACCGCCATCAATAAAAAAGCAAAAACAGGCAAGGCGTGTTTAAATAAAAACACGTATCTGGAATGTTTTTTAAAGCGTAATAATCGTCTGGAAAGCATTTATATCCTTTCTAAACAACCCCTGCTTGTAATAATTGATGAATATGTAATAATCCGGTTGGCACACCCATTTCATCCACAACAAACATATTTGTAATATGTCCTGTATTCATTAAATTTAAAGCCTCGGATCCTAACATATCCTTTAAAATAGTTTTGGGTGCGCTGGTCATAATATCTGCTGCGGTTTTAGTAATTAAATCAGGGCTCATATGGCGACGTAAATCTCCATCTGTAATCATACCAACCAACTTTCCGTGATCGTCCACAACACCTAAACATCCCAAAGCCTTTTGTGTCATAATAACTAATGCTTCAGACATAGGCACTGTTTTTTGTACAATCGGTAAAGCATCACCTTTAGACATAATGTCTTGAACTTTAATTAAAACATTGCCTAATTTACCACCCGGATGCCGATCATGATATAACTCTTTCGTAAAGCCGCGCATGTTCATTAAACATACGGTCAACATATCCCCCATCGCCAATGTAGCAATCATAGAGGTTGTCGGCGCCATATTAAATGGACAAGCTTCGGGGGCTTCTTGTTTATTTGGAATCAATAACACATAATCAGCCGCTTTTGCAAGAGTACTGTCCGGATTGCTGGTAACGGCAACCAATGAAATTGCAAACCGTTTGCAATAATTTACAATATCAAATAATTCCTTACTTTCGCCAGAATTAGATAAGGCCAAGACCAAATCGTTTTGTGTAAGCATTCCCAAATCACCGTGGCTTGCCTCAGCTGGATGCACAAAAAAAGCCGGGGTTCCTGTGGATGCCAAAGAGGCTGCAATTTTTTTTCCTATATGCCCAGGCTTGCCCATGCCTGTGACAATAACTCGGCCAGATAAATTCAAAATTTTTTCTGCCACCGCCACAAAAACATCATCAATACGTTGTTCCATGATATCCAATGCTTTCTTTTCACAAGCCAACGTTCTTTGAGCCGATTTTTTAATTTCCTCTGATGTCATAGTTACTCCTTATCAATGATGAAATAAATCGGGTTCTTCATAGCCCAATATATCCAATTCTGCCCGCGTATTCACAAAACGGAAACATTCCGCCGCTAAATTCGCGCGCTTTTTCTTTTTTAATTCCTTATCCAACAAAGCCTTTAATGCGTGTAAATATGTTACATCATTGGCAGCATAACGAATTTGCTCTTCCGATAATTCTTTACGTGTCCAATCAGAACATTGTTGCTCTTTGTCTAACACAACACCCAACATATCTTCACACAGGTTTTTTAGCGAATGTTTTTTATCTGGCCACACAAGCTTATGAGCAATTTTGGTACAATAAACAGGGGTGACATCAATGTGCAAATCCACCTTTAATTTTGCTACGTCAAACCGTGCAAAGTGAAATATTTTTAAAATTTTCGGATTGGTTAATAATTTTTTTAAATTAGGATATTTTTTCCCGGGTAAAATTTGAACAAGCCACATATTGCCCTTGCCATCCCCAATTTGCACCAAGCACAACCTGTCATGGACAACATCTAATCCGGTTGTTTCCGTATCTACCGCAATCATTTTTGGCCATTGTAAATGAGCAGGCAAATCTCCCTTGATAACCGTAATATTCGTCATGGATTTTTCTCCTTTTTGATGCTGGGAATATTCAACTTTTTTACTAGTTGTGTCAAATGAGCTTGATCTTTGGCAATAGCATCCAGTACGGCCTTTGTATTGTTCATATCGGTAATCGGGAAACGTTCAATATATTGATAGCTGATAAGACCGGCGTTTTTTATTTCTTCAAAGCGAATCAGATTATTTTCATACACAGGTTTTCCGTTATTCATATTTAATAAAATTAAAGAAAAAATTAAACCGTGTTTGGCGACTGTATAATTGCCATGAATAGCAGCAGGGCTGGATGGATATTTTTGCCGAATCCGCTTGATAGCTTGTTCGGGATCTTTCAGGTTTGGATAAGTTTGAATCACAATCATTTTATTCCAATTTTGCGGTGTTTCATTTTCCCGTACATATGTGTTACGATAGCCATCTTGGATTGTCGGCGTTTTTACCACTTCCTGTAACGTATAAAATTCGCCATTAAACTTTATGCGTTCTGTGGCCATCACAGGCATAAGTCCGCACACCAAAACCAACAAAAAAAACAATTTCATCTTTGCCATAACATGGGTTATACACCACTCTGCTATGAAAATCAAGTAAAACTTGTCATTTTGCGCAGTTAATAGTAATTATCGTGGTTGGAACATGAATATAGCCCCAGGTTATGAGCAAGCAAGATAAAATGCTGATGCTTCTGTAAATACAGGCCTTTCAGCTGGTCAAAAACGATCGTTTTTGTCAAGGGCTTTTTTGATGTTTTTTTAAAATTCTTAAAAACAAGCTAAAATCCCCGCCTTATAATGGTTTTAGGCAAATTTACTTGCGCGCTCAAACATCCCGATTTTTGCAGACACAAAAACGATCGTATTTGATTTAATGGGGGGAGAAATGACAAAAACTTCAACAACAACGGGGGAAAGATGAAGAAAAATATATTTGTATTGGCTTTAAGTTTGACATTTGCAACTGCTGCACATGCAGAAACCACAATTGAATGGACAAAAGCCGGGTGTGAATCGGTTGGAGGTACATGGATCACAGCTCACAGTCCAACAGATTCCGGCTGTGATGCCGCCCATTGCAACGGCCTTAATTTTTGTCAAAGTCCCCAAAAGATGAATTGGTTTAGCGCCCTCATTTGGTGCAAATCTATTGGACATAAACTTGTTAGCTTTGAGCATTTATGTCCTGGAATTCCAACGGCTGCCAATGATAATGGTCCTTGTACGAATATAAAAAGCCGTGGTGTATCCTGGGGATGGACAAATTTACCTTCCGGGAGCCAAAATGCCTTTACAGTGGAGCTTGTAAATGGACATAGTCACAATAATGCCGCTCGGTCCTCTGCTAGTACATGGGCTGTATGTGAACAATAAAATAATGGAACCCCTGTAAATACAGGCCTTCCAGCTGGCCAAAAACGATCGTTTTTGTCAAGCCCTTTTTTGACCTTTCTGAAAAATTCTTAAAAACTGGCTGAAATTCCCATCATATAAGGGTTTCAGATGAATTTCTTTTTCTACCTCAAACACCTTGTTTTTCTCTGACCAAAAACGATCGTATTTGATTTAATGGGGGGAGAAATGACAAAAACTTCAACAACAACGGGGGAAAGATGAAGAAAAATATATTTGTATTGGTTTTAGGATTAACTGTGGCAACTGCTGCACATGCAGAAACCACAATTGAATGGACTGAAGCCGGCTGTCAATCAGTCGGCGGAACCTGGATCACAGCCCGCAATGCCACAGATGAAGGTTGTGATGCCGCCCATTGCAACGGCCTTAATTTTTGTCAAAGTCCTCAAAAGATGAATTGGTTTAGCGCCCTCATTTGGTGCAAATCTATTGGCCGCAACATGGTCAGTTTTGCCAATCTTTGCCCAGGAATCCCCAGCGGATGGAATGCGGCTACAGGAGCGTGCGCTAATGCAAAAGGCATTGATAGCACAACAGTTTGGACAACTTTGCCTGTGGATGAATCGCGTTCTTATTATGTTATTCTATCTTCAGGTGCTGTGGGGGTAAACAATACCCAAACACGAGGCTCCAACTCACTGCGGGAAAAGATTTCTAATTATGCTTTATGCATGGAATGAAGTCATTTTTTTTAGTGTAATGTTTGCTTTTATTAAAAAAATGGGTTATAGTGTCTCGTATGAAAAATACATCTACAGGATTAAAAAGAATTTTAAAAGCTTTTACTTATTCAGGTAAAGGGTGGGTTGTCGTTTGCAAAACAGAAGCGGCTTTTCGGCAGGATTTAGTTATATTTATTTTGGGCGCCCTTTTATGCTTTTCTTTATCGTTATCCGGGCTTGAACGAGCGATTTTATTGTTTTCATTGTTTTTTATTTTGTTGATGGAGCTGGTAAATTCGGCAATAGAAGCCGTTATAGATCGGATTTCCCAAAAATATCATCCTTTATCCGGAAAAGCAAAGGATATTGGCAGCTTGTTGGTTTTGGTGGCTTATGTTAACGCTATTGTTGTTTGGTTGCTCGTTTTATTCGGTTAAACCACATAGTATGGCTTTATTCGCCCACCATTGCCACCAATAAAAAAGCCCTGATAGACAGGATTTTTCCATTGGTCGGAATCAACTCACAAATCACGAACTCAAGATCTGAAAAAAAACCTCATTTCACCACGAAATGAGGTTAAATTTTTCAATTAGCCGCCCAATACATTTCCTCTGGAAATGATTTGCATCTGATAAGGATTTTTCTTATCTTCTTCTAAAGCAACATCCAAAAATAATTTAACACCACCTTCAGGTTTTTTACCAAAGGTTGCTTCGTATTCTTTTGCAATGTTATAAGCATACGTAGTTAAAGGTGTTTTACCTGATTTATCACCTTCTTGAATGACCAAATCGCAAGGGTTGTTATTCCCAATGGCTTCATTTCCCATAAAAGTAATTAAACCACCCCTACCAATGCGCTGAGGTACACCCCATGATGTTGCAATCCACATATCCTTTTCTGCAACAAAAGCATTTCTCACTTTACCACCGACGGTATGCGCAGCAGCAGTTTCACCCGGCTTCATGTCTTCAAAAGTCCTACCATCATCCACAGTATAATCATTTGGTCCTGCCTTTGCCGGTTTTTTGGCATATTGATCTTTTGCACCATTAATGCAGGTTCTTGTATCGATAGCAAATCCGTCTTGTGCAGTTTGAATTGTTTCTTCAATGAGTCTTCCATCTCTTGCCAATACAGTCGTAACAGCTTTTTCTTGTCCGCTCACTTTTTTAAGTGATACAGGAATTGGAATCTTTTTAACTTGAAAAACTTTTTCTGGATGCGCTTCTTTGAAAGCCAATAAGTCTTCCTGTGATATAGGAGTATCTTCTGTAGAATCTCTCATTTCTGTTTCTTTTTTTGCATTTTTTAAATGTTCAAATATAGCCATGTTTATCTCCTTTTTTGGGGTTACACATTCGTAACCAGTTTCATTAAACAAAAAAACTACTGTTAAGTCAATATATTTTTGCAAAATAAATTAAATTTTTAGATCAATTTTTCTGGGATAGTGGTTTTAGGTTCCCAGAGGACGAGTATTGAAAAATAAGGATTTTTTGACTTAAAAGTTCGTAAATCTAAGAAAATGGCTGTTTTTGATACTTCAACATGCGAACTCGCACAAGTGTTTGTAAAATAAAGAAAAAGTCGCCCTTTCAGACGACTTGTATTTAGTGGTCGGAATCAACTCACAAATCACGAACTCATCATTCCTCTACCGGCACAATCTTGCTATCGTTCCATTTTGATAAAACCATTTTTACCTGACTTCTTCCGTTTGGCAGGAACACAGTTTCAACAATCCCCTGATTTTCACCTTGTTTTAAGAAGTCATTTTGTGTTAGACCTTTTCCGTTATCAACTGCTTTTTGAATATAATCAAATGCATCATATAAAACCATATTGATTGGTAAAAATTCATTATGATTTTTTGTCGTCATTAACTTACGATATGAAGCACTTTCTGTATTAATTTTAGGGGCTGAAAAATAAACATCCCTATAAACCTCTGGATTTTGCACATATTCTTGATAACTGCTTCCAGTAGTTAAATCTGCAATGATATATCCTTTATATTCATTAGATTTTAACATTCTTAAAATGTTATTGTATCCTGCGCCATAGCCTAAAACTAAAATGGCCTCTGGATTTTCTTGAAGTGCTTTATAAACTAAAATTCTTGTATCCAAGTCTTTGGGTTCAAAACTTTCCTTAAAAACAATTTCTCCACCTTTATAGTTTTTTTGAATATAATTCAATGCAACTGGCCCATAAACATCATTAATATATAAGACCGCTACTTTACGAACATTTTTATTGATAAAATCAACAATGGGTTTTATGGAATCTTCTTGGCTGTGGCTGAATGATTGATAATTTTTATATTCGTCAAACTTCTCCATACCTGCGTTATAAAGGGCTATTGTTGGTATATTTTCCTTTTGTGTTATAGGTAAAACAACAGAGTTGATTAAAAATCCAAAAGAAACAACGGCATCAATTTTATGAAGTGCTAATTGCTGTTGTAAGATGGAAACAGCTGTTGAAGGATTGTATCCTGTATCCACGGCAATCCAGTTAAATGAAAGATTAGGATTGTTTTCTTTGAAAGCAGCAATAATTTTTTTCATTGCATCACTGGCTGTTCCCAATCCAGTTTGATATTCCATGAACAAAATATTTGGCTTTTCATTGGATGTCTTTTGTTTTTGGATGTTGGAATAGACGATAAATCCAGCCACCAATGCTGCGATTGTCCAACCAACAATACTTTTCCAATTTAGCTTTTTCATAGTAATTCCTTCCATCAAAATATTGAAGTTATTTTACATAAAAAGTAGGATGAAATCAAGCCCTATTTTCTGGGATGGTGGGTTGAGGCTCCCAGAGGATGAGTATTGATTTTAAAGGATTTTTTGCTTTCAGAGTTCGTAAATTTGCAAAAATGGCTGTTTTTGGGCTTTCAACATTCGAACTTTTATAAGTGCTTGGAAACAAAAGAAAAAGTCGCCCTTTCAGACGACTTGTGTTTAGTGGTCGGAATCAGCTCACAAATCACGAGCCAGCTATTTTTCAACAGGTACAATCTTTCCGTTTTTTACTTTAGCTAATTGATATGATGAGACACTTGCATCACCATTTCCAGTAAAGATAACATCCCCAGCAATTCCATTCCATTTTTTCATTTGTTCATACGTCTTTTGTGAAAATGGTAAATTATTATTGATAGTGTAAGCAATTAAATCAAGTGTATCAATAGCCTCAACGGTTAAGAAATATGTCGGAACATTATCCTTGTTCAGCTCTGTTCTTAACTCCTCAATTCTTTTTGGTTGGGCCATATCAATTTCAACAGACATAGTAGATGAAATAACATTTTCAGTATATCCATTCAAAGCATTAAATGTAGGTGGGTTGGTAAAACTACACTCTGCCATAATTTGTCCTTGATAATCTTGTCTTTTTAATTCTTTGATAATGTTGAGATAGGATTGTATTGCTTGTCCTAAAACAACAACTGCTTCCGGTTTTGATGAAATTAATTTAACTGCTTCATTTCTTACATCTCTTTCTGTGCTCGTTACAATAACTTCTCTAACAATCTGAACATTACTACCTTTTAAAGCATCTTTTAAGTATGAATAATCTTTTAATCCGTGGTCATCTTGTGTATAAGCAACGGCTATTTTCTTAAAATGTTTTAAGATATAATCACCTAACGGTCCAATTTCATCTTTTGCACAACGACTCATACGTTGGAAACTTTTTGAATCCGTAGTGACTGCAAGCGTTGCGATTCCAAACAGAAATCCATTTTTTTGCTCAACAATGGGAGCAAGTGCAGAACTGATATGAGTTGGCAATGAAATAACAATCGGGTTGTTATCATATAAAGCGGCTTGTTGTAAAGCAGAAACTGCTGTTGCAGAAACACCCGCAGAATCCAAAAATTTAATTTGAAATGGAGGGTTATTCTTTTGGACATAAATCTCCATTGTTTTCTGCATATCCTTACCATACTTGGCTATCTGTCCGCTTAAAGGTAATACTGCGTATACAACTTTTTTCCCAGATTCCTGTAAAGCCTTTTGCTCTTGCATGTTAGAATATACTATAAAACCTGCGACTAATGCAGCAACTGTCCAACCAATAATGCTTTTCCAATTTACCTTTTTCATAGTAATTCCTTCCAATAAAAATATTGAAGCCATTTTACATAATAAAAAGGATGAAATCAAGCACTATTTTCTGGGATGGTGGGTTGAGGCTCCCAGAGGACGAGTATTGAAAAATAAGGATTTTTTGACTTAAAAGTTCGTAGATCTAAGAAAATGGCTGTTTTTGATACTTCAACATGCGAACTCGCACAAGTGTTTGTAAAATAAAGAAAAAGTCGCCCTTTCAGACGACTTGTGTTTAGTGGTCGGAATGAATGCGCAATTCACGAGCCAGTATTTTATATTGACATAGATTTTTGAATAATGTAAAATAACCAAAAGGAGACTGAGCAAATGAAAAAAGCTTTATTGATTATTGATGTTCAAAAATCCGCTGTGGGAAGAAGTAAACTTCCTCAAAAAATTGAAAAACTTCAAAATCAATATGAATATGTCTTTGTTTCTCAATTTCAAAATAAAGGAAGTCCTTTATTAAAATTGATGCCTTGGACAGGTTATGATGATGAAGCGCTTGCTTTTACTCCTGCCACAAAAGCGTTCACCTTTAAAAAGAAAGGTTATTCTTCTTATCACTTCAAAATGAAAGATTTTGATGAAATCCATTTATGTGGTTTTGATACAGATGCTTGTATTTATAAGACTGCATTGGATTTGATTGAAAAAGGAATTCGTCCAATAGTGTTAAAAAAATATTGTTTTAGCGAAAATCAAATTTTCCATAAAATGGGATTAAAGCTTCTCACTCGTAATATCGGTAAACACAATATTAAATAGGATGACAAATGAAAAAATTAGTCTTCTTACATGGTTCTGGATCTGATAAAAATGCCTATGGTGATTTAATGCATGAAGTTATCGAGTTCTGTGATGCTGATTTAATTACTTTTAATGCTCCTTTTAAACATCCTGATAAAATTGATAAATATAGATGGTTTAATAAGTTCGAAAAAGATGGACGACGTGATGCAGTTGTTAAAGATTATACTTATTCCTTGCAATACATCAAAGAACAACTAAGCAATCTTCATGCAAATACAAAAGATATCATCCTTATTGGACATTCACAAGGTGGTGGTATGGCTGTTCACATTGGTCTAGAAATGGAATTATCCAGTGTTATCAGTATCAATGGAGATTTACCTTATAACATCTCATATAAGAAAATAACAAAAACGCCCATTTATTGGTTAGAGGGTGGAAAAGATACCTATATTGATGACAACCGTAAAAAATCGTATCAGCAGATTCTAAACAATAATAATTTTCATTTTTTGATATTGAAAAATAGTACTCATAATGATTTTAAAAATGACCTTTTAAAAGCAATCAATAATAAGGAAATAAAATTCTAAATTCCTGGGATTGAAGTTTTAGATTCCCAAGGGATGGGTATTGAAAAATAAGGATTTTTTGCTTCAAGAGTTCGTAAATTTGCAAAAATGGCTGTTTTTGGGCTTTCAACATTCGAACTTTTATAAGTGCTTGGAAACAAAAGAAAAAGTCGCCCTTTCAGACGACTTGTGTTTAGTGGTCGGAGTGACGGGATTTGAACCCATGACCACTTGCCCCCCAGACAAGTGCGCTACCAGGCTGCGCTACACTCCGTATCTGATTTCGGGGAGTAGTATATGCGATTTTTGGATAAAAAGCAAGGTTTTTGTCACTTAAGGATAAAAGAACAAAAAATGCTTGCCTTTTTCGATAAAGAAGACTAAACTCAACCCTATGACAGAACAAGAAATTAAGCAAGAAATGCAGTCCTTGGCGGATCAGTTGGAAAAGCTGGATCGCGCCTATCATTTAGAGGATAGTCCGCTTGTATCCGATGCCGAGTATGATGCGCTGCGTCGTCGCTCGGAAGAATTAGAGGCCAGGTATCCACAGTGGATTCCCAAAAACTCGCTGTCCAAACGCGTTGGTTTTGGTGTGGCTCAAGGGTTTCAAAAGGCCGAACATGCGGTGCCTATGCTGTCTTTGGGGGATATTTTTTCGGATGAAGAAGTTGTAGACTTTATGGATAAAATCCACAGGTTTTTGGACTTGCCAAATGATGCTCCTATTGAAATTGTTGCAGAACCTAAAATAGACGGCTTGGGCTTTTCTGCCTTGTATGAAAAAGGGCGTTTTGTGCGTGGTGCCACGCGGGGAGATGGTGTTGTCGGAGAAGATATTACAGCTAACCTTAAAACTATACCAGAGGTACCACAGGTTTTACAGCATGATTTATTGGATGCCGCGGAAGTGCCTGCATTGCTGGATGTGCGTGGTGAAGTGTACATGGCTAAGCGTGACTTTTTAGCGTTGAATCAGGCTCAAGCCCAAAAAAACGACAAGATGTTTGCTAACCCTAGAAATGCGGCGGCCGGTTCGTTAAGGCAGTTGAATCCTGCCATTACGGCAGAACGACATTTAAGTGTGTTCGCTTATGCGTTGGGCGCTTATGAGGGAGTGCCGTTTGCAACGCATTGGGATTTTTTGCAACACTTAAAAAAGTGGGGCTTTCCAGTCAATCCTTTGATTCAGGTGTGTCATAATGTAGGGGAAATGCTGGCTTTTTTTCACCATATAGAAAGTATCCGTTCCAGTTTGGATTATGATATTGATGGCGTTGTGTACAAAGTGAATAGCTTTGATTTGCAAAAACGGTTAGGTTTTATTGCACGTTCTCCACGTTGGGCAATTGCCCATAAATTTCCAGCCGAACAAGCAACAACGATTTTGAAAAAAATTCGTATCCAAGTAGGACGTACCGGAGCTTTGACTCCTGTGGCGGATTTAGAACCTGTAAATATTGGCGGCGTTTTAGTTCAGCATGCAACGTTGCATAATGCTGATGAAATTGTACGTAAAGATATTCGCGAAGGTGATACGGTTGTAGTGCAACGAGCAGGGGATGTCATTCCTCAGATTGTGCGTGTTGTGGTGGAGCAAAGACCTGAAGGTGCTCGGCCGTTCCAATTTCCAACTACGTGTCCCGTGTGTGGCGCTCATGCTGTCAAAGAAGGTGATGACGCTGTGACATATTGTATGGGGGGATTAACCTGTCCTGCGCAAGCAATGGAACGGCTGAAACATTTTGTATCTAAAGATGCCTTTGATATTGAAGGATTAGGGGATAAAAATATTGAGCAACTGTATAAATTGGGCTGGATTAAAAATCCAACAGATATTTTTACACTGGAGGAAAAACATTCTTTTGATTTTCTGGCATTGGGTGGATGGGGGCAAAAGTCTGC
Organism: Alphaproteobacteria bacterium; assembly: GCA_017960645.1. Classification (GTDB taxonomy): domain Bacteria; phylum Pseudomonadota; class Alphaproteobacteria; order CAAHEQ01; family UBA3637; genus UBA3637. The sequence goes on along the minus strand of JAGCYU010000013.1, from coordinate 47,957 downwards.
TTTAAAATTATTTGATGCTATTACTCAGAAAAAAAATTTACCACTTCACCGCTTTTTATATGCTTTAGGAATTCCAGAAATTGGAGAAACTACAGCAAAGATTTTGGCCGCGCATTTTAAATCATGGCAGAATTTATTGGACGTTGTGCGTCAAGAGACTGCTTTAGAACAGTTGATGCAGGTGGATGGTATTGGGGCAACAATGGCTCAAGAAATTAAAGACTTTTTTGATGAGCCGCATAATCAAGTTTTGTTGCGGGATTTGTGTCAATATGTGGTACCTCAAGATTATGAGGAAAACAATCAACAGCGACCGCTTAAGGGAAAAACATTTGTATTTACCGGAACGTTATCAATGCCCAGGGATGAGGCCAAGGCTATGGTTCAAAGTATGGGCGGAAAAGTCAGTGGTTCTGTCAGTGCAAAAACAGCTTATGTTGTTGTTGGAGATGAACCTGGGAGCAAATATACTCAAGCGCAAAAATTAGGCGTTGTGATATTGAATGAAAATGAATTTAAAAAATTACTTGACGAAGTTAAAAAATAGAGCTATGGTAAGGAAAAAATAGGGGGGAAAGGTCTATGGAACCAGAGAATTCTGCAACACCACCATCATCAGCTGGATCAGGACAAAACACAGCTGATGATAGTTTGTATGCTCAGATTACAGCAGAAGATGTTATTCAGCCTGCTCGCCCCAAGAAACCAAGAGCTTCTTTGTTTATTCAAGGCATTGTTCGTTTAATGCAAATCACTTTCTATTTGGATTCTGTTAAACGCACACATGAATCTATTTTCCGTATTTTAGCTGCATGTTGGGCTTTGTTTATGACGTGTATTTACCTGGGGGGAGCATTGACCCTTTTATTTGGTGTTTATCATGTTATGCAGTTGCCGTTGTTTATAGAGGGAGAGTTGCGTAAAAGGGGATTGGAGTTTGAAGAAGTCCAGTTGGCTGATTATTCTTTAAGTCGTATAGAAATTACAAACTTAAAGGATAAGGATGGACAGTATGAAGTGGGTAGATTAATTATCAACTCTACATTTGCAGATTTTTTACGTAAAAGGATTCGTTCGGTTACGTTGGAAGATTTGAAAGTAAATGTTGCCTCTCAAGATGATCGCCCTTTATCAAGTCAATTGCCTGCTATTTTGTCTGGCTTAAGAGATCCTTCGCAAGAGTCGTTGGGATTAGCAATTGATGGTATTGATATCAATAATGCCGTTGTGAATTTTAGCCAGGGTCAGATGACGTTACCGATATCTTTTGGAATGAATGGTATTTATACTGGCAGAACAGAGGTTGTTATTCCTTTAACAATTAAAGAGCAGAATTTGTCTGTAACAGGTCAGTTAATTAGCAGCGCAGATAATCCTTCGTTGTGGACGTTGAATATTTTGCAAGGCTCTGTCACTTTACCTAAACATTCCCCGGAAGATTTGAAAGGGACGGTTAAATTGAAAATTGCCAAAGGAACAATTGAAAATATTGAATTGGATTTGCATTTGACTTATGGAACATTGGAAAAAAATTTGGTAGGGACGTTGACTAGTGTTTCTAAAACAGGGATGAATGCGTCACTTATATTAACAGAGAATAATTTAACTGAGCCAGATTTATCCAATCAAATTCGACTGTCTTTTGGTGAGTTAACCCTGGACAAAAATGGTTTGATTTCACATCAACCAATTCAGGTTTATGTGCAATCATTCACTAATTCTTTGATGAAGCTTAAAGAATTGCATACAGTAGTGAATGGGGATTTGTTGTGCCCCAATTGGTATTCATGTACTTTTTCTTTGAAAGAACAAGCTTCTGTAACTGTTCAAGAAAGTCGTTTGTCTTACCAAGGGAAAACTGCTCATGGAACAGAGGAAAATTCGTTTGTCTTACAGCCATCTGAGAACACTTTATATCTAAGTTTTTATGACCCGTATTTGAAATTGAATTGGAAGTTGGATAATTTGAATTTTGCTGGTTATATGGAATCTGAGGATGATACTATTTCTGTGCAGGCAGAGTCTGCAGATATGATTGGATATTTTTCAGATGCGCAAAATGATATGAGTCGCTTTGGGGTATCTGCTAAAGGCGTTAATTTAACAACAAATAAATTACAGTTTGTTAATGGGGATATTTCCATTTCAGATGTTTTAAGCCCAACACGTGAAGTACAAGTGGCTGCACGTCAAGTTAAGTTTTCGCCATTGCCTTTGTTGATGGAACCCTTTGATGTCAAGTTGGCGATGGTTGGATCGCAATCAACGATACGTCTGCAACCAAATAATACAGATTTAGTTGTTGCATTAGATGGACAATTTATGCCATTCCAGTCTATGTTTGCTGGCAAGATTCAGATTCCAACGTTTGATTTAGCTAAAACGAAAGTTGCTTTGTCAGGGCTTGCTCCTGTGTTAACTTCTAATATTTCTAATTTATCTGGTCAAATGGCGGTATCTGGTCGCTTGGTGTGGAAAGGGCAAAATTCATTAGAGGGGCCATTAACTATGGCACTGAAAGATGTTTCGTTTAACTGGGCAGGGACGCCGATTCGGAATCTGAATTCTGTTTTGGAAATTACATCTTTGATGCCATTTGCAACCGATGCTGGACAGCGTGTTTTTGTTGGAGAAATTGATTCCGTTGTGCCGTTTATGTCAACGAATGTAACATTCCAAGTTGAAAATCAAACTTTCCGTTTAATGAGCCTGCTTTCAAATGTGGGAGGCGTGGAGGTCAATTTGCCTGCGTCCATGATTCCGTTACGTAATCCAAATGTGTTATTGTTTTTAAAGAACACAAAACCGATTGATTTAAAAAAGCTTCATGCGGTGATGAATTTACCTCAAGTGTCTGTTTTCCAAGGAAATGCATCTGTGTCAATTCCTTTGGAGGTGCAAGAGGCCGGTGTGTCTATTCCCAGTATCACATTAAAGCTGGAAAATACGACTTTACAGAATCAACAAAATAGCTGGCCAAGTGTCTTTAACGGGGAAAGCAGTTATATGATTAGATCCGGACAGTTGGTTATGAATAAAAATCGTGAAATGCAAGTTACATTGGATGGCCGCTTGTATCCGTCTCGTTCCAAAAAGGCAATTGAGTTGAAAAAAGTGATGGTGCCTGAGGATATCTTGAAAAAAGGTGCGATGGGGCAGCCGCCTAAATCCATTTTGAATGCGCAAAAACCGTTTTTTGCCCAATAAAAGAAAAAGGTTTGAAAAAAAACTTGCAAAAAAAATCAAAATAGTGTATAAATTTAGTCCTTAAGAGTTTAACAATTTTTAACAAGTGAGTTTAAAATGGCAACACCAAAGAAGAAAATGTCTAAATCAAAAAGAAATATGCGCCGTTCACACGATGCATTGAGTGCCAGTTCCTACACAGAATGTCCAAAATGTGGTGAATTGGTCCGCCCTCATCATGTATGCGAAGCATGTGGACATTATAATAAAAAGGAAATTTTGGTTAAAAAGGCCAAATAACAATCATTGATAGGAGGGACGATGGAACAAAAATCTCTCGTAATTTCCGTGGACGCCATGGGGGGGGATTATGCTCCTCGTTCTATTTTGGAAGGTGTCGCCTTGGCTGCTAAGAAGCACAAGGAGGCATTTTTCTTTTTGTTTGGTAAAGAAGAGGTTTTGAGCCCTCTGGTCAAGGAAGTTGGACTGGATCCGACGTGCTTTAAAATCCACCATTCTGACGATGTTGTGAAGGCAACAGATAAGCCGTCTCAAGCTATTCGTTCCGGTCGTAATTCCAGCATGTGGCAAGCTATTATGGCTGTGCGTAACGGATATGCCAAAGCTGTTGTATCGGCAGGAAATACAGGCGCTTTGATGGCAATGAGCAAGATTTGTTTGGGCACCATTTCTGGGATTGATCGGCCGGCTATTGCTGCTGTTTTGCCATCTGCCACAGGCCCTACAGTGTCTTTGGATTTAGGGGCTAATGCCGAATGTGATGCGCAAAATTTGGTTGAGTTTGCTATTATGGGGGATGTGTTGTATAAAGTGTTGTTCGGATTGGATCGCCCGTCGGTCGGATTGTTGAACATTGGGTCTGAAGAAACAAAAGGGCGTGAAGAAATTCGTGAAGCCGCCGCTCAATTAAAAGAATATGCCGATAAAATGAATTTTTATGGCTTTGTGGAAGGAAATGATATTGCCGCAGGGACAACAAACGTGATCGTGTCCGATGGTTTTTCCGGCAATGTGGCTTTGAAAACATTGGAAGGTACGGCCAAGTTCATCGCTAACAGCTTGAAAAAAGAAATCAAAAAATCGCCAGTGGGTATTTTGGGCTTTTTAATTGCAGGCCGTAGTGTCAGTAAGTTTAAAAAGAGTGTGGATCCGCGCAAGTTTAACGGCGCCATGTTCGTCGGGTTGAACGGTATTTCTGTTAAAAGTCATGGTTCTGCTGACGCTTTTGCCTTTGCGTGTGCTATTGATTCGGCTATTCGTATGGCAAAACAAGATTTGTGTGAAAAAATCAAAGATGAAATGCACACATTTATGAATCTTGGTGGCTTGAATGATACAGAAGCACCATAAAATGTTAAAATTTTGAAAAAAAGTCTTGCATATCCTGTAAAAATATGGCAGGATAGCTTCGGTTAAGTAAATGAGGGAAACAAATGACAAATAAAACAATTACACGGGCAGACATTGCCGAAGAATTATATAGAGAATTGGGCTTTTCGCACGCAGATGCGTTAAAGTTAATTGACAAAACCTTGGGCTTTATGACGGATGCTTTTGGCCGTGGTGAAGAGGTTAAAATTGCACAGTTTGCATCGTTTGTGCCGCATCAAAAGCATAAGCGTGTGGGGCGCAATCCTCGTACAGGGGAACAACACGACATTTCTGCACGCACTGTATTATCTTTCCGTCCGTCCCACTTTTTGAAGCGGGCTTTGAAACAAGGATAATGCGCGATGAAATCCGAACAAGCGTATCGCACGATTACCGAGGTATCCGAGCTGTTACAGGTTCAACCATCTGTGTTGCGCTTTTGGGAAACACAGTTTTCTCAGATTAAACCCACCAAGCGCATGGGGCGTCGTTATTATACGGCCGAAGATGTGGTGCTATTGGCGCGGATTCGGGATTATTTATATAAAGAGTTCTTAACCATTAAGGGCGTTCAAAAACGGTTACGCTCGGGTGAAGAAAAGGAGGTGCCCCATACTGCAAATGATACAAATCTAAAGGCACAAGATGTTTTGATTCAGGAAATGACTGATATCAAAAACGAGCTGGCAGAGTATTTGTAGCCCGTACGATCTTGGGTTATGTATATCCGAAAAAATTTTTAGGGCATGATTCCCCGGACAATGTTCGGGGAGTTTTTTATGGTGCATAACGGCTTGAAAAACGTTAATTTTTTATTAAAAAAAACAAAAAAGTACATTTAATATAAAAAAAATGAATTTAGGGCTTGATTTTTATCAAAAATTATAGGCATAATGAAACCGTTGGTAGTTTCAATCGTTGCTTTTTAAGCGTTTAATCGGAAAGGGTTTGATTCCCACTGCATTAAACGAGGGTATGGAGCAACCGTTGAACGCCATACACGGATTAACTTTTTATAAAAAGGATTTAAATATGACAAAAGTAATGAAAAATTTATGCATTTTGGCTTTAATGGCTGGGGTGATTTTAGTTGCAAGTGATGCTGCAGCACAAACATCAGGAACAACTGATGGTTTTTTTGTGAATGCAGGTACGAGATTTTTAAAAGCTTTTCAAAATGTTCGGACGATGGTTTTGATCTTTGGTGGATTCGGTTTGATCGTGTTGGCCGTTGCCGCCATTTTAGGTAAGATTAAATGGTCTGCTTTGGGCGCTTTGGCTGCAGGATTGGCTATTGTTGCTGTTGCCGGTCAAGTTGTGGATTATGCAACGGGCGTGAAAGAAGATAAGATTACAGATACAGAATTTTCTGGTGTCGGTATGATGGATCTAAAATAAGTACACATGGCTTAAAAACCCCGCCAAAGTCGGCGGGGTTTTCTTTATCTGGTGTTATTTTGCAGAACCTTTTTTACCACCTTTGGATCCGCAACCACAACCGTCTGCGTATAAAATCATGGGGTACCTCCTTTCACGTGAAATCAAATAAGCCACTTTTTTTACTTGTCAAGGTGAACTTTTAGGGCTATAATGCCCGTATGAAAAAAATCTGGATTTTATGTGCAGCATTGATGTTGGCGGGGTGCAGCTATCGCAATCCTTTGTAAGATTTTCGTTTGCAAACACAAATGACGCCGCCGTATGTGTTGTCTTCATGGCACCGGATCAATGCTTATGGCGAACCTATCCGCATTTATATTGAAGGGGATGTGGATTCTGTGGGTGCGGATGGAGCTGTGACGGCTAATCCTACGCCAAAGTCCGATTTTTGGCGGCAAGTAGCGGCGGGAGATCCTGGTCGAAATACGGCGTATTTGGGCCAGCCTTGCCAATATGTTCAGGTGGGGTGTTCCGCCAACGATTGGGGCAGTGCGCGCTTTTCAAAAACGGCCATTGATAGCATGGAGCAGGCTGTGTTGAACCTGATGAAAAAAGCGGGGGCAAAACAGGCCGTTTTGGTCGGCTATGCCGGTGGAGCTCAGCTGGCAGGTTTAATAGCAATGAAGCATCCGGATAAAGTGGCTCAAGTCATTACTGTGGCCGGCGTTTGGGATTATCAAGATTGGGCAAAACACCAGGGCTTGGACGCGTTTAAGGGTTCAATTGATTTAACCACGTGGCGTAAAAAACGGCAAAAGTTAAATCAACTGCACTTTGTGGGAGAAAAGGATGAAATTGTACCACCAGAGTTGGCGCGTACTTGGTCGGATAAAGTTGTTGTTGTCAAAGGGGCAACTCATACGAAAGGCTATAATAAAATTTATTCAAAAATCTATGGGGAAGAAAAATGAAAACACGTGTGTGGGTGCTGGCTGATGACAGAGCAGGCAATGTCAATCAATTGCTTGGAGTAGCTGAGGCTTTGGGTTGGCCGTATGAAATCAAAGAAATTCGCTATAATAAGTGGGTTAAATTGCCGAATTTTTTGCAAGGGGCGTCTATGGTGGCTTTGGATGCAAAATGTAAAAAGGCGTTGCAGACTCCGTGGCCAGATGTCGTGTTAAGTGCTGGACGGCGCTCTTTCCCTATTGCTCGTGCTGTCAAGCGTTTAAGCAAAGGAAAAACAAAAATAGTTCAGCTGATGCATCCTGGGCGGTCTGTGGCCAGATTTGCGGATTTATTGGTGTTGCCTGATCATGATAAAAAAACGTCAGCGCGCAATACTTTGGTTGTGACAGGTGCTCCACATCGGATTACTTCGGAACGTTTGAAAAATGAAAGAAAAAAATGGGAAGCAACTTTGGGGAATTTTCCCAAACCGCGGGTCGCTTTATTGGTGGGTGGTTCTACAAAAGGTAAAGCTTTTCCGCCCGAAATGGCTCGGGAGTTGGTTAAGGCTGTGGCTGGGCTTAAGCCGGGTAGTGTTATCACAACGACTTCCAGACGGACGCCCGCAGATGTTGTAGAGCTGTTGCAAAAAGAATTGCCTAAAAACCGCTTTTTTTATCGTTATGGCGACAAACAAGAAAATCCTTATTTTGGCTTGCTTGCTTGGGCAGACTGTATCGTTGTGACGGGGGATTCTATTTCAATGTGCTCGGAATGCTGTGGCACAGGAAAAACCGTTTATGTCTTTGCTCCGGATGGAATGGTCAGCGAAAAGCATGCGCGTTTTTTGAACAATTTGTATGCCAAAGGATATGCGATGGATGTGTTGGCTGTGAACGGTGCGGCACACAAAAAAGCCTCAACAGAATTAAATCCGGCCGCAGATATTGCCCATAAAGTTCAAATGATTGTCAATTCGTGAATTTAAAACGCCTTGCATTTTTTGGCTGAATGTAGTATAATAAAACCCTATAGCGCCTGTAGCTCAGCTGGATAGAGTGTTGCCCTCCGAAGGCAAAGGTCGTGAGTTCGAATCTCGCCAGGCGCGCCAGTTTTTAAATTGCTTAGAATATTAACAAATAGAGTAAAATAAGAATAAATTTTCTCTTTTTCCTTGCAAAAAATGATTTAATGTGCTATAATATATTCCAACTTTTTTAAAAGGATAGAAAATGCCTAGTTTAATTGAAGCTGCTTTAAGTCAAGGATCAAAATTTGCCTTATTACAGAATGCTATCGATCAAAAAATGTGTGCTATTTTTTGGCATGTTCCGCCCAGGGGGTGTTATAAAGAAATTCAAGAGTTTTATGAAGCAATTAAAACACCACAGGATACATTGAATACCTTGAATGACCTGCGTCAAGTGTCTTCAGATGAATTTTATATGCATAAAATGAGCTATCTTCGTGGGGCAATTGCTGCGATTGCTTGGCATACATGGCAGCCTGAGCATATACAAGATTTAATTCATGTTGGTACGTGGTTTTTGATGTCCAAAAAACTGTTTAAAAATGGAAATTATACTTCTCAATTAAAAACTTTATTAAGAGTAATTGAAAATAAGATTAATCACATAGCGGGGAAGGCTCCCAAAAGTACGCAAGCCCATTGGGAAGTAATGAAAAGTTATTGGAAAAATCAATTTGTTCATCAGAGAAAGAAATCAGTAAGAATGATTCAAGATGAGCGTTCTTTGGCGTGATAATTTAACTTTAAGGAAAGAAAATGACTGCAAAAATTATTGTTTTCGCGAATGAAAAAGGTGGTACAGGAAAGTCCACATTAGCTATGCATACTATTATTGCGTTGTTACGGGCAGGCAAAACAGTTGCTTCGTTTGATTTGGATCCAAACCAGCAAAGTTTGACGCGTTATATTGAAAACCGTAAAACCTTTATTACGGAAAAGGGTGTATCTTTGCCTTTGCCAGAGCATACGTGTTGGACGGAAGATGTTGCTAAAATTTATACATTGCGTAGTCGGTTGAATAAATTGTCTAATGAAGTGGATGCTATCGTTATTGATACCCCGGGATCTCATACAGATTTGGGTGTAGAGGCTATGACTTTGGCGGATGTTTTAGTGACCCCTATGAATGATAGCTTGGTAGATTTAGATATTTTAGCATTAGTGGATGGGGAAACATTAAAAATCACAGGGCCCAGCCATTTTGCACAAACCGTTTGGTCCACACGTCAACAACGGATGTTGGAACGCAAGCCTTCTTTGAATTGGTTGGTAATTCGCAATCGTATGTTGTTTAACAAGTCCAGAAATTCTCAAAATATGTCTATTTTGTTGAACGCCCTTTCTCGTCGTATTCATTTTGAGTTGGTAGGGGTTGTATCGGAACGTGTTGTGTTCCGTGAATTATTCTTAAAAGGCTTGACCATGTTGGATTTTAAAGATGATAAGATTCGCATTGCCAACACAGTTTCGTCAAACACGGCTCGTCAAGAATTATTTAATTTAGTTGAAAAAATTTGGGGAACCCCCTTGCTTTCTGAAGAAAATCCTGCTATACAACAATAGTAGTTTTTTTGAACGAGGAAAGTATGCATATTACTTCGGTTGCCACAAAGGCTTATCCGGATCAACAGTTCGGAACGTCTGGTTTGCGTAAACGTACACAAGTGTTTATGCAACATTATTATATTCATAATGTGATTCAATCTATTTTTGATAGTCTAAAAGGGTTTGAAGGAAAAACACTTATCATTGGTGGTGATGGCCGCTATTTGAATTCAGAAGCAATTCAGATTGCAATTAAAATTGCTGTGGCTAATGGTTTTGGTACTATTATAGTGGGACGTAATGGATGGATGTCAACGCCCGCTTTGTCCCATTTAATCAATAAATATGAAGCGTTTGGTGGTATTATTTTTACAGCCAGTCATAATCCAGGGGGAAAAGATGGTGATTTTGGGATAAAATATGATGATTCCAATGGGGCGCCAGCACCACTTAGTTTAACAAGTAAAATTTCAGAACGTACCAAGGGGATAGATCGTTTTTGGTGGGCAGATATCCCAGATTTAGATTTGTCCGTTATTAATGAATATACTTTTGATCAAGCGGTCGTAAAAGTAATTAACCCTGTGACGGATTACGCCGAATATATGGCTGAAATTTTTGATTTTGAAGCTATTCAAAAATTGTTTGCATCTGGTTTTACTATGACTTTTGATGCATTGAATGGCATTACAGGACCTTATGCTAAGTATATTTTTGAAGAACAATTAGGTGCGGCCCAAGGCACAGTTGTTCATGGCAAGCCTTTACCAGATTTTGGAGGATGTCATCCGGATCCTAATTTGGTTTATGCTAAAGATTTAGTAGATAGCATGTTTAAACCAGAAACCAAAGATTTTGCCGCAGCATCGGATGGGGATGGTGATCGTCATATGATTTTGGCCCCGAATTTATTTATTAACCCTGCCGACAGTTTGGCAATTTTAACAGAGTATTTAGAGCTTATCCCTTTTTATAAAGGCAAGATGTATGGCGTGGCACGTTCTATGCCGACAGCTCCTGTGGTTGATGATGTGGCCGTAAGTAAAAAAATTCCTTTGTATGTAACACCCACAGGTTGGAAATTTTTTGCGAATTTATTAGCCAGTAAAAAAGTAGCTGTTTGTGGGGAAGAAAGTTTTGGTGCAGGATCTTTTCATGTTATGGAAAAGGATGGTATATGGGCCATATTAGCATGGTTGAATATTATAGCCAAAACGCATAAAAAACCTCAAGAATTAACATATGAATTGTGGACACAATATGGTCGTACTTATAGATTACGTCATGATTATGAAGGGGTTGATAGCGGTGCGGCTCAAGAAATGTTCAAGGCATTGGCTTCTAAGTTGCCGAATTTAACTGGTACCAAAATGGGGCAATTGCAAATTAAAGAAGCCAAAGTATTCACTTATACAGATCCTATTACGCATGAAAAAGCTTCTAATCAAGGTATTATTGTGACGTTTTCTGGGAATGCTTCGGTTGTGTTTCGAATTTCTGGAACAGGAACGGTTGGAGCAACTGTGCGTATGTATTTTGCCAAAAAGGAAAAAGAATTGGATGCTGTTCCTGCAGAGGTTTTAGCGCCTCTTATTTTGACAGCCAATACTTTATTGCAGACAAAAAAATATCTTGGTTTAGATGCACCAACAAGTATCACGTAACAGCACATGGAAAACAGATTATCACGTATGACCTTAATGGTTGGAAAAGCTGGTATTGAAAAACTTCAGCATGCACATGTTATGGTTGTTGGGTGTGGTGCGGTTGGCAGTTATGCTATTGAGGCCTTGGCACGAGGTGGTGTTGGGCATTTAACACTAGTTGATTTTGATAGAATTCATCCCAGCAATATCAATCGGCAGTTGTTTGCTTTACAAAGCACTTTAAACGAAAAAAAAGTTGAAGTGGCTCAAAGGAGAGTGTATGACATTTCCCCAGATATTCGGGTGGATGTGTTGGATTTATTAGTAAATGCAGATACTGTTGCACAAATTACAGCATTAAAACCGGATTTTGTGATAGATGCAATTGATTCATTAAATCCAAAAGTATGTTTGATTGAGGCCTTACAGCGTGCACATATTCCTTTTGTTTCATCAATGGGAGCCGCTTTAAAAACAAAGCCAGAGTTAGTTCAAATAACAAAAATGAACAAAACAAAAAATTGTCCCTTGGCGGCTTTCGTTCGGAAATATTTAAGACGCAGGAATGTTGCTTTGGATTTTTGGGTGGTTGCTTCTTCAGAGTTGACTCAGGATAAATCAAAGCTACATTTGCCTGATGAAAAGCCTGAATCAGGACGTGTTCGGCATGAAATGGGATCCTTTCCGACCATTACAGGGATCTTTGGGCTGATGTGTGCTCAAAAAGTTTTTGATGAATTGTTAAAATAGTTCGCCTTTTGTTCTTGCAAAAAAAATAAAAATAGATTAGCATATCTTTTATGATGCAAGAACCTGAATTTTTATCGGTTTTAAATCCGGAACAAAAAGAAGCTGTGACAACGACGGAAGGACCAGTGTTGGTTTTGTCTGGGGCAGGAACCGGAAAAACGCGTGTATTAACAACACGAATTGCTTATATTTTAGCTATGCATTTAGCGCATCCATGGCAGGTGTTGGCTGTGACTTTTACAAATAAAGCCGCACGTGAAATGGGGGATCGTTTGCAACAAATGGTGGGACCTATTGCCTCTTCTGTGTGGTTAGGTACTTTTCATCGTATTGGTGTGCGTATTTTGCGTAAGTATGGAGGGATGGTTGGGTTACAACCTAATTTTGTTGTTTTGGATTCTGATGATCAAGAGCGTTTGCTTAAAAATATTTTAAAGCAATATGGTGTTGATGTTAAAAAATATGCACCTTCAATAATGCTAGATATTATTCAACGTTGGAAAGATCGAGGATTGGCTCCTGAGGCTGTGACTCGTGCTGAAAATAGTGAGTTTTGTGAAGGTCGTACATTGGATTTTTACAAGCTTTATCAACAACGCTTGCAAGAATTAAATGCTGTTGATTTTGGGGATTTATTGTTACTTCCTTTGCAACTATTCCAAAAAAATCCAGAAATTTTAGCGGAATATCAAGGGCAGTTTCATTACATCTTGGTAGACGAATATCAAGATACAAATGTGGCGCAATATATGCTTTTAAGGTTGTTAGCTAAAGGTTATAACAATATTTGTTGTGTAGGGGATGATGACCAATCTATTTATTCATGGCGTGGTGCTGATGTTGATAACATTTTAAATTTTGCACAGGTTTTTCCAGATGCAAAAATCATTCGTTTAGAGCGCAACTATCGTTCCACAGGCCATATTTTGGCGGCTGCAGCATCAATTATTTCACATAATGTAGGCCGTTTGGGTAAAACCTTACATGTGGCAGATGAAGGGGCTCAAAGTGGCAATTTGGTTTCGGTTCAAGGTTTTTGGAATGGTACGCAAGAGGCAGAAAAAGTCGTTGAGCAGATTGAAGATGAATTGCACAAAGGAACCCCTTTATCGCATATGGCGATCTTGGTGCGTGCTAGCTTTCAAACACGTGAATTTGAAGACGTTTTAATTCATGCGGGTATTCCCTATAAAATTATTGGTGGCTTTAAATTCTACGAACGTGAAGAAATTCGAGATGCGGTGGCGTATTTGCGCTTAGCTTTAAATCCGCATGATGATTTAGCTTTTATTCGTGTGGTGAATAAGCCGCGACGTGGTATCGGAGATACAGCGATGCAAACGTTGCAAACAACGGCCATTCAAAATGGCACTACTTTGATAGAGAGTATAGAAAATGCAGATTTAAAAGCTGCTGCAAAAAAATCATTAACGGCCTTTAAAAATTTAGTTTTGAGCTGGTATGAAAAAGCACAAGCATTGGCGCCTATGCCGTTGTTGCAAGAGATTATGAATCAATCCGGTTACTTGATGATGTGGCAGATGGATAAGTCCCCTGAAGCCGAAGGGCGTATTGAAAATATCCATGAATTATATAACGTTTTGAATGACTTTGAAAGTGTTCAAGATTTTGTTGAATATGCCAGTTTATTAAATGAAAATGATGAACAAGCAAGCCCTGAACAATTGGTTGTTATGACATTGCATGCCAGCAAAGGTTTAGAGTTTGACACGGTGTTTTTACCTGGGTGGGAAGAAGGTTTGTTCCCACATCAGCGTGCGATGGAAGAAGCCGGTGAAAAAGGATTGGAAGAAGAACGCCGTTTGGCGTATGTAGGGATTACAAGAGCGCGTCAATTTGTCTTTATTTCATATGCCAGCAATCGTCGTGTTTACGGTCAATGGCAAAATGCTTTACCAAGTCGATTTATTGATGAATTGCCAGAAGAACATATTGATAACAAAGGCAATAACCGCATGGGATTGGCGGCTAATTTTGCGGATGTACGTATGCCATGGGCTCGTGAAAAGCAAGCCATCAATAAGCGCCGTGTTGGACAACGTGTGCATCATGAGACGTTTGGTGATGGTGTTGTTATTCGGGAAAATGGAGAGACTGTTGAAGTCGCTTTTAACCGTGTTGGTATCAAAAAAATCTTAGCTCGATTTTTGGAAAATATCTAAGTATTAAAATTAGAGTGCTTCTAAAAAGTTTTTAAGTTCTTGCATATCTGTTGGCATAGGTGTTTGAAAGACCATATGTTTTTGAGTCCTTGGATGATTAAATCCCAAAAGTCCTGCGTGTAATGCTTGACGTGGAAAATTGCGTAAAAAATCTGGCGCTGTTTTTGGGGCTTTCCCATAGGTATAATCTCCAATTAAAGCATGATGCAGACTGGCCATATGAACCCGAATTTGATGCGTGCGTCCTGTTTCTAAAACACATTGAATATGGCTGGCTGTTCCCCCACCATAAACGGCCAAACGCGTATAATGTGTAACAGCTGTTTTGCCGCCTTGGCTGACTAGGGCCATTTTTTGCCTGTTTGTATTGGATCGCCCGATATTGCCTTCAATTTTTCCATCAGCCTGCTCAACGCGTCCCCAAACAAAAGCATCATAAGTCCGTTCAATAGAATGAATGGAAAATTGCTTGGACAGTTCTTGGTGAGCAAAGTCATTTTTGGCCACAACCAACAATCCGCTTGTGTCTTTGTCAATCCTGTGCACAATACCAGGGCGTTTTACTCCCCCAATGCCGGATAATGACTCGGGACAATGTGCCAACAAAGCATTAACCAAAGTGTTGTTCCAATTGCCTGCACCAGGATGTACGACCATGCCAGCTGGTTTGTTAATGACTAATAAATCCGCATCTTCATAGACAATGTCCAAAGGGATGTTTTCTGGTTCTGGCTCTGCAGGAACTGCTTCGGGAAATTGAATTAAAAAACTTTGACCTTCTTGAACTTTGTAGTCCGGTTTTGTTATGATCAAATGAGAAGCGTTTTCTTGTACATTCCCTTGTTCAATAAGACGAATATATTGATTGCGGGACAGATTACATAATACTTCGGACAAGAATTTGTCCAAGCGCATTTTATTTTGTTGATGCGTGACAATGGGCGTCTCTTGAACAGGGGAATTATCTGTGATGAAATCAGATTCTATAACTTGCATGGATTCAGTATAACAAAGATTCTAAAAATATGCAAACTTTTTATTGACACAGCCTTTTGAAATTTGTAGTATAAAGAGGAGTAGGTATTGTCCGTTTGTTATTTTTGAGGGGTTATTTTGGATAACAATAAGATAAAAGCTTTATTTGGCGTGGCAGGGCTGATTTTATGTATCGGCGTGGGAGTGTTGATTAGCACGTTCAATTTTGCCAAAAGGGGCGTATCATGTCATCAAGTACCAGATGAAACATATATAACAACTCAACAACAATACATTGAGCATACTCAAAAATCGTTACAGCAGTTATTGGAACCGTTGGTAGGGTATGGCAAAGTTAAGGTGACTGTATCGGCCTCTTTTAATTTACAAGACGAACGGGTTGTTTCTCACAAAGTTATCCCAAATTCGGCAATTGTCTCTCAAGAAACAATTACACGGGCACAACAATTAGATCAACCATATCAAATACAAAGACAGTTTGTTTTTTCTACTCAAGATACGGAAAGTACGCAAGTCTTAGGTAAATTAGAACAACAACATATTAGTGTTGTGATTGATGGAAATACGCGTTCAGGGGATAAGGGAATTTATCAAGCACGCTCTGCACAGGAAATGAAATATTACACCAGCTTAATCAAAAATGCGGTGGGATATAACCCAGATCGAGGGGATACTTTAGAAGTTTTGAATATGCCCTTTGTGGAAAAAGCTTCTGGCCATTTCCCTTGGGTGAATGTGGTAAGATTTTTGATGATCTTAAGTGTTGCATTACTGTGCCTTTGCCTTTTACTATGGGTGTTACAACAAAACAAGTCTAACAATAATGGTACAACAGAAAAAGCAGGGGTAAGCTTTTTATCAATAATTCAAAAAGCGATTGAAAAAGATATCTATATCCCGTTAGCGGTCATTAAAAATTGGATTTATATGCCCGAATTAAAAAATAGTGATTGGACCGGTACGCAAAAAGTAAGCATTTTGTTGTTGGCTTTGAGTGATAAGGCTGTGCAACAGATTTTGTCACTTTTGGGGGATGATGAGGTGCGTCGAATTACAAAAACAATGGCTTCTTTGGGTATGATTACAACGAAACAAGCAGAAAGTGTTTTTGAACAGTTTGTGCAAGCGATGCATGGGAAAACAAATTTAGTAGGCAATCAAGAACGCGTGCATCAAATCTTGTCTAATTCTTTGACACAAAATGTGCCTTTGCATATAAATCCGGATTTATGGCGACAGTTGATCTCTATCGATAACCAGTTTTTGGCAGATGCTTTACAGGCCTTGTCTCCTGAAATTGCGGCGTTTATTTTGTATCACCAAGAAGCAGATAAGTCTGCTCAAGTTTTATCCTTCTTGCCCACATCTTGTGCTGCACGGATATTCACGCATTTGGCGCACATTGGGCATATTTCTTTGGCTTCGCATTATAAATTGGATAAACAAGCGGAAGAAGCTGTCAGTTCTATTATAGAACAGGCACAAATACAGGCAGGGGATAAAAAAGCATCCGAAATTTTGATGAAACTCAATAAAGCGCAGGGGATAGAGGTTGTCTCTGCACTTTATGAAAAAGAACCGGATTTGGCTAAAAAAATAACACGTCATTTAATAAAGTTCCACGATATTGTTCGTTGGTCAGATGAAAATATCCGCAACTTATTGCGACATGTAAATCGAAAAACAGCTGTGTTAGCTTTGGTTGGTGAATCACCAGATGTATTGCAATGCATCGCTCGTAATATTCCACCGCAAACGTGGGCTGAATTGCAACAACAAATTCAAGGGCAAAAGAATATTTCAAGAGATACTGTCCAGATGGCGCAGGCAAAAATTGTTTCAATTGCTCAGGAATTGTTAGCACAAAAGCAATTGCATATTTAGCGAGGCTATATGTGTCCCTTTATTATAGAACGCACAGAAAATCAAGCGCCGGCTACAAAGTTTTTGGCATTAACCACAGCTTGTTTTTATAAGGATTTTATTAGTGATGTGATAGCGTATGCTAAAAAGTTTATAGAACAAAATCAAAGGGTTTTGTTGTTTGATGGTAGTTTAGGATTGGGGGATTTAAACATCCATTTATCATATCGTAAAGACCAAGATGTAGAGGCTGTGCTAAAAGGACAAAAGGCAATCAGTGTCTTAACAGAGCGACATGAAGAAATGGATTGGATTTCGGGGTGTTCTAAAAAGATGAACTTGGGTTGCTATAGTGAGGTGCAATTATATAATCTCCTCTCAGACCTAAAATTGCTAGGGCAGAGCTATCAAAATGTGTTCATTTATGTTCCACCAACATTGCCAAATATTCAAAATTTTTTTTGTCAGCAAATGGATAGCGTGTGCTTTGCTTGTGATATAGATAATAGTATTGCGGCAACAATGAAATTGGTGTCTATGTATCCTAATATGAGGTGTTATTTGAAGGTAAGGGAGGATTTTTTAAAAGCAACCGATGCTTTACGGCTAACTTTAGCCCTTCAAAAAGACCGTATTTTGTATAATGTTAAAAAATAATTAAGCGCTTTTTCCTTGACTTTTTCATGAAAAATACTTATGCTTAATATAATATGTTATAAGCAATAAGGATATATGATTATGAAGATAAAAAATATTTTCGGCTCTGCCAATGATCGTTATTTAAAACAATTTAATAAAACTATTAAAAAAATCAATGAATTAGAACCTGGCTATGAGGCATTGTCGGATGCAGAATTAGCTGCTAAAACAAGTGAGTTTAAGCAACGTGTACAACAAGGAGAGGATTTATGGGCTATTTTGCCAGAAGCATTTGCTGTTGTGCGTGAAGGTTCAAAGCGGACTTTAGAAATGCGTCCCTTTGATGTTCAATTGTTGGGCGGAATAGTTTTATTTGATAATAAAATTGCCGAAATGAAAACTGGTGAAGGAAAAACATTGGTTGCAACTTTGCCTGCATATTTAAATGCTTTGACAGGTAAGGGTGTGCACGTTGTGACTGTGAATGATTATTTGGCTAAACGTGATAGCGAATGGATGGGAAAACTGTATCGTTTTTTGGGATTGACAGTGGGTTGTGTTACATCTGAGATGGAAAATGAGGAACGTAAAGCGGCTTATCAATGTGATATAACTTATGCCACAAACAGTCAATTGGGTTTTGATTATTTGCGGGATAATATGCGGTTAAATGCCAAAGATATGGTTCAACGTCCGTTTTATTACGCTATTGTAGATGAAGTTGATTCAATTTTAATTGATGAAGCGCGTACGCCGCTGATTATCTCTGGTCCGGCTGAAGATTCATCGGCTCTTTATATTGCTGTTGATGCAGTGGTCAAAAATGTGAAACCTGAACATTATGAAAAAGATGAAAAACGTAGAAATGTAACTTTAACAGATGCTGGTATGCAGTTTATAGAAGATGCTTTGCATGATGCAGAAATTATGGTTGGTGGTTTGTACGATATAGATAACATTGCTATTTTACATCACGTTGAGCAAGCATTGCGTGCCCATACCTTATTCACGCGAGATGTGGATTATATTGTTAAAGATGGTGAAGTCATGATTATTGATGAATTCACAGGGCGTATGTTGCGTGGACGGCGTTATTCAGATGGTTTGCATCAAGCAATAGAAGCCAAAGAGCATGTGGAAATTCAACCTGAAAACCAAACATTGGCATCTATTACTTATCAAAATTATTTCCGTATGTATCCAAAATTAGCGGGTATGACGGGTACCGCTATGACAGAGGCCCCGGAGTTTGATGATATTTATAAATTACAGGTTGTTGAAATTCCTACAAATAAACCTTGTGCACGTCGGGATGAACAGGATGTTATTTACAGAACTGCAGAAGAAAAATATGATGCTATTGTGGAAGAGATTAAGGCTGCGCATGAGCGAAAACAACCGATTCTTGTGGGAACAACCAGTATTGAAAAATCCGAAATTTTGGCACATTTGTTACAAGAACGAACAGATATCCCTTTTAATATTTTAAATGCCAGACATCATGAACAGGAAGCTCAGATTATTGCACAAGCAGGTGTTCCTGGAGCCGTAACGATTGCGACAAATATGGCCGGTCGCGGAACAG
Organism: Alphaproteobacteria bacterium; assembly: GCA_017960645.1. Classification (GTDB taxonomy): domain Bacteria; phylum Pseudomonadota; class Alphaproteobacteria; order CAAHEQ01; family UBA3637; genus UBA3637. The sequence continues at coordinate 28,814 of JAGCYU010000013.1, read as the reverse complement.
ATATCAAACTGGGTGGTAACTTTGAAATGCGTTTGGCAGCAGAAAAAAGTGAACATCCGGAAGTTGATGAAAAAGTTTTAGCCGATAAGATTAAAACAGAAATGGAGGCCGCTAAAGAAGTGGCGTTGAAGGCTGGTGGATTATATGTTTTAGGCTCAGAGCGTCACGAAAGTCGTCGTATAGATAATCAATTGCGCGGTCGTTCAGGCAGACAAGGTGATCCTGGGTTGTCTAAATTTTATGTGAGCCTACAAGATGATTTGATGCGTATTTTTGGTTCAGAACGTATTGGAAATATTTTGAAAACGATGGGCTTGAAGCAAGGACAATCGATTGTACATCCTTGGATCAGTAAAGCTATTGCTAAGGCGCAACAAAAGGTGGAGGCATATCATTTTGATGTTCGTAAAAATGTCTTGAAGTTTGATGATGTTATGAATGATCAACGTAAAATTATTTATGAACAGCGTCGCGAGTTGATGGATATGCCGGATGTGTCGGATGTATTAAAGGATATGCGTAGAGATTGTGCAGAACAATTGATTTATTCTTTAGCACCTGATAGGACCTCTCCAGAAGATTGGAATGCTGAAGAGCTGCGTCAAGAGACCATCAAAACATTTGCATTGGATTTGCCTTATGCTTCATGGGTTCAAGAAAATGGCATTACTCCGGCGGTGATGACAGAGCGTTTGTTGAATGCTTGTGATGAAGCATGGATGGAAAAAACAAAAATTTTGCCCCCAGAAATTAAACACGATTATGAACGAAGTATGTTGGTTCATACAATTGATTTGTTGTGGAAAGAACATTTACAGAGCTTGGATTTTTTAAGAAGTGTTATTGGTTTACGTTCATATGGTCAGCGTAATCCATTGAACGAGTATAAGAGGGAAGCATTTATTTTGTTCCAGAGTCTTTTATCTCGGGTCAGAGAAAAGGTAACTCAAACTTTGTGTTTCAATGAATTAAATATTCAAGTTCAAGAACCAAAGGCAGAAGTTTTGCCAGAAGAGACAGATCATCCGCAAGAAAGTAGTTCAGAAGAAGAGGAAGCTTCTATGCCAAAGGAAATCCCTTCAGAATTAAAGATTCCTCGTAATGCTCCTTGTCCATGTGGATCTGGCAAGAAGTACAAACATTGCCACGGTAAATTAGCTTAGTTGCTGTGAGGCAAAACGCCAATTCAAAAGTTTCCCTGTCACTGCTTTTAAATAAGCTGTTCGTTTATTTTGGTAATCCAAATAGTACGCATGTTCCCATACATCTATGACTAATAGGGGTTTGTGTTCTGGGTGTACCAATAAAGTATCTGCGTTTGATGTAGATTCTACGCATAAGTGATCTTGATAAAGTGTAAGCCATACCCATCCCGACCCGAATTGGCTTAATCCTTTGTTTAATAATTCCTCCATTATTTTTTCTTTGGAACCAAAATCTTTTTGGATTAAGTTAGCTAAATCTGGTGAAATCGTATAGTCTTCTTTTTTGGGAGATAGTGAGTTCCAAAAAAATTCATGATTGGCAACTTGGGCTGCTTGATTGTATAATTTTGCCCATACGATATCCGCGGCAGATTCAAAAATAATTTTGTCTAATGGTGCATTTTCAAACGGAGTATTGGCAATCAATTCATTTGTTTTTTGAACATATCCTGCATAGTGTTTTTCATAATGATACATCATTGTTTCTGGTGAAATAGTTGGCGCCAATGCTTTTAAGTCATACGGTAAATCTTTCATATCAATCATGTGCTCCTCCTTGGTTCCTGATATATATGGCGCATGGTGTATGTGAAGGCAAGGCTTGCTTTTTAAAAAAATTTTTGCTATAATAACCATGCATGCGGCCATGGTGGAATTGGTAGACACGCAAGCTTGAGGTGCTTGTGGAGAGATCCGTGGAGGTTCAAGTCCTCTTGGCCGCACCAATAGCATTCTTCTGGTGTCCTTAAGTCTTTTAATTGTCCGCGGTATAGAAATGTGTTTGTTTTAAAAATCTGCACATTGTGGAAGGATGGACGCGGAACAGATGGGATATTTTTGCTTGACTGATGCCTTTGTTCAATAATTCTTGAATTTTCCGCTGATTTTTATTTAGCTTCAAACTTCTGGTTGCAGGTCCAATAGGCCTGCCTAGTTTTATATTTTGTTTTTTTAATTTATCCAAAGACATTTTAGTTCTGGTTGAAATTAAATCTCTTTCTATTTCCGCAGCTAATCCAAAGGTATAAGCCATAATTTTAGATTGAATATCGTTTTTGAATTTATAATTTTCTTTGATACTCAAAACAATAATTTCCTTTTTTATAGCATATTGTAAGATGTTGGCTAATTCATATAAATTTCTGGCCAATCGGCTGATTTCTGTAACAATAAGGCAGCTTCCTTTATCCATCTTTTTTAATAAAATTCCAAGTTCTCTTTTTTCCAAAGGTTTGCGGCTGGAAATTGTTTCTTCTATCCATCTGGTGATGTGAATATGATGTGTGTTGGCATATTCTTGAATTGTAAAATGTTGATTTGAACAAGTTTGTTTATCGCTGCTCACACGAATATAGGCTATGCATATCATCTTAATCCTTTTGTTAAAATTAATTTAGTTCATCATGATTAAATAAAATAGTGTTAAAGTTCAAGCAAAAAAGTAGTGCAATATAATTTTAACCCATTGGTAAAAAAACTTTGATTTTAAGAGCAAGGGATGCAAGACGAGATAGTGCCCATCTTTTAATTCTTTATACTAGAAAATACTTGACAAAACAATTGCATCATTGTATAATAACGCACCAACGAAATTATGAGAGTGAATTCTATGGAAAATTTGGATAACGAAGAAAAAAATGCAGGTATAGTTTCTGAAGAGAGTACCGAACGAGTGAGTCAGTCTTCTGTTGCAGAAAATGAAAATCCATCAAGTAATCAAAAAGGTTCACAATCTGGGAAAAAATATGAAATCAAATTTGATTTTTATTGTATTGAAGCTTTGAATTTTCACAGTACTCCTCAACGTGACAAAGAGTTGGAAAATTTTTGCGCCATATTAAATTCTCCTTGTATAAATGTTCCTTTATTGGTTGCAGAACGACAAGAAGATATATTGCCTCTTTTAAGCATGTATGAACAAAAGAAGAAAGAGATTTCATTTTTTTCGGTAACTCCTTCTGCTTTTGGTATGGATGATGATGGTGATTCTCCATATGACGCAGAAAGAAAAATGAATTTTGCGGGTACGGTTATTGAAGAAGGGGCAATTGAAGATGCTATTCCTGTGTATTGTGGGCTGGGGGATTATAGAAATCGTGATATGTTGGGACAATTTGTTTCTAATTTTGTAAAAACAAAAAAGCCTGCCATTTTATGTGTGAATCCCCAGGAATTAGAATATGTTCGGCAAGTAGTCCAACGGGATCAACAACTTTCTGGTGGTATAGAAAATCCAGAAGCTCCATATGAGCCTTATGGCCTTGCAAGATCTGAAGAACTTATGATTTCGCCATTAACAAATGAGGAAAAGCATATTTATTTTGAACATCATATTAAGCAGTTTGTTGCTAAAAATGAGTTAACGTGTCCGCCTATTGTTTGCCGATATTTAGTGGGTCAAATATTAAATCGTTTTGAACATCAAGAGGTCTTTTTCAAAGTTTTTGCAGCGGTGAATCGAGCTATCGTGGTGGCCCGAAAAGAACAAACACCAATAATTTCCAAAACTATTATCAATAGGGTGTTGAAGGAATATATGCCATTACATAATCGTACGAGGGCTTTGAAGGATTTAAACACGCGGTTAAAACAAAAAATATATGGTCAAGATGAAGCAATAGATACTTGTTATGAAATTATTTTGGGTAACTTAATAGATGATGCAACACGAACCAAACCTGTTGTTTTAGGATTTTTTGGTCCTTCTGGTGTGGGAAAAACAGCGTTGGCTGAGGAAATTTCTTTAGCTTTAACTGGTAAAAAAGCTTCCATAATCAATATGGCTGAATATGCAGATGCATTTAAGGCTTCAATTTTGACAGGATCTTCCAAGGGGTATGTCGATTCAGATGAGGATGGATTGTTAGCCAAAATTGTTTGCGAAAATTCAACACCAGTTATTATTTTAGATGAATTCGAAAAAGGAGATCCACAAGTTCAACAAACATTTTTGGGCGTGTTTGACAAAGGTTCCGTATATGATAATCATTCTGGACAGATTAATATGTCTAATGCTCTATTTATTTTAACATCAAACGCTGGGGTGAAAGTTGATGCCGGTTTGGGTTTTGGTTCGTCCGACATACGAAAATATGCTGCAGATAGAAATTTAATTCAGGAAGCTTTTCCTCCAGAATTATTGGGCCGCTTGGATGCAAAAATTTTATTTAAACCGTTGACGAGGGATTCGTTGGAAAAAATTGTTGATAAATTTATGTTGCAACTCAAACCTAGGTTTGACAAGTTGGGTGTCAATGTTGTATTATCACCAGAGGCAAAACAAGAATTGATTGAAATAGCACAAGATCCCTCCGCTGGAGCACGTCCTTTGTTGCCTTGGATCATGCGCATAAAAGCGCGTATAGAAATAGGCATTATTAAAGGACAGCTTAAAAAAGGAAGTCATATTTTTGTTCAAGATGTAGAGGATAAACAAGGTATAACTATGGTGCCCAAAAAACGTATGCCAAAGATTAATTTATCTTCACAGAATACAAACGATTAAAGTTTTAAGTTAGTGATGGTTGAAAATAATTCGAGTAAATAATCTTTTTGACTAATATGCACTAAAAATTCTATAAGTAAATCCATATCGATTAAGCTTTCCTTATATGACGGTTTATTTGTGAATAATTCTGTATAAAAAAAATACTTGATTTTATTGTGGGTTTATGTCATGCTGAGTCAAAAGAATTACAGGAGGTAAAATGAAAATTAAATTTTATTTGGACGTATTCCACTCTTGACAATTAAAGGATCTGATCGCGAAAAACATTTTTTATTGTGTAATTGTATTCCTTTGTTTAAAATTAAAACACAGCCAGTGAAAACCGTCACGAATCCGTACAATAATGAATGGACTGAATATAACTATAAGCATTGTGCAAAAGTGGGGAAACAACTTTATTGTGGTGGCAAAACACGCCTGTCAAGTAATACGTATTTGGGGGATTTTTGCTTTTTTAATGGATGTGAAATCAATGGTAACGGAAAAGTCACTATTGGTAACAACTTTCATAGTGGTGTTGATGTTTTAATGATTACACAAAATCACAATTATGACCATGGTACAGAAATACCCTATACCTTGAACGATTTTATTTATAAAGATATTGAAATTGGCGATTTTGTTTGGATTGGCAGTCGGGTAATGATCCTTCCAGGAACAAAAATTGGCAAGGGAGCTATTATCCAAGGCGGAGCAGTTGTTCATGGAGAAATCCCCCCATATGCTATTGCTGGTGGTAATCCAGCAAAAGTATTTAAGTATAGGGATAAAAAACATTTTGATGAATTAGAAAAAAAGAAATGTTTTAAGCGCTGATAAACATTGATACTCAAACGTTCTGAAAATATTCATTGAAATTTATCTTATTATGTAGTATGAATTAAGTTGTAGTGTTTTGCTGTTATAACTACAGGAAAGGAGAAAAATATGTTAAACACAATTTGTTATTGGTTGGTTGTTATTGGTGCTTTAAACTATGGCTTGATAGCTTTTAAGTTTAATTTTTTGGAAAAATTACCGGCAAATATTGGTCAGATTGTATCTATTGCAATCGCAGTCGCAGCCATTGTGACAATTGTCAAAAATTTGAAAAAATAATTGAACAATAGATTTTAAAAGAGCCCGGCATTTTGTCGGGCTTTTTATGTTGGCTGGGGTCATCTTGCAATACACGGACTAAAAACAAGCTTTCTTATCACAAGAAGAAATTTCTGAAAGGGCTTGTTGTTCCGGAACTACAGATAATTTGGCAGAAATAAAACCTGGTGTAACTTTCACAAAATATGAATGTCCTGCTTCAAGCTTCAAGTTTAATTTATTTTTTCCGTGCTTGTAATCCACATAAAAAACTTTCTCTCCTGGAGGTAGTGTTAACACAGAATAAGTTTGCATGATTAAATATGTCAAACATTTTTGATCATCCCATATCTGATGTCCATAATTTCTAGGGGGGTGAAAATGAAATGGATCATAAAAATAAACAACAGCCTCATTTGAAGGACACATCTCTTTATGAAAATCTTCACCTCTTGTTAGAACTTCGTGACAAAATATAGGAAAAGCACATCCTAAAACAAAAATGGCTGACATCACTCCCACTTTCTCAAATCCAAACACATACTCCATCAATAAATAAAGTATCATTGCAACGGCAAGAAAGCCAAAGAATGATTTTACTAGAAAAGTCTTTTTATCACTAGGAATTCGCATCAAATACTCCTTTTCCGAAAGTCTAGCGTATTCTGATATAAAACACAAGATATTTCTGGGACAAATTTTAAGTATCCCGCGGCTCTGTTATTGACAATAAAGAATAATTTCAAGTTTTAGTCCGTGTAGGCTGAAAATTTAGCTATTTTTGAACAGTCATACACGGACTTTTATAACAGCATGAAAATAAAAGAAAAAGTGCCAATTTTTGGCACCCTTCAAGACTTGGCTGGGGTCATCTTGCAATACACGGACTGTTTTTATTTCAACAAACCTAATTGAGTAGCCGCTATCACATGGCTACATGTCCCATGTTGCTTAAAGAATTCACAATCACACACGGGGGCTCCGTCTTCAAAGGAGATTGATCTGGGGCCATGCTTTGAATTCACCATTATTTTGTCCCCTTGAACTGAAAAGATTTCTGGTGTTTTGATATAGTTTTCCGCTCGTTCTATTTTGGACTGCAACAGCTCATCATCCTTTGTAATTTCCTTTAATACTCGCAGAGGCATCTCATCCCGATTCTCTTTTGTTAGAGTTATAAGGGTATTTTGTGATAATTTCTTAAATTCGTCGATCCAAGGATAAGAGTCATAAAAGATTGTACCTATCACTTTGTTTGAATTGACCAAATCCATTAAGATGTCTTTGTACTTTTCGGAAAACAACTGCATAGGGCCAATTTCGTCTATAATAATATACGAATTGCTCTGTTTGGCTTTAAGGCTCGGCAAGCAAATGTCTTCAAATGTTTCGATATTCACGCCATATCTACTCACTCGCAAGGAACTTGGGGAATCTACATGCGCCAAAACAGCTTTTTCACCAGAGCACAGGTTTATTTCAAAGCCAACTCGTTCGCCATCTTTAGTGATTTGCTTTGTCCAAAAGCCGGCACAATTGCCAACCCCTAAATAAGTTATAATCTTCTTAATGGCGGTGGATTTTCCTGTTCTGGGAGGCGCTGTTAATAAAAGCATATTCATATCCTTTTTTATCTAGAATTTAGTGTATACTACCCCCTTAACAAAGTCAATCAAATTTATCTAAAAGCAAATTTTAGAATTTGAAGAGTCCGTGTAAGTTGAATTTTTAGCCATTTTTGAATATTCTCATACGGACTCGCATAACCAATTGGAAAAAAGAAAAAGTACCGATAGTTGGCGTTTTGTGCGATTTGGCTGGGGTGGCTGATTGTAAATCGCGAGGGCGATTTATCCCTTCTGGACCGCCTAAAGGCGTCCGCTCATTTCATTCGCGAGCGAACATGATTCTCTTCCGCTCATCCCATCAGCCACAAAAAAACGCCCAAACGGGCGTTTCTTGTGACTGGCTGGGGTGGCTGGATTCGAACCAACGAATGACGGTATCAAAAACCGTTGCCTTACCACTTGGCGACACCCCAACTATACAAGCAGGAAACATTGTAATAGATTTTTCCATAAAATGCAAGGAATTTTTTATGTTCCCTATAAATTATCCGCACAACGCCAATAAAATCCCCGCCGCAATGGCAGATCCGATACTGCCTGCTACATTGGCCCCCATAGCATGCATTAACAGGTGATTATTAGGATTTTCTTCCAGTCCCAATTTTTCGCTAACGCGTGCCGCCATAGGGATAGCGCTGACGCCAGCCGAACCTATCAACGGATTGATTTTATTTTTGCTGAACAGGTTTAATAAACGAGCCATTAAAACACCGCTGGCAGTTCCAATGCAAAAGGCAACGACTCCTAGCGCCAAAACAACCAAGGTTTCCTTTTTCAAAAATAAATCCGCAGACAATTTAGATCCCACAGAAATACCCAATAAAATAGTGACAATATTCATCAATTCATTGCTAGCCCCTTTAGCCAAACGATCCGTGACGCCGGATTCTTTCAGCAAGTTGCCAAACATCAACATTCCAATCAATGGAATAGCCAAAGGAATAAACAAAGCGGTTAAGACAATCACCATAATTGGAAAGATAACCTTTTCCGTGTGACTGACTTCTCTGAGCTGTTGCATTTGTATCTGGCGCTCGGCTTTAGGTGTGCACAGGCGCATAATAGGGGGTTGAATGACGGGTACTAAAGCCATGTAAGAATAGGCCGCAACGGCGATGGCTCCCAATAGTTCAGGGGCTAATTTCCCTGCCAAAAAAATGGAAGTAGGGCCATCCGCGCCACCTATAATGGCAATACTGGCTGCTTGTTTTAAAGTTAAAGCAAGATCTGGGAATAATTGGCTTAAAGCTAACGCACCTAAGAATGTGCCAAAAATAGCAAACTGAGCGGCGCCTCCCAACAATGCTGTTTTGGGATTAGCAAGCATAGGGCCAAAGTCAATCATCGCGCCTACACCTAAAAAAATCAACAAAGGAAATATGCCCGTTTCAATCCCAATGTGATACATGTAATAGAGCAGGCCGCCTTGGTCCATCATGCCGGCGCCGGGACAGTTGGATAAAAGGCCGCCTATCGCAATAGGAACAAGAAGCAATGGTTCAAATTGTTTTTTAATGCCCAAATATAAAAGCACGAAGCAAATAAGCATCATGACGCCTTGTCCCCATGTCATTTGCATCAAACCAAAGCTAGAAATAATTTTATCCATGTTTTACTCCTTTTTTCTTGTGCTGAGTTTTTTTCGGCGGGATATTAAATAAAGCAACGTATTTTTTTAAACGTTTATATGTTTGAGTTGTCGTATCGGACATCAGTTGTGAGGGAGTTCCATCTTCAATGACTTTGCCTTTTTCTAACAAAATAATTCTTTCTGCACAGGCAATTTCTGCCGGAACATTACTAGCGAAAACGACAGTTGTTTTATTTTTGTTTTTATTCAATAAGCGAATGCCTTGCAACACTTTACTTTGCGCCAGCGTATCTAAATTAGCAGTAGGTTCATCCATGATGACAATAGGCGTATGGCGTAAAAAGGCCCGTGCTAAAGCCAGTCGTTGCTTTTGACCTGCGGATAAAGCGGTGACTTTTGAATCAATACCTTTTTCTTTACGTGTTATTTCGTCCAGCAAATTAGCGGCATTTAGGGCTTGATATAATTCAACCTCAGTTGCTTTCGGATTAAACATAAGCAGGTTGGCACGAATGTTTTTTTCTGTCCAAAAAATAGGATGCTGATTGATATAGGTAATGCTGTCTTTCAATGATTTTAATGATAACTTGCGGACGTCTTTGCCATTAATGATAACCGAGCCCCCTTGGATTTCATAGGCATGTTGCATAACGTTGATAAGGGTGGATTTTCCCATGCCAGAGTTTCCTATAATGGCGACGCGTTCCCCTTGTTTAATCTTTAAAGAAAGACCATCCAGCACTGGGATTTTTTCTTTTGGATAAGTAAAACGCACTTTTTTCAATTCAATGCTGCCGCCAGTTGGAAGTTGAGTTTTTCCCATTTTTAGATCCAATGTTGTATCATATTTTAATGTTTCCATTAGCTTATGATATTTTTTTATTTGCCGAACAATAAATCCCCAAAAGCCTGTTAATGTTACTCCACGGGATATAAAGGTAGATACCATTCCTGTTAATAAAACAAATCGACCTAAATCTTTCGTTTCCAAAACGTCATAAGCCGCCCAAATTGAAATAACAACAAGCGGTATGGTTAAAATTAAAACAGGAATGCTGGTTAAAAGAGATAATTTTAGATGAATCAATAAAGATATTTTTGCATATTTTTCCAATCTGTTATAAAGTGTATTTATAATGGAATCTTGTAAATTTAATGCGTTGATATTAACCAGATTATCCAGTTGATCTGTTTTTTCAGCTCCATTTTTAATTTGCATAATATTTAATTCGCCATCTCTGGAAAACCGGTTTAATATCCAATGGGTTAAACTTGTTCCTACAATCCAAGAAATCAACGCAATGGCTGCATAACTCCAACGTGTTGCTAACAAAACGACAAAAGACATGACAAATGGAACAAAAAAACCTATCCAACGTGCTATTTGAACAACCAACACAGATACAGTATTATTTAGCGAGTTAATCGTTGAGATGATTTTTGCAGATTGTTGCCCTTCCAATGTTAAAGGGGGCATTCGTAGTACTTTCCTTAACATTCCAACAAATAAACTGTTGTTATAAAATTCACTAATGGAACTATGAATATCCCAGACAGTTTCAGAAAAATGAAAATAGATAGGATGAGAAATGGCGGATAACACAAGCCATGCAAGCATGGATATAGTTAATTGTGTATCGTTCAGCTGAAGTTGTAATTTCCCCAATACAATAGCGCCGATAATTGGAAGGGATAAATCCATTAAGCCTCGGATTATATATAACCCAAGCATAATCCAAAACATCCACTTATGATTGTGCGTCATAAGACGGAAAGCAGAGATTAAATCCTGCCACAATTGTTTTTTCTCATCAGACATGACAAATAGTTTACAGCTCAAGTAATTTATCCCCTGTTTTTACAGCGTCACCTTTTTTGACAAAAATATGTTTAACAACGCCATTAGATGTGGCTTTGACGGCTGTTTCCATTTTCATAACTTCCACAATGACCACAGTATCGCCGGCTTTAATATTTTGTCCTTCAGTGACTAAAATCTGTGTAACAGTGCCAGGAACAGGAGCGGTTATAACCCCACCGACAGATGAATTGGTTGCAGAAGCTTTTTCTTGAACTGAAGATGTTTCAGTCGTTCCAATTTCATATTCCTGTCCATTTACTGTGGCTTTATGCCCATCAATATGAACATCAAACTTTTCACCATTGATTGTGATGATTTGATTGTTTGGAGTTGATTTTGGTGCTTCATTGAAGCGTACCCCAACTTTTGCTTTTCCCAATAAATAGTCAATACCTTTTTGTCCACACGCCCCAGCGATAAATACATTTTCATCTGTAATAGGCAAGTTATTTTCTTTGAGCATACCTTCAAAATGTTTGCGGGATTTATTTTCATTTTTATCATTTAAAGAGAGGACAGTTGCCGTTGTTGGTTTAAGGCCTAATTGTTCTGAAGCTAATTTGACAACTTTTGGATCTGGGGCAACGGGCGTTTTTCCAAAATAACCCAAGACCATTTTGCCATACCCTTCTGCCATTTTTTTCCAAGGACCTTGCATCACATTATTAAAGGCTTGTTGAAAGTAAAATTGACTGACCGGTGTCACAGAAGTACCAAATCCACCTTTTTTAACTACTTCTTGCATTGCGGCGATTATCTCGCTGTATTTATTCATTAAATTGTTGTCACGCAACATTTGAGTATTGGCTGTTAAAGCTCCGCCCGGCATTGGTGAAAAAGGAATGCGAGGTTCTACATGCAAAGCCTCAGGAGGCATGTAATATTTGGATAAAGATTCTTTTAAATGTTCTTCAACCATCATAACTTTGTCGATATCTACATCCAGTTCATAAGGCATTCCACGCAACGCATGCCATAACGAGGCAACATCCGGTTGACACGTTCCGCCAGATACAGGAGCTAAAGATAAATCTACAATATCAGCGCCAGCTTGAATAGCAGCCATGTAACATGCTAAACCAGTACCAGCTGTTTCATGAGAATGGTATTCAATAGGACATTTTGATCCCACAATTTTACGCGCTTTTTGAATAGTGTCAAAAACGGTTTGTGGTGTGCCCGTGCCTGAGGCATCTTTAAAACAAATAGAATCAAAAGGAATTTTCGCTTTAATAAAAGCTTTTAATCTGTCCGCATAAAATTCAGCTGTATGGGCGCCGGTTAAACCTGGTGGTAAACTCATCATCGCAATGGCCAGTTGATGTTTTAAACCTGCTTTTTTAATGCATTCTGCGCTAAACTTTAAATTGTTTGGATCATTTAAAGCGTCAAAATTTCGTATGGTTGTAATACCATGTTTTTTAAACAATTGTGCATGCAGTTTAATCATTTCTGAACTCATAGAGTCCAAAGCAACAACATTGACACCACGCGCTAAAGAATACAGGTTTGTTTTTGGACCAGCTGCGGCACGGCACTTATCCATAACATCAAAAGCATTTTCATTACAATAAAAAAAAGCAGATTGAAAAGAGGCGCCACCACCAGTTTCCAGTTTTGTTAAGCCGGCTTTTACAGCTTCAGCAATAATGGGGACATAGTCTTTGCTTAAAACTCGCATGCCAAAAACAGATTGAAAACCATCACGAAAAGCTGTGACCATAACTTGTACTTTTTTCTTTTTTTGCATTATTTCCCCCTTTGTGTCAAAGCTATTGCCAAGGCAACTTTATCTAACTTAGTCGTGTCCGAATTTATTTTTGCACAAACAAAACGCAATATATTCATTGCTAAAACAAGCAACAGTAAAAACGCAAAAACGCCCCCCATGCCTGTCAGTGTAATAAATAACGCTTCTATCATTTGATTTCCCCCTTGGTATCAGTCTAGAAAAAATCTTTTAAAAAGTCAAACAAAAAACAGTCAAAATAATTCTTGCAATTCATATTTGTTTTTTTTATATTGGATTTATAGAATAAAAAAAGGGGGACAATATGGCACAAGTAACAAAAAATAAAAAGGTTTTAACATGGGTGAATGATATGGCAAAGCTGTGTCAGCCTGATAATGTTTATTGGTGCGACGGTTCACAAACGGAATACAACCGCATTTGTAATCAGCTTGTGAAATCGGGGACTTTCATTAAACTAAATCCTAAATTGCGTCCTAATTCATATTTGGCACGTTCTAATCCAAAAGATGTTGCGCGTGTTGAAGCACGGACATTTATTTGTTGCCAACATGAGGTGGATGCGGGACCAACAAACCATTGGGCCGATCCTAAAAAAATGAAAGCAACTTTGACAAAATTGATGCACGGGTGCATGCGTGGTCGTACAATGTATGTTATTCCTTTTTCAATGGGGCCGTTGGGATCACACATTGCACAAATAGGTATTGAAATTACGGACAGCCCCTATGTCGTTGCTAATATGCGTATCATGACACGTATGGGCGCAAAGGTTTGGCCTGTTCTTAAAAATGGTGATTTTGTAAAGTGTTTTCATTCGGTGGGTGCCCCGCTTAAAAAAGGGCAACAGGACGTCGCTTGGCCATGTAATCCAGATAACACTTATATTACTCATTTCCCAGAAACGCGTGAAATTATTTCGTTTGGCTCGGGCTATGGCGGCAACGCTTTGTTGGGTAAAAAATGTTTGGCTTTGCGGATTGCCAGTACAATGGCCAGAGATGAAGGCTGGTTGGCTGAGCACATGTTGATTGCTGGATTTGAAAATAAAAAGCAAGGCTTGAAAGCCTATGTTGCAGCGGCTTTCCCGTCTGCTTGTGGTAAAACAAATATGGCTATGTTGATTCCACCTAAAGCTATGTCTGATTGGAAAGTCACCACTGTTGGAGATGATATTGCATGGATTAAACCAGATAAAAACGGAGTGTTACATGCTATCAATCCAGAAGCAGGTTTCTTTGGTGTAGCTCCAGGAACTAATCCGGAAACAAATAAAAATGCAATAGAAGCTTGCCGCGCCAATACTATTTTTACAAACGTAGCATTAACAGATGATGGTGACGTGTGGTGGGAAGGATTAACAAAGCAACCACCTAAACATTTAATTGATTGGCAAGGAAATGATTGGACTCCAAAATCTAAAACACCAGCGGCGCATCCGAATTCACGTTTCACGGCTCCTGCTAAACAATGCCCTTGCATTGATAAAAACTGGGAAAATCCCGCAGGTGTGCCTATTGCAGCATTTGTCTTTGGTGGGCGTTTAGCAACAAATACACCGCTTGTGTATCAATCGTTTAATTGGCAACATGGTGTGTATTTAGCCAGCACTATGGGCTCAGAACAAACGGCTGCTGCTGAAGGGAAAATGGGTGAAATTCGTCGCGATCCGTTTGCAATGTTGCCTTTCTGTGGCTATAACATGGCGGATTATTGGCGTCATTGGTTGGATATGGGAGGAAAAATTACAAAGCATCCTTTGATCTTCCGGGTCAATTGGTTCCGTAAGGATAAAAAAGGTAAATTTATGTGGCCGGGTTTTGGTGATAACATGCGCGTGATTGAATGGATTGTCAAACGCTGTGCCAACCAAGCAGGGGCACATGAAACAGTTTGTGGTTTGTCGCCAAGCTATCATGATATGACTTGGAAAGGTTTAGCTATGACTGAAAAACAGTTTGATGCCTTGATGGCTGTTGATAAAGACTTGGCTGAAGAAGATGTCGCAAATCAAGCCGCATACTACGAGCAATTTTTGAAATTTAATAAATTACCCATGGTTTTTGATGCCGAGTTGGTGTTATTAGAAGATAGATTGATGCGTGGTTAAAAATTGTTTCACATTTCAAAGGCGGGAAACTTTCCCGCCTTTTTATTTTTATTGATTCATTTTATCAAAAAAATCGTCATTGTCTTTTGTGGCTTTTAATTTTTCAATTAAAAATTCCATTGCATCTGTAACACCCATAGGCATCAACACACGACGCAACATCCACATTTTTGGCAAGCGTTCTTTGGATACTAATAATTCTTCCTTGCGTGTTCCAGATTTTGTAATATCAATAGCTGGGAAGATACGTTTATCAGACACTTTACGATCCAAGATAATTTCACTATTGCCGGTTCCTTTAAATTCTTCAAAGATCACTTCGTCCATACGAGAACCTGTATCAATCAAAGCAGTTCCAAAGATTGTCAAAGAACCGCCTTCTTCTATGTTGCGTGCCGCACCAAAGAAACGCTTTGGTTTTTGCAAAGCATTGGCATCCACACCACCAGTCAACACTTTACCAGAGGAGGGGATGACTGTATTATAAGCACGGGCCAAACGTGTGATGGAATCTAATAAGATGATAACATCCTTTTTATGTTCAACCAACCGTTTAGCTTTTTCAATAACCATTTCTGCCACTTGAACGTGACGTGCGGCAGGTTCATCAAATGTGGAAGAAATAACCTCACCTTTCACAGAACGAATCATATCTGTCACTTCCTCGGGACGTTCATCAATCAATAGCATAATCAAATGAGCATCTGGGAAATTGGCTGTGATCGCATGTGCAATATTTTTCAACATCACTGTTTTACCTGTTCTGGGTGGAGCAACGATTAAAGAACGTTGGCCAAAACCTTGAGGACAGATTAAATCAATGATGCGATCTGTTAAATCTTTTTTAGCCTCAGGAGTGCCGGAATCATGTTCCATGGTAATAGATTTTTCAGGATATAAAGCTGTTAAATCATCAAAATTGACGCGGTATTTTAAATCTTCAGGTGCTACAAAGTTGACAGTATTAATTTTGGATAATGCAAAATATTTTTCATTGTTTTTTGGGGCAGTGATTTCTCCAGAAATAGTATCCCCTGTGCGCAATCCCCAATGTTTAATATGGTTTGGTGCAACATAGATATCGTCTGGTCCCGCTAAATAGTTTGCCTCAGGAGAACGCAAAAAACCAAAGCCATCTTGCATCACCTCTAAAACACCTTCACCGTATAAAGTGTTTTCTGATTCGGCTAATTTCTTTAAAATAGCATACATTAAATCTTGAGTGCGTAAGCTGGCCGCATTTTCAACGCTGAGTTCTTCTGCATAACGCAATAACTCTGACGGAGATTTTTTCTTTAAATCCTGTAATTGCATAATAAGTCCTTTGGAAAAATAATAAGAATTGGTCGAATAACCATCTAATATTATAAACGATTATTTTTATTTGTCAAGTACTCGTTTGAATTTTTAGACATAAGGCGGGTTTTATGGAGTATGATACAATTTCATTGTTCTGACATATTCGCTAAAAGTGTACCTTGACTTTTGATTTTTTTTGAGCTAGACTAAAAAGAACAAAGAGGAGGTAACGATATGTATCCAGGAATTCCTTTCCCAGATATCAATCCCGTTTTATTTCAATGGGGATGGTTTGCTATTCGTTGGTATTCTTTAGCTTATATTTTTGGATTATTATTAGCGTGGGTTTTGGCGCGCAAAATGTCATTAAAATCGCATTCAACGTTCAGCGTATTAAAAATAGATGACTTTTTGATCTGGGCAACGATAGGCATTATTGTTGGTGGCAGAGTAGGGTATTGCCTGTTTTATCACTTGCGGTATTATTTGGAATCTCCGTTGCAAATTTTACAGGTATGGCAAGGAGGCATGTCTTTTCACGGAGGTATGTTGGGCTTGGTCATTGCAACACTTTTGTTTGCCAAAAAGAAACAAATTTCTGTTTTCAGCATAGGAGATGTTTTGGCGTGTGTTGCGCCGATCGGATTGTTTTTGGGCAGACTTGCCAATTTTGCTAATGCAGAGTTGTGGGGCAGGGTCACACATGCTGTGCCATGGGCCATGGTGTTTCCGTCCGCAGGAAGCGAACCGCGCCATCCTAGTCAATTATATGAAGCCGCATGGGAAGGCTTAGGTTTGTTTATTATCTTAAATACATTGTGGTGGTTTGTGCCAAAGTTGCGTGCTAAACAAGGTATATTTTCAGGGCTATTTTTTATTTTGTATGGCTTGGGACGCTTTGGTTTAGAGTATTTTCGTGAGCCAGATGCTCATTTAGGTTTTGTGGTTTATCAACTGAGCATGGGGCAGGTGTTGTGTATTCCTATGGTGTTGTTAGGCATTATCTTTATTACTTATGGCTTATGTAAGCACAGAAAGGTGTAAGGGGGAGTAATGCCAAAACAATACTCTTTTTTTTCAAATATCGCCCGATTGGTTAAAATGAAGTTGGTTATTCCTTTGCTTCGTTCATCGCATCCTGCGGACTTTAAAGCGCGAGGTGTTGCGGTTGGTATGGGATGGGCTATGACGCCGTTGGTTGGAATTCAAATGACTTTGGTGATGATGACATGGGTGTTTTTTAAAAAGGTTTTAAAAAAAGATTTTTCCATTCCTTTGGCGTTGGCTTATACATGGGTGACGAATGTTTTCACAATGTTGCCGATTTATTATATCTTTTATGTCTCCGGTCAATTGATGCTGGGTCATTGGGATGATATCAGCGGTTATACCCAGTTGCAAGAAATTTTGCGTGATACTTTTATGTCTGAACTAAGCTTTAGTGAAAAATGGTTGCTGTTTTTTAAACTGTTGTTACAGGATTGGGGATTGGCTATGATTGTGGGGTGCTTGCCTTGGGTCGTTGCCGGTGCATGGGTTGGTTATGTTTTGACTATGAAGTTTGAACATTTGCGCGCGGAACGTAAAAAGGAACGTTTGTTAGCAAAAGGCAAGGCATGATTACACCTAAAAATTTTTTGGATTTAACTTGGTTGTCGGCAGGTTTTTATGATAAAACAGAATGCGCACTTGTTGAAGCACCGATTTTGATGCATCAAGTTCATTCAGCCGATGTGTTGGAGTTAGAACAATCCCCTCAAGAATCCCCATCAGTAGATGCCTTAGTCACGCGTTTGCCTAATTTGAATTTAACCATTAAAACGGCAGATTGTGCCCCGATATTTTTGGTGGATACAAAGGCAAAAATTGTTGCGGCCATTCATGCAGGTTGGAAAGGGGCTTTGCAAGGGATTATAGAAACAACCATATTAAAAATGTTGTCCATGGGAGCAGAAATTAGTGCAATGCGGGCGGCTATTGGTCCTCATTTACAAAGGGAAAGTTTTGAAATATCTCGGGATATGGTGAAGTTATTTCCTGAAACTGAAAGAGCTTTGTTTATAAGCGAGGTTGATGGGCTTATTTTGTTTGATTTTGATGCTTATTTAATCCATAGGCTGAGGAGAACTGGTATTACAAATATTGACTCGGTTGGTGTGGATACTTATACTTCTAATGACTATAACAGTTATCGTCGTGAACCCGATAATCCTGCGCGGCAGTATAGTTCAATTATGATCAAAGAGGTTTAAGCATGTACGATATGTTTGAATTCGTTATTTGTTGCGGGGGAGAAAGTACACGCAATTATCCTCAATCCAAAGGTTTACCGCATAAAGCCTTGTTGCCATTTGGAGACAAGCGTATTATTGATTATACCTTGGAACATATTGTGCAAATAGGGGGCAAACACGTGACGATTGTGTGCTCGAATCAAACGGTGGTTGAAGCGATGCAATATGCTTTAAGGACTGATCGTCAAACAGAAGAAAAATTGCGTCAAAAAGGAAAAGGTCAGATCGCTGATGTTTTGGCCAGTACTTTTTTGCCGGATGATATGGATATAAAATATATTGTTCAACCGGAACCCTTGGGGACAGCCCATGTTTTGGCATGTGTAGCGCCAATATTAAATGGTCGCCATGTTGTTTTAATTTTTCCAGATGATATTATTTGGACTCAAAAAGGCGCAACGCCTTATTTAAAAAGAATTATGGACGAATTTATGAAAAATCCTAAGCGTGCCTTATTAGCTGGTGTTGAAAAACAAGATGCGCGTGATTATGGTATTTTGGTGAATAACAGGTTGGTTGAAAAATCTCCGACGCCGGCAAATAATTTTGCTGTATATACCCCCATCATTATGTGTCAAGAAATGATTGAGTTTTTGTTGAAACAGCAAGATGAAAAAATTGCCTGGGCACGCAAAACACATAAAGAGTGGTTATACGTTGATGTCATTAACGATTTTTTGGACGTGTATGAATCTAATGGATTTAAAGTTGAAATGTTGATGATTGGTCCAGAGGATAGTTTGCTGGATACAGGGAATTTAGCTTTGTACGAACAATGCCTTTTGCGTATGTTGTTGACAGAATCTGTCTTTGTTAAAGAAAATCAAGAAGTTGTCAATTCTTTAAGATAAAGGGATAAGCTTATTTCTATGGTGTTAGCTGTTACATTCGCTAGAACCGCGAGAATAAAAGTGTAAACAGTTATTTCCCCCACCAGAGCACGATGTATTATCTTTATCAACACAAACCGTTTTAAAGCCGGTCTCAGTCTTTAATCTTTCAAGGGCAACATCCGGGACGCCAGAGTAGGTAATTTCGAAATTTGCCCCGTCCTCAATTGAAGCTACTGTTACGTTGCCACCCCATTGGTTCGTCATTGTGTCGCCAGACGAATTACAAGTCGGGTATGCATCATTTTCGCAAATTACTTTACTCGCTTTCGTTGGGGTGGGGCTCAATCCCTCATAAGATTTGGCCCACGAATATAAATCAACAATAGATTGGGCCAATTCTTCCACTTCGTTATAGGTGGCGTTAATTTTATACATATCAATACCAAAGTTAATGCCGGCAACTGCACCATACATAATAACACCCATAATGCTGAGCACACCCAGCATTTCAATCATACTACGCCCAGATTCATCTTGATTTTGCATGGCTATATCTCCTTTGTTAAGTCTTTTTTACACCAAAAATTGAAATGTTGCAAGCATTTTTTCCATTTTGTGTATTTGAAAGTATTGTTTTTGTTTTTTTGAAAAAATAATCTGGGTCAATGCTGGCGTTAAAAGTTCTGCTTGCTGCATGATTTTTAAGGTGCGCTCTGGGTGGGGTGCTGTTAAAATTTTGAACATTTCATCCCGCCTTCTGTCCATGGAAAGTTGCGTCAGCCCCTGTTTGTTGTTTTGGATAGCGGCTAAAATATCTGCTGGGATCTCTTTTAGATCCATTAGGGCAAAAAAACGGAAATATCTTAAGATGCGCAAGTAATCTTCTTTGATGCGTTGTTCTGCTTTGCCAATAAAGCGCAGCTGTTTTTGCTGTAAATCCCGAATCCCGCCAACATAATCCCAAATTTTGCCGTCTTTATCTGCATACAGGGCATTGATGGTAAAATCCCGCCTTTTGGCGTCCACATGCCATAGCTTTGTCCAAGCGACCACCGCATGCCGTCCGTCTGTTTTGATATCTTTGCGTAATGTGGTGATTTCAAAAGGCGTGCCATTGACTTTGGCAATGATTGTTCCAAAATCTTTCCCGATATCTACATGAGAAATGTGATGTTGTTCAAGCAACTGGATGACTTGGTTTGGGGTAAGGGGAGTGGCCATGTCACGATCTGTAAAATCTTTTTTGAGCAAATAATCACGTACACAGCCGCCCACTAAACGCACTTGACCGTTTAACACGTTGTATAAAAATTGTGCCTTGGTATCCCATAGTTCCATCATATTGCTAATATACCTTTTTTCTGCTTGCAAATCAAGTTGAAAAAATGTACAATACTTTCATGATGATTACGACAACTAAAGAGCTTAAAGCGGTATGTTCGCGCTTTGCTAAGCATCCCTTTATGACGGTAGATACCGAATTTATACGGGAAAAGACTTATTACCCTCAGGTGTGTTTAATTCAAATTGCTTCACCGGAGGAGGCTTTTTGCGTTGATCCGTTGGCGGAGGGGTTGTCTTTGGAACCTTTATTTCAACTGTTTGTCAATAAAGATGTTATTAAAGTTTTTCACGCTTGCCGCCAGGATATTGAAATTTTTTATCATCTAAATAGCCAAATCCCTGTGCCCGTGTTTGATACACAAGTGGGGGCTATGGTTTGTGGTTATGGTGATAATGTCAGCTATAGTCAGCTTGTTCATGATTTTGTTGGCGTGTCTTTGGATAAAACAATGCGGATTACAGATTGGGCGCATCGCCCCTTGACGCCAGAGCAGATTGAATATGCTTTACATGATGTCATAGAGTTGCGCGATGTCTATACAAAAATGATGGCGCGTATTTGTGAATCAAACCGTTTGGATTGGTTGTCCGAAGAAATGTTGAACTTGATAACGCCAGAAACATATCAAGTGGATCCCGTAAAAGCATGGCAAAAGATTAAAGTTCCTTTTAAAAATCCATTGATGTTGCACGTGTTTGCGCGGCTTTGTGCTTGGCGTGAACGTTCTGCTCAAGCAAAAAATCGCCCTCGCAAGCATATTTTAAAGGATGAAGCGTTAATTGAATTGGCCATTGCGCATCCAAAGGATGTGTCTGCATTGGATCATTTAAGGGCTTTTTCAGAGGGGTTTTCCAAAAGTGATGTAGCTGCCGAGTTGATTCAAGTGGTCCAGCAAGCGTTGGCAGATGATCCAGCTGAGTTTGAGCGGCTTGCTGTTTCAAAACCTTTAACCACTGCAGAAAAAAATATGTGTGAATTTTTGCGGTTGGTCTTAAGCGCTGTATGTGATGAACATTGTGTTGCGCCAAAGTTAATTGCCTCGACGGATGAAATCAATGCTTTTATTCAAACACAACAAGCGTCCTTTTTAACTGGTTGGCGTCATCAAATATTTGGTAAATATGCTCTACTGGCCATCAAAGGGCAGTTAAAGTTGGCCTATTCCCCCGAACTGGGACGTTTGACGTTGCAAACAAAATAATGTGTTTTATCAAAAAAGTGCTTGACTTTTGATTCGAAATCTGGTAAATATACTGATTAGATTTTATTTCAAGGAAAGGATAAAGGCTATGACAAAGAAGTGTTTAGTGACGGAAAAAGGCGTAATGAGCGGGAATAACAACTGTTATTCTAAAAAGAAAACACGTCGTCGCTTTATGCCAAATTTGCAAACTGTTGCAATTTATAGCGAAATTTTGGGAACAACTGTTAATGTACGTATTACTTCAAATGGGTTACGTACAATTGAAAAAAATGGTGGGTTGGATTTATATTTGCTCAATACACAACCTTCTAAACTTTCTGATGAATGCAAGGCATTGCGTGATCGTATTGCAGGGGCTAAAGCCAAAAAAGGTTTATAATTTTATTAATCTATTTGATCGCCTTGAATTGAATTTCAGGGCGATTTTTTATTTGCCTTTTTAGTAAAATTTATCTATACTGCTTTTCCAAAAGGAGATGTCTATGTCGGAAACAGTTCATATACGTCCCAGTTGGGATGAATATTTTATAGAAGTAGTGCATGCGTTGGCCAAGCGCGCTACCTGTGGTCGTGGTCGTACTGCTTGTGTTATTGTTAAAGATAAGCAGATTTTAGTTTCTGGGTATGTCGGTTCTCCGCCGGGATTTCCTCATTGTGATGAAGTTGGGCATTTGATGCGCAAGGTTATTGATGATAATGGAAATATCTCCGAACATTGCGTGCGAACACTTCATGCGGAGCAAAATGCTATTTGCCAAGCCGCTAAGCGGGGAGTTTCTATTGATGGTGCGACTTTATATTGCATCATGGAACCGTGTCGTACATGCGCTATGCTGTTGATTGCATCTGGAATAAAACGAGTTGTATCTGAATACAGATACCATACTGGAGAAGGGGAAGCTTTAATGCGCGAAGCGGGTATCCAGTTAGATTATCTAAACGATAAAGTCCGTGATTATGAGTAAAATTTGATCTTTCATTCAACAATTTTAATTATATTCTATTTTTTTTCTTGACATTCATATGCAATATGGTTAAAAAACGATAACACTAGGTAGTAATTTCTGTAAAGGAGGTCCTATGGATAAGACAAAATGGGGTATTAAACGTAAATGTCCAAAATGCGGCGCTTTTTTCTATGATATGGGAAAGGCAAAGTTTAAGTGTCCAAAATGTGATGTAGAATATACAGAAAAATCTTATCAAGAAGCCAAAACAAAACAGTTGGCTAAAATGGCTAAAAAAGCAACGCCTAAGCTAGATGATGCAGATTTGGATGCGGATACTTTACTGAAATTGGCTGGCAATATTCCTTTGGGGGATGATGATGCCTCAGAGCCGGCTGATTTATTGGAAGAATCCGAAGAATTGGAAAATGCAGATCCAGATTTCAATGATTTGATGGATAACTTTGAAGACGATAAAAATGCCTAATTTAACAAGTTGTGAAAGTTTGCAAGGAAAATTGCTTGTAGCTGTTCAAACTGAAGTGGGGGATTTTTTCCACCACAGCGTGGTGCTGTTAACAGCTCATACGCCTGAATTCGCAGAAGGTTTGGTTATAAACAGACCATTGCCGTCCTCGGTTCAACAAGATATTTTGGATAAATTGAACATAACACCAAAATTAAATGTGTCGACAATTTTTCAAGGAGGACCGGTTGATTTAACGCATGGTTCTATTTTGCATACACCAGAATACCAAACCCCAGATACAGCGATGATTACAGATGATATAGCTTTAACACAAACTCATCAGATTTTATTTGATATAGCCAATCACAGAGCCCCAAATCAGTTTTTATTTTGTGTGGGGCACGCTGCTTGGCAAGCACATCAATTGGAAGAAGAAATTATGGGAAATATTTGGATTCCTATTCCAGCAACGGCCGGTTTAGTGTTCGATTTAGACTCAGAAAAAAAGTGGCAAGATGCACTTACCACTTTAAAAATAGATGCCAGCAGATTTTCTTTAATTGCTGGAAAAGCTTAATTACTCTTTCTTGGCGCGTTCCACATAGGAACTGTCTTCTGTGGAGACAACGATTTTTTCGCCTTGAGCAATAAATGGTGGAACGGTCGTCCTAATCCCATTTTCCAAGATGGCAGATTTAAATGAAGTTGTAATTGTGGCAGATTTAATGCAAGGTTCTGTTTCGGCAACAGCCAATACAACATGAGGCGGTAAATTCACAGCTACAGGTTTGCCTTCAATAAAATTGACAGTCACAGGCATATTGTCTTGTAAAAATAAAGCGCGGTCACCCATCATTTCGGCTGGAATTTCAAACTGTTCATAGTTTTCTGAATTCATGAAGCACAATTTTTCTCCATCTCGATACAGATAGGTGCAATCAAACTCTTCACTCATTAACTTTTCAACAGTATCTGCTGTGCGCCAACGTTGTTCTGTTTTTAAACCAGTTTTAACATCGCGCATTTCTACTTGAATAAAGGCGCCACCTTTTCCCGGGGTAATAATGTTAATTTTTGTGATAAGATATTGTTTGCCATTAAAGTCAATGACCCATCCAGGGCGCATTTGGTTTGCTTGTTGCTTCATTTTGTGCTATCCTTTCTATCAAAAATTGAGTATAATGTATTATACATAAACCGAAAGGAAAAGTCAACAATGAAGTGGTGGATGCCGGAAAATTATGCTAAAAATGCACCGTATCGTTTGGCGCGACAGCTGGTGATGAAAGCTATTCGTTCTTATTTTGAATCACAAGGTTTAACCGAAGTAGATACGCCCGCTTTGCAACCTGCACCCAGTGATGAAGTGCATTTAGCCTGTTTTAAAACTGAAGACATGTATTTGCATACCAGTCCAGAGTTGGCTATGAAAAAGTTGTTAGTTGCAGGGGAAAAAGCTATTTTCCAAATCTGTCATGCCTATCGCAACGAGCCTGTGTCGGATACACATGCCCCTGAATTTACTATGTTGGAATGGTATCGGGTTGGAACAGACTATCACACTATGATGCAAGATACTATTAACCTTGTGCAAGCGGCAACGAAGGCTTGTGGGCAAAAGGTATTAAAGCATGGCAATCGCACGTGTGATCCCTTTAAAGAATGGCAAGTTTTGACGGTGGAACAGGCCTTCAGGCAATATGCTGGCATTGATTTGTGGGCAAAAGATTTACGCGGAGAAGCAGAAAAAATCGGTATAGCCTGTTCAGATAATGATACGTGGGAAGATGTTTTCTTTCGCATTATGTTGAATAAAATTGAAGATAAATTGGGTGCGGGCGTGCCAACTATTTTGTGTGAATACCCAACGGTCTTAGGCGCTTTGGCGCGCAAGAAACCAGACGACCCAAAAGTTTGTGAACGATTTGAAGCCTATGTTTGTGGTGTAGAGTTATGTAACGCTTTTTCAGAGCTCACTGATGCCAAAGAACAGCGAGAACGGTTCGAAGCCAATTACGCAGAACGCAAACGCCTGTATGGTTGGGAAGACCCCATGGATGAAGACTTTTTACAGGCATTAGAACACAGCATGCCAGAGGCCAGTGGAAATGCTTTAGGGGTTGATAGATTGATTATGTTGATTACTGGTGCTAGCAGACTTAAGGATACAGTTTGGGTACCAGTAAAGTAAGATGGTCCCTAAGCTCACTTGGGAAAAAACTTGACTTTTTTCCACTTATAAAGAAAAAACTTGACTTTTTTCCACTTATAAAATATAATAAGTGTCGTGGGTAGTTTTCAAAATCAGGAGCAAAGCATGCAAAAAAATTCTCAATCTTTAACATTACGTTGTTGCAACAATGGAACTTATATCAATGCTGAAAAACAACTGATGATAAAACGTCATAAAAATGGCACAATTAGTTATATAGGCGAATACGTTCGTTTAACAGACTATCACGACAGTATTGAAGATACACGCACAGGTCCACGGATGCATCGAGTTGGACCTCAGATTGAATTTGACGAAAAAGGCAAGGTTCGTTATATAGAGGTCTATGGCCAACCTCAGTCTCATTCAGCCATTATGGATTTGGATCAATGTATTTGGGACACACCTCTGGAGTGGCTTAAAGCTTTTTATGTAAATGGCAAAGTCAAACAATCTCTGGGTGCACAAAAGAAGTTTGCACCACCTTTGACGATGATTGCCATCTTAAAACAGGAAAAACTGTGGGGTGCGGTACAGAAAGCCATTGATGCTAAAAAAACTGTAGCAACAAGATCCAATCCTAGAGAATCTCGCTAAGATGGTTTTTTTGTCAAATAATTCTTGACACTTTGGGCGGTGGATGTTATAATATAGCCCTGTATCATCGGGGATATAGCTCAGTTGGTAGAGCGACGCGTTCGCAATGCGTAGGTCAGGGGTTCGATTCCCCTTATCTCCACCAATTTAAGATTCAGCCCGTTTGAAACGGGCTTTTTTCGTACCTGAAATGAGGCGATGAAAGCTAAGTTATAAAGGCTCTTGTGATGAGTTTTAGGTTCAATGTGAAAATGCCCGTTTACCACAATTCATTCGCAATTTTTTGGGAAAGAAAGCAAAAGTGCTATTTGAGCAGATGAACCGACCCAAACTTGGCTTTGCTAGGTAATCCATAAAAAGCGATAACTTTGCGCCTTTTCTGTTTCGTATCTTTATCCGCTAGGCAATTTTAATTATCGGCTGGAATGTCGAAGTTCCCATAGTCAAAGACCGGGGCGCGGTATTTACTGATTTTCTTACGGAGTTCTGGATCTTCGTTAAGACATTTTTTCAATAAGGCAGCTGCTAACTCATCTTCGGCCAGTTTTGGTCTTTTTATCGCATAAAATTCATCCGCCGGTACAATGGGCTTTTTGGTATGCCCTTCCTGCATTTTCTTCAGTTCTTCCCCTTGTTGATAGGCGGCCAAATTCAGGTGGTCCAGCGCCAACGCCAAAAAGGCTTCAAAAGGGATAGGATCCTTTGTTAATTCCAGATATTGCAATTCCATAATCTGAAGGGCCTCTATCAGATGGGCCACACCCCGATATTGGCGCCAGATATCTTTATAGCGAGGGGCATTGTTCTTTGGGAAAACTTTGGATTTCTCCTCATAGAAGGGATCATCGTCTTTTTCGGAATCTTCGGCTTTTTCTTCTTTGATGTTTTGATCCAAAACAAATGCCGCTTTGTTGAGGCTAATTTTACCGACCAATTTCGGATCTTCTTGCATGGACTGCATTGTCTTCAACATCTTCATTACATAAGACCAATCGTTTTTTTGGATATGCTCTACCAATTTTTTCATCTCTTGGGCCGATCGACAATGACGTAAGAGCCTTATTCCACCCAATTTTTCAAAAATTTCGGGCATTTCCTTTTCAATAGCCGAGACCTTTATCAGTAAAAATTCGCGTTGCAGGGCTGACTCTTTCGGAAATAAAGCCCGAGCCATAAACAAATATACTTGAAATAAATTCCTGTAAAATTTCTTCATCAAAGATTCCTATATTTAAGGATATAGTCAAAAGGCGATAAAAAGGCAATATTTTTCATGGGATAAAAATACTTTTTTTTATAGACTGGGATTTTTTGAAAAATTCTAGTTTTTTCAAAAAAATCTCAATGTTTATTCTTCTTTTTAAGCTTTATTTTTCCCTTGTTCGCATAAGGCGAGCAATGTCAACAATAAATTAAGGAGAAATAAAAGATGGAAAACAGAAAAGTAACGCAACGCTTTTATACAACAAAAGATGCCGCCACTTATCTGGGGTTGGCCCCGCGTACCTTGCAAAAATACCGGGTGGACGGTTCCGGCCCCAAGTTCAGAAAAGTCCGCGGTCACAGTTTTTATGATGTGGCGGATTTAGATGCCTGGGTGGAATCAGCCGAAAAAACAGCAATCACTTTTGATAAGAGGTAGGCCATGAACAATCCATTACACGAATTGGCGCTGGTCATACTCCCCACTTTGCTGAAAGTTTTCAATCAGGGGGCAGAAAGTGCCGAAAATCATCAGAATTAACTGGATATAAGTTGCTGAAAGAGCGTTATTGTGTTCACAAGGAGTCGCTATGGTTGATACAAATCTTGACTTAAACATTGATATTAATACTGTGCCGGATTTGCCTTTTCCTGTCCTGAAACAGTACTATATGCAACTGTATAATCAAGAAACCCGCATTGGCAATAAAGAGTTTTACATCTTGCGCGTTTCTTATCGTTTGCAAGAATTACGCCATGGGGGATTATCCGTAAAGACAAAAAGTCTGATTAAAAAACTCTTTGAAAAACAACAACGCAAGAAAAGTTTATATCCGGTGGGAACAGTGATAGTCCGCACCTATAAAAGGACGGACTATCGTGTCACTATTTTGGAAAGGGGCGTAGATATGGACGGCACCTATTACACCAGTTTATCGGCGGCCGCCCAGCATATTACAGGCATACGCACCTCAGGGAAACGCTTTTTTGGAGTTGGACAATGAGATGTGCAATCTATACACGTAAATCAACAGACGAAGGATTAGAAAAACAATTTAATACCCTGGAGGCTCAACGGGAAGCCGGGGAAAACTATATCAAGGCGCAACATCATCAAGGATGGGAATTGATAGATAAACATTATGATGATGGCGGTTATTCCGGCGGTAATATGTGCCGACCGGCTTTTCAAGAATTACTGAACGATATTCGGGCGGATAAAGTGGATATGGTGGTTATTTATAAAATTGACCGGTTAACCAGATCCCTTTTGGACTTTTCCAAGATGATTGAAATTTTTGATGAGCACCACTGCTCTTTTGTATCGGTGACACAAAATATCAATACGGCGGACAGCATGGGCCGATTGATGTTGAATGTGCTTCTTTCTTTTGCGCAGTTTGAACGGGAAATCAGCGGTGAGCGTATCCGCGATAAGATTTTGGCCTCCAAGAAAAAAGGTATGTGGGTCGGTGGCGTTCCACCGTTTGGCTATAAAGGCGAGGATAAAAAATTGGTGATTGTGCCGGAAGATGCCGAAAAGGTCAAGCACGTCTATGAACTGTTTTTGTCATCCGGCAATTTATCCATGGTGGGCCATGCCCTTTTACGGGAAAATTGCACCTTTAGGGGGAAAGTTCCCGGCTGGACCTTTTTAAGGAGTATGCTTACTAATCGTGTT
>JAGCYU010000012.1 GCA_017960645.1 Alphaproteobacteria bacterium | reverse complement strand
TGTACAATGTGCAACCAGTAGGATATTACCCTTCTTACTTACACCAAGAATACGAAAGCGATCTTCATCCTCTGAGTTCTTCTCATCATATTCCAAGAGCGCATACTCATCATAGAATACTGTCTTGGCTTCTTCAAAAGAGATTCCATGCTTTTCTTGATTGATTAAGTTTTTGTTTTCATCCCATTCAAAACGTATTGTGTCCATACATACATTATACATACTTTATACATATTTATCAAGCCTATACCTAATAACCATGGTGGTAGCTCCAAAGGCAGCAGCTTACTGTTCCTGATAAAAAACAGATAGAGTAATGATAGGGTATCTGTAAAAGATCAGTGCTTTTAAAACATACACTTTAAAAAATATAGATTTACATTCTGCGACTGAAATGGATGGGTTTATAATCTATGTTGGTCAATAGCTTAAACTGTTTGCATTCTTTTTCTGCAAAATATCTGCAAATATTCAACCCACGGTTAAAACTTGATAAAACCTATTCTTTTTCTTTTTTGGTCCAGACCACTTATTAAATGCTATTAATATTTATTATTAATTCTGCGACTGAAATGGATGGGTTTTTGCCGTAGAACTGCGACTGAAATGGATGGGTAACTGCGACTGAAATGGATGGATAGACTGCGACTTATTATTGACATTGTCGCAGAATGAAAGTAGTATTTAAAGAGTATGAATATCATACCACAAAAGGGGCGAAATCATGGGGTTAAATCAGTATGATGAGGAAATCGAAGGGCAAATGAGCTTTGAAGATTTTTTCCCAGTACCACAGAGAATGTTTGCGGTTTCAAAGATATTTGCAAGGGCTAGAAAGCAAATGAATGTTGATGAGTATAAGACATTTGTTTATGCGCTTACAAATATTGATTGGACTAAGGAAATGCCTGAAACAATCACTCTTGATAAAAAGAAACTTGCTGAAATACTTGGGATTGAATCGGACGCAAATCTTTTGTCCAGAGATATAAAAAGAAAAATAAATCATTTGTCTCCACACAGCTTCACAGAGTTTTCTGATGAAGATAGGCAGATCTATATAAGTGGAACTATCATAAACACTGTTTGCTTAACACAAAGGAACAAGGTTATTTTGGACTTTAACAAAAGATATGCCAAGTTGTTTAGTGAGCTGACAGCGAATTATATTACAATGTGGTCCACTGATATTTTCAATATGACTTCCGAACGTTCGATAACATTTTATGAACACCTGAGAGCACATTCAGATACAACAAAAGAATGTCAAAAAGGTTTTGGTGTAAAGGCATTAAAGGAAATGTTTAACTTGCCAAAGGAAGGTCAAGGCTCTTATATGCGAAAGCAGGGGGGCTTTGATAGGGCTAACTTTGAAAAGCGTATCATTGATCCTATATGTGAGGACCTGGCAAAGTGTGAAATGATACAGTTGGCTGTGCAGCCAGACGGAAAGTATTACGAGAAAGTCAAGCAAGGCAATCGAGTAATGGGTTATAAGTTTGTTTGGAATGTATCGGATAGACCAAGGATTGCAACCGCAAACGAGGTAAAAGAAATCAGAGATAACATTACCAAAGACCCGAAGCTGCTAAAGGTTGCTAAAGACATTACAACCGGAAAGAAAAAAGCAAAGAAAGCTCCAAAGGGCAGCAGCTTTAACATGATGGAAGAAAGTCCAAGCAATCCAAAGACTAAAAATGAATGGGAAGATCTCGAAGCGAAGCTGCTCGATAATTAAAAAGTATGTCATGTTAATAGAACCAGGAAAAGAAGAAAGAGTGTTGAGGTATGGATAAAATATTATTCACAGAATATCTATTATCAATTGGATTTAATATGAATGGGGCAGCTGAAGTAATAGACAGAATTGAACATGACAGGGCAGATTGTGACGATATAAATTTGTATAAACGTTTCTGTTCGGCAGCAGCTAATAATATGAAATAGATTTTGAAAATAACGAATTGTGCTGTTACATTGTAATGGCATGTAACAAAATGTAACACCTGAACGTGTCGTGAAATATCGATTTGACGACGTGAACGACAAGAGCAAAAAAGATTTTGATGGTTGGATTCATCACTATTTAAAATCTAAAATTTGCATTTTTTTGTAAATATGCTATTATATGCGTAGGCAAAGAAAAGAAGTAATATAACTTAACAAGCTAACAAAAAAGCTAGAGGTGGCAGCCCCTAGCTTTTTCTATGCCGTTTTGGTCAAGGTGGCTTATTCCTTAGGCTCATTGCCATTGTCGTCTCCGACGAACCATTTGCAAATATAGTAGGCAGCTATACTTACCACGACGGAGAGTAGAAAAGAAGTAATAAACTCCAAGCTAACACCCCCTTTCTGTGCCTGTCTAGGGGTGGCAACCTGATAATTATAGCTTGAATCATTAGTAATTTACAATGGAAAAATCAGAGCGTTTTGTGAAATGTCAATTTCATGAAGCGTTTATTTTTTGCGTGAATGACTAGAGCAAGATGCGCCCGTGTACGGACATTCACTTTTGGCAAGCAGGGCAAAGCGGCGCCACTTTCCAAAAACTTGTTAGGGATAACCCTAAGACCCAGAATCAAAATTAAAAATTTTGAGCAGCGCACAAGTGCTAAAAACATTCAGGAAGCTCCAAGGTTTAGCGCACAGTTTTTGTGTATGCCATATCGAAAAAGTTACTGCATCAAAGATGGTAATTTCTCAGAGGAAAGACGGTAATTATTTTTTTGAAAGGCAGTAATTTTTATTTTGAAAGGTGGTAATTTCAGCTCCTTTTTTGGGAAAAGTGAATTACCGTCTTTGAACATTCATAGGGTGCATGGTTGAGCTGTTTTTGAAGTTGTAGCAGCTCCACCTCAGAAACAGATGGGT
>JAGCYU010000001.1 GCA_017960645.1 Alphaproteobacteria bacterium | reverse complement strand
TGTAAAATTTCGTCTTACAAACGACGTGTAATAAAGGTTCTCACACCCCACCTAAGGAATCACCTTAGGCATATCCACTTTATACAAAGCAATACCATTTGTCAAGAAATCTTTAAACTCTGTAATTTACGCTTCCTCGGGAAACCATAGGCCAATTTCACGTTTGGCACTGGCGGGGCTATCCGAACCATGTACAGAATTATGCCCTTTACTTTCAGCAAACGTTTTACGAATTGTTCCTTCTGCGGCCTCAGAGGGGTCTGTTTTTCCCATAACTTCACGATACCGCGCAATAGCATTTTCTCCTGCCACAACCTGCACAACGATGGGACCGGAAGTCATAAATTCAACCAGACCATCATAAAACGGTTTCCCTTTATGCTCGGCATAAAAATTTTCTATCTGTTCACGACTTGGTTGCTCAATGCGTTTTGAGGCAATAATATCCAACCCTACTGCCCGAATCATATCATTAATTTTGTCTTCCAAATGACGTGCTGTTGCATCCGGTTTTATGATTGAAAAAGTTTTTTCATATGCCATTTTTATCTCCTTTGTTTTAATATGTTAAACTTTTGCGATTCTTTGTGCAAAAAATAAAAGACCATCCACACCCCCATTGTCATGGAAAAAACATCCGCCACGGGTTGAGCCCAAACAATTCCTGTCAAACCAAACCACTTGTTAAAAAAAATCACTGTCGGCATAAAGATAAGCCCTTGGCGACTGACGGATAATATCAATGGTTCTATGGCACGTCCCAACGCCTGCAACGTCGTTTTAGCTAAGAAAAATACTGCCAATAATGGTGCCGTAGAAGCAACAGCGCGTAAAATATATGTGCTAAATACTTGAATTTCGGCATTATCTGTCATCACAGAAATGAATCCGGAAGCCATGACTTCAAACAAGAATAAAAAGATTAATCCCATGCCAAATAATAATCCCAAAGCCCTGTACAAAATAGCCTTTAATCGTTTCAAGTTACCACTTCCTAAATTGTAACCTAACAATGGCGCAACCCCCGTTGCAAAGCCAATATTGACAATCGGGACAAACGAATAAATCCTTAAAGCGACCCCCATACTGGCGATAGGCATATCCCCATATTTTGCCAAAAAATTATTTAACACTACATGGGATATACACATGAATATTTGTGATATAGATGCTGGCAATCCCACAAAAATCACTTCACGAATAATAGACCCCTTTAACCTTAGGTTGTATAAATTCATAGACAAATTTGTCGAATGTTTTAACATATACCAAACAAAATACAAACAGCTAGTAAAAGCCCCTATGATTGTTGCTATTGCCACACCTTGGACGCCCCAACCAAAGTATAAAATACACACGGGATCCAATATAATATTGACGACGGTTCCAATCACCATCCCAATCATAGATTCTTTTGAGGCACCTTCTGAACGCACAATAAAGCTGAACGCTGTTTGAAAAATCAAGGCATAACATCCATAAGCAACTACTGTTAAATATGCCTCAGTAAAACCTGAGGTGGCAGAGGAAGTCCCCAGCATCTTAAGTAAATAAGGCATTCCCCACACCATACAAATATTTGTCAATAGGCCTAATACAAGACTAAAATAAAAACAAAAGGCTGACGTTTTTTTGATGGTTTGAAAATCTTTTTTCCCTAGTAATCGCGCAATATAGGAACTACCACCAACGCCCAACATATTTCCCAATGCCATCATAAACATAAAAACGGGCATAGCTAAAACCAATGCGGATATTTGATTTGCATCACCGGTCTGTCCAATCCAAAAAACGTCCACTAAATTATAAATAACAATAAACAGAGACGAAAAAATAGTCGGGATTGTCATTTTAAACATGGCGCGCCACAGATGATCATTTTCAAAAACGTCTTCTTTTATCATCCCTATTCATCCCCAATTTTTAATGCTTGTATAAAAGCGTTTTGAGGAATTTCTACTTCACCAAACTGACGCATCCGTTTTTTACCTTCTTTTTGCTTTTCAAGAAGTTTACGTTTTCTGGTAATATCTCCCCCATAACATTTTGCTGTCACATCTTTTCTGTAGGCTGCAATATCTTCGCGTGCAATAATTTTGCCACCGATACTAGCTTGAATAGGAATCTTAAATTGATGTCTTGGAATTAAATCTTTTAAGCGTTCACAAATCTGCCGACCACGCCGCTCTGCTTGTGACCGATGAGCCAAAAATGCCAAAGCATCCACCTGTTCTCCATGTACTAAAATATTCACTCGGACAAGATCGCTTTGGTGGTAATCGTCCACCTCATAATCAAAGCTGGCATAGCCGCGGGATATTGATTTCAACCTGTCATAAAAATCAAAAACAATTTCGTTCAGTGGCAACCTGTACACAACCATGGCACGATTGCCGACATAAGTTAAATCTATTTGCTCACCACGCCGTTCTGTGCAAAGTTGTAAAATACTGCCCAAATATTCATCCGGTGTCATAATGGTTGCCTTGACCCAAGGTTCTTCAATCATTTTAATAGTAGTCACATCCGGCATATCTGCGGGATTGTGCATTACCATCATATCCCCATTAGTTTTATAGACCTTATATGCCACAGACGGAGCTGTTGTAATTAAATCTAAGTTGAATTCCCGAGACAAGCGCTCTTGAATAATTTCCATATGCAAAAGTCCCAAAAATCCACAGCGAAAACCTTGCCCCAACGCCATAGATTTATCTGGCGTAAATTGAAAACTAGCATCATTTAATTGCAACTTACTGATTGCTTCTTTTAATGCTTCATAGTCACTCATATCCACAGGAAACATGGAACAAAACACCACGCTTTGACTGGGTTTAAACCCTGGCAACATTTCTTGGCAAGGATTTTTATCATCTGTAATTGTATCACCCACTTTTGTTTCACCGATTGATTTAATCCCGCAGATGACAAAGCCTAACTCTCCGGCAGACAATTCGTCTGTATCTTGCATTTTAGGGGTGAAATACCCCAGCCGTTCCACTTTATAAACAGCACCAGTAGACATAAAACGTACGGGCGTATTCTTTTTTAAAACGCCATCTACAATACGTACCAAAACAACGATTCCTAAATAGGCATCAAACCATGAATCAACCAACATTGCTTTTAATGGCGCTTTTAATTCCCCTTTTGGTGCAGGTAACCGATTGACGATCACATCTAACACTTCGTCTATCCCAACGCCTGTTTTTGCAGAAATAAGCGGAGCATCCGTAGCATCCAATCCAATAACGTCTTCTATTTGTTTTTTAACTTTTTCAGGTTCCGCTGCAGGTAAATCCACCTTGTTAATGACCGGCACAATTTCATGATTGGCATCCAAAGCCTTGTACACATTGGCCAACGTTTGCGCCTCTACCCCTTGCGTTGCATCCACAACCAACAAAGATCCTTCACAAGCATGTAAAGACCGGCTAACCTCATAGCCAAAATCCACATGCCCCGGGGTATCAATCAGATTTAAAACATAATCTTTGTATTTCAACCGAACTGTCTGAGCTTTGATCGTAATCCCGCGTTCGCGTTCTATATCCATATTATCCAAAATCTGTGCCTTCATTTCACGATCAGAAACAGCACCACATTTTTGAATCAAACGATCCGCCAAAGTGGACTTGCCATGATCAATATGTGCAACAATAGAAAAATTACGAATATGCGATAAATCTGTCATGTGAAAAGAATACTAAAAACAGCCTAAAAAATCAAGGAAAAATTAAAAATCTCGGCGCGCCTTAAATGCCATTTGTAAAGTTCCGTCATCCAAATAATCTAACTCACCTCCCACAGGAACACCCCTAGACAATGTTGTTATCTTAACAGGATACTTTTCCAACCGTTCCGCCACATAATGTGCCGTTGTTTGTCCATCAACTGTTGCAGGAAGCGCCAAAATAACCTCTTGCACGACACCGGATTGAATGCGCCCAACCAAATCAGCTATTGATAAATCTTGGGGCCCAATACCATCTATAGCAGACAATACGCCCCCCAACACATGATACTTCCCTTTGAACAAGCCCACACGTTCCAATGCCCACAAGTCGGCAATATCTTGCACCACACAAATCTGACTTTCGTCGCGTTTGATATCCGAGCACAACGAACACGGCTCCATAGTATCCATATTGCCACATACAGGACATTTTTTTATATTGTCGGCCACAGCCTGCATAGATGTAATCAGAGGAATCAAAACACCTTCTTTTTTATTCATAAGGTGCAAAACAGCCCTTCTGGCCGAACGAGGTCCAAAACCGGGTATTTTTGACATTAAATGAATCAATTGTTCAATTTGTGGGGCCGCCATCCCAAACCCCTATTAAAATGGCATTTTAAAGCCTGGAGGCAAACCTAAGGATTTTTGAATACGGTCCATTTCTTGTGCCATATACGAATCTATTTTATTTCGTACATCCGATAAAGCAACCATAACTAAATCTTCCAACGTCTCTGCATCATCTGGAGAAATAACCGATTTATCAATAGACACCTTTACAGGCACGCCATGCCCTGTCATTGTTACTTTGACTGCTCCGTTTGCGGCTACGCCTTCAAATTCTTGAGATTCCATCTTGGTTTGCAAGATATTCATTTGAGATTGAACTTTTTGAGCTTTCATCATCAATTCGCCAACATTTTTCATTTTTTGTCCTTTCTGTTGATGTTATTTCTATTCTAAAGATTTTTTAAAAAATCGCAAGGATTTTATTTTTTATCATTTTCTTGCTGGACGAATGCATAAAAATATGTTATGCTTATCAATAAATAAAGGAGAAAATCTTATGGAACAGATTAAGGAAGCAATTAAAGCGTTGGAACAATCTGTACTTCATTTAGAAACAGCTATCCATTCCAGCAAAAAGGTTCATACTCGCTCTGCCGAAGAGATTATGACACTTAAACAAGCAATTCGACGTGCCTATGATAGAATGGATAAGGCCTTAACAAAATTTAAGCAAGGAGATCTTTAATGGCTGTTGTTTCATTAAAAATAGGCGGACGCTTTTACAAGTTCTCTTGCAATGATGGTCAAGAAATCCATATGAGAGAATTGGCTGATACATTAGATAAGCGCGCAGAGTCTTTAACAAAATCCATCGGCTTTATGCAAGAAGGCCAACTATTGGCTATGCTTTGTTTGCTGTTGGCTGAAGAAAAACACCACTTGGAAAAAGCTACGAACGCGTCCATTATGGAACAAACAACGGATGTTTTGACACAAAGTTTAAAAAATTTAGCCACAAAAATAGATGTGCTTGCTGAAAGCTTAGAACAATGAAAGTATTATTTTGTGGAGATGTCGCTGGAGCGGCTGGTCGCAAAGCGGTAAAAGAATTTGTTCCAAAATTAAAACAAAAATTAAAATTGGATGGCATCATTATTAACGGAGAAAATGCCGCCCATGGTTTAGGTTTAACACCCAAAACTTATCAGGAGCTTATCCGCGCAGGTGCCGACGTTATTACGATGGGCAATCATACCTTTGATAAAATGGATGTTGTTCAAATTTGGCAAGAAGAAAATGTGCTAGTTCGCGCTTTAAATTACCCGCAGGAAACAGTTGGAAAAGGTTACCATATTGCAACAATTGCCAATAAAAAAGTAGCTGTCGCCCAAGTCTTGGGGCGTACTTTTATGAATTCAAAAATTGAATTGGCTGATCCATTCCAAACAATCCAAGCCTTTATCCAAGAACACCAATCCGAATATGATATTTTAATTGTTGATTTCCATGCAGAAACGACTGCTGAAAAGATTGTTATGGGCTATCAACTAGATGGACAAGCGGCCTTAGTCGTCGGCACACATACGCATATCCCGACAAATGATGCTCATGTGTTGCCGGGCGGCACAGCTTATATTTCAGATATTGGCATGTGTGGTGACTATACCTCTGTCATTGGCATGAC
The DNA here is from genome assembly GCA_017960645.1 of Alphaproteobacteria bacterium. Taxonomy (GTDB): domain Bacteria; phylum Pseudomonadota; class Alphaproteobacteria; order CAAHEQ01; family UBA3637; genus UBA3637. The sequence goes on along the minus strand of JAGCYU010000001.1, from coordinate 70,069 downwards.
CCGTGAAACAGCCTTTACCCATTTTGGATTAGGCGTCGGATGCAAAAGATTAGAGCCTGCTACCGCCACTTCCACTTTGTGTGCTGTTTATGTTGAAATAGATGATAAAACGAATTTAGCAACCTCTATCCACCCAATAATTTTAGGCGATACTCTTGAAAATACAAAGGATTTATGCTAAAATAAAGAAAACTTAACGAAAGGATTTTTTATGTCAGGACATTCCCAATTTAAAAATATTATGAATCGTAAGGGGGCCCAAGATAAGGCTCGTGCACGCATCTTTTCAAAACTAGCACGCGAAATTACCGTCGCCGTTAAAGCCGGTGGGGCGGATCCTGCCGCCAACCCACGTTTGCGTTTGGCTATTCAAAGCGCGCGCAGTGAAAATATGCCAAAAGACAATATTGAACGCGCCATTTCAAAAGGTTCTCAATCTGCAGACACAACGAATTATGAAGAAGTACGCTATGAAGGATATGGCCCTGGACGTGTGGCCATTATCGTCGAAGCTTTAACAGATAACCGTGCCAGAACAGCGCCAAACTTGCGCGCCCTATTTACCAAGCGTGGCGGCTCTTTCGGAGATACCGTTTTGTTTAATTTTGAAAAAATTGGCTATTTGGAATATTCGCTGGATGTTGCCAGTGCAGACGCTATGTTTGAAGCAGCTTTAGAGGCAGGTGCTGATGATGTGCAGACAACCGAATCTGCCCACGAAATTATTTGCAAACCGGAAGACTTGGGTGCTGTTCGTGATGCATTGGAAGCAAAGTTTGCAACACCAAATGTGGCACGATTGGATTGGAAACCAACAGTGGAAACACCTGTAACTGATTTAGAAACAGCTCAAAAATTGATGAACTTTATTGAAGAATTGAATGAAGATGATGACGTCCAACGCGTCATTACAAATGCCAATATTGCTGAAGATATTTTAGCTCAATTATAAGGGGGACGAATGCGTATTCTTGGATTAGATCCAGGACTAAGGCATACTGGCTGGGGGCTGATTGAAAAACAAGGACCAAAGTTGTCTTTTATAGCGGCTGGCGTTATCAATCCAGATGATACACTTCCTTTGGCAAGCCGATTGATGGAATTACATAACGCATTAAAACAAATCGTTCAAGATTGGCAACCGGATACAGCCGCGGTTGAAGAAACTTTCGTCAATAAAAATCCTTCATCCACCCTTAAATTAGGGCAAGCACGTGGCGTTGTTTTAATGACACCGGCTTTGATGGGGCTTACTGTCGGTGAATATACGCCAAATCAAATCAAAAAAACGATTACGGGTGTTGGCCATGCCGAAAAAACACAAGTAGATATGATGGTGCGAACTTTATTAAAAACCGTCCCTCAAGGCATACCGCCAGACGCATCAGATGCGCTGGCGATTGCAATAACCCATGCCTTTATTGGCGTTCGTTAATTAACGGTTCATTGGTTTTGTTTGATCTTTGAGTAAATCAAAGGCAACCCAGATGGCTGATAATCCGACTAAGTCATAGACGACACGGCTGAGCGGTGACATCATGCCAAACAACGCGGCAACTAAATCAAATCCAAAAAATCCGACAAGCCCCCAATTTAATCCACCAACAATTAATAGAATAAATGCTAGCAACGTAATATATTTCATAACATCCTCCTGTTTTGTGAACATGCTATAAATAGATGTTATTTTTATCTTTAACAACCTGAACTTTTGAATATAAAAAACTCCCCTCTGGGTAGAGGGGAATTAAATTGTTCCTTTTAAATTAGAACTTATATTGGAATTGCACACCCAAAATATGAGATTGCATATTCTTGTATTTAACAGGAATTTCATTTGGGTCTGATGTTGGCTTACCTAATGCCAATCCTGAACGAGCAATCATATGAGCGTATCCCACATCAATTTGCCAATTATTTTTCATGTAACTGGCGCCCACACTCATCCAGAAACGGTCGTTATCCGGAATACGAATGGTACGTCTTTCGGCTTTATGTGTAGGACTTTCATCCCAACCACCGCCGAAACGAAGTGTTAAATTTTTGCAGTAGTAATAATCCACACCTCCCGTTAACGTCCATGTATTTTGATAACGATAATACGTTTTTGCATCCTCGGCTATATCACTACGTACAGTAAAGTTTGGGAAAGAAGATGTCCAATGTGTCCATCTTGCTGTTCCAGAAAATCCCACTTTTTTATAGCGGTGATAAGCAGAAAACGTGAATGTTTCCGGCAAATCTGGATTGGCCCAAACGTGCCCCGCCATTCCTTTTTGTGCCGCAGGGATATAAACTTTCATATGGCCTTTTGCTCTTTGAGCAGAACGCAAACGATAGGAGAAACCAAAACGCGTATCTTTTGTCGGTTCATACATAACACCCAATGCACCTGTTTGTGTCCAACCATGCACATTAAAGTTTACTTCCCCGTTAAGTGGGACAGGAACCCCTGGATAATTTATTTGTTTTGTTTGTGTCATACGACCATAGATATACCGCGCAATCAAACTAATACCCACAGACCATTTGTCCGTCACTTTATACGCTGTTGAAGCATTAAAATCAACGATATCTAATTTAGACAAAATAGCCGCATCAGAAGCAAACCAATTGGCCTTATATTGTGTTTTTAATCCAAACGGTGCATAAATACCCAAACCCAACATCAACCGATCGTTAACATTATATTGTGCAAAACCGGATGGAATCGGTTGCCAAAAATTCATCTTTTTATGCTCACCAGCATAATCGCCTAAACCATCTACATCTGCTTTTAAATTGATAAAAGAAAAGTTTTGTTGAACACCAGATTGTTTCATCAACGTCATACCAGCAGGGTTGTAAGCGATTGCAGAATAATCATCCCCCATAATTCCTTGTCCCGCATAGGAACGACCTAAACCAGTTACGGAATAATCGTTCAATTGATAACCACCAGCTTGTGCATGAAAAGATGCCATAAAAGCGCCCGCAAAAGCCATAAGTTTTATAATTTTTTTCATTTTTTTACCTTTGTTTAAGTTAGTAACTTCGGCATTTTATTACACATTATTTTATATGTCAAGAACTTTGTCATAAAACTGTCATGTTTTATCTATGCTTTTCATTGAAAACACGGGATTATTTTACTTCATGAAATTCAACATCAATGATCTTGCCAGCCGATGAAACATCTTCTGTTTCTTCAGCATAATTTTGATATATTGCTTGACGTAATTTATTTAAGAAAAACCATTTTTTGATTACAACATAGATCAAATAAATGCCGGATACAATTAAAATTGGGAGTGCCAAATAAGTAACAAAAATACCCATTAATATCACCATCATCAGCGCATAAGCTATATAATACCCTTTCATGCGTCCTCCACCTTTTGTTTTAATTGATACAAAAATTCCAAAGCTTCCTTGGGAGAAAGCGCATCAACATCCAACTGTTTAATTTGTTTTTCCAATTCAGACGATTCTTGACTTGGCTTTTTTTCTTGTTCCAAAGCGCTAAACAATGGTAAATCGTCAAATAATGGCTTTTGTTCACGTTTTTTTGCTTCCAATTGATCTAAAATGGTTGAGGCTCTATCTAATACAACTTGGGGAACGCCCGCCAATTTTGCAACATGTACACCATAAGATCTATCCACAGCCCCTGCGGCAACTTCATGCAAAAAGACAATATCCCCTTGCCACTCTTTAATTTTCATAGTGTAAAGCACCAAGTGATTTAAACGTCCTGCCAAACCCGTTAATTCATGATAGTGTGTGGCAAATAAAGCACGCGAACGAACCACATTGTGCAAATATTCCACTGTTGCCCATGCAATAGAAAGTCCATCAAATGTAGCTGTTCCACGCCCAACTTCATCTAAAATCACCAAAGATCGATCAGTAGCATTTTTCAAAATAGTCGCCACTTCCACCATTTCCACCATAAAAGTGGATCTGCCTCTGGCTAAATCATCACTGGCACCAACCCGCGAAAAAATGCGATCAATCAAACCTATCTTTGCCGAATCTGCAGGCACAAAATAACCTATCTGTGCCATAATTGCAATCAAAGCATTTTGACGTAAAAATGTACTTTTACCCGCCATGTTAGGTCCTGTTAACAACCACAATGTTTGTCCATCATCCATTACACAATCGTTGGGGATAAAGGCTTGCTTTTCTTTTTTTAAAGCCTCTTCTACAACAGGATGGCGCCCATTCACTATATGAAAATCCAAGTCCTCTGTCAAAACAGGACGCGTCCAATTGTTTTCCAAACTAAGTGTCGCACCGGACAAAGCCACGTCTATTTCAGCTAAGGCTAACGATGACGCCAAAATGCTTTCGCTATTGGCTAAAATTTGGGCGCGCAATTGTTCAAACAGCTGTAATTCCATGGCAAGAGCACGCTCGTCCGCATGGATAATTTTAGACGCCCAATCAGACAATTCTGCCGTCGTAAAACGTACCGAATTCGCCAATGTTTGACGATGAATATAGCCACGATCTTTTTCCATCAATAACGGTTCGGCTTGCTTGGCAGGCACCTCAATGTAATAGCCCACCAAATTATTAAACGTAATTTTTAAATTAGATATGCCTGTTTCTTGGATATACTTGTGTTGCAAATCCATAATAATACGTTTAGCATTTTCTTTTGTATTCAAAATATCTGCCAACTCGGCTGAGGCTTCTGCCCGTATAAAACCACCCTCTCTGGTAAAAGTAGGGCATTCTTCTTCCGGCAATAGCGCCGATCCAATATCGTCACATAGTCCCGAATGATTGCCTAAACGAATCTTACAATCTTCCAAAGCAAAAGGGGTGTCTTGTAACATATTTCTTAAGGCAGGTATTTTTTCCAATCCATGAACGATCGCCCACATATCTTTCGGACTACCGCGCCCCAAAGATAAACGTGAAAGAGAACGTTCTATATCCGGAATACTTTTGAACAACTCTCGCACTTGATCTAAAATCAAAGCATGATCCACAAAATACTGCACACGATCCAACCGACCATTAATTTCATCCAAGTTTGTTAACGGAGAAGCCAAATATGAAGCAAGCAACCTAGCCCCCGCCCCAGTTAAAGTGGCATCGATGACATGCAACAAGCTTTTCGCGCCATGCTCATCGGATAAAGATGTTGTTAATTCCAAACTGCGCCGCGTGGCACCATCAATTTCCATCACGCTGTTTTCATTCACTTTTTGTGGCGCCATCAATACAGGCATACTACCTTTTTGTGTTTCTTCCAAATATCCCAACAAAACACCGATTGCTATTTGTTCTTTTTTGGAAAATGCGGGATATTTATCAACAATCTCTTGATGCCGCAGGATTGAAAATAATTCTGCGGGACGCTCTGCCAACTGGCCAAAAGAACTATCCCAAAAATGAGGATATTTTGATTCAAATTCTTCTTCAACCAAAACTTCCGATGCTTCTATTCTGGCCAACACAGAAGGCAAATGCAACAGCGTCGTCTCTTGGACATAAAAACTGCCCGTGGACATGTCTACCCATGCCACACCACATCCGTTTGCCCCCATAACAACACAAGCCAAATAATTGTTTCGGCGCGCATTTAATAAAGTGTCCTCTGTTAAAGTTCCGGCCGTAACTACACGAATCACATCCCGTTTTACAATGGCTGCCGATCCTCTTTTTTTAGCCTCAGCGGGATTTTCCATCTGTTCACAAATAGCCACTTTATAGCCGGCTTTAACCAACCGAACCAAGTAATTTTCATAAGCATGAAATGGCACGCCACACATGGGGATATTTTCGCCCAAGTGGTGTCCACGTGTTGTTAAAACCAAATCCAAGGCCTGAGACGCTTTTTTTGCATCATCAAAAAACAACTCGTAAAAATCGCCCATACGATAAAACAATAAACAATCTTGATATTGTTCTTTTACAGCCAAATACTGCTGCATCATAGGCGTTACGTTATTATCCGCCATTTTTACCTTTCATTTTACTTAAGAATAGAGTATACTCTATTTATGGCAAAAAAGAAAGAATTAAATGCTTTTTTACGTATTTTAAAAATGAGCGGACGGGTTTTAATCCTGAATATTCCCGTTGCTTTAGTGCTGTTATTATGCCTTATCTTGGGGAAAATTTCATGGCTGACAGCATTATTATCCCTTTTAGGTGTTTGGTTTATCAGCGGCACAATTGTTTGGGCTGTCTTTAAAGATTTAGACAACTTTATTTTGTATTTAAAACAGTTAATCCAAGGGGTTGAACCTGAACAACCAAAACTAAGATGGGGCTTTTTCTCGTCCATGAGGTTAACCAAAACCTTCCTTAATCTTAAAAATATCTGGTCAAACCAATTTTTATCCGATGCCAGTGTTTTGGAAAACTTGCCCAATCCTCTTTTAATGATTGATCCCAATTCTAAAATCGTTTTTGCCAACAAAGCCGCGCGTTCCTTTTTTGGCAAAACAATTTTAAATAAAGACATTACTAATCTGTTGAAAGAAGGAGAAATTTTAAGCGCTTATTATCTTGTTTTACATAAAAAATCCCCGTGGCAATCTATTGAATGGGAAAACCAAGGACCCGATGGCAAAACATATAATTTTCAAGTTAAAATTGAATCTTTACCAGCTTCAACCAGAGCCGGTGCTGTAACCGTCATTTCTTTATATGACATTACATTGTTTCATCAATTAAAACAACAACAAGCTGACTTTTTTGCGAATGCCAGCCACGAACTCAAAACACCTCTAGCTATTATTTCTGGTTTTATAGAGACGTTACAAGGCCCCGCCAAAAACGATATGGTTGCACAAGAAAAATTTTTAAAAATGATGGCTGAACAAACTGTTCGCATGACTGATTTAGTGCAAAATATGCTACAACTTTCAAAACTGCAAATAACACCAAAACCAATGAAGCCTGAAGCCGTTATGATTCCTGATTTACTGCAATTGATTCTTGAAGACTTTCAAGTACGCGCCCAAAAAGCGCATAAAAAATTAACGCTGACGCTTTTGGATGATTTACCACGCTTAATCGGCAACCGCAAAGAATTGTACCATGCGATTCAAAACCTTGTGGATAATGCCATTAAATATGGTGAAAAAGATTCTACAATTCAGCTGACGGCTCAGTTTGCAACAATACTACCCGAAGCCTATACAAAAACGCATCAGGATTTGCCTCAATTTATCCAGATTTCAGTTCAAAACACGGGACCTGTTATTGCTGCTGATGATTTACAGCGGTTGTTTGACAAGTTTTACCGTGTGAACACCAACAAAGCAAACCCTGTTGAAGGGACAGGACTTGGGCTAGGCATCGCTCAACAGATTGTTCAACGCCATGATGGCTTTATTGATGTGACCAGCTCAGAAAAAGAAGGAACGACTTTTTCTATTTACTTGCCTGTTAATTTATAATTACTTAATTAAAATTTCATTCAACATATCCAAAAGCATCTCTTGCATTGGTTCTGGTAATGAACCGATACGACCGCCCAAGTCCGACTTTGGGACTGTATGAATTAAATCCAGCGCAATTTGGGCTTGTTGCCCCTTTAATTTAACCCCTAAACGACAGGGAAAATTCCTTTTAAAGACAGTAATAGGTGCAATTAGAATATAAGGCAAAGCCTCACATAAATCATCCGGTGTCAAAATAACACAAGGTTTATCCGCCCCATGAGATTCACACAAATATACATCAAACTTTCTTACCATTCCCATTCTCCTAAAGGCGCAACAGGACGCCCTTCTATATCATTTTGAATTGCATCTTTCCATCCTTCTCTGGGAATAGAAATAGATTTCAATTCTATGCCATTTTCTTTCGGAATCAGCGTTAATTCTGGCTGTAAGTGACATTCCTCAATAATTGCTTTTGGCAAACGAATCCCCAAAGAATTACCTATTTTGATTAACTTAACTATCATTTGATTTGTCCTTTCAAAATATCCGAAATCACCATATACAGCCGGCCGATATCAGATCCAACCAAGATCCCTAACCAAATAGAATCTTCTTTTGAATCTTTAATTTTCAAGCTTAAATGTTCAAAAGCATCCTTGTAATTGTGAACTGCTTGTTTGAAATTTTTATTATTTTGATATAGTTCAATCACTTTTTTCCGTTTTTGGGCAGATAATTGAGCTCCTAATGTCCGCACAAACACCGCTTTATCCCCGGCATAATACTTATCCCATAAAGCATTTTCATCTTTTAATTTTAAGACTTGAGATACTTCAATTGAGGCGCTATATAATTGGTCAATAATGAAATGAATTTGTTTCATCATATCAGATGTCAACTCTTTTTTATCTTGAGGCGCTGCACGTTGCTCTGACTGACCATCAATTTTAGAGTGAATATTGTGCAACCGCATATCCAAAGTGGTGGACATTTCTTTTAAACGCAATGACAGAGCATCCGTTGTCTGCAAGAAATCTTTAAACTGGTTTGCTTCATAAACAACTTGTTCTATTTTTTTGGTGTTATCCGTTAAAACAGACACCAATTTCCCAGATTTATCCAAGGCACTTTCTATTTGTGTTTGAGCGTGCACAACAGCATGAGCTGTTTGTTGAATCTCTTCCGTATCAATTTGCAACACTTCAGACGTTTTTTGGATACTTTCTACTGTTTCATGAGTTACTTGATTTAAAATATCTGCGCTGGTTGCCAAGGCTTGAACACTATCAACCACATGTGCATTAGCCGTAGCTGTTGTATCGGCCAAAGTTTGCATATTTTGGGAAATTTTTTGAATAGATTGTAATGTTTCCCCATCCACATGTTCTATGATTGTGTTTAAATCCCCAATCCATTGGCATAAATCGTTACGCAAACTTTCCGTTTGTTCGGACATAGAAGAAAAAACTTTCCGGAATAATGAAATTTGTTCTTTTAAATCAGTTGTTAATTCATTTATATATTGTTTTCCTTTATCCGTCGGATAGATGAGCTCTTCTAAATAATGACGTATTGTTTGCGACTCTACCGCCAGCTTTCTGGATTTATCCCAATGCGCCCCCAGCAAAAACAAAACAAAAACAGGAAAAAGAATAGAACAAAATTGAATAACGAATTCTATAGGAGTCATATCTGATACTTGTTTTAACCAACCAAACGAAATAAAACCGTACAAACAAATTACGAGCCAACTTATTGAAAATAAATAAAAAAATACTTTTCCATACCAAAGATCATCCGGCTTAAAATGCTTCATTTTTTACTCCTTTTTATATCAAGACTTTAACATATTTATTTTTCAGTGTCAATAAAAAATTACAAAGTAATTACATATATTTTTTCTTAGAATAACTAAACAGTCCAAAACTATAACAATATGATTTTTATATATTTTTAAATGTAATTACAAAATAATTCCATTATTTTATGGGCATTTTAGGATTTTTTAAGATAACGTCTGGGTTTCCTTGATGCCGAAACCATGTCATCTGTCTTTTTGCATAATGCCGCGTAGATAGGAGTATTTGCTGCATCATTTCCTTTTTTGTTATTTCTCCGTCCAACATGCGACAAACTTCCGGCACACCGATTGCATGCATGACACCACCTGTTGCTTGTATATCACGCAAATGTTGAACTTCCTCTATCATCCCTGCTTGCAACATAGTGATGAGTCTTTTTTCACATTGAGCATAGACTTGTTCCCTGGGGGGCAGTAAATATATCACCTGAAAATCCCCTTGGACCAGGTGTTTTTTTGGTAAATTTTGAAAATATATCAATGACTTACCTGTTGACAATTGAATTTCCAAAGCCCTCCTGAGACGTTGAGGATCCGAAAATTGCGCCTCTTTCACCAAAGCTTTTACTTCATCCAATGACATTGCGCGCACCTTTTCCCGAATTTCCGTTGGCACATCTGGAATAGGGCTGAGTCCATTTACCAATGCATCCAAGTAAAAACCTGTTCCTCCAACAAAAACTGGGGCAGTTAATTCAGGCAAAACTTCAGACACTTTTTGCAACCAATCTTGAACAGAGGACTTTGTCCAAGCGTCCATATATCCAAACAAATAGTGGGGGATTTTGGCTTGTTCTTCTTCGGAAGGACGCGCCGAAAGTATTTGCAAATCTTTGTAAACTTGAATAGCATCGGCATTCACAACCTGTCCATGAACATCTTTGGCTATTTGAATGCTTAAAGAGGTTTTGCCACTGGCCGTCGGTCCGCCGATAACGATCATCTTTTTTAACTTCATATTTTTATTTTAGCATATTTTTATAAATTTTACGATTCTTTTTACTTGTTTTTACAAAAAAAAACAGTATAATCAATATAAACGAGGTGATACCATGAGATTTTTATTTTTATTTGGATTGACTTTTGTTGCAAGTTGCGGTTTTACTCCGCTTTATTCCACGACAACGACACCCGATGTTTGCGTTACCTCTATTCCCGAACATAGCGGATTCGTTTTATATCAAATACTTACCAGTCGCTTTACTGGAAAAAAAGATTGCCCTTATACATTGACTGTACAAACTCCGAAATTTTCATATTCAGATTTAGGTATTTCCGATCATTCCTTTACAACAATGCAACGGATTCAAGTATCGGCAGAATATACTTTAATGGATGCAAAACATAAAACTCTTTTAAATACAAAAGCTAAAACAAACGGATCTACATCAATTATCAACGATCCTTATGCTTCTGTTGTTGCTCGGGAAACCACAGAACAAGACGTTTTGAAAAACCTGGCAAGCCAGATTGAAACTCATATTTCCAGCTTCTTATTAAAGGATACGCAGTGAAAGCAAAAATCTATCAATTGCAATCTCTGTTCAGTAAAATAGATAATCCCTATATAAGTTTTATTTTTTTTGGCACGGATGAAGGTGAAATAAATAAAGGATTTCAAAAACTTAAAGAATTTCTTGGCTGCCAAAATGACGATTTAAATACCATCCGTTTAACCTCAGATCAAATCAAAAAGAATCCCTTTATTGCAACGGATGAAGCCAATACTGTGTCATTGATGGGCGGCAGACGCATTATTTTAATTGAAGAAGAAGCTGTTTTTTCAGACACCGCTTTGGTTCATTTTTTAGACCATCGCAAAACAGATGCGCTTTTACTAATAAAAGCCGGCAATTTATCCAAAACTTCTGCTTTAAGAAAAGAAGCCGAAAGCAACCCTTTTGTTTTGGCTTTTGCATGCTATCCCCCAACGGAAATAGAATTAAAAACAAATATTCAAACACAGCTGACACAAGCAAATAAAACTATTTCAACAACAGTTTTGGATGCCTTAGTTCAAAAACTTACTTCCCATGCCGGTATTATTGAACAAGAAATAAATAAGTTATTGATTTATTTAGGAGATAAAAAAAATATTACCTTAGAGGCTATTAAGGCAATTATTACCGATTCAAAGGAAACATCTTTAGATGACTTTTGCGTTATGCTAGCAAATGGAAAAACCGACAAAATTCATTCTGCTTTACAAGCCTTTGAACAAGAAAACATTCAATTATCCAGTTTGCTTTGGTCTGTCACAAACTATTTTACGATTTTAGCAAAACTTGTTGAAAATAAAAGATTTTCAGACATTCAAGAAAAGATTTTAACCAAAAATTTAAAACCAAATCAATTTAAATTAAAAGCCCCTTTGTTGGCTCAGGCTCAAAAATGGACTTCGCCCCAAATTTTAAGTGTTTTGGAAAAATTACAAGCCCTGGAACAAAATACGCGTCAAACAAACATGCCTGCTGAATGTATTATGGCACATACTTTTATACAACTATCTGAATTCGCTAAAAAATTAAGTGGTATGCGTTAATTTTTGTAAAATAAAATCCAACTTTTCTAAGCTTTGATAATGAATGACTACGGTTCCTTTTTTGCCATTCCAATGGATAGTAACCTTGGATCCCAATAATTCGGATAAATCCTTTTCCAAAGAGGCCACATCCTTATCTTTTTCTACTATACTTTTGACTTCAGGCAACGGCTTTTCTTTAACTAGTTCCTCTGTTTGCCGAACGCTTAGCCCTTTTTTCACAATTTCTTTAGCAATTTTTTCTGCATTTTCAACGCCCAACAAAGAACGCGCATGTCCGATGGTAATTTCTTTTTTAATCAACATATTTTGTACTGGTTGAGGCAAATCTAATAATCGCATCATATTGGCAACATAGCTGCGACTTTTCCCAACAACGCGTGCCAATTCTTCTTGTGTATAATCAAACTCTTTCATCAAACGAACATAGGCCTTTGCCTCTTCCAAAGGATTTAAATTTTCACGTTGTAAATTATCGATTAAAGCTATTTCAAGAGCGGCTTTATCATCAAATTCTTTAATAATAACAGGCAGTTGTGTTAATCCTGCCATTTTTGAAGCACGAAAACGACGCTCACCGGCAATAATTTCATATTTGGACGTTTGATTTGGTGCCGGACGCACTAATAAAGGTTGTAAAACCCCTTTTTCACGAATAGAATCGGCCAGATCATTCAAAGCGCTGTCATCAAAAATATGTCTGGGTTGAAAATGGCTTGGCAATAAATTTTCTATCAGTATTTGCATGATTTGAGTTCCATCTGCCACCAATGACTGGACCTCTTCTAAAGAATCATCCCCCATTAAAGCGCTCAAGCCTTTTCCTAAACCTAATTTATCCATTGATATTCTCCTTTTCTCTGTCTAAAACTTCTTTTGCTAACTGCAAATAACTTTGTGCCCCAACACTTTTAAAATCATATAACATGACAGGCTTGCCATGAGACGGAGCTTCCGGAATTCGCACATTTCTTGGAATAATCGTCTCAAAAGCTAACGATCCGAAATAGGAACGCACATCTTGAACCACCGATTTTGAAAGGTTTGACCGACCATCAAACATCGTTAAAACAATTCCTTTTATTTTTAAAAATGGATTAAAATTTTTTCTAACTTTTTCAATGGTTTTTAACAAATCAGCTACACCTTCTAATGCTAAATATTCACACTGAATAGGAATGATAATATCTGTTGCAGCCACCAACGCGTTCATCGTTAACATCCCTACTGCCGGAGGACAATCGATAAATATATAGTCAAAGTCAGTCAGCGTCTCAATAGCACTTTTCAAAAAAAACTGTGATCGTTCTGCACCAGACAACTCCAGATCCACCCCTAACAATTCCTGACTGGCAGGCAATACATATAAATATGGGATCTGCGTCGGTACAAAACTATCTTTCAACAGATATTTTCCCATCAAAACAGTATAAGAACTTTTTCCGGCAATCATGCGTTGCAGGCCAAAACTAACCGTTGCATTTCCTTGAGGATCCAAGTCAATAATCAAAACTTTTTTTTGCAAAGCCGCCAATGCTGTAGCCAAATTAACAGTTGTCGTTGTTTTTCCAACCCCACCCTTTTGGTTTGAAATAGCAAAAATTGTCGGCCGTTTATCCATGCTTTCCCTTTCGTATCATTAAAACACATCCATCAGCACTTAATAAACTCTGTTTTTTCTGAATCATATAACATTTTGGAATATTTTGCAACTCTTTATCTACATTTTTTCCCTTCAAAAAAAGCATTAATGTTTCACGTGAAACATTTTTATCAACCAATTTCAATAATTCAGGAACAGCCGCCACTGCTCTCGCTGTAATCACATCTGGCGCAATATCAACACTTTCCATCCGCTTAGGCAAAACCTCAACATTTAAGCCTAATTGTCTATTAACTTCTTGTAAAAACAACGATTTTTTTAAATCACTTTCTACCAAAAAGACCTGTTTTAAAGGCCCATTTAGTGTTTTATTTAAAATTGCTAAAACTATTCCAGGAAATCCAGCACCGCTTCCAACATCCAATAATATTTTTGCCTTAGACGGAATTAAAGGATATAATTGAGCAGAATCCATTATATGTCGTTGCCAGATATCATTGATTGTAGAATTAGAAATTAAATTGACTTTTTTCTGCCACTCCAACAAAATCTGTTGATATTTCAATAACAAAGGTTTTGATTTTATAAGATTTTCATCAAACTGTTGCATCCCTTTTCTCCAAAAATGTTTCACGTGAAACATTTTTCTAACATTACTCAAAAATAAATTTCATAATATTATCATATTGACAATAAACAGGATCATATTTGCCGTTATTTAAGTTAATAAGTTTAGCACCTAATTGTGTCATCTGTTCGCATTCATATTGCCTTACATGAAATAAAGTGACGACAATTTCTTTTGCACTAGATTCAATTGTGCCTTCATATTTAGCTAATAACGGAATTTTCCGCGCTTCGACCTTAGCCTTATTATAATAATTTTGGGCCGTCATTTTAAAATGAATAACTTCCAACTTTATTTTTTGTATGATATCTTGAGCTTCGGCTGTGTGAAAAGCTTTTTTTATTTTGTTAATAGAATTATTAGCCATTTGTGTACCAATTCCTATGGCACTCCCTACCTCTATTAATTGAGCTTGGACTGAGATAGAACACATCAAAATAAAGCAAAACAAAATATTCCTCATGACGAAATCCCCCATATATTAGATTTGATATTCTTAACAAATTCTGTATGTGCTGCAAGCTCTTCTGTGCTTATTTCAAATGCCCGTGCCGTCAATGTTTCACGTGAAACATTTTGAACAACAACTTTTTTCTCTATTTTTTCAATAGGTTGATCTGTTTTCAGCACCAAACTGGGTTCTTTTCCACCCAGCATTTCCAAATAAACTTCAGCCAACAATTGACTATCTAATAAAGCGCCGTGCACAGTTCTGGCCGAATTATCAACGCCAAAGCGCTTACATAAATCGTTTAAGTTTACACGACTTCCCGGAAATTTTTGTCTGGCCATCAACAATGTATCAAAAGCTCGATCCATCGGGATACAAGGTCTATCACACCAAGATAATTCTGCATTTAAAAACTTCATATCAAAAGGAGCGTTATGAATCACTAAAACAGAATCATCACCGATAAAATTTAAAAAATCATCAGCGATTTCTTTAAAAGTTGGCTTATCCGCCAAAAATTCATCCGTCAATCCATGAACTGCAATCACTTCAGCCGATTGTTTTTTTTCAGGATTAATATATTGTTGATAAACGCGCCCTGTTGGCATGTGATTGACTAATTCTACACATCCGATATCTACAATTCGATCGCCCGCAACGGGATCCAACCCGGTAGTTTCTGTATCTAATACAATCTCTCTCATGCGTCCTATTATATCGATTTATTTTTTCTTTTGCAAGGGATAACTTTTGCGTATTGTGGATAACTAAAATTTCTGTCAAACTTTTCAAAAAGTTCACCTGTTTTGACAGGACTTATCAAAAAAAATTCACAGGCCAATTTGATACAAAAAAAATTATTTTAAAGGAATTTTTATCCCCTATTTTGAGTAATTTTAACGAGTCGTTTCAAAAAGAAAAATGTGTCAAGAAAAAATTTCAAAAAAGAATCCACAAATTCCCCAGGACTAATACTACTAATTTTATTTATATTATATTTTTTATTGTAAAAATTTTGGATAACTTTAGGCTTTTAAATAGTTCTCCAAACTCATTGCGGCTCTTGCGCCAGAGGCCGATGCAATAAGTGCTTGGCTATAGCCGGTTTCTTGAATATCTCCACAAGCATAAATGCCTTTGATGCTTGTTTGCATTGTTTGTTTATTTGTTTTGATATAACCATTTTTATCAACCAACAATTGGTTTTGAAATAAGCGTGTATTAGGAACGAATCCAACCGCTTCAAAGCAACCCTCAACCGATAGAATTTTTTCTTCTGTATCGGCTTTATTTTTGATTTTAAGGCCAGTTAATTTTTCGTTCCCAACAAAACCTAAAACATCCGTATTATAATAAATAAGTATATTGGCTAAAGACAAGACTTTTTGCCGTAATAAAAATTCACCCTGCAACTGTTTGTTTTGTGTTAAAAGATAAACATTTTTTGCTATATTTGTTAAGTACAGGGATTCATATAAAGCAGTATTTCCTCCTCCAATAACCGCCACATTTTTATTTTTATAAAAGAATCCGTCACATGTGGCGCAGACGGATATCCCTTTTCCCTTATACATTTCTTCTTGAGGCAAATTCAGCCATTTGACTTGTGTGCCCATGGCTATAATGACAGACTTTGGTTGCCAGGTTTGAACTTCTGTTATAATTTTAAAAGGGGGGTGTAATAAAGCAACTTGCTGTACATTTTCATTGAAAAAGGAAACGCCAACTTCTTTTGCTTGTTGTTCCAATTTTGTGATAAATTCAATTCCAGAACCAGTTGAAAAACAAGGAAAATTTTCTATTTTATCTGTTAAAGAGAGTTTTCCTCCTTTCTCCGGACCTGTAAGTAATGAAACAGAAAAACCAGCGCGGCCTGCATACAATCCTGCAGTTAAACCGGCTGGTCCTGAACCGATAATCAATACATCTGGCGTATTCATAAACCTCCTTTTTGAGGTTTAGACATAACGCACAGCTAAAACCTCATATGCTTTGTCACCTTTTGGTGTTTTGACTTCCACTATATCACCTAATTGTTTACCAATCAGCGCTTTTGCAAGAGGGGAAATAAAAGAAATCAATCCTTTTTCTAAATTGGCTTCATATTGCCCGACGATTTGATAGGTGTTTTTTTGAGAATTATCACAATCTTCCACATCAACAGTAGCGCCAAATAAAATCTTATCTCCAGATAATGTAGCTACATCAACCACTTGGGCGTGTGATAAAGCTCCTTCTAATTCTTGGATACGACCTTCAATAAATGATTGTTGTTCTCGTGCGGAATGATATTCAGCATTTTCTGATAAATCGCCGTGTGCGCGAGCTTCTTCAATGGCGGCAACAATATTTGGACGATCCTCATATTTTAATTTTTTTAATTCTTCATTTAAATCGGCATAGCCTTTTGTCGTCATAGGTACTTTTTCTTCCATAGAACCTCCTTTAAAATTTTTGTTGACAGTAAAAAATAAACCGCGGATAATAAATCCGCTGTTCATCAATTGACAACATTATAAGTCAAAAAATAGAAAATGTCAAGTTAAAAATGAAGAAAATAGTAAAAATGTAATTACTATGTAATTCTTTATAAGAAAAATACGTATTTACAGTGTAATTACTTATCTGATGGATTTTTCCATAAATCAAACTGTTCATTTTGGATTTCTGTGTTTGATTTTTTATTTGTTTTCAATGTATTAACATCAATCTTTCCATCAAAGAAAGAAAGGGTTAAACGAGGATATTTTTGTGCTTGAATAGCCGAGGTTAGCACCTGATTTTGTTGTGTCACCAATGCAAAACCCCGTTTCAAAATAGAATGATACGAGTAAGACTCAAGTAACCGATCCAAGTTTTTCAAAGATTCCGAACGATGTTTTAAAAGATTTTGAAAAGCGTATTGCAATCGATCCGTTTTATCATCCAATTTTTGAATAATATATTGAATTATTTCATTTAAATTAGGAAAAGCTTGAGTAATTGAGCTTAAGCGCAACCTTTTTTCGGTGAGATTTCGAATCAGGGTTGTTTTTAATAAATTTTCTTTTTCAATCAATAAGTTATTTAATTCTAAACGAACTGGAACAGCTTTTTCTGCCGCACCTGTTGGGGTGGGTGCCCGTAAATCGGACGCATAATCAATCAGAGTCGTGTCTGTTTCATGGCCAACGGCTGAGATAATTGGAATTTCAGATTCATAAGTTGCTTTAACAACACATTCTTCATTAAAGCACCATAAATCTTCTATGGATCCCCCTCCCCGTGCCACAATTAACACATCTGGTTTGGGAATTTTCCCAGAGGCTGGTAATTCATTAAAGCCTTTGATGGCGGCAGCAATTTGTTCGGCAGCCCCTTCCCCTTGAACAGCAACTGGCCACAAAATGATACGCCTGGGAAAACGATCGCTGATACGATGAATAATATCGCGGATGACGGCACCTGTCGGGCTGGTAATTACGCCAATCACGTTGGGTAAAAATGGAATAGCTTTTTTGTGAGCAGGATCAAAAAATCCTTGTTTTTCAAGACGTTCTTTTCTTTCTTGTAAAAGCTTGAGCAAAGCACCAATCCCGGCCGGTTCGGCTGTTTCTATAATCATTTGATAGTTTGAACGCCCTGGGTAAGTGGATAATTTTCCACTGCAGATGATTTCCAATCCTTCTTGAATAGCAGACGTTGTTGAATTAGGTTTTCCTCGCCAACAAATAGCCGATAATACAGAATCTTTATCTTTAAGAGAAAAATAAATATGGCCGGATGTTGCGCGTTTGACATCAGAAACCTCTCCTCGTACACGAATGTTGCCAAAAACTTGTTCCACACAAGCCTTTAAAGATAAGGAAATTTCAGTGACAGATAAAACGGGTTGTTCAGTCATTTTCTTTTCCCTTTAAAAAAATCCGTCATAATTTGGCCGCATTCCGGAATATGCCACTTTTCTACTTTGATCTTATGGTGAGTTTGTGGATGAGAAAACACTTGAGCCCCCTGCTCTACAGCCCCAGTTTTAGGATCGCTGGCACCATAATAAAGCGCATCCAATCGGGCCCAAGCAATAGCACCGGCACACATAGCACAAGGTTCCAACGTGACAAACATGGAATAGCCCGTTAAAAACTTATCCTGAATTTTTTTAAGAGCCTGCGATATAACAATCATTTCTGCATGGTTTAAAGGCGATTTTTTTTGTTCTGATTTATTATGAGCTTTGGCAATAATTTGCCCTGTTTTTGAATGAAAAATAACCGCACCCACGGGGATTTCTTGTTGTAGAAATGCTTGTTGTGCTTGATGTAAGGCCAGCCTTATAATTTTTTCTCTTTCTTTTTGTTCCATTCTTCTATATTATCATAAATATGACAGAAAAGAAAGAACGGATTGCAAAAAAAATGGCGGATGCAGGGTTGTGTTCCCGCCGTGAAGCTGAACGTTGGATTGTGGCTGGCCGTGTTCAAGTGAATGGAGGGACTTTGACCACTCCAGCTTGTTTAGTTGGGGATGAGGATGCAGTTTTGGTTGATGGTAATCCATTGAAAACAAAACAAAAAACACGCGTTTGGCTTTATAATAAACCCGCAGGATTGGTTACAACTTATCAGGATCCGCAAGGCCGTCCAACAGTTTTTGATGCTTTACCCAAGTCTTTGGGACGAGTTATATCGGTGGGGCGATTAGATTTAAATTCGGAAGGCTTACTTGTTTTAACAAATGATGGCGCTTTGGCCCGATTCATGGAATTGCCCAGTACAGGTCTTAAGAGAACTTATCGTGTTCGGGTGCATGGGGCTGTGACAAAGGAAATGGTTGGGCGTTTATCTAAGGGAATAAAAATTGAAGGGGTAGCTTATGCTCCATGTGGTATCCAATTGGAAAAACACAGCGGTACCAATACATGGTTAATTATGACTTTGAAAGAAGGAAAAAATAGAGAAATCAGACGAATGATGAAATTTTTTGGGCTTGAGGTGTCGCGCTTAATCCGGATTAGTTACGGTCCTTATGAACTGGGTGATTTACCTAAAGGAAAAGTTAAGGAGGTGCCATGCGTGTTATTTCCGGCTTAGCTAGAGGTAAAAAATTACTTTCTCCTACAACTGAAAAAACTCAACCCACAATGGATCGAGCTAAAGAAACTTTATTTAATATGTTGGAATCTTGGCGTTTAAATGAAGGGTTGGGATGGGCGCAAATATCTTTTGCAGATGTTTTTGCGGGCTCTGGTGCTATCGGTATTGAAGCCTGGTCAAGAGGCGTGAAAGCGCTTGTTTTTATTGAAAAAGATAAGGCCGCTTTGCAGATTTTGAACCAAAATTTACATGCTGTCGGATTAAAAGCGGTTACAGCGATGGATGCCTTGAATCCGCCCCAAGGCAAGCCAATGCGTATTATTTTTATGGATGCGCCGTACGGTAAGGGCTTATGGGCTTTGGCATTGAAAGCTTTTGCACAAACAGGTTGGATAGATGATAAGACCTTGATTATTATTGAAACAGACGGACAAAAACCGGAACCTGTTCCCGTTGGTTTTTGTGTGACGAAAGAACGAAAAGCAGGGCGTAATTTATTTTTATTTTTACAGCAAGGAGACAACAATGAAGTATGATTTGCCTATGATGGCCACAACTTTGCGGGTATTGGCGGCCGATACAATAGAAAAAGCAAACTCAGGTCATCCAGGGGCTGCTTTGGGAATGGCCGACATGGCGGCGGTTTTATATGGGCAATTTTTAAAGTTTGATGCGGATGATGCAAATTGGTTTGATCGGGATCGGGTTATATTTTCCAATGGTCATGCCTCTGCGTTGGTATATAGTTTATTGTATTTGATGGGGTTTGATAAAATGAGTGTTGCTCAGCTACAGTCTTTCAGACAGCTGGACAGTTTTACTTCTGGTCACCCGGAAATTACCACGCCAGGCGTTGATTTTTCCACAGGGCCTTTGGGGCAGGGGATAGCGGCTGCTGTAGGTATGGCTTTGGCGGAAAAAATGTTGGCTGCACGATGGGGGGATGATTTGGTCAACCATAAAACATATTGCTTCGTTGGAGATGGGTGTTTAATGGAGGGTATTTCCGAAGAAGCAATAGAGTTGGCTGGCTTGTGGAATTTAAATAAGCTGATTGTTTTGTGGGATGATAATCATATCACAATTGATGGCAAAACAGAGATAGCCACCAAAACCAATATCCCTATGCGATTTAAAGCCAGTGGATGGCAGGTGTTGACCTGTAATGGCTTGAATCAAAAATCAATCCAAAAAGCGTTAAAAAAAGCTCAAAAGGCAAAATCGCCAACGTTAATTGATTGTAAAACGATCATCGGCTATGGAGCGCCAACTAAATCAGGCTCACCAAAGGTACATGGTAGTCCTTTAGGGGCTGAGGAACTAGCAGGCTTGAAGAAAAAATTAAACTGGGCATATCCTGCTTTTGAAGTGCCGATAGATTTTTTAAATTGGACACATCAAGTTGGCCGGCGAGGGGCTGTTGAGCGCGAAAAATGGACGATGCGCGTCAATAATCACCCAGCGGAGGAACAGTTTAAAAAGGAAATCCGTGGTGAGTTGCCGGATTTGGCAGGGATATTAAAAACAATAAAACAAAAATTTTTACAAGCAAAACCAGATTTAGCCAGTCGCAAGTCATCCCAGCTCGTGTTAAACGAATTACTAAAGGCTATCCCAAATATGGTTGGTGGTTCGGCAGATTTAGCAGCTTCTAATTTAACAAAAACAGAAAACTCAAAATCAATACAACCTAATGATTTTTCAGGAAATTATATCAATTTCGGCATTCGGGAACATGCGATGGGGGCGATTACAAATGGTATGGCCGTTCACGGCGGTTTGATGCCCTATGCCAGCACATTTTTTGTGTTTTCCGATTATATGCGACCGACGGTGCGTTTAGGTGCCTTTATGCAAGCAAAAACATTATGGATTTTTACGCATGATTCTATTGGGGTGGGCGAGGATGGCCCGACTCATCAGCCCATAGAGCAAATGGTGGCGTTGCAGGCTATTCCAAACTTGTATTTATTCAGACCGGCAGATGCTGTTGAGGTTGCAGAGAGTTATGAAGAGGCTTTGCGTCTTAATAAACCGTGCGCGCTTGTTCTGTCGCGTCAGAACTTGCCAACGTTGCGGCGTGATATTCGGGTAAATTTAGTCCATCAGGGCGGATATTTACTCAGAACGCCTCTTAAAAAACGGAAATTAACTTTGGTTGCCAGCGGATCCGAAGTTTCTTTGGCGGTTAAGGCGGCTGACTTTTTAAGTGAGCAGGGGATCGATGTCGCGGTTGTCTCTATGCCTTGTTATAAATTGTTTATGGATCAACCCGAAAAAGAACAAAATAAGGTTTTGGGGACTGTTCCGCGGTTATTCGTAGATGCTGGAAGCGCTTTTTCATGGTATCCATTTAAACGGGAACAAGATGCAATTTTATCTATAGATACTTTTGGTAAAAGCGGCCCGGCAAAAGAAGTGTTTGCTGATTTTGGACTAACTGTTGAAAATATAGTAAAAATTTCAAAAAAGATGATAAAATAGTTTTTAAAGGAGTATAATATGAGTCAGAAATTTTTTGTTTTGATGTTATTTGTTGGGATCATTTTTTCAACACAAGGTTTTGCTGAAGAATTAATCCAAAAATGTGCTTCTAATCAATATATTGTAGGAAAAGAGTGTGTTGCTTGTCCGGCTGATGCTATATGTAATGGAGAAGTCGCTGTCTGTGGAAAAAATAGGACCACCTCTATTAACTGGGAAGGCAGAGTAACCTGTAAAAAAAGTCCGGTGGCGACAGTTCGTAACGGTAAAGTCAAAATTCCTTGTCAAAAAACATCGCACACCAGTATTAATTGGATTAAGCAACGCTTTAAAAATTGTACCCATTGTGGTTCTGTGGATGTGCCGGCAGGAAAATGTTCACAAAACAGGTTAGCACACAAGCATTATTATTGTGAATGTTCTTGTTAGGAAAGCAGATCTGTAAAAATCTCCTTGCTTTTTTCTTTCAGTTTTTGTAGAATGATGCCATCATTAAAAAACATAAGAAAGGATGAAAAATGGCATTAGTAAGTTTAAGACAATTGTTAGATGATGCAGCCGAATATGGTTATGGTATTCCTGCATTTAACGTGAACAATATGGAACAGGTATTGGCAATTTTGGCCGCTGCAAAAGCAACCAATTCTCCTGTGATTATTCAAGCAAGTAAAGGGGCGCGTCAATATGCAAACGATGCTGTATTAAAGCATTTGATGATGGCGGGTGTTGAAATGTATCCAGATTTGCCAATTTGTGTTCACCAGGATCATGGTTCTAGTCCAGATGTGTGCTACTCTGCCATGGCAGCTGGATTTACTTCTGTTATGATGGATGGATCATTGGATCCAGAGGGCAAGCCTGCCACATACGAATATAATGCCAAGGTAACGGGTGAAGTTGCTGTAACCGCTCATAAAGCTGGTGTTTCCGTTGAAGGTGAGTTGGGCTGTATCGGTTCTTTGGAATCCGGTAAAGGCGAAAAAGAAGATGGACACGGCTTTGAAGGCGCTATTGATAAATCCAAGCTGTTAACAGATCCGGATCAAGCAGTTGATTTTGTGCGTCAAACAAAGGTTGATGCATTGGCTGTTGCTATTGGAACCAGCCATGGTGCTTATAAATTTACACGCAAGCCGGACGGTGCAATCTTGTCTATTGATACAGTGAAAAAGATTCATGAAAAATTGCCATATACACACTTGGTGATGCATGGATCTTCCTCTGTTCCTCAAGATTTACAAGACATTATCAATGCACATGGCGGGCAAATGCCACAAACTTATGGCGTACCTGTCCCAGAAATTCAAGAAGCTATTAAGCATGGTGTTCGCAAGGTGAATGTGGATACGGATTTGCGTATGGCTATGACAGGCGCAATTCGGACGGTATTCTGTGAAAAACCGGGTGAATTTGATCCTCGTAAATACTTAAAGCCAGCCATGGCAGCAATGCAAAAGGTTTGCGAAGAGCGCTATACACAATTTGGTGCTGCTGGTCAAGCTAGCCACATTAAGCCAATTTCTTTGGAAGATATGGCTGCTCGGTATGCCAGCGGTGAATTAGATCCAAAGATTGTAGGATAATTTATGGTTAAAGTTGCCCCAAGCCTGTTGTCTGCAGATTTTTCTAAACTTGGAAAGGAAGTTGAATCTTTAACGCGGGCTGGGGCAGATTGGATTCATTTAGATGTTATGGATGGACATTTTGTCCCAAATATTACTTTTGGGGCTAATGTTATTCGTGATATCAGATCTCATACGAATGCCATTTTTGATGTCCATTTGATGATTTCTCATCCTAAAGATTATATAGATTCTTTTGTCCAAGCAGGGGCAGATTGTATTACCTTTCATGTAGAGACTAAGGATAATATTGCCGCTGTTATTTCTATGATAAAAAAACATAAGAAAAAAGTTGGATTATCCATTAAGCCGAAAACAAAAGTGGCGGAGTTAATACCTTATTTGCCGATGATAGATTTAATTTTGGTGATGGGGGTTGAACCTGGTTTTAGTGGACAGCAATTTAATCCTGTGGCTTTAAAAAAGATTGCTGAATTAAAGGAATTGATTGGCAAGAAAAAAATCCTTATTTCTGTAGATGGTGGTGTCAATGATATAACTGCGCCGGCTTGTCGTTTAGCGGGAGCGGATGTTTTAGTTGCTGGAAATTATGTTTTTAAAAGTGCCGACAAGAAAAAAGCCATTAAATTGTTAAAAGGGAATGCATGACAAAAGTTTTAATTGTAGAGGACGAACCAGGCTTGGTAACGCTGTTAAAATATAACCTTGAAAAGCAAGGTTACGAAACGGTGGTAGCAATGGATGGGAAAGTGGTCATGCAAACTGTTGAGACAGAGCACCCAGAATTAATCTTGATGGATTGGATGTTACCAAATATGTCAGGCATAGACCTTTGTCGAGAAATTCGGCAAACACATGATATTAAACACATTCCTATTATCATGTTAACAGCTCGTGGGGAAGAGGCCGACAAAGTTCGGGGTTTGTCCTATGGGGCGGATGATTATATGACGAAGCCCTTTTCTGTGCCGGAATTGATTGCCAGAATTCAAGCCTTGTTGCGGCGAGTTGTTTTTAAGCCTTTACCAAAAGCATTAGAAGTTGGACGTTTGGTTATGGATTTTGATAAAAAACAAGTTTATAAGGAAGGCCAACCGATAGATATGGGACCAACGGAATTTCGTTTATTACAGGTTTTAATGGAGCATCCTGAAAAAGTTATTTCTAGAGCTGAACTGTTAAAACTTGTGTGGGGAGATATGGTTCATGTAGAAGAGCGGACTGTGGATGTTCATATTAAACGATTGCGTAAATGTTTACAAGAACAAGAGGGGGATGAAATAATTCGGACAGTGCGTTCCGGTGGATATGCATTGAAAGGATAAAATATGGCATTACCTTTTTCAGGGAAACAACGTTGGCGCAGAAAAAGAGATGAACACGATAATGTAATTTTAGATCTTTTGGTAAATGAATCTGATTCAGAAAAAAAAATATACTTTCTGGATATTACAAGTTTAGAAAAAGAACGAAACTTTGATTTAAAACGTCAAATCAAGCTATTGGTTCGACGTTTGGCAAGACAAGGTGCTTTTCAAAGCTTTCCTATTAGGGATCAGAAACGCGCAGAACTGTATGGACAAATTCCAAAAGGATATGAAGCAGACTTTATGATTCCGCCAAGCTTAGGGGGAAGTTATGATATTGAAAATATATGTATTGTTTCGAAATACATCAGTCAATTGATGTATGAATTGTATTGGAAGCCTCTTTCGTTAGAAGTTAAAAGATTTATCCATAAAAGGGATGCCAAAAAAACAAGAAAAATTGGAATAAAAATGCCCGATTTTCCCAGGGTTTTTTCTCAGAGAGCTTTTTTAAATTTTGTTTTACCACAAGAACGAGAACCATTAGAAAAATATTTGGCAAGTAAAAGGGCGTGGCGGTTGGATGCGCTAAAGCGAGTTCAGGTAAGAGGCAAAAAAGACTATTTTGTCTTAAGATTATCGTGCAAGCAGAGATTGCCTGCAGGAATGAAATATGTATTGGTTAAAGCCAGAAGTGTGTCATTGCTTGAAGCTTCCAAAATTAAACAGGCCTATTTGCGCCAAAAAGAGGAACGTGTTTTGGCTTGTTTGGAAAGAGGGGATTTTAATCATTTGCCCAAGAAGATAAGAGAATCTATTAAAAAAACAGGCTGTATTCCCAGTGATATAGACTTAACGTGCCATCATATTATTCCAAGAGCTTTAGGTGGGGATAACAGTATTGAAAATATGAGCTGGTTGGACAAAGAAGCACATGAGCGGATACATAAAACATACATCAATCCATTGGTTGAATATTGTGATTTTTTGTGTGAAGACGGAAAAAAAAGAGATATTTATGTGGAAATTCCTGTCCCAGAGAACGCAGAAATACCTCAATTTTCCATAAATAAAAGGTTTAAAATTTTTCCGCTTAAATTACCAAAATTTTTGCAAGCAAAAAAGAAGAATACAGAGAGATCTTAAAGAAAATCTTTGACTTTTTATTAAAAATTGGTTAAAATAATTCCTGTTTTTAGGCAAGGGGTTTGTTTGAAAACAATTAACAGATAACAAAGGATATAAAATGATAGAAATCGTGTTGCCTGATGGGGCAAAAATGGATTTTGAAGCACCTGTGAACGGACTTCAGATCGCAGAAAAAATTAGTGTGAATTTGGCAAAAGCCGCTGTTGCAATCAAAGTAAATGAAACAGTGCAAGATTTAACCACTCCCATCACTACAAACGCAACAATTTCTATTTTGACTTCTAAAACCCCAGAGGCTTTGGAAATTTTGCGCCATACAACAGCGCATATTTTGGCGCAGGCTGTTGAAGCTTTGTATCCGTCGGCAAAAGCAACCATAGGGCCGTCCATTGACAATGGTTTTTACTATGATTTTTTTGGAATTATTTTAAAAGAAGAGGATTTACCTAAAATTGAAGCTAAAATGGCTGAGATTGTCGCAGCGGATTTACCGATTGTTCGGTCTATGGCAACTCGGGATGAGGCAAAAAAAATCTTTAAAGCTCGTGGCGAGGACTTTAAGGTTGAATTGATTGAGGATTTACCGGAAGATGTGAAGGAAGTGTCCATTTATACGCAAGGTGATTATGTCGAGCTTTGTCGTGGTCCGCACATGCCATCTACCGGACGGGTTGGAACCGCTTTTAAATTGACAAAGGTGGCCGCTTCCTATTGGCGTGGAGATTCTACAAAAGCATCTTTACAGCGTGTCTATGGAACAGCGTTCTTTTCTGATAAAGAACTTAAAGATTATTTTACAATGTTGGAAGAAGCCGAAAAGCGTGATCACCGTAAGTTAGGCAAAGAAATGGATCTGTGGCATTTTGAAGAATATGCTCCTGGGGATGTGTTTTGGCATCCGCGTGGTTGGACTTTGTTCCGCACCTTGCAAGATTATATGCGCAAACGCCAAGGGCGCGAAGGTTATGTTGAAATCAATACCCCGCAAATCATGAACAGAATTTTGTGGGAAACTTCGGGGCACTGGAAATGGTACAAGGAAAATATGTTCACCACAACTATTGAGGAAAAAGAATTCGCTATTAAGCCAATGAACTGTCCTGGCGGCGTGTTGGTGTTTAAACAAGGGATTAAAAGTTATCGTGACTTGCCTCAATACATTGCTGAGTTTGGTAAGGTTCATCGCTATGAAGCATCTGGTGCTTTACATGGATTATTGCGTGTACGTGCTTTTACACAAGATGATGCTCATATTTTTTGTACGCCAGAGCAATTTTTGGAAGAATGCCAAAAAGTTGTCAAGTTGATGTTAGATGTATATAAAGATTTTGGGTTTGGTCTTGATCAAGTAAAGATAAAATTATCGACACGGCCAAATGAACGAATCGGAACAGATGAGATTTGGGACTTTTTAGAAAAGGGATTGGCCGAGGCCTTGGAAAAAATGAACTATCCGTATGAAATTAATCCGGGTGATGGTGCTTTCTATGGGCCAAAGTTAGACTTTAAATTCTATGATGCTTTAGGGCGTGAATGGCAATGTGGTACGTTGCAAGCTGACTTAAACTTGCCGGAACGTTTTGATGTAACCTATATTGGCGAAGATGGTGAAAAGCATCGTCCAATTATGCTACACCGTGCTTTGTTTGGAGCTTTGGAGCGCTTTACGGCGGTTTATACAGAACATACCGCGGGACATTTCCCGTTCTGGTTGGCACCGACTCAAGTGATGATTATTCCTATCACAAATGCACAAGACGAGTATGTTAAAGAAATCGCCAATAAAATGACGGTTGCCGGTTTGCGTGTAGAAACGGATTTGCGTAACGAAAAAGTGGGCTATAAAATTCGTGAACATTCTTTGGCAAAAATCCCGGTGATTTTGGTTGTGGGTGCTAAAGAAGCAGCAGATCAAACTGTAACGATTCGTCGTTTGGGCTCTGAAAAGCAAGAGATTAAGCCTTTAGCAGATGTGATTAAAGACTTTAAAATTGAAGCCAGATATCCAAGCATAGAATACGAAGACTAAAACGTTGCGCATCCTGATGTTACGGGGTGCGCAAACTTTTTTTATCACCGATAGTAGCCGATCTTAATAAAGCCAAACAGATAGAATTTTCCGAATTTTACTTTGAATATAGGAAGACCGAACAAGGAAATATTGACCCGTTCACTTTTATTAGAAGTTGTTTTCATTAAAGGCAGTATGCCGAACAACCAGAAATACGATTTCTTTGGGTGGATTTTAAATATATTTTTCTTTTTATTTGGTTTAATTTTTAATGCGGTATCTAAATAATCATAGCCTTGTTGTTGCGCCGCTAAAATATTCTTGTTTGCTTTGATATAATCAATTTTTTTGCTAAACAGGGATTGTTCTGTTAAATTATCCCTGTTATCAATAAGCCGGTTTTCTCCCAATATCTTCATCAAGGATTCCAGGCGTTCGTTGCCGCGTTCTTTTGTGGTTAATGTGACAAACTGACGTTTATAAATAATGGAAAAAACACTGCCATGGAAAGAATCTGTAATGACATATTTGGCATTTTTAATAATGTTTAACCATTCGCCGAAAGAACGGTATTGTCCTGAATCATCTTTATAGGCATTTATCAGTTTATATTTTTTGCTAAAATGAGTTAAAACTTCCGGACTTTCATCCAAAAGGTAATAGGCAACATATTCACCGGCTGGTACAGATAAATTTTCCGCATCAATGATGGGTTGATAATCTTTGGCGTCTAGTAATAAAGTAGGATCGCATACAACAGGAGTATTATTTTTGCCAAAATGGGTTTTCATAATGTTTGCACCGCTAAGTTCGCGAACAGAAAATGCATCAAATCTGTCTAAACACCGTTTAGCGTATTTTGTCCTTTTTTTATCCATTTCTAATTTGGCTGTACCAAAACTGGCGGCATAGGATAGCAAATTTTTGCGTCCGGATACCCAATCTAAATAATAAGCAAAATCATAGTTGGGATGGCGAACAATTTGGTCACTGCCAATAATAAATTTATCAAAAGCATCATTCAGATTCTTTTTTAATTCTTTTTTGGTCGAACATATGCCCGTTAAATTTAAAAATTTTTGTCTGAAATCTTGAAAGGGACTCGGCTTTGTCCGGTCAAAAACTTCGGATTTAGGAATAAAATTGATAGTGCTTGGGGTATAGCCCAGTTTTGAAACGGCATGTTCCATAGCATATCCAACTAAACATGCTCCAAAATTATTTGTTGTAAATGATGAAAAATTAAAAATAGCAACTTTTTTATTACCTAAGTATTTTTCTATAAGAGGAATCACAGGCGCGTTGTTTTGAAATTCTTTAAAAAAATAAGTTCTGTTGGGATGAGCCCGTACGGGTGAAACCAAAACGGGATTTCCTTTTGTCATACTGGCTAGTTTAACGGGTTGGATGAATGATAATTGGGATTTGATTTTTTTGAAATAGTTTTGAGATTTTGTTGTATTCAGTAAGACAGCAGACATTCCCTTTTGGACGTCCAAGGTGTGCTTTTGGGGTTTGTATCCCCAAAAATCTCCCAACGAAAAATCGCCTTGTCTGAGGACCTTTGCAAAGGGGCATTGATGACATGATTTGCGCAAGAACAAGTTGCGCAAAAAACCCAACATATAAATATTTTCCGAAAGAGATTCTTGTATTTTGCCTGAGGAACTTTCTATTGAAAGTGCAAAATCAGTCCAATTTGCAGGCGGTGTTTTATCCCGAAAGTTTATATCTTTTATGTTTTTAAGGTTCAATTCATTAAGATATTTTTGAAAGATGCCGGGTGAAGGTGTTCCATGGCAAAAAACGTCAATGGTCAGCAGGTTATCATAATCTTTTTTCAAAAAAGCGTATAATCCCGCAACTTGACAGGGCGTTCCCGAAAACAAAACAGTTTTATTCTGGGACAACAGCTTTTGGATTTCTTTGAATACAGTTTTTGTATCTGATTGGACATATTTGCTGGTTTGTAGTTCGTATAGCCCTGATATATCGGATATGATTTTGTGTTCTACAGACCACGTCTTGTCAAAACCTGCGCCGCAAACATATCCCCCGTTTTCCAATATATACGTGGCTAAAACAGAAAACATGCCGCCACTGGAGCTGTGTTTCATAAAATCATCCGAAGATTGAACAGCAAAACAATCAGGGTGTTTGTTGTCGCGCTTATAGGATTCGCAGGATATGGGGCAGACATGTACACATAAACCACAATTGACGCATTTTTCCTTGTCTATAACAGGGTATAAAAATCCCTCATGATTAGGCTTCATTGTGATAGCCTTATGAGGACATGCTTGACAGCATGCGCCACACCCGACACAACCCTCTTGAATATTTGAAATGTTTTGCATGCTCATCTCCATAAAATAATATTTAATCCAGATGATATAGTAAAAAATGTGAAAAAACAATAAAAATTAACATATTATTGCCGGCTTAGTGATGATTTACAGGGAAATACCACCTTTAGTATGAATAATAATTAAAAATTGGTTAAAAAAGTTCAAAAAGGTGCTTGACATTATTTTGTTTTTTCATTATAATAGTGCCACCTGTATTTTTATAGGACTGGGTTTAAGGGGTATAGCTCAGCTGGTAGAGCGTCGGTCTCCAAAACCGAAGGTCGTGGGTTCGATGCCTACTGCCCCTGCCAAAGAAAAGCCCCTTTTATATAGGCCCTGTAAGGATATGGAAGTGATTAGAAAGGCAACAAATGAAAACATCACCAGCTCAATTCGTCCGACAAGTAAAGCAAGAATGGTCTAAAATTACTTGGCCAACCCTGCATGAGACAATGCAAGGGACTGTGGTTGTTATCGTTATGAGTGTTGTTTTGGCTTTTGCCTTATTCATTATAGATGCATTGTGTGCCAAGTTTGTGCACATTTTTATTGGAGGATAATATGGCGATTCGCTGGTATGTAATTCATGCTTATTCCGGTTTTGAGAATCAAGTCGCAAATTTTATTAAGGAACAGGCCGTCAAGAAAGGTTTGGCTGATAAGGTATTAGATGTTATCGTTCCAACCGAAAAAGTTATGACTGTCCAAAACGGAACAAAGCGCGAATCTGTGCGGAAATTTTTCCCGGGGTATGTTTTGGCCAATATGGAAATGACAGATGCTACATGGTATTTAGTCAACAATACACCTAAAGTCACAGGGTTTTTGGGTGGAAAAAATCCGCAACCAATTACAGATGCCGAAGCTCAACGTATTTTGAATCAAGTGCAAGACGGTGTTGAGCGTGTGAAGTCCGCTGTTTCTTATGAGGTTGGTGAGCAGGTTCAAGTTATTGATGGTCCGTTTGCCAGCTTTACCGGTGTTGTTGAAGGTGTAGATGCGGAAAAGGAACGTTTAAAAGTTTCTGTATCCATCTTTGGTCGTGCGACACCTGTTGATTTGGATTACGCTCAGGTTAAAAAGGCGTAGAGTTTTAAAGGGAGTTTGACCGCGGGCCAATCCGGTTAAACTTTCTTGTGGCAGAAGAAGCCATCTTCGTACCACGAAACCGAAAGATTGGTGTAAAATAAAAAAGAAGGTTATAAAATGGCAAAAAAAATATTGGGCTATATCAAACTTCAAATTGAAGCAGGTAAAGCCAATCCATCACCTCCTGTAGGTCCTGCTTTGGGACAAAGAGGTGTGAACATTATGGAATTTTGTAAGGCATTTAATGCTAAAACACAAAAAGAAGAGCCGGGTTCACCGATCCCTGTAATGATTACAGTGTATCAGGATCATAGTTTTGATTTTGAAACAAAACTTCCTCCTGTCAGTTATTTGATTAAAAAGGCTGCTAACGTTAAGAGTGCTAGTAAAGCTCCTGGACGGGATAAGGCTGGAAAACTGACAAAGGCTCAGGTAAAAGAAATTGCAACAAAGAAAATGCCAGATATGAACTGTCATACCGTTGAAGCTGCTATGGAAATGGTGGCTGGTCAGGCACGTTCTATGGGAATTGAAGTAGTGGAGTAAGACATGACAGGTAAAAGATTGAAAAAGGCTTACGAAGCTGTTGATACAAATAAAGTTTATAGTTTGGACGAAGCAGTTGCTGCGATTAAAGCTGGCGCAACGGCTAAGTTTGATGAAACTGTGGATATTGCTGTTCAATTAGGTATTGATCCAAAACAATCCGACCAAATGGTGCGGGGTGCCGTAAGTTTGCCTGCTGGTACAGGCAAAACTTTGCGCGTTGCCGTATTTGCTAAGGGGCCAAAAGCTACTGAAGCAAAAGAAGCAGGTGCCGATATTGTCGGAGATGATGACCTGATGAACGATATTTTGGCAGGAAAAATTGATTTCCAACGTTTGATTGCTACACCAGATATGATGGGTGTTGTTGGTCGTGTTGGTAAGATTTTGGGACCAAAAGGATTGATGCCAAACCCAAAATTGGGCACAGTGACAATGGATGTCGCTGGGGCTGTTAAAGCCGCCAAGGCTGGTCAAGTTCAATTCCGCGCAGATGCTGCCGGTATTGTTCATGCAGGTATTGGTAAAGCCAGTTTTGAAGCAGACAAGATTAAAGACAATGTTGTGGCTTTTGTGAAAAACTTAGCCGCATTGAAACCGGCCAGTTCCTCTGGTGTGTTTTTAAAGCAGGTTGCTTTAAGCACAACTCAAGGTGTTGGTGTTAAAGTTTCCGTGTCCAGCATTGTTGGATAAAGTTTTGCCCTGTCATTGATTGATGGGGCGAAAATTTCCTGTCCAAGACTGTGGGCACTTGCCACGGGGCAAGTTTAATGGAAAGCATTCCGCCGACATAGACAGAACGGTTAAAGATTCCTTGATGGGAATAAGCTAAAGAACCGGTTTCTGGACAGGGTATGAGTGGGGCAGAGGGCGATAAGCCCGAAACCTTGTGTAGAAACCAAGAGGATGGGAAACCAAACTCTTAAAAAAACGGAGTAAAAAAGTGAAACGTGAACAAAAACAACAGCTGATTACTGAATACGCAGATGTGTTCAAAAAAGCGAATTTAGTTGTTGTGGCTTTGAACAAAGGATTGTCAATGCCAGAAACAACGGCTTTACGGAACGCAGTTCGCGCTGATGGTGCCGGCTATAAAGTTGCTAAAAACCGTCTTGCTAAGCTTGCTCTAGTTGGAACGCCGTGTGAGCCTTTAAAAGATTTATTAAAAGGGCCTACAGCAATTGCATATTCGGAAGATGAAATTTCAGCTTCTCGTGCCGTTGCGAAAACTGCAAAAGCCAATGAAAAGTTGGAAATCGTTGGTGGTGTCATGAAGGGTGAATTGATTGATGCCGCAAAGGTAAAAGAGCTTGCCTCTTTGCCATCTTTGGACGAAATCCGTGGAAAGTTGGTTGGTTTGTTACAGGCGCCTGCTGGACAATTGGCCAGATTGGCAAAAGCTTATTCCGAAAAAGAACAAGCTGCTTAATTTTAAACAGTTAGAAAGATAGAAAGGAAGATAAAATGACTGATTTAACAAAGATTATTGATGAATTGTCTGGTTTGACAGTTTTAGAAGCTGCTGAATTGGCAAAACAATTAGAAGAAAAATGGGGCGTAAGTGCTGCTGCTCCTGTGGCTGTTGCCGCCGCTGGGGCTGGTGCTGCTGCCGCTGAAGAAAAAACAGACTTTGATGTGATTTTGGCCGATGCCGGTGCAAACAAAATCGCTGTTATTAAAGAAGTCCGTACAATTACTGGCTTGGGCTTGAAAGAAGCTAAAGATTTAGTTGATGGCGCTCCAAAAGAATTAAAGAAGGGCGTTGCTAAAGAAGAAGCCGAAAATATGAAAAAGACTTTAGAAGCTGCTGGCGCTAAAGTTGAATTAAAGTAAGAGAAAACTTACGAAAACGCTTGGGTTGTATCTTGTATTTTAAGGTGCAACCCTGAAGCGTAAAAAAACATGGGTTCTGGCGCCCTTGCACCAGAAGAGATTTTTATTTTTTATAAATGAGGTTAAAGCATGATTAAATCTGAAGTAAATCGCCGTCGGGTTCGTAAAAGTTTCAACCAAATTGAATCTATTATGGAAATGCCGGACTTGATTGATGTACAAGTAAATTCCTATAAACATTTTTTACAAAAAGGCGTATCAGCAGATAAAAGACAAGATGTCGGTTTACAAGCGGTTTTCACTTCGGTGTTCCCGATCCATGATTTTGCAGGCCGTGGCGATTTAGAGTTTGTGAAATATGAATTGGATGAACCTAAGTTTGATGAAGATGAATGTTTAAAACGTGGATTGACTTATGGTGTTCCTGTTCGTGCAACAATGCGCTTGGTTGTATGGGATGTAGATGCGGATACAGGCGTTCGTTCTATTCGCGATATTAAAGAACAAGATGTATATATGGGCGATTTGCCGATGATGACGGACAAAGGCGCCTTTATTATTAACGGAACGGAACGTGTGGTTGTAAGCCAAATGCACCGTTCTCCAGGTGTTTTCTATGATCATGATAATGGTGAAACACACTCATCTGGTAAATATTTGTTTAGTGCTAGAATTATTCCATATCGCGGGTCTTGGATTGACTTTGAGTTTGATGCAAAAGATTTATTGTATGTGCGTATTGACCGTCGTCGGAAATTACCTGCTACGACATTGTTTTATGCCTTAGACAGCGCTGAAACAGCAAAAAAACGTGCTGCGGCCGAAAAGAAAGGTAAAGAATTAGATCCTGCAGATGTGATGGGGATGAGTAAAGAGGAAATTTTGAATTTCTTCTATGAAACAACTGTCTTTACACGTGATAAAAAAGGTTGGAAAACAGCCTTTGATGTGTCACGTGTTCGCGGCATGAAATTGACCTATGATTTAATTGATGCCGAAACTGGAAAGGTGGTTGCTAAAAAAGGCGAAAAATTGATTGCAGCCAAAGCAAACAAGTTAGCTAAAGATGGATTAAAGGAAATTCGTGTTGAAGAAAGTGACTTAATCGGTCGTTATGTCGCTACAGATATGATTGATGAAAAAACCGGTGAAGTGATTTTGGAAGCCGGTGACGAATTAACCGAGGATGACTTTAACAAGTTAACAGAGTTAAAAGTTAAGGAAATACCTGTATTATATTCCACTGTTGGTCCATATATTCGCAATACATTGTTGATTGATAAAAATACAACACGTGAAGAGGCGTTGATTGACATTTATCGTATTATGCATCCGGGTGAATTACCTGTGGTTGAAACGGCCGATCAATTGTTCCGCAGTATGTTGTTTAGTCCAGAACATTACGATTTGTCCGCAGTAGGTCGCGTTAAGATTAATGCGCGCTTAGGCGTGTCTAATGATGAAGTGCCTGCAACATATCGTGTGTTGCGCAAAGAAGACATCTTAGGTATTGTTAAAATTTTAACCCAGATTAAAGATGGTTTTGGTGATGTAGATGATATTGATAACTTGGCCAACCGTCGTGTACGTTCTGTTGGGGAATTGATGGAAAATCAATATCGCGTTGGATTGCTTAGAATGGAACGTTTAATTCGAGAACACATGACTTCTGCCGAAATTGATACTGTGATGCCTTCGGATTTAATCAATGCAAAACCATTGTCAACAGCTGTTCGTGAATTCTTTGCAAGCAGCCAATTGAGCCAATTTATGGCACAAAATAACCCGTTGGATGAAATTACACACAAACGCCGTTTGTCGGCTTTGGGACCTGGTGGTTTAACGCGGGATCGTGCCGGTATGGAAGTTCGTGACGTGCATCCGACACACTATGGACGTATTTGTCCGATTGAATCCCCAGAAGGACCAAACATCGGTTTGATTAACTCGTTAGCCAGTTATGCGAAAGTTGATGAATATGGCTTTATTGAAACGCCTTATCGTAAGGTCGTGGACAAAAAGGTGACGGATGAAGTTGTTTATATGACAGCTATTGAAGAAGCCAAGCATACGATTGCTCAAGCTAACTCGTTAAAAGACAGCAAAAATATGTTGACAGAAGACTTAGTTACGGCACGCAGAGATGGTGAAATCATGATGGTTCGCCCAGAGGAAGTCGATTTTATGGATGTGTCACCTCGTCAAGTGGTGTCTGTGTCTGCCAGTTTGATTCCTTTTTTGGAAAACGATGACGCAAACCGTGCTTTGATGGGATCTAACATGCAGAAGCAAGGCGTTCCTTTGCTTAAAAACCAATCTCCATTGGTTGGAACGGGTATGGAACAGATTGTTGCTAAAGATTCTCGTGCCGCGTTGGCTGCAAAACGTGCAGGTGTTGTCCAATTTGTGGATGCCTCTCGTATCGTGATTCGCGCCACAGAAGATTTGGATGCAAAAGCTTCCGGTGTTGATATTTACACTTTAAGCAAGTTCCAACGCTCTAATGTGGATACATGTATGACTCAACAACCTCTTGTGAAAACAGGGGATAAAGTTGAAAAGGGCGAAATTATCGCTGATGGTCCTTGTACAGAAATGGGTGAGTTAGCTTTGGGCCGTAACGTTTTGGTGGCCTTTATGCCGTGGAACGGATACAACTACGAAGATGCTATCTTGATTTCTGAACGGATTGCTCGTGATGATGTCTTTACTTCTGTTCATATTCGTGAATATGAGGTGACGGCGCGTGATACCAAGTTGGGGCAAGAAGAAATTACACGTGATATTCCAAACGTCGGTGAAGATGCTTTGCGGAACCTGGATGAAACGGGTGTGATTTATGTTGGCGCAGAAGTCAAAGCGGGAGATATCTTGGTTGGTAAAGTAACACCAAAAGGTGAAACAGTGATGACGCCTGAAGAAAAATTGTTGCGCACAATCTTTGGCGAAAAGGCCGCAGATGTTCGCGATAGTTCTTTGCGCGTACCACCTGGAGTTAACGGAACAGTTGTTGATGTGCGTGTCTTTACACGCCGCGGATTAGCTAAAGATGAACGTGCTTTGGCAATTGAACAGGCTGAAATTGCTAAATTAGCAAAAGACCGTGACGATGAAAAGTCTATCTTGCAGGGTAGCTTTGTGTATCGTGCCAAGGAATTATTGAAAGGTCAAACAGTTGCAAAATCCGATAAGTTCAAAAAAGGTGCTGTTTTATCCGAGAAAGATTTGGCAAATATTGATGAGCTGACTTTGCGCAAAATGAATATGGCTGATGACAAAGTTATGGCCGAGTTAGAGCAGTTGATCCAAACCTTAGATGCTGGTGAAAAATCTTTGCAAGAACGTTTTGAACAACGTGTTGAAAAATTGCAACGTGGCGATGAAATGATGGCGGGAGAATTAAAGAAAATCCGCGTTTTTGTCGCAACAAAGATGAAATTGCAATTGGGCGATAAAATGGCCGGACGCCATGGAAACAAAGGTGTGGTGTCCAGAGTTTTACCAATTGAAGATATGCCTTATACCGAAGATGGCCAACCTGTGGATATCGTTTTGAATCCGTTGGGCGTTCCTTCACGTATGAATGTAGGGCAAATTTTAGAAACACACTTAGGATACGCTTGTCACGCTTTGGGCGCTCAAATAGCCGCTGTTGTGGATCAAGTAAAGGCCAAGAAAGCCAAAATGGATGATTTACGTGCTAAATTGAAAGATATTTATGGCGATCGTGAATATAAAAATAAATTGGCAAAAATGGATGATGCAGAATTGTTAGCTATGAGTGAAAATTTGCGCGAAGGTTTGCCAATTGCAACACCAGTATTTGATGGTGCTCATCAGAAAGATATTGATGAAATGTTGGCTAAAGCGGGTCTGTCTACAACAGGTCAAGTTAAGCTGTTTGATGGTCGAACAGGTGAAGCCTTTGATCGTCCCGTGACAATCGGATACATGTATATGTTGAAGTTGCACCACTTGGTTGATGAAAAGATTCACGCACGTTCCATTGGGCCGTACAGTTTAGTGACGCAACAACCGTTGGGTGGTAAGGCTCAATTCGGTGGTCAGCGTTTTGGCGAAATGGAAGTGTGGGCTTTGGAAGCATATGGTGCGGCCTATACACTGCAAGAAATGCTTACAATTAAATCAGATGACGTTTCTGGTCGTATTAAAGCTTATGAAACAATCATTCGTGGTGATACAAACTTTGAAGCGGGTATTCCAGAATCCTTTAACGTGTTGGTCAAAGAAATGCGTTCTTTGGGCTTGGATGTTGAACTGAATCAAAAAGAACAATAAGAGAGGAAAAATAAAATGAATGAATTAATTAAAACTTTTGGTCAAGTGCCATCTCCACAGATGTTTGATGACATTCGGATTTCTATTGCCTCACCGGAAAAAATTCGGTCTTGGTCTTTTGGTGAAGTAACGCGTCCTGAGACCATTAACTATCGGACATTTAAACCGGAAAAAGATGGTTTGTTCTGTGCTAAAATCTTTGGACCTGTTAAGGATTACGAATGTTTGTGCGGTAAGTATAAACGCATGAAATATCGTGGTATTACTTGCGAAAAGTGCGGTGTTGAAGTGACCTTGTCCAAGGTGCGTCGTGAACGTATGGGACACATTGAATTGGCAGCCCCTGTGACACACATTTGGTTTTTAAAATCTTTGCCAAGCCGTATCGGTACATTGTTGGATATGATGTTAAAGCATTTGGAATCAGTTTTGTATTTTGAAAAATACATTGTGATTGAACCGGGTTTAACACCATTAAAGCAAATGGAATTGTTGACTGAAGAA
Source organism: Alphaproteobacteria bacterium (assembly GCA_017960645.1). Taxonomy (GTDB): domain Bacteria; phylum Pseudomonadota; class Alphaproteobacteria; order CAAHEQ01; family UBA3637; genus UBA3637. The sequence continues at coordinate 31,365 of JAGCYU010000001.1, read as the reverse complement.
CAATACCAAAAGGCCTTGGAAGATTATGGGGAAGATTCTTTCCGCGTTGGCATTGGCGCTGAAGCAATCAAAGAATTGTTGGCGCAAATAGATTTGGCAGATGAAGCCAAAAAATTACGTGCCGAATTGATTGAGACAAAATCGGATATGAAGCGTCGCAAGATTGTTAAGAAGTTGAAATTGGTTGAAGCTTTCTTGGAATCTGGCGCTCGTCCAGAATGGATGGTGTTGGATGTGATTCCGGTGATTCCGCCTGAATTGCGTCCATTAGTTCCACTGGATGGAGGTCGTTTTGCAACATCTGATTTGAACGATTTATATCGTCGTGTGATTAACCGTAACAATCGTTTAAAACGGTTGTTGGAATTGCGCGCTCCAGAGATCATTATCCGCAATGAAAAACGTATGTTGCAAGAGGCCGTAGATGCTTTGTTTGATAACGGCCGTCGTGGTCGTGCTGTGACAGGCACAAACAAACGTCCTTTAAAGTCTTTGGCAGATATGTTGAAAGGTAAGCAAGGTCGTTTCCGTCAAAACTTGTTAGGTAAGCGCGTGGACTATTCTGGTCGTTCCGTGATTACTGTTGGTCCAGAATTATTATTACACCAATGTGGTTTGCCAAAACGGATGGCTTTGGAATTATTTAAACCATTTATTTATGCTAAATTGGAACAATACGGACACGCAAGCACGATTAAAGCTGCTAAAAAGTTAGTGGAAAAAGAAGTGCCTGTTGTATGGGATATCTTGTCCGAAGTGATTAAAGAACACCCTGTGTTGTTGAACCGTGCTCCTACATTGCACCGCCTCTCTGTTCAAGCGTTTGAACCTGTGTTGATTGAAGGTAAGGCAATTCAATTGCATCCATTGGCTTGTACGGCATTTAATGCGGACTTCGATGGTGACCAGATGGCAGTTCACGTTCCTTTGTCAACGGAAGCTCAATTGGAAGCTCGTGTATTGATGTTATCTACAAATAACATTTTGTCGCCTGCTTCTGGTAAGCCCATTATTGTGCCTTCGCAAGATATGGTGTTGGGTTTGTATTATTTGTCTTTGCAGAAAGATGGAGAACCGGGCGCAGGAATGGTTTTCTCTGGTCCACAAGAAATTGAACATGCTTTGTTCAACAAAGATGTTTCTTTGCATGCCAAGATTAAAGTTCGTATGACAATTATGGAAGATAACGGTCAAAAGAATACGCGAATTGTGGAAACAACGCCAGGTCGTGTGATTTTATCCACTGTATTGCCAGAATCCAGCAATATTCCTTTCAGCTTAATCAACCGCTTGATTAAGAAAGGTGATGTGCGGGATATTATTGGTGCTGTGTATCATTATTGCGGTCAGCAAGAAACCTGTATTTTTGCAGATAAGATTAAAGCGTTAGGGTTCCAACAAGCAGCTAAAGCCGGTATTTCATTTGGTAAAGATGATTTATTGGTTCCTGCTGCAAAGAAAAAATTGTTGGCAGATACTGAAGCTAAAACAAAAGAATATGAACAACAATACCAAGATGGTTTGATTACTCGTTTGGAAAAATATAACAAAGTTGTTGATGCTTGGACTGTGTGTACAGATGCTGTTGCTAAAGAAATGATGGCGGAAATTTCCAAAATTGAACCAGGTAAGCCTGTGAACTCTGTTTACATGATGGCTGATTCTGGTGCACGTGGTTCTGCTACCCAGATGCGTCAGTTAGCTGGTATGCGTGGTTTGATGGCGAAACCGAACGGTGATATTATTGAAACGCCAATTCGTTCAAACTTTAAAGAAGGCTTGACGGTTATGGAATACTTTAACTCTACTCACGGTGCGCGTAAAGGTTTGGCTGATACGGCTTTGAAAACAGCAGGATCCGGTTACTTGACACGTAAGTTGGTTGATGTGGCACAAGATTGTGTTGTCACAATGGAAGATTGTGGTACAGATCAAGGCATTACAATTCGTCCTATTATTGAAGGTGGTGATGTGATTGCAACAACTGGTGAGCGTATTTTAGGTCGTACATTGGCCGAAGATATTTTGCATCCGGATACCAAAGAAATCGTATTCGCAAAGGGTAGGTTGTTGGATGAATCCGATGTGGATAAAATTGACGCTTTGGGTATTGATGCCGTTAAGATTCGTTCTGTTTTGACTTGCGAAGCGGAAGATGGTGTTTGTGCTAAGTGTTACGGACGTGATTTGGCCAGAGGTACGCCTGTGAACTTGGGCGAAGCAGTTGGTACGATTGCAGCTCAATCCATTGGTGAACCTGGTACTCAGTTAACGATGCGTACCTTCCACGTTGGTGGTACAGCCCAGCGCGGCGCAGAATCTTCTATGGATGCTGCATTTGATGCAACGGTGCGTATTGATAATGCAGTTACTGTTGTTAATTCATCTGGCGAAACAATTGTGTTGTCCAGAAACAGTGAATTGTCATTGCTGGATAAAAATGGTCGCGAAAAGGCCCGTCATAAATTGACTTATGGTTCTAAATTGATGGTGAAAGACGGTCAATCGGTGAAGAAAGGGACTCGTTTGGTTGAATGGGATCCATATTCTAATCCAATTATTGCAGATGCTTCTGGTATCGCTAAGTATGAGGATTTGATTGCAGGTAAGACTTTAGATGAACGTACAGATTCTGCAACAGGGTTGACAGAAAAAGTCATTATGGAGTCAGAATCCGGCAAAGCTTTGCGTCCTCGTATTTCCCTGGTGAATGACAAAGGTGATGTTGTTCAAAATGCAAAAGGGACGGATGTACGTATGTATTTACCAAAAGGAGCTATCGTTACTGTCTCTGATGGTCAAGATGTGCACGAAGGTGATGTGTTGGCCTTGATTCCTCGCGAAGCAAAAACTCGGGATATTACGGGCGGTTTGCCTCGAGTAGCAGAATTGTTTGAGGCACGTCGTCCAAAAGATGCTGCCGTTATCGCAGAACAAGCTGGTACGGTTCAATTTGGAAAGGATTTCCAAATAAAACGTATCATTACAATCGTGGATGAAAAAGGCAACAAGCATGCTTATTTAGTGCCAAAGGGCAAAACCCCTGCCGTTTATGATGGTGATATTGTTCGCAAGGGCGACATGATTATTGAAGGTGGTTTGGTGCCTCATGATATTTTGCGCATCTTGGGTGTGGAAGCGTTGGCTCATTACCTGATTAAGGAAATTCAAGCGGTGTATCGTTTACAAGGTGTGAAAATCAATGATAAGCATATTGAAGTCATTATTCGCCAAATGATGCGTAAGCTGGAAGTTGTTGATGCTGGTGATACAACGTTATTAGAAGGCGAACAAGTTGATAAAGACACCTTGATTGTTGAAAATCAAAAAACAGAACAAGCTGGTGGTAAGCCTGCTAAAGTGGTACCTGTGTTATTAGGTATTACAAAGGCAAACTTGCAGACGCCATCCTTTATCTCTGCAGCGTCCTTCCAAGAAACAACTCGTGTGTTGACCGAAGCTGCCACAGCAGGTAAGCGCGATTCCTTGCATGGATTGAAAGAAAACGTGATTGTGGGGCGTTTGATTCCTGCTGGTACAGGTGCGTTGGTGAAACGCTTGCGTGCGGAAGCTGCGGCTCGTGACCAAGAAGTCTTGGAAGCCAGAAATAAAGGCACGGAAAATCCGACAGAAGGATAATCTGGATCCAAAAATCAAAAGAGGGCGATTTATTTGCCCTCTTTTTTTTGTTCTAATAGCTCTCTAATGGGGCGGTAGCTTTTTCTATGATGGGGCGTAATGCCATACTTTTTTAAAGCGGCAATGTGATCTGCAGTTCCGTATCCTGCATTTTTATCCCAAGCATATTCCGGATAGTGTTTGGCCAGTTCGATCATAATGTGATCCCTAGTTACTTTTGCAATAATACTGGCCGCCGCAATAGAAAGACTTAAAGAATCGCCTTTTATAAGCGTCTGACAAGGCAAAGTCCATTTGGGTAACCGATTGCCATCAATTAGGGCAAACGATGCCGTATGACCGTTTTTTGCCGCATTTTGAAGGGCTCTATCCATAGCAAGGAAAGTTGCTTGCAAAATATTTATGTCGTCTATTTCTTGGGCGCTGGCCTGTCCAATGCCTACATAAGAATTATTCATAATCAGTGGAAACAGCTTTTCCCGTTTTTGCGCAGACAATTTTTTGGAATCGTTAATTTGGGTGGCTAGGTTGGCATCTATTTGTTGCTTAGGCCAGCAAACGCAAGCAGCAACAACAGGACCGCACCAAGGCCCTCTGCCTGCCTCATCTATACCAAAAACAAGCCCTGGTCCCGTGTACATAGATTCATAGGTAAAATCAGGCATGTTATCCTTTTAAATTCGCAACAATATCATCATAGGACATCATATGGTTAATAGGTCCTAATGCCGAGACAGTCGGCTTTGAAATAAACAGTTTTTGAGCATAAGCGATTACTTGTTTTTTTGTGACCGCACTAATTTCTTTAATCAAAGCTTCTTTGGAACGAATTTTGCCATAATGCAAAAGTTCTGAAGCATTATTGTCTGCATGTTCTGAAATTTCTTCTGCGCGCATCAATAAAGTGGCTTTAATTTGAGTTTTGGCTTTTTCCAATTCTTCGTCCGTGATGGTATGCATTGTCTTTTTAAGTTCATTACATAGCGTTGGCATAAGTGTCACTAACTCTTTTTCCCCAGTTCCAGCATAAATATAAAAAATACCTGTATCGCTTTCACAAGAAGAGGCAGCATGCACCGTATAGACCAAACCTCGCTTTTCACGAATTTCTTGGAACAAACGAGAAGTCATGCCTCCCCCTAAAATAGTTGCCAACAGCTTTGATGTCCATAAATCCGGGGAATGATAGGGAACCCCTTCAAAACCAAGCATTAAATTGACTTGCTCGTGCTTTTTTTTAACGTATTTATATCCACCTTCATAATGTGCAGGCTTTGGGATCATAGATTTTGCTGTGGATAAATCCGTAAATAATTTTTCACATTTTTTGACAAACTTATTATGATCCAAGTTACCTACTGCACTGATAATAATTTTGTCTGTGGTATAATGAGAATGCATATAATTCAACATGATTTGTGGCGTCATATTTTGAATAACCTTTGGATCTCCACCAATATCGCGACCTAGAGGCTGGTTTGGATAAGCTGTCTCATCAAAATTTACCCAAGCCACGTGTTTAGGTTGATCCTTATACATATTTAATTCTTGAATAATGACACCTTTTTCAGTGTTTAATTCTTTTTCATCCATAATAGAATGTTGAACAATATCCGCAATGATATCTAATCCAACAGGTAGTTGTTTTTTTAATACGCGGGTGTAATAAGCCGTCATATCTTGGCCCGTGTATGCATTAATAATTCCACCAACTTCTTCTATTTCTTTTGCAATTTGTAAGGCGGAACGAGTTGCTGTGCCTTTAAAAGCCATATGCTCTAAAAAATGGGAGATACCGCTTTGCTCTTTTGTTTCATAACGTGAACCAACCCCAACCCATACACCTAATGATATAGAATCTGTGGCGGGTTGTGTTTCTGTAATGACACGAATCTTATTCGGTAAGGTTGATATCCGAATGTTTTTTTGCATGATTTGCCCTTTGTTTTGTTAAATAGGTGGTTCAAAATAAAACATATTTACTGCAGCATCGCTGATTGTTTTCCAAAACCCTTTTTTGGGTTTGCTAGGCTTTGGAGGACAGGACATAAAGATATTTTGGCGTCTTTGCGAAAAATCTATTTGATTTTCTTTTGGTTCTGGGACCTGTGGCGCTTCATAAACAGGGGCTGGTTGCAGTTCTGTTTTTATAGGCTCAGGTTGTGGTATTGGAGCAGGCTCCGGTTTGATAGGCTCTACCGTCAGCCCTGATTCAGGGGCTACGATGGGTTTTGGTTCTGGTATTGTAATAGTAGGCGGAGCAACAACAGGATCTTGTGGAACCAATAAAATAATTTCTTGAGGCACAACAGGAATTATTTGAGGTTTTTCCGGTTGGAAATAACTGTCGGCAGGTTTCACTGTCTCAGGCTCTGGCTCGTGTTGCGGCTCTTCCTGTGGTTCAGGTAATGGATCAAAAAGACTGTGAGGTTCTTCACTTTGTGCATCATCCAACCAATCAAAAGGCAATGTGTACAATAAATCATCCAAAATAGATGATATACTTGGGAATCCTTTTGCTTTTGCAGGTTCTTGAGGCTTTTCCTTTATGGTTTCTTTTACTTCAACAGTTTCGGTAACAGGCGGGACAACTACCACTGGTTTTTCGGTTTTTTCAGCTTCAACCTTTTGTTCTGCTTCAGGCGTTGTTTTTAGGGTTGAATCCTCTTGTTTTGTTTCCTCTAGTGCAATTTCTTGAGGTTGTGACACAGGGGCCATTTCTGGTGTTACAGGCGTCTCTTGAGGAGGTAGCTGTTCACCTTCTTTATCTTCAATTTCAGTATCGGCAGCTAAATCCGAGGCTAACACCGGAGGATAAACATTGAATCCAGAGTTCCAATTGCCAAAAATTGCATCTTCATTATCATTCCATAATGGAGTCGGTGGCTGCACTATGGTTTGTTGTGGGATGACTGGGATGGGCACACGAGGGGCTTGGTTACGATAACGTTGTGCGACCAATGGCAAAGAAGTTTTTGCATCTCGTAATTGCATTAAAGCATATCCTTTGGCTTCACCAGACAAGGCGCCACCGCTTTGGATAAGATATGAACCGCCAATAACATTGTGGTCTAAATCAATAAAATCTACAGACAGAATTTTTTGAATGTTTGTTGGTTCTGTTTCTAATAAATTGCAATTATACACATAAGAGACTATTTGAAGAGTCCTATTTGGTAATACAGAGATTTTTAGGGGAGAAAACATACAGCGCGGATAGGAATTGTTAGCTTCCAAAACATAATCCAGCGCGACTTCGTTGCCTATAACATTTATTCTGGCATTTGGGATAGTCATATTAAATTGATTTGTATCAGACACCGTCGTCCAACGGATAGAGCTTGCCTGACATAAATGATTCTTTGGGGAGGCTTCACAAAAATCAATGCGCCCATTGGGAGCGGTTAACAGCATAGATTTAATATGATCTACATACGGATAGAGATTAACATGGGATGGTACAGTTGAACAGCGTCCATGTTGACATACAATTAAATTTGCTGCGTGCGCAGATGTTACGACCATGCAACTGGCCATCCCCAGCAAACCAAAAAATGTTAAATGTTTCATATGTCACACCCCTATCGGTATCATGCTAGCCAAAAATAAAATAAAAAGCAAGCTATTTTTTATTAGGGATAAATTGTCCAAATTGCCAACATGAAATCGTTGCAATTGATGCCGTTTCTGCCCGTAAAATTGTTTCTGGAAAATGGATCATATAGGCCTTGTGTTGTGATAAAATAGTTAATTCTTCTGGGGTAAAGCCGCCCTCTGGCCCCACAACAAAGGCTGGTTTTTGACAGGAAATGGTTTGTGATACGTTATTTTCTCTTTCTGATAAATAAAACAACGTTACGTCTTTGGGCAGATTTTTTAAAAAATCTTTTAAGTTCATAACAGGATGTAATCGCGGTAAATCTAAACGCTCACATTGTTCTGAAGCTTCAATTAAAATGCTTTCTGCACGTTTCATATTCAATGTTGCGACGACGCTGCGATCCAGCTTCAAAGGATAAATGTCCGATACATTTAGCTCGGTTGCTTTTTGCAATACTAAATCAAAATTATCTTTTTTTATAAGTGCAGGGCATAATGCACAAAAGGGTGTCACGTTTTGGAACCGAGTCTGTTTTTGAGGGATGACATACCATTTCTTTTTCCCTTGTGCATCAATGGATGCTTCCCATTCTCCATCAACGCCATTAAAACACAGCAGTTTGTCGTCAGGTTTTAAACGCATGACGTGGTATAAATAATGGTATTGTTCTTCATTCAAAGGAATGGAGTTGTTTTTAGTCAAAGGAAAAGGAAGATAAAGACGAATCATTGGCCTTCCCATTGTAATAAAACGGCTGTCACGTCATCGGGCGGTGGTGGTGGTGCAAACTCAAAGAAGGCATGTAATAAATCATTTAAGCCATCTTCCAATTTTTTCTTGGCAATCAACTTAATTGCTTTGTTTTTAAATACGTTGATGCCCAACCGTTCTCCTTTTTTGTTGGGAGCTTCGATTAAAGCGTCGCTGTAAAGCAATAATGTGTCCCCTTTTTGTAATTCAACGCAAGAGTTTTGATACTCTGGATTAGGCAATATTCCCAAAGGCAATCCTTCAGAGGCCAATAAACGGCCACGCCCTTTTCTTATAAAAATTGGATTAGGGGCGCCAGCTCCGGAATAGGTTAAAGTTTTTTTGCGAGTATCTAAAATACCTAAGAACATTGTGGCGAATTGTCCTCTTGGCAACAATAAATGCATCTGCTTGTTTAAGTGTTTTAAAAACAATGCCGGTGTTTTTAAATGTAAATTATTTTGGCTGACCAGAGCGTGTAGGCGAAAGGTGTTTAAAGCACTGGCCACACCGTGTCCGGAAAAGTCGCAGATATAAAACCCCAGCCGTGTTTTAGATAAGGGGAATATTTGCCAAAAATCCCCTCCCAGTACGGACGAAGGTTCAAAGTAATGTTCAATATTGATATGATATTTATTACGTGTATCTTCCAATAATTTATCGGATGGTAACATATCAACTTGCATGCGTTGTGCAGATTGTAATTCTGATTCAATTTGCGATAGCTGATCTTGTAAATTTTTAACAAGCAACCGGTTTTCCAAATGCACTTTGACTCGTGAAAAAAATTCCAAAGGGTTAATAGGTTTTGTAATAAAGTCTGTTGCTCCTGCGCTGAATGTTTTTTCGCGCGTTTCCCGGTTATCAGAGGCAGTTTGAATCAAAACAGGAATGTTATTGGTTGTTTTATCCTGCTTCAATCTGTGCATCACCTCATACCCATCCATCCGTGGCATCGTAATATCCAAGATAATTAAGTCGGGTTTAAATTCGGTGGCTTTTGCCAAACCTTCAACTCCATCAGCTGCAAAAGCAATATTTGTGATTCCGATAACATTTAATAAGCGCCCTAAAACGGTTTGCGTGCTTAAGTTATCTTCAATGACCAAAACAAAACATTTGGACAAATCGGGGGATACAAAAGAAGTGTTTTCATTTTCGGATGCATAGTTTTGAGGCCAATGATATGTCCCGGATTCTGTCAGCAAAAAAGAAAGCGTAATTTCTCGGCCAAAATCTTCAATAGTACAAGAATCAGCCGTTCCTGCTATAATTTTAATGCCTCTGCCGGTTTTAGGTTGGACATTGGGTGTAATTTTAGGACTGGAATTTAATTCATATCCTGCCCCCTCATCACGTATTTTAATTTCTAATTTTTGTTTATCCCAAGATGCGATAATGCTAATAGACTTTTGGGCATAACTGGGGTCATTTAAACGGTCGTGTAATAACCTGGCATATTCAATAAAGTCGCGCGCAGATTGTCGCATTTGGCTGTTCACATGTAAATTTCCGTGGATTAAGCCGTTGACGATAGATTCGTGTAGCGCAAAATGGATACTTTCAACTTGTGTTGGTGTTAAGGTTAATCGCGTGTTTAATGCTTGTGTGAACAATTCGGCAACATTACAAGCATAAATAACTGGGCAGGTTAATAATACGCCAATGGATTTTGTTTGTTTGTCTGTCTTGATTTTTTTGATAAATGTTTGGATTGAAGCATCAAGAGAATGTGCATCCACAATACCTGTACATGGAAATGCCAGTAGTTCTTTCAGTCGTGCTTCGGACGGATTTTGTGTTACTAAAATCAAATTTTTTTTAGGTTTAGATGTATTGCCGGCTTTTAAACTGGGGTTTTTTGCCGAAGGCCATAAGGTGGCTTTAGTTAATTTGCTTAACCGTTGCAGGTGACTGATAGAAATCTTGTCGCTCGTGATATACATGTGGCCCCTTTAAAACTTAAATTTTTGTGCTTCTACTAATTCTTCTGGTGTATTAATGTCTGTTGGTGCATCTTCAATAAGCTTTATGCTTGGTACGATTAAAGCATAAATGGACATACCATTTTCTAGTGCGCGTAATTGTTCCAGTTTTTCGGTAGCTTCCAATACCCCCACAGGACAGGAAATAAATTTTTTTAAAGCCGAAATTTTATAGACATAAATACCAATGTGCCAATAAGCAAAGTTTTTTTCTTTATCGCCATCTCGATTAAAAGGAATAGGGCTGCGTGAAAAATACAAAGCGCGCCCAAAATCTTCCCCTGGTTTTAGTCCTAATGCAATTTTGACATAGTTTGGATTTTGAATGTCTTGAGGGTTTGTAATCTTTTTCCCCACAGTTACCCAATCTGCATTTGTTTTTTCCAATAATTGAACCAGTCGCAAGTTGATTTTGGGGTCCACATTGATGCCATCTCCTTGAAAATTGACAACAGTATCATATTTTGTGTTATCTGGGTCAATTTTGCTGAGCGCGTAGACAATACGGTCTGTTCCAGAAGGTAAATCGGCGGGCGTTAATACGCATTGTGCGTTAAACTTTTGTGCTTCTTGGATGATTTCTTGATCACCTGCCGCAATATAAACATCTTCTTTGGGGTGAACGGCAATGGCATGTTCATATACATGCTGGATTACAGTCTTCCCATTCACAACAGCCAGAGGTTTGTTTGGTAATCTTGTAGAACCTAAACGAGTGGGAATAACAATGGCTACGTTTGACATGCAAGTTCCTTTCTTAATAACGCGATTATTTCCGATTTTTTTGTTTCAGAATAGGGTGTAAATTTATGCCCCCATACAGTACTTGGCCACACAGGGTCTGTTTTATATCTGCAAATAATGTGAACATGTAATTGTGGGGTAATATTACCAATCATTGCCACATTGGTTTGGTCTGGATGAAATAATCTGATTAAGGCGGACTCTGCTTGTTCTATCTCTGACATCAAAATGATTCGTTCATTATGCGTCAAATGGGTCATGTTAAAAGCATTTTCTTTGCGGGGAACTAAAAATAACCAAACAAATTCGGATGCGTTCTCCATCAACACAGTACAAAAAGGCAACTCCCCAATATAAATTTTATCAGCTAAAGCAGGAAGCAGCTTAAACATGAATCCCCCAATCGTGTTCGTTTGTTGTATGCTTACTCCGGTGTTTTTGTTTCTTTGAAATCAGACCCAATTGCATCGGTCAACTTCGCAAAACCTTTTTCTGTCAGCAATTCACCTAATTCTTTATCTATTTTATTCAAAATAGTTGGCCCTTCATAGGTGAGGGTAGCTTGATCCAAAAATGCTAAATTAGCGCCAGCACCAACATAATCAAAAACATCTTGTCCAGAGAAAATACCGCCACAGGCAATAATAGGAATCCTATTTTGGGTATAATGATATATTTTGCGGATTAATTCACGTACTGCATCATGTACGGGTTGACCACTTAACATGCCCTCTGGTTCCAAACGCTTGCCTTCCAGGCGAATGGTTGCATTTTTGTTGAGTGATATTGGTCCAGCAATGATGATACCGTCTATACCGGAATCTAATAATAATTGGGCAACCAAGGGTGCTTCCATAGCATTTAAATCCACAGGAATTTTGACCAATAATCTTGGCTTTTGAATGGGGGCTGCACGATCAATTGTTTCTTTGACAGCACGCAAAATAGGAACAATTGTGGAAGCGTCAACGACCATTGTGCATAATTCAGAACTCGGATGTGCAAAGTCAATCACAATAAAGTCCACAAATGGAGCAACTTTTTGTGTCATTAAAACGAACTCATCCCGATATGTAAAACGCCGCCCTTGTTTGATGTTTAAATCTTCAGATTCTGCAGGAATAGCAATATCTATCCCAACGAAGTGGGGCAAATAACGCCGTTTAACTAACCATGGCAAAATTTTTGTTAACCCAGGATTACGATAGCCGTCACAATCTACAACAACAGCACGTGCCTTTTTGTAATAGGTTGTTTGAATGGGGGGCATTTCTTTTTCCAGTGTGTAAGGACCAAAAACACCGAAGCTAAATCCCATCTGGATCAATGAGTCTAAAATATTTCCACGTTTATCTACGCCATCCCCGATTCCAATAGGGGTTAAAAAATCCCGATCCCAAACATGAACAGTGAGTCTTGGATCCTTACAATGTCCGGATGGAAAAGAACCGTCCCGCAAGCCCCAATACAATAACCGGTGAGCCCAATGCGGATTCAATCGTTGCACAAACCACCAAAATATCATAAACAAAAAATTACCAGCATTGTGAGATTTTTCCATTTTCTACTCCACTTCTTTGTGTTTAACCTTTAATGCATCGCGTTCTTCATCCGTAATTTTACGGAATAAAGGCTCCGTTGGAACAAACTTAGCCCCATTTTGAATTGATGTCAAGACTTGTTGTATAGGACCTGTTGGCCATGGTTGTATTTGTTTGCCAAAAATATCGGCCATTTTTTGTGCCACCGTAGGCATAATCGGTGTTGTGAGGGTTGCAAACAGATAAATGAGGTTAAGTGCTGTATTTAGAATTGTACCAGCATAAGCTTTGTTTGTTTTGGCTACTTTCCATGGTTCTGTTTTTGCAATATAATTATTGCCAACAGTCCAAATTTCACGCAATAATGCGACAGCTTTCCTGAGTTCAATATCATTCATTTTTTCTGTATATTCAGCAACTAATTTATCTAATGTCGTATACAGTTCTTTTTCATTTTCGGTGATGGAACCTAATTCAGGAACCTCTAAACCAAAATTATTTTGAGTCATCTTCAAAACACGGTTAACAAAATTACCCAGCACATCATTTAGATCTTTGTTGATGACAGCTTGAAAGGAATCAAAGCTAAAGCTTGAGTCGTCCGATTCTGGGCTGTTGGCAGGGATCCAATAACGCCAATAATCCGCAGGAAATTCTTCTAAGGCTTCATCCAAAAATACACCACGATGCTCGGATTTTGAAAACTTTCCGTCAGCAAATGTCAACCAACTGGTTGCTTTTAAAAATGATACCTGTGTCCAATTTTCTTTTGACCCGAACAACATGCCGGGGAAAATGATGGAATGAAATGGAATATTGTCCTTCCCAATAAACTCAGTGTGCCAAACTTCATCTGGGTTGAGCCACCAATCTTCCCAACGACGATTTTGTGGATCTTTGTCCGCCCATTCTTTTGTAATGCCGATATAGCCGATAGGGGCATCAAACCAACAATAAAAAACTTTATCCTCATAGCCGGGTTTTGGAACAGCAAAACCATTTTTTAAATCACGCGTAATGCCTCGGGGTTGTAATCCTTCTTTTAACCATTTTTTTGCGGTTGTATAGGCAATATCTGTCCAAATACCTTTTTTGCTTTCCACCCAAGTTGCAATTTGAGCCTGCATTTTGTCTAAGTTGATAAACAGATTTTGTGTTTCTTTAAAAATAATATTGTGACTGCCGGAAATAGTGCTATAGGGATTTTTTAATTCCTCAGGGTCCAATAGTTTTGTGCAATTTTCGCACTGATCCCCCTTTGCCTTTTCGTACCCGCAATAAGGGCATGTTCCTCCGACCTGGCTGTCCGCTAAAAACTGATTATCATCTGCACAAAACGGACGTTTTGTTGTTTTAGAAGAAATATATCCATTTTGATCTAATCCTTCAAAAATACGATAGGTTAACTCTTTATTGGCCTCAGAATCTGTGTTTCCATAGGCATCAAAAGATAAATTAAATCCTTCGTAAAGTTTTGTGTGTAAATCGTGATATTTTTGAATATAATCTTTGATTGACAGCCCCTCTTGTTCTGCACCGACTTCCATTTTTGTCCCGTGAACATCAGTTCCGCCAACAAACAAGACATCTTCGCCCTTTGCCCGTAAAAAACGCGCATAAATGTCGGCATTTAACATAGCTCCGGCCAGATGTCCCAGGTGAGGAAATCCATTAACGTATGTTAGTGCAGAGGTGATAAGATGTTTTTTTTTCATGATAAGTCCTTGAAAATTAGTTATAACATTTTCCATTATTATACTTAAAAAGAAATGAAAGTGCAAGGATGTTTTTTCATTTAAAACTTGATTTTTCCAAAAAAAACGAGTATAATCTAATCAAAATAGAAAAAACAACGCTAAGAAAGGATATTTTATGGCACGTAGAACAGTTGAAGATTGTATTGCAAAAGTTCCTAATCAATTTGAATTAGTTTTATTGGCGTCTGGGCGCGCTAAATCTTTAGAGGCTGGTGCAGATGCAATGGTGCCAAAAGAAGGAGATAAAAATCCTGTCATCGCCTTGCGCGAAATTGGACAAGGAGTATTAGATTTATCTGTTTTAAAAGATGGGGTTATTGCCAGCATGCAGAAATATGCAAAGACAACTGAAGTTGGTTCTGATGCGGATGAGTTGAAAGAGGTTGACTCTGAATTGGCTGGTGAAACCGTTAATCCAGAAGACGCTTTGTATGCAGATAACGAATTTATTGCTTCTGAGGCATTCCAAGTTGTTGAAGGGACAGAAGCTTAAGGTCGCCTTGCTCTTTATAAAGGGGGATGGATGCGGGCTGAAGAGTTAATTGAAGCTGTCAAATCATATGACAAAAAAGCCGATGCGGATGCGTTAAATCGGGCGTATTTGTTTGCGCAAAAAATGCACTATGATCAGCAAAGGGAAAGTGGCGAGAAGTATATTATCCATCCGATTGCAGTTGCGCAAATTTTATTAGAATATCGATTGGATGGTAATTCTATTATTGCTGCGTTGTTGCATGATACAGTTGAAGATACCCCTGCTTCGTATGATTCTATTGAGGCATTATTTGGTAAGGATGTAGCGAATCTTGTTCAAGGGTTAACAAAATTAGAAAAGTTTCAACTGGTTTCTGAAGATGCTGGTCAAGCGGAAAATTTCAGAAAATTAATTCTGGCTTCTAGTCGTGATGTACGAATTTTACTTATTAAGTTGGCCGATAGATTACATAATATGCGAACGCTTAAGTATTCTTCTCCTGAAAAACAGCTGCGTGTGTCCAAAGAGACAATGGATATATATGTTCCATTGGCCGAGCGGATAGGCATGCATCTGGTTAAAAACGAATTGGAAGATTTGGCTTTCCGTTATATCAATCCTATTGCGTATGAAAATATCACTACCCAATTAAATTTACTCAATAAAAAGCATCATGTTCGTTTGGGTGCAATCATACAAAAAATTGAATGTATTTTATCTGAATCGCATATCAAAGCTGTTGTAACAGGGCGCCAAAAAATGCCTTATTCCTTGTGGAAAAAGTTGCAACAACACAATGGTGCGTTGGAACACATCTTTGATATTGTCGGTTTTCGCATAGTTGTCAAAACAATTCCTCAATGTTATCAGGTATTAGGGCTGATTCATCAAAATTTTCGTATGATTCCAGGACGTTTTAAGGATTATATTTCCACGCCTAAAGATAATGGCTATAGATCTTTACAAACCAGTGTGTTATGTCCCAACCAACGGGCGATAGAAGTTCAAATCCGTACCCAAGAAATGGCGTATGAATCAGATTTTGGAGTGGCGGCACATTGGCAATATAAGCAAGGTGTACCATATGCCGGCAAAAAATACAAATGGATGCAAGAATTGTTGGCTTTAATGCAAAATACCAAAAATCCGATGGAGTTTTTAAATCGGACAAGAATGCATTTATATCAGGATAAAATTTTTTGTTTTGCAAAAGATGGGCGCTTATTGTCTATGCCGAAAGGTGCAACGATTTTAGATTTTGCTTATAATGTCAGTGATAAATTGGGAAATCATTTTGCTCGGGCTAAAATGAATGGGCGTATCGTTGGTGCAGGAGATCCTTTGGTTGAAGGTGCACAAATAGAAATTATCACATCCGGAAAATCGGAGCCAAAAGCAGAATGGAAAACAAGTGTGAAAACACCCTATGCAAAATCATGTATAGAAGAGTGGCTTTTAAACAAAAAGTTTGATGAGGAAAAAAATAAAGGAGCCGAGATATTGCAACGGTATGCTACGAAAAAGCATATTCATTTGGATCCTCAAATGTTAAATGATTTAGCCAAAAAAACAAGATACAGAAGTTTGCCGGTTTTATATGCTGCATTGGGCAAAGGAAGCGTTAAACCCTATCAAATTATGGATAAATTACATTTGTGGCCTCAAATGGGATTATTTGAAAAAACTTTGGCATTATTTAAGAGAAAAACACAAAATACTTTGCCCCCAATTTTGGGGTTAGAGGCGTCTGATGCTTTTGTGCTAGGTAATTGTTGTCAACCGAGTGTAGGAAATGCAATTGTAGGAATTCGGGAAAATCATCAAGTCGTGATTCACCGCCGAGAATGTGTGCAACTTGCCAAGTACATAAAACAGCCGGATAAATGGGTCAATGTTGAATGGAATATCACAAAAAAAGGTCATAATTCTTTGCCTGCACGTTTGCGGGTTGTTTGGAAAACAAATCCCAAAACAATGGCAGAAATAGTTACGTTGTTTGCTAAAAATGAAGCGGAACTTTGCCGAGTCAATACCATTACACAAGATTCCAAAAAAACGGAAGTAATTATAGATATAAACGTGGAAGACGATGATCATTTGTTGGATGTATTGGATTGTTTACGTAAAAATCCCAAGATTTTTTCTGCTTTTCAAGTAAAGGGGATTGAATGATTATTGGCGTTGGAATAGATTTTGTTAAAAAGGAGCATTTCCAGAAAAAGGTGGAAAAGGGTGGTGCTTCTTTTATCAAAAAAGTATTTTGTCCCAAAGAACGTGAACGTGGTGAATTGCTATCCGAGGATTTGCGTCTGAATCATTATGCAAAAAGATATGCCGCTAAAGAAGCCTTTGTCAAGGCTTTGGGAACTGGATTTGGTATTATTGGCTTGCAGGATGTATGGGTGGAAAATGCGCCGTCGGGTCAGCCAAATCTTGTTTTAAGTGAAAACGCACAAAATTATATGAAAGAAAAATACAAACGTCCCGTGCATATTCATCTGTCCTTATCGGATGATGAGGATGCGATTGCTATCGTTATTCTGGATCTTGTGTAGTATCTTCTTGAAATTGCATTTCTTGGACGGGAACGGATAAGTTTTCTGTAGAAAGTGGTACTTGCTCTTCAGAAGATTCTTCTTTATTTTCTACTTCTTCTGCTGGGGCGGATTGTTCTGAGGCCCGGTAAGAGGCAGCAACTTTTTCATTTTCAATGGCCTGATTCTGCAAGTGCATATAATGATCCGCATATTGGGAAAAATTTTCTGCTAAAATAGTATCATTTTGGACAAGAGCATCTTTGGCAGCGGCTTGATATTTTTCTGCTAATTGTAGCGGTGTCCCCCGTAATTTTCCACAAGGACCTGTGGATTCTAAAACTGTATTACGATAAATGGTTTGTGTTGGTCTGGTATTGCGATTACCGAAATGACCGTTTCTACGGTTGCGGCTATTTTGTTTCATGTATCCTCTGAATTGAAAATCAATTTTATATGAAGTCTTATTACTTCCTTAAAACATTTACATTATATTCTCTTTTATCAAAAAATGCAAGAGAAAATTCTAAAAAAGTCACATGGATTTATTCTGTCATGCCAAGTAATTTTTTATATTCATCCCTTAAAAACTCTGTTTCTGCACGATCCGCAGGATCCATTTTGCGTAGTTTCAATACTTGCCGCATTACTTTTACATCAAATCCTTGACCTTTTGCTTCTGCAAATACTTCCCGGATATCGGAAGCCAAGTCTGCCTTTTCCGATTCCAATCGTTCAATTCTTTCAATAAATTGATTTAATTTTCCGGATTCAGCATTTACATTATCAGTCATTTTTCCCCCTGTTAAAAGACTATGGTTGAACTTTTTTGACAGCGCAAGCAACCGCTGTATTTAAATCGGATTCACTGCACAATCCCAAAGTGACAGGACTTGTGGATTGAATATTGTGATAGTTTTTGTGTGTTTTGTTGCGGATTGCCAAAATGGTCGGCTTGGTTGTTTTTAACAAGCGCACAATCTGACTGTCGGATAATTCTGGGTGGTTTTTAATCAACCACATAATAGCCATTGGACGGTCCATTTTTTTTGCCTGAGAGACATACCGCGCTCCCTTGTTAAGCAACTTTTCAATTTCCGGGTGAGTGAATAATTCTAAGCGTGCTTCCGGATCTTTTTCGCAACGTTTAATTTCTTCCAAAGTTAATTGTCCGCGAGCCACAGGATCCAACCCCATAATATTTGTAGCCACATCTCCGTCAGCAATCGCTTGAACCTCTAGTGAGTGCATGCCACAAAAATCTGCAATTTGTGCAAATGTTAAAGATGTATTTTCTACCAACCAAACCGCGGTAGCTTTGGGCATTAAAGGCAATGTCATAGTGAATCCTTTCAATAAAATTTACTTGAAAAACAGTATATCAAACTCATGAATGAAAGTCAAGAAAAAAATACGTGACAAGCCGTGCATAATTTGATATGCTAAGGTTGTTTAAAGGAGAAAGGGGATACTATGAAAAAATATTTATATGCTTGTGCAATCTCGTTATCAATGCTGGCAACGGCCGTGTCCGCAGATTTTTATGCGGGGCTAGGATATGGTGTTGGTTTAAATGGGGGCTCCGCCTATTCCAATGGTCATATAGGTAGTTTTGAAAATTCTTCTGTTTATAGTTTAAGCGGAGGATATGTTTTGCCACTTCCTTGGTTTGATGTTCGCGGCGAAGTAGAGTATTTGCATACTCGTCCGGATATAAAGGGGCAAGGTGCACGACAACTAGATGCCGTTATGGGCAGTGTATCGGCGGTTATTCCATTTATTCCTGTGGTGGATCCTTATGTTGGTTTAGGTTTAGGCTATGGAAAGTTTGATCATAAATTTACTTCCGCATGGCAATATCAAATGGGGATGGAATATCAATTTGTGACAGCTCCTTTTGCTGTTGGTGCAGAATACCGTTATTTGAAACTGACGGAAACTTGTGGCAAGCATGAAGATACGTCTAAATTTCATTCTAATATTTTGATGTTGAAATTGAAATATCTGTTTTAAGTTTGCAATATTTCGGTCACTTTTTGCAGAAAAAGTCCAATTGCAATTGGTTTTGAAATATAATCATCACAGCCAGATTGAAGTACTTTTTCTGCATCTTGTTTCATAGCAAAAGCAGAAACGGCCAGAATTTTCGGCTGTTTTATTTTTTTATTGGCACGAATTTTTTTTGTTACTTCTAATCCAGATAATCCAGGCAACTGAATATCCATCAGCACTAAGTCTGGTTGATGTGCTTTTGTTAATTGCAAAGCTTCTCGCCCATCGGTTGCTTCTATTATATCATGGTGCAGTGTTTGCAGCAAATCTGTAAACAATCGGCGATTAAGGGCATTGTCTTCTACAACTAAAATTTTACTCATCGGTTTGACCTTATTAAGAATATAGACAATGATACGGGATGTGTCAACAATTGATCTTCTTGCTTATCTGGAAAATGCGTTTTAATCATGACTTGTGGTTTTGTTAAAAAGAAATAGTTATTTACAGAGCGATTTTTTTGAGGTTTAAATTTTTTCTTTTCTCGGCGTTCCAGCTCTTTTCGATAGGCCGTGTTGCTTCTTATTTTATCAGTGCCATTTTCAACCCCAGCCCATGTCGGATCAATGAATTCTTCTTTGCCATCAATAGTAACAATAACCCACGCATGGCGTTCATTTTCATAATTTGATTTTGTTAATTTAAATCCGGCATATCCTTCCACAACGCGAGCGGTTAGGCCGGCTCTTTGTGCCATACGTACATATAATTTTGCAATATCAGCGCAGACGCCCAAGTGAACTTTTAAAATATCACTGGCAGGTACAGAATAATCACGAATACTATAAGGATGCTTTCGAGCATATGTTAATTTTTTAAATCGGTAATCATCATAGTCTATATTTTTAACGATCCATGCAAGAATGGCTCTGGCTTTATCCTCGTCTTTAGAATAATTGCCGACCAACTTGTTTACCAGTTCGTCAAAATTTTCTTCTGAGACCATAGATGGTGCGTCTTCTGCCTTGGCATCTATGTGGGCGTAATTTTTTGCAAACCCTGTGCAAGAAAACAAAAATAACCATAAAATAAGCAAATATCTAAACATAGTTATATCCTAGAATAATTTTTTATAAAGCACAAGTAAATAGTTTTTTGGGGGACGAAAAGGTATGTGGAATTTGAAAAAAAATATTTTTAAAAGGGCGCTTGCTTTTTGTTAAAAAAGTCCTATAATGAATCTGTCTTCAATGGCGGGGGATTGATAAAGGGATGACAGATATTGTTTTTCACTTTTAATCGGATTTCTGACTATTGAATATTCGCCGATGATAAGGCTTAACAACTAACAAATGGAGTAACGACTATGTTGTCAGGTAAAGTAAAATGGTTTAATTATAAAAATGGTTATGGATTTATTACGCCAGACGATGCACCAGAAGGAGCAAAAGATGTGTTTGTACATATCACAGCTGTTCATGAAGCAGGCTTGCGTGGTTTGGATGAAGGTCAAGCAATTTCCTATGAACTAAAAGAAGAAAATGGCAAAACCTGTGCCACAAACTTAACTTTAAAATAAGTTGAAATTTGAAACAAAATCCCCATCATTTTTGGTGGGGATTTTTTTGATGCCTAATTGTTTTTACACATCCAAGTTGGCAACATTCAAAGCATTTGTTTGGATGAAGTCGCGACGCGGTTCTACAACGTCACCCATCAAAGTTGAAAACACTTGTTCGGCTTCGTCTTGGTGGGTAATTTTAACCTGCAATAACCGGCGATTGTTTGGATCCAATGTTGTTTCCCACAACTGTTCAGGATTCATTTCACCTAATCCTTTATAGCGGTTAATAGCGACACCTTTTTTACCTACTTTAAAGACCGCTTCGGCCAAGGATACAGGTCCTTGAATTTGGAATTCTTCATCCTTGACTTTTAATACGGATGGTTTTGCGTAAAATTCTTGCAATTCGGCGGCCATTTTGTCCAATTGACGAGCCTCAGTACAATTCATCAAGTTTTCATCCACAACATGTTTTTCAGTAACGCCGCGTAACACGCGAGTGAACACAAACTCATTCTTTTCATTGTATTCACATTTCCAACCGCGTTCATATTCCGGTTCCATCATGTCTAAACGTTTGGCAAACGAATCGTCATAGACTTTATCTCCGCCAAACATGCCCATAATAGCCATCTGTCCGATAATACGATACGGAACATGGCGAGACATGGCCAAAATTAAGTTTCGAGCCACGCGTGCTTGCTCGACTCGTGCAACCAAGTCTGCTCCAGCAATCTGTGTGCCGTCAGCCATTTGTAATACAGCACCCTCTGTTCCAGATTGAATCAAGTATTCTTCCATGGCAGCGTCATCTTTTAAATATGTTTCGCTGTTGCCGCGTTTTGCACGATACAAAGGTGGTTGAGCAATATAAACGTAACCACGCTCAATTAACTCTGGCATTTGACGGAAGAAGAATGTCATCAAAAGGGTACGAATATGTGCGCCGTCCACATCAGCATCGGTCATGAAAATGATTTTATGGTAACGACATTTGTCTGCATTAAAATCATCGCGACCAATACCTGTCCCAAGCGCTGTTACAATTGTGCCGATTTCTGCAGAAGATAGCATTTTATCAAAACGAGCCCGTTCCACGTTCAAAATTTTGCCGCGCAATGGTAAAATGGCTTGGTGCGCACGATCGCGCCCTTGTTTTGCAGAACCGCCTGCGGAATCTCCCTCAACGATAAAGACTTCCGAATCGGCAGGATCTTTACTTTGGCAATCGGCCAATTTACCAGGTAATGAAGCCATATCCAAAGCACCTTTGCGCCGCGTTAATTCACGTGCTTTACGTGCAGCTTCACGAGCAGCAGCAGCTTCAACAACTTTGCCAATAACCATACGCGCTTCGGCTGGGTGTTCTTCAAACCATTGTTCAAGTTTGTCACCCACAACCCCTTCTACCACAGGACGTACTTCACTGGATACCAACTTGTCTTTTGTTTGAGAAGAAAACTTCGGATCTGGTACTTTCACAGATAAAACGACGGTTAACCCTTCGCGCATATCTTCACCGGCCAATTCTACCTTTTCTTTTTTGGCAATGCCGGATGACACTGCATAGTTGTTCACTGTACGAGTCAAAGCGCCACGGAGTCCTGCCAAGTGTGTACCGCCATCCCGTTGAGGAATGTTGTTTGTAAAGCACAGGCATGTTTCGTGGTAAGAATCTGTCCATTCCAAAGCAACTTCCACAGCAATGCCATCTTTTTCGCCTTTTAAAAAGAACGGTTCGCCATGCAAAGAATTTTTGGATTGATCCAAGTATTTCACAAACTCTTTAATCCCGCCTTCATATTCCATATCAACTTCTTTGGGTTCACTGGAACGTTCATCGATTAAACGCAAATGGACACCGCTGTTCAAGAAAGCTAATTCACGCATGCGGTGCTCCAAAGTATCAAAATCAAACTCTGTTTGCGTAAAGATCTCGGCAGAGGGATGGAAAGTAACCTTTGTTCCGTGCTTGCCTTCTGCATCGCCTACTTCAACCAAGTGTTTGACGGTATTTCCGTTTTCAAAGCGAGCATAATATTCTTTGTCGTTGCGCCAAACGGTTAAGTCTAACCAATCGGATAAAGCGTTCACGCAAGACACGCCTACGCCATGTAATCCACCGGATACCTTGTATGAATTGTTGTCAAATTTACCACCGGCATGCAATTGAGTCATAATTACTTCGGCAGCAGAAACCCCTTCTTCTTTGTGCGTGTCAACAGGCATTCCGCGTCCATCATCAATCACTGTGACAGAGCCGTCTCCATTTAAAATGACGTCAACACGGTCGCAATAGCCAGCCAAAGCTTCATCAATTGAGTTATCCAACACTTCATAGACCATGTGATGCAAACCAGTTCCGTCATCTGTATCACCAATGTACATCCCTGGCCGTTTGCGTACTGCTTCCAATCCATGCAAGACCTTAATAGAATCGGCATTATATTTTGCTTCTGCAGCCATCATTTCTGTGTTATCTGTCATAGTCAATATCCTTTCATTTTTTTATTCTTCAACTGGAACTAATTGCCCATCTTTAATATCAAGTGCAACTGGCATATTATGGAACATACCCCATTTATCAACCCAAATCTGTCTAAAAATGCCACTATAATCTTTTAGGTTCAATAAATCATGGCTAATTTGTTCTCCAGATGGCTTTGTATCATATTTTTCATAGGTCTTAACCAATATATCAATCACATCATACACAAATGGCGTCATGAAATTTGTAAATCTTTCCCCATACGCTTTAACATAATCATCATTAAATCTTTGAGCCGGGAAAGCAGGTCCAGTCACAAATCCACCATTAAATAATGACAAGTTCGTTGCATTGAAGTATAAATCTATAGAGGAAGTAGGTGTTTTGATTTCCTGTTCTTTCAAAATTTTACCCCACATATCTGTTGTTGGGGATAACAAAACAGACAAGTATAAATCTGGATTCTTCGTGTTCATTTTTGCCACAACAGTTCTTAAATTTGCATCCATCACAGGTACGCGTTCAACATCTACAATTTGCATTCCCGGATAATTAGGTAAAATCCTTTGTGCTTCAGAAATTACATATTCTCCGCCAGCATGTATATCGTTATTGATAATGGAAACGCGGCGATATCCTTTTTTGTAGGCTGTGTCCATCCATAACTTTACGGTATCTGCTGGTTGAAGTTCGTGCATAAAAGTATATGGACTGCTTTTTGCAATTTTATCTGTCCAAGTGTTATCAAAATGAATTACTTTCTTGTCTTTTGCTAAATCAGCAATAGCAGGGCCACTGCCAGCAAAAGTGGAAATAACGACATCCACATTGTTAAAATTAATCAATTTTTGGGCATTGGTGAATTCTTTTGATGCTTGCAATTGGTCATCTTCATAAATGACTTCATAGTGATATTTGGTATTTTCTGGGATTTGAGAGAGCCTTAATTCAATACCTTTTTTAATCTCCTGTCCAAATTTTCCCATAGCACCTGTTAAAGGCATTGTTATACCAATTTTGACAATGGGTTTATCTGTCTTTTGCTCCCGCATTTGATACATATTTGTTCCGATGATACCGACGATAACTAATGCCGCAACTCCCCATCCAACAATACTTTTCCAATTAAGTTTTTTCATTTTATATATCCTTCTCTTGCCCTTAAGCAACCAAAGTTTTTACTATAGATTCTTGTACATCAAATTGATAAAAAAGTCCAGTAAAATCTGCAAAAAGTTTAGAATTTGTTGAGGTCATCCAAACCTGTGTCGGACGGGAAAGCAAAACCTCAAATAATGTGTGTTGTCTGTGCTCGTCCAAATGGGCTGAAACTTCATCTAAAAGCAACAGCGGACAATGGCCTTGTTCTGCCATTTGTGCTTGCATTTCCGCCAAGATAATGGACAATAAAAGCGCTTTTTGCTCCCCTGTTGAACATAAATCAGCCGACCTATTTTGCTGCTTGTGAATCACGATGAAGTCGGCTGTGTGTGGACCCGTTAAATTACCTCCTTCAGCACAGATTTTTCGGGCTGTTTTTAAATTGCCCATAAACGCATCTTCCACCATAACGGCGCTTTGAGAAAGAAGTGCTTTTTCTAACACGCCAGTTAATTGAATTTCCGCCGCAGGGAAGGTAGGGTTGTCTGTGATACTCAAGTATTTACTGATACGTTCAACTACATCCAATCGGGAAGCAGAAATCGCAATCCCGTTTTCCACCAGTTGTTGTTCCAAGGCATCCAGCCATGTTGAATCTGCCGCGCCAGTTCTGACAAGTGTATTCCACTCTTTTAAAGCAGCATTATAATCGGTCAAGCGATTGGCGTGATTCGGGTCAAAAGTTTGAACAATCCTGTCTAAAAAACGGCGGCGTGCACTAGGGTCTCCGCAAAATAAACGATCTTGAGCAGGTGTTAACCATAAACACCTAAATACACGCGCCAAATCTGATTGTTTAGTTGTTGTCTTGCCATCAATTCGTACTTGCCTACGTTCAGATCCTGCAACCATTCCTGTGCCGATTTTGCTGGTCCCTAAAGGGGAGGCTACTTTGGCAGAAATACTCCATAAAGGATACACATTTTCGCCGACATGACGTGCTACATCGGATAGTTTTGCCGACCTTAAACCTTTGCCTGCGGTTAATAATGAAATGGCTTCTAAAATATTTGTTTTGCCTGCACCATTATGCCCGGAAATTAAAATAGGGCAAAAATGGTCGCCGATATTTAAGTCTAAAAAATCGTACGAACGAAAGTTCGTGAGTTTCAATTGAGTAATGCCCGTTTTTGTAACGGCCATTTGTTACACCCGCATTGGCATTAAAACAAACAATGCATTTGGATCATCGGTGTCTTGCAAAATGACAGGGGAAATTCCGTCTTGGAACCCGATTTTAACATTTTGCCCTTTGATTTGTGCTAAAATATCTAACAAATAGCGATAGTTAAATCCAATGTCCATTTCGTCGCCAGCATAGGTTGTATCCAATTCATCTTCGGCAAAACCTTCATCTGCCGTTGCAGCAGATACTTTTAATAAATTTGGAGCAAGACTTAACTTGATTCCCTTTGATTTTTCGGAAACAACAGAAACGCGTTCAACAACATTGGCTAAGACTTTTGCATCGGCCGCTAAAGTCTTGTCATTTCCTGTTGGAATAACTTTTTCATAATCGGGATATGTGCCATCAATCAAGCGTGAAGACAATTCCACCTTTTCCATTTTGAACCGAATCTGATTGTTAGATAAAGCAATGTGAATAGTGTCTGTTGCCTCTGTAACCAGTTTAGAAACTTCCCCAATCGTTTTGCGGGGAATAATCACGCCCGGGATTCCCTTGGCTCCATCCGGCAAATCTGTTTTGGCACAAGCCAGTCTGTGTCCGTCTGTTGCAACCGCAATCAAAGCGCCCTTCTTTTCGTGCAAGAAAATACCGTTCAAGTTATACCGCGTTTCTTCCAAAGAAACGGCAAAGCTTGTTTTGTTAATTAAAGCCTGCAAATCCTCTGCGCTTAAATCAAAAGAAAATGGTGTTTCTTCGCGGGCCATGGTTGGAAAGCCTTCCGGCGCTATACATGCCAATGCAAACTTTGCACGACCAGAAGCAATATTCACTTGGCTGGTTTCTTCTGACAAGGATAAACTAACTTGTGATCCGTCGGGCAAGCGACGTACAATGTCATAAAGTTTGTGGGCTGGTACAGTAACTGCCCCCGCTTCTTCTATAGTTGCCGGCAGTTGTTCGGAAATTTCCAATTCATTATCGGTGGCTTTAATTGAAATACCATCATCTGTAGCCTCAATCAGGACGTTTGCCAAAATAGGGATTGTTTGACGGCGTTCGACAATACTTTGTGTGTGTGCTAAAGCCTTTAAAAGAGCAGCTTGTTCAACAGTAACTTTCATCATACTTAAAATCCTTTCTTTTGGGTTTATTCCTTATAGGAATACTTATACTCGATTTTTTTAAAAAAAACCACAAAATAATGTATGGATATATAGTTTTTTTAAGTTTTTTCTTTTTTTTTGATAAAAAATGGGGTATAACCTCTGGTAGAGGAGAGGGTTGAGGAATATGAAACAGGCATTAAAGCCATCGGAATTGTATGCCCCTAGCAAGTTGACTGTATCGGAAGTCAAAAAAATTCGGCCGTCTAAAGCTATTTTAGGCCAAAATAGGGCGTTGTCCGCTATCAATTTTGGTATTCAGATGCCCCCAAATGGGTATCATATTGTTTCTTCCGGTCCGAAAGGCGTGGGGCGTACTTCTTTGACATTGGATGTTATCAGCCAATATGCACAAACTCTACCAACGCCGGATGATTGGTGCTATGTCACGAACTTTGATGATTTTAACAAGCCACTTGCTTTAAGGTTGCCGACAGGACAAGGCCTAATATTTTCAAAGGAAATGAATCACACGGCTTTAATGTTGAAGCAAAGTTTGCAAAATGCTTTTTCAGACGAAGCCTATAAAATCAAATTGGCGCATATAGAACAACAACTTGCTGCGGAAAAAGAAGAATATTTTCAATCATTACGCCAAATAATTGAGACAAGTGATGTTGGATTGTCCAAGGTGCCTGGTGGTATTGTTGTTTGTCCAAAAGACAAAGGGCGAGAGATATCCGCAAGCGAGTTTAATAAATTGCCGATTGAAAAACGAAAAAAGATTTTATCGCACATGAAGTTGGCCCAAGCTCGTTTGGAAAGAGTTTTGCAAGAAACGCCGGTATGGAAAGATAAACAACAAAGTGAAATAGAAAAAATAAATCAAGACGTTGCTCGCCAAATTTTAAACCAAACGTTGGTTAAGTTGCACAAAACGTATGATAAATACCCGGGATTTTTGAATTATTTAAACAGTGTTGAAAATTATGTTTTAGACAATTTACATATCATTACGTCAAACGATGGAATTTCCGCCGAACAAATACGGATTTTTTGGTCACGGTTAGCTGTGAACCCTTTTGTTTCTCATCCAGCTAATTCCGGAGCGCCTGTGATTCATTTAAGTCGCCCTACTTTGCCACATTTATTGGGTCGGATAGAGCGCGTACAATGGCAAGGGATGTTGATGACAGATCATACATTTATCCGCCCTGGTGCTTTGCATTTGGCAAATGGGGGAATCTTAGTTATAGAGGCGCAAGATTTATTAGAAAACTTTAATGTTTGGGGCGTGTTAAAAAGAGTTTTATTTGAGCGCAAAATTAAAATGGATGCAGGAGATGAATCTAGTGTGTTGACAAACGTGTCATTGGAGCCCAGTCCGATTCCGTTAAATATAAAAGTTGTTTTGGTTGGAGATGCTTCATTTTATAATGCAATGAACTGCAAGGATGCTGAGTTTTCTCAATTGTTTAAATTGCAGGCCCATTTTTCCCACAAAATGCCGCGTACCGCCGATATGGAAAAGGTGTATATAGGTGTTTTATTGGATTTTATTCAAAAGGAACATTTGTTGCCCTTTCATCCGGAAACGTTGAAAACAATGGTGGAATATGCTGCACGGTTTGCTCAAGATAAGGCATGTTTGACCACCTATGTTTCTGTCATCCATGATATGATGCGCGAGGCAGATTTTGAAGCTAAAACGCAAGAGGCTAAACAAGTTTTGCCGGAACACCTTGAACATGCAATGGTGCAACATCAGTATCGTTTGGGTGGTCCTCAGGCCGATATGATGACAGCCATTAAAAATGGAACTTTGCAAATCGATACGGATGGTTATAAAGTCGGACAATTAAATTCGCTTGTGGTGCATCAATATCAAGCCTTTTCTTTTGGGCGACCCGCACGCGTAACGTGTCAAATCCGTTTGGGCGCAGGTAAGGTGATAGATATTGAACGTGAAGTAGCGTTGGGTGGCGCTTTGCATACAAAAGGCGTGTTGATTTTGGCTTCTTATTTGGCAGGAAAATATGGACGAGAAAAACCGTTATCCATTGATGCTAGTTTGGTTTTGGAACAATCCTATAATGAAATTGATGGTGATTCTGCCAGTGCGGCAGAACTATACTGTTTGTTATCTGCAATCGCAAATATTCCGATCAATCAAGCAATCGCAGCAACAGGCGCTGTAAATCAGTTGGGGGAAGTACAATCTGTGGGCGCCGTTAATGAAAAAATAGAAGGCTTTTTTGATGTGTGTGTCCAAAAAGGTTTGACCGGGAAACAAGGTGTGATTATTCCTGCCACAACAGTTCAATCTTTAATGTTGGAACCTCGTGTGCGGCATGCGGTTGAAAATAAAAAATTCCATATTTATGCAGTGGATAATATAGCCGATGGCATGGAAATTTTAACAGGTTTATCTTCATCCGAAATTGACAAAGCCATTCGTGATAATTTAAATGTTTATTTCAAACGCTTTATGAATGCTAAGTAATTACTCAGCTTTTGTTGGGCGCAAGAATAATGTATTGATTTCATCTTGAGGATCTTTATGATTATAAACCACTTCGTACAAAGCAGTACAAATCGGTAAATCAATTTTATCCTTAAGTGCATAGACGGCTTTTAATGTATAGACGCCTTCGGCCAATTTATCAAATGTGGGGCCTTTAATTAGGCTTTCTCCATAGGCTCGGTTATGGCTGTGTGGTGAAAATAAAGTTGCTTCATAATCTCCTAAATGCGACAGTCCATACGCTGTTTTTGATTGCCCGCCGAAATAATCCATGATGCGGCCAACTTCAACAGGTGCCCGCGCCATTAAAGCGCCCTTTAATCCAGCCCAATTAAGGCCGTCCAAAATACCGGCGGCCAAGCCAATAACGTTTTTAAGTGCGGCACCTATTTCATTACCAATCAGGTCGGATCCGTAATAGGCACGAATCAAATTGCTGTTCATATAATCTGCTACTTCGTGCTTCGTTTTTTCTTCGGCAGAATCTATGACAACACAGCTTGGAATTTTATTCAAATAATCTTGTGGATGTCCAGGGCCAGCCAACACAGCAACATGCACATCTGGTTGCTTAATTTCCTCTGCAAAGACTTGAGTCATACGTTTGCATGTATCAATTTCTAATCCCTTCATAGCCAATAAAAAAGTTTTGCCTGACAGAGAATAAGCGCTCATTTGCTTGCACAAAGCGCGGAAGCCTTGACAGCCGATGGATACGATGATGAAGTCTCTTTGTAAAACAGGTTCAATATCTGTTGTCCATGATACATTGTCTGGCATTTGGCAATAGCCGTTGTTGCGAGTCTTGAGCAAGGATTCATAAGCGGGATCCCCGGGAACACCTAAAAACAAAACATCTGATTTTTTATAAGTGGCGGCATACCATCCCAAAAAACCACCCCAACGTCCACAACCGATTACGGATATTTTTGAAAAATCTGTCATAAGACCTCCTTTGTTAGTGCTTACCACCATAGCATAAAGCAAAAAAAACTTCAAGCCTAAAGAAAAATCCCACCCTAAAAAGAGTGGGATTCGGTTTTTCAGCCGTAGTCAGATTATTTAATAATCTTTGACACTGTACCAGCACCGACTGTATGACCACCTTCACGAATAGCGAAGCGTAAGCCTTCAGACATAGCAACTGGAACGATCAATTTGACTGTCATTGTGATGTTATCGCCTGGCATAACCATTTCTGTACCAGCAGGTAATTCAATTGTACCTGTCACGTCAGTTGTACGGAAATAGAATTGAGGACGATAGTTTGCAAAGAATGGAGTATGACGTCCACCTTCTTCTTTTGTCAAAATGTAGCATTGGCATTCAAACTCTGTATGAGGCGTAATTGTGCCTGGAGCAGCCAATACTTGACCACGTTCAACTTCTTCACGTTTTGTACCACGGAGCAATACACCGATGTTATCACCAGCTTCTGCTTGATCCAACAATTTACGGAACATTTCAACACCAGTACAAACTGTTTTTTGTGTTGGACGCAAACCAACGATTTCGATTTCGTCACCAACCTTCAAAACACCTTGTTCCACACGACCGGTCACAACTGTACCGCGGCCAGAGATGGAGAACACGTCTTCAATAGGCATTAAGAATGGTTTGTCAACTGGGCGTTGTGGTTGAGGAATGTAGTTATCAACGGCATCCATCAAAGCCATAATGGCATCTTTGCCCAATTTTGGATCTCCGCCGTCCAAAGCGACTTTTGCAGAACCTTTGATGATAGGAATTTCATCGCCTGGGAATTGATAAGAAGTCAACAAATCGCGGACTTCCATTTCAACCAAGTCAACCAATTCTGGATCATCAACCATATCCATTTTGTTCAAGAACACAACGATAGCTGGAACGCCAACCTGACGAGCCAACAAAATGTGTTCACGAGTTTGTGGCATAGGACCATCAGCTGCAGACACAACCAAGATAGCGCCGTCCATTTGAGCAGCACCGGTGATCATGTTTTTAACATAGTCAGCGTGTCCCGGACAGTCAACATGCGCGTAGTGGCGTTTATCTGTTTCATATTCAACGTGAGCTGTGTTAATTGTAATACCACGAGCTTTTTCTTCTGGAGCGCCGTCAATTTTGTCATAAGCCATAAAGTCTGCTTTACCAGCTTCGGACAATACTTTTGTAATAGCCGCGGTCAATATGGTCTTACCATGGTCAACGTGACCAATCGTACCGATATTGCAGTGCGGTTTAGTTCTTTGGAATGTTTCTTTAGTCATTTATTTTTCTCTTTCATTAACTGATCAGTTAGTAAAAAGAAGCCTTTTAAGACTTCGGTACTTTGATTTTAAAGTGTTATCTCACTCGCAAACCCCAAAATGGAAATTGAAGATTTACATAATTGGAGC